>JAZRVL010000044.1:0-70801 GCA_045599105.1 Kiritimatiellia bacterium
GGCGCTTGGCGGAACGGAGACGGATGTCGCTTCTGCGACGGCGACTGCTTCGCGGCTCACGCTTGCGGATACGTTTGAAGGTGGCAAGCCAACCTCGGCGTTCTATGTGATCAAAGTTGCTAAGTAAGAAAAGCGACTAAATCCAAACATAAAGGAGCGGGAAACCGCTCCTTTATAAATATGTAATTGCTTTTTGCGAATCAATTGTGCTATAATATGCGCGTTAATAGATTTACAAGAAACTATTATGGTGATTGGTTCTATAGAGTCGATTATTGCTGACATTGGTTCAATGCTTAGGCGCGAACGTTTGCAGCTAAACCTAAGTCAGCAAGTAGTTGCATATCGAAGTGGAATATCGATGACCGCGGTAAAGAATCTTGAAGCGGGTAAAGATACGTCCATATCTACACTTATTCGGGTATGTCGCACATTGGGAAAAGACGATTGGATTATGACACTTGGTCCTGCGCATGCGGTATCAATAGCGGATTATGTTAAACGTGGCAATACGCCGAGGATGCGTGCAGCAAAATCCAAGCCACTAAGTAATAATGTATAGTCACATTACAGCGATTGAGGCGTTTATTTGGGGTCATCATATTGGTACGATCATCCCAGGCGTGGGCTCATATTATCGTTTTGCATACGATACGAGTTTCTTATCTTTGGGGATTGAACTTGCACCATTTGAAATGCCGCTTCGTTCTGGCGAGTTTTCCTTTTCTAATCGTCCATCTGGAGCATATTATGGATTGCCTGCGGTTTTTGCGGATTCGATTCCTGATTCGTTTGGTAATGCAGTAATTGATGAATGGATGGAGCGTCAAGGTGTTTTGCCGAGTTCGGTAACTGCGTTAGATCGTTTGGCGTACATTGGCTCTCGTGCCATGGGAGCGATTGAGTATCATCCTGAGCGTGGGCCTCGTCGCGAATCAAAGTTGGCATTGCAAATGAAAAATGTGGTTGAGCAGTCTCGTTTGGTGCTTTCAAAAAAGATTGGACAAATGTCGGGACCGGAAGCGCTCAAAGAGATTTTTCGAGTAGGAACATCGGCTGGTGGTGCGCAAGCTAAGGCGATTGTGGGATGGAATGCTAAGGAAGATAAATTTTGCATTCCCCAAGCTACATTGCCTGAAGGGTATGAGCATTGGATAATTAAGATTACGCCAGAAGATCGTCCATATATTGGCTGTGCTGAATATCGCACTTATGAGTTGGCGCGCGCATGTGGAATTGCGATGAGCGAATCCCGTCTTTATGAATTGGATGGGCGTAAGCACTTTATGACCAAGCGTTTTGATCGAGAAGGAAATAAAAAGCATCATATACAGACTTTTAGGGCGATGCGATCACTACCTCCGGATGTTTCTTTGGAAGTGAATTCTTATGGGCAACTTTTCGCAACAATGGTTGAATTAAAGATTGGTTATGAAGGATTAGAAGAGATGTTTCGGCGAATGGCTTTTAATGTTTACGCTGACGAGTCAGATGATCATGCGAAAAACTTTTCGTTTTTGCTTAAAAAGGGTGGACGTTGGCAATTGTCTCCTGCTTACGATTTGACAGGTGGAGTGCCGTCTGAAGCGCCGAAAGATGATGCAAGACGTCAATGGACAAATTGCCATGCGTTATCAATCAATGGCAAACAGTCAAACATAACCGATGAAGACCTCTTGGCAGTTGCGGATAGGTATGGCATTGGTTCTGCATCAAAGATTTTGCACCAGATTAAGGAAGTTTTAGTATAATACTTGACGATGACTGATAAGCCGCTTACCTTTACGCCGAATGGCGATGGTACGGTGACTGGCTCGATGAGGCGCAACGATTCCTTCGAGAATGTTCTTTTGGCGCACGCGGACGCAGCAAGAGGTGGATTATTTGGAGGAGCGGGCAGAGGGGCTTTTCGCGTGGAAAATGAAATGGAATGCGAAAAAGGCGGTCGGCGAATTGCCGTTGGCGTTTTGAAAGGGGAAAATGTAATACACTTGGAGGGAGAGCTCGTGATACTCTTAGTGGGGAATTATGATACTCCCTTTCGGGAATTATGATACTCCCTTTGGGGAATTGTGATACTCCCAGTGGTAAAGCGAGTTAGTGTAGTAGTGCAAACGCAATAGCGTAGGTAGGAGAAGAAAAGTGGGGACCCGCGTGGCCGCCCAATCACCGTTCTAGCTGATTGGAAGAGAATGGCGCGAGAGCTTGGCGTGAAACTTTTCGAAGTAAGTATGCGATGATGTGGGAAAAATGTGCTTGACTTCTTTGCCAAGATTTTGGTATTATTCTTCGCAAGATTGCGGAAGGTGTGTCCGCAGTCGAGGACAAAGCATGGCAACATTGGCATTACATTACGAGACACTGAAAGAAGCGAAGCCGTTAGACGACCACCGAGTTGCGGTCGTGTTTGACGACGACTCGCGCGGAGTCTTCGATTGCGCCGCTTACTTTACCCAGCCGTATTGGAAAAAGCTGTCCGATCCGGAATTTTTCAAAACCGCATACGTTGAATGTGGCCATTTGACTTGGCCAGGCGATATTGACATTTCGCCGATTGAAGTGTGGCGCGATGCGGTCAAAATCTAATTAGGAAACTTTCAAACATTGAACATAATGACTGACAACAACCAAAAACAAAACAATGGAGGACTGACGAATTATTTCGGAGGACGGTTATGCCAGCGGTGATGGAACAGATCGGTCGAATGACAATTAAAGAGCGTATGACGCTTATTAATTGGATTATCGAAGGAATCCGAGATGGGCGGGTTGAGAATGCCTCCGATAAGACCAATCCGTTGACTGATTTCGTGGGCTGCATTCGCAATGGCCAGCGAACTGATGCTGTTGTTGGTGAATTCAGAGGGTATAATCAATGGTGACCGCTGTTGATACAAATGTTTTGCTTGATGTATTCCTTGATGACATCGAATACAGGCAGCCGTCGTTTGATGCGCTAACGGCTGCATTTTCCGCTGGTGATGTAATTGTGAGTGATGTTGTTTGGGCGGAAACCGGGGCCGCGTTCGAAAACAATGCGACATTTGAAATGGTTATGCAGAAGTTGGGGATTAAGTATGTTGCATTGACCCAGAGCGCGGCAACTCATGCATCTGAACTTTGGCGTGTGGCAAAGGCGAGAAAGTCCATTCCGCCAAAGAGGGTTGTGGCCGATTTTCTGGTTGGCGCGCACGCATTAGAATGCGCTGATAGATTATTGACGCGTGATCATGGCTTTTATCGTGACTATTTTAGGGGATTGGAAATTGTTGATCCATCAAAACCAATTTGATTACACATCTAAACTTGAATATGAACATAATGACTAACAACAACCAAAAACAAAACAAAACAAACATGAAAAAGACCCTAAACGTCGTGCGGTACGCGCTCGTAGGGTGAGATAAGTAGAGAATGCGAAAGAAGTCGCCAGCTAAGTTAAAAGTGTATTTAGAGACAAGCTTTGTGAGTTATCTCACAGGGTTGGCGACGACTGATGCTAAGGTTGCGGCGGATCAAGCGTGGACGCGCAAATGGTGGGAGCAAGAACGAGATAAATGTGATGTTTATGTGTCGGTTTACACATTGAATGAGGCAAGTAGAGGAAGAGCGGAGTTGAGCGAAAAGAGAACCGTAGCGATAAAAGATGTTAAAGTTGTTTCAGATGAACTTGAAAAAGAGCTTTCACTTGCGCGCAAATTGATACGTGGACATGCTTTACCAGAAGGGGAAACGACTGATGCTATGCATATTGCATCTGCTGCAATTGCAAGAATGGATGTATTGCTTACTTGGAATTGCCGTCATATGGCAAACCCGCACACGCTTCCTATAACGATGCAGATCGTTGAAAAAGCCGGATATAGATGTCCTTTGATTATGACACCCGAAACATTTCTTAACAACTTAAATATGGAGGCTAAGAATGTCTGATAGCTATCTTGTTGCAGAAGTTCGGCGCATTCGTCATCAGATTGCGAAAGAATGCAATTATGATTTGCGAAAAATAGCTTTAAGAGCTCGCGAGACCGCCGCTCGTCTTGGTTTTAAACCAGTAAAGGTCGCTTAACTAAATTTTACATTGAACATAATGACTGACAACAACCAAAAACAAAACAAAACCAACATGAAAAAGACCATAAACGTCGTGCGGTACGCGCTCGTAGGGTGAGATAAGTAGAGAATGCGAAAGAAGTCGCCAGCCAAGTTAAGAGAGGGATAGAACGATGAAAGATAATGCTATTATCGCAGAAGTTCGGCGCATTCGTCATCAGATTGCGAAAGAGTGCAATTACGATTTGCGCGAAATTACGCGACGTGCTCACGAGACCGCCGCTCGTCTTGGTTTTAAACCAGTAAAGGTCGCTTAACTAAATTTAACATTGAACACAATGACTAACAACAACCAAAAACAAAGCAAAACAAACATGAAAAAGACCCTAAACGTCGTGCGGTACGCGCTCGTATCGCTGTTCTCGTTCCTGTTCATCGGCTCTGCGCTCGCGGACGCGCCAACGCCCGTTGCGGTGTGGAGTGATTTTAATTTTCTAATGTCTGGGGACTATACCTGGACCAAGGCGGCGAATGCTACGGTTAATTCCGATGGCTCGCTTACGGTTGGTTCGGACGGCGGTCTTTCCATGACGCTTACGAGCGGAACCATCTATACAGATAAAATCTTGACCCTTGTTCTTGATGTCGAAGCGCCGTCTTTTTCGTCTCGTTCGGCGCTTTTGAGCTTGCGCACTAACAGTAATGATGTCTCGCTTTCGGCGAATGGAACTACGCTTGGACAGTGTTGGAATGCAGGCAACATAGATCAAGGTTCAACTACATGGACACCAACCACTCGTCAGACCATTGCGCTTGTTTATAAAGGTGTCACGAACGCTGATGGTCGGGGAACGCATACTTACATTGATGGCATCAATAAAATCTCTACGCCAGGATGCATGACGGGCGGTGGGCAGCTTAATAACATTTATGTCGGTTGCCGCAATGGGTCGAATGAAATCGCGTCTGGATTGAAAGTTCATCGCATTGCGCTTTTTGAAACCAATTTGACGAGCGACCAGATTGCCGCATTTAAATGGCCAGTGCCTACCTATACTTTTTCAAATATCAATTGCGGTGTAACTTCTACTGGGCATGGTGGTTATGGATTGTCTTCTTTCATAATCCCGACTTCTTGCGGACTTCCGGAAGGGACTGAACTTAAGATTAAGAGTATCACTTTAGCTCAACAGACGGGTGCAAATTATCCATGGAATTATGGCGCGGAATTTATTACCCTTAACGGAGTTCAGTCGGATAGTCGCAATGGCGGTAGTCAGGATCTTGTATCCTGGTCGATTGGCAATAAGCTCGAGTATAAGTTCTCCAATGAGGTTATTGTTAAGGTTGGTACGTCATATCCTATGGGTATAGTGCAGGGCAATGGATCTAATAATAGCTTGCGCCTTCGCCTTTTCCAGACTAATGACGAAGCAAATGCTTACATTACGCAGAGCGCAGATACTGCTTATCGTCCTGCCTATGAGATTGTAGCGGAAAAGGTTGAGCCAGAGGTTCCATTCATCGAACCGGATGGGACGGAAGATGAGAATGGTGTTGCGCCATATTATTGGTATCAGTTCAATGGGAATACGACCAAGGCGAGTTGTGCGACAACGGATATTCCCGATATGAACACTCTTGGTTCCGAATATGTAGCGGATCGTGGAGGTCAAGAAGGTAAGGCAATTAAAGTTAGCACTGGCATTGCCAAGAATGTTCAGAGCGATCCTGGAAGAACATGCGTCGCGAGCACAAATCCAAGCTCCGTTGATCCGTTTACGGTTTCGTGTACAGCGAAGATTACGCCGATTGCTGACAACAAGGCGCTACTTTGGTGCTTTGGTTCGAATAACGATAACATACTCCTCGTCGCCGATACTGAAAACAAGCAGATTGAGGTTATTCAAAACAACTCGTACATCAAGTATGAAATCGGCGTAGAGGATATAACCGAGGCCTTCCATACTTATGTGGTTGTCGGGCGCGGCAGTAGCACTGTTGATTTCTACATCGATGGAGTAAAGCAGACTGCTGTTCATGGGTGGTATCCGAACGCAACGAAGACGGCGTTTGGCCTTGCCTCGTTCGGCTTGGTGGGCGGTAGCGTATTCTCGGTTTCGGGCATCAAGGGTGCTATTGGCTCCTACATTGACGACTTCCGTGTTTATCGTGGCGTTGCGCTTACCGATGAGCAGGTCGCGAAGGTTGGCAAGAATATGTACAGCCCTGGCCCGACTGCGGCGACGGCGACAATTTCTGGTGAGATGGACTGGTCTGACATTGATTGGGGCGATATTGAGGTAGATGAGAATACGCTAGTTGAACTTACCTTCGAGGAAGATGCGGTATTGACGATTGACGATGAAGTGGTCTGCAAGAATATCAAGGTGCTGGGTTCGTCGGGTGCCACGATTAAGTATGTGGGTATTCCGATTGGCGTTGATTTGGATTGTAGCACGTTGCAGGGCGGTGCTTTGGCGTTTGATTTGAGCGGTATGCCGACCGAGGATCTCGTGAAGTACGCGGTTGTTGGCGCGCCATATTCACATTGGTTGGTAACTGGTTCAATTTCCGGAACGCCGACAGTAAGCTCTCCGACGGCAGCCGGCTATACATTTACGGCCGATAAGAGCGATTTCGGTTTCCGCGCGATTGTTGCGACTTCTTCTATGATGCCTGGTGCGGTCAGCATCAATGTTGAAGCGGCGTCCGACAGTGATTTGGACGGCAATACAGAATTTGGTCTTTATCCCGAACTCGGCTCTGAGTGGGGTGTGGTTAATAGCGCGACTGCGGTGACGTGTAAGGGCGTCACCTTTACTCCGTTCGCCAGCACGGATTCATTCACGACCGAGAATGGCATTAACAATGTTGGCAAGACCGATTCCAAGCGTATTATGCGCGGCTTGGCAATGGATAAGACGGATAACCGCACGATTGGCTTTGATGTAACTGGCGTTAAGAATCTCGTTGGTGAAGGCGGGCAGTGCCGCGTAATCGTTTATATGGCGACCGATACCGCAAATGTCTATTTTGCGCCAGTTGTCATTAATGGTGTAACATATACAGGCCCGACGGAAGGGCAGAATCAGCTCGGCTATACGATTAAGAATTCAACGCTTGGTCGTTGGGGCGCTTCGGCTGGTGATCATGCAACGCATCCAGTAACCGAAGGCGTTAATGCGGTAGTTTCGGATGTAATTGATGTGACCGACGCGGCGATTACGATTCGTGCGACGCGCCAGTACGGTTCTTTACGTACGCGTGCTTCAATCGCTGCAGTTCAGATTGTGAAGGTCGGCGTAGTCGAGCAGGTGGCGACGGCAACGCTGACGCCTGCTTTCAATGACGCATGGAGTGAGATTGAGTGGGATAATGGCGTTGCGCCAAGCGAAACGATTCCTGCGGAAATTACGATTAGCAATAACGCCAATATCACGATGATGGGTGACATCGTTGCTAAAGGCATTACTTTCAAGGGCGATGGACTTTTGACGATTTCCGATCCACTTTATGGCAGCGTTTCCTATAATGTCGGCAAGATAGTTTCTGAAGTTGAAATTGATGTCGCAACTGCGAGTGCGCTTAACATTGATGCTGGATCGAATCCGATTACCTATAGTAATAGTGGCACCGACGAGATCGCGCCATCGTTGGCGACGACAGGATTGATTACGATTGGGGGTCCTGGTGTGATTGCGCCGACCTCGATGCCCTACAACAACTTCACGATTGCGGCGGGCGGAAAGTTGAAAGTCGATGTCTCGTCCGCAATGACGATTAACGGCATCACTGGCGCGGGTACATTCATCAAGACCGGCACGGCGGAGCTGACGCTCAACAACAAAGCTGGTGGGTATGCGGTTGATGGTGTGACGATTCAGATTGACGGCGGTAACATTAAGCTCAATAATGGAGTTAATGGTATTACGACGCACGGCAACAATGCTGATGCCAAGGTTAAGGACGCGACATTTATTCTCGGCAACAGTTCAAATGCAACGCCAATTACGCAATATGGGTGGTATGATTTCTATGGCACGACCACCTTTGAGAATGCTAATGACAAGACGCTATTTGGTGGTGGAAATTTCCGTGCGTACGAGGGCTTTAAGCTGGTTAAGTGCGGAGCCGGAAAGTTAACGTTTGGCACGTCCTATGGTTCTGGTGATCATATTAAGGATATTACGGTTGAAGCGGGTAAGCTTCACTTCAATAATTTGAATCTTGTTGACACGACGACTCTCGCGCTTGACTTCTCGGCGCTTGATAAGACTGCAACGCCGATTGATGGCGACTTTACGCTCGCGGCCAACACCTCGTATAAGCTCCCGTCCACGTTGGGCGAGAATGAGGCGTTCACGCTCTGCACGGGCACGCTTTCGGGCGCGACGAGCGGAAGGTATGTGATTACGGTTGGCGAAAAGACGGACGACGCCGAACTTACCTTTGAGGGCAATACGGTTAGGTATGCGTGGCTTGGTTCTGCGTCAGCGACGATTTCCGAGGATACCAAGTTGTCGGATATCATTTGGGAGCCAGCGGTCACAGATCCGAGCATGACCAAGCTCATGCTGACGGTTGCGAATGGGGCTGCGATCATTCTTGATGGCACATTCGACTGCGCCAGTCTTGATATCACCGGTGATGCGAAGTTTGTCGCCGATGATAGCGTATATGAAGACGGCTGCTGGGAGAAGGTGCTGTTTAATTCTCCGATTACGATCAGCGGCTCGATTTCGTTCGGCGAGCTTAAGGAAGGTTTCTACGGTGCGTTCACCCAAGCTGCGAATAGCATTTCGCTCCGCGCCCAGAACAAGGAAGTTATCTCCATCAATATCGCGGGTGGTAGCAGCGGCGGTACAGCCGGCGCTGATTCGCCAAGCGAAAACCTCGTAACTGGTGATGGTTTCTATGGCATTGCGCCAACTTTGGGCGACAGCTGGAATAATATCAATAAGCAGTGGACGGACGGCGGCAAGACGATTGAGATTGTTGGTCCGAATGCATACGATGGCAAGGATGTCATTGAGCGTCCGACGATGTCGCTTTCGGCGACTGGTAAGAATACGTGGCAGTGCGGCTCCATCGCCAATCCGTTCCTGCGCGGCTATCTTGACGATGGCAACGGTGTGACGGTCGAAGTGCACGGCGTCCCTTATACCGAGTATGATGTGATCGTCTATGCGACTTCGGATGACGCATCCATCGCGCTTGCGCCAGTTACGATTAACGGTACGCAGTATACCTTTAAGAATGGCGAAACTACGCCTGGTAGTGATGTTTGGGGCGTTGGACAGTATGCGACCCCAGAGATTGGTAAGAATGCGCTTCGCGTAAATGGTTGCACGGGCGATACCGTAACGATTAACGCAGCGCGAATTAGAAGTCCGCGTGATGGTCGTGCGACGCTTTGCGCGGTGCAGGTAATCAACAAGGGCGACGTCGTTATTAAGCAGGACTTCTCGGCGACGATTAGCGAGAGCACCAAGTTCAGCGAGATTACTTGGGATGAAGGCGAATTTGTTGAGGGCCAGCTCAATGACGTAACGATTGCGGTTGCTGACGGCGAGGGCGAAGTCGAGATCGAATTCGACAAACCCGATATGATGCTCGGTAAGATTACGATTACTTGTGCGCGTCCGATTAAGTTTAAGGCGACGGCGGCACTTCCGAATGTCGGGCAGTTCATTGTTGATGACTGCACGAGCTATATTACCTACGCTTGGCCAGTAACTGAACTCAAGACTGCGGCTAATGGCGTCACTTACGCGGGCGGTGCTGGCACGGCTGATGCGGCTGCGCCGATTAACTTCGCGGTTAATGGCGGCTCCATGACCTTGAAGGACGCGACCTTCTATATCGGCACGACTTTTGATCTTGCCGGCACGCAGTCGACGGTCAATATGGAGAACGCGACGGTTTATGCCAATGGCGATATGGGCTTTGGCATTGGTCAGGCCTCTTTCAATCTCTCGGGCACGACCAAGCTCACTACTGAAAGAGTGGTTCTCTCGCAGGGCGCCGATAATCGTACCGCGAATTTGACCCTGAGTGATTCGGCGGAAATCGTGGTCACGGGTTCGACCATCGCCGACAGTAATACGTCCTCAATTATGTTCGGTCACTGGAATGGTCCTTCGACCTTTACGATGGGCGATAATGCGAAGTTCACCGCTTCTGATGCGCAGGTGCTCGTTGGCTTAACCCGCAACAATCAGACGATCAACATCAATGGCGGCGTATTCACCGCGAAGGGCATCAAGACGTCGGCTAATGCGAGCGGTACGAATGCGCTCAATTTGAATGGCGGCGAGTTGAAGCTCGGCGAGTATGGCATTACTTCCTACAATGATGCGCGCACGATTCCAGTTACGGTTGCTGGCGATGCGAAGATCACCTCGACGGCGGCGATGCCAATTACGCAGGTGATTACGGTTAATGAAGGGAAGACGCTTACGCTCGATGCGACGGCTGGTGCGATTACCATGTCCGGACAGGTCGTCAATAATGGTACGATTGAACTTAAGAGTGGCACCATTAATTTGGGTGCGAAGCGAGAGTTTGGCGCGTTCAAGACGGATGCTGGCACTACGCTCGCCTTTACGAGCTCGCTTGCTGAGGATGGTAAGTTCTCGTTCAAGCTGGCCGAAGGTTCGGTATTGCCTACGGTTATGCTCGATGGCGTGACGATTGAAAACCCGACCTTTGAGAATAATACGATTACCTTCACTTATACTCCTTCGGTTTCTGGCGCGGCGTGCTATTACGACTGGACGTTCACCAATACCGTTCAGACGACTGGCGCGAAGACTATTGCTACTTCCGCTTATTCGAAAAACCAGGCGTCGCTTGAAGGCGACTTGAATACAAGCTACGCCGATCAGAATGAGGAAGGGCTTTATACCTCGCTTTATACTTCGGTTCGCCCGTGGGCCAATCTCAACTGGAGCTCCGTCGGCCGTCCGTGGACGATTGCGCTCGCCGGTAAGATGTCGGAGTATCCGAACACGGTGTTCATCTCCCTCGGTGGCGCGAATAAGACCTTCTTCTTCTCGACTACCGATACGCCCAACGAGGTCCGACTTGTTTACGGCACCAACCAGAACCACTGCGAAGAGATCACCGTTATGTCGGTGCCGGCGGCTTCGACCTTGGTTCACGTTTATGAAATCACGCTTTCCGCCGATGGCAAGGATCTCACCGTTTATCTTGATGGGCTCGAGTGGGCATCGTCCCACAAGGAAGAGGGCTTTGAGATGATTAACGGTATTCAGGTCAGCGGTTGGTTCCAAGGCAACTACTTCAGTAGCGGCTACAAGCGCGACGGCGATAGCGGACAAACCGATACCGACAAGGTCGGTCGCATCAAGATGCTACGCGTTTACAACTCGATTCTCGGGCCGAACGCGATGGCGAAATTGAGCGAGGAGTTCCCGTACAATCCGCAATACGGCGCATATTCGCGCACGCTCGACGAAGAGGCCGAGACCTGGTCGGCGACCGAGGCGTGGACGGATGATGAAGGTGAGAGCGCGGACATCCCGGTAGATGGGTCGGTGGCTAACTTGACGGTTGGCGTCAATTCCGAGCTCACCATCAACGCCGGCGAGGAAATTCACCAGGAATCGCTTACCATTGTCGGTCAGAACAATGAAGGCCAGACGCTCAGCATTAAGGCGGGCGAAGGCGAGATCATCAACGACGGTGCGACGATAATTACGACGCCGGTTACGATTGAATATGGCGCGATGACCATTGCCGGCGGTCCGACCAAGATCAACGGCAACGGCTCCGTTACCTTTGACTTCTCGGAATATCCGATTGAGACGGTGTTTAGCCAAGGACGTCTCGGACTTACGGGCCTTTGCGATGCGCCGGAAGGCGACGATAAGTCGACTTGGCCGGTTAAGCTCATCGTTCCGGAAGATATCAAGGGTCGCAAGATGACGCTCGAGTATACGGACAACAACAAGTACGAGCTTATCTATGGCTTCGAACGTTCCGAGGCGACGACGCTATACTTGACGGAGTCGGCGACGCTTTTGGACACTACGCTCTTCGCGACGGAAGAGAGCGGTGAGGCGTGGATGCCGCGTCTTTTTGCGGACGATGAGATCGTCGTTCCTGCGGACATTACGCTGACGATTTCGACGACTGCGCTCACGATTCCGCTTACCGCTCCGATTAATGGCGAGGGCACGATTGCGGTTACCGGCGCTACGCTCACGGAAGCGGCTCCGCTCTTCACGGTTGACGAGGATTGGGCTGGCGCGGTCGAGTTCACCAATGTCACGGTGACTGGCGCGGACCTCAACAAGTATGGCAACGAGAATACGACGGTTAAGCTTACTGGCGTCGTTGGTTATCTGAAGAATGGCGTTGAGTTTGAGCCGGAAGTTATTCTCGCGAATAACGATCTTGCGGGTCTTGAACTCACCGATGGTTCGAGCTACTCGACGGTAATCTTCAGCGTGGTCAGCGGAAATGGCAACTTCATCGGCAACAAGGTCGGAGTCTTGCAGAAGATTGCGGTTATTGATGCCTCGGAGCATAGTGGTCAGGTCCGTATGATTGGCGGCATGGGCATTACGCTCGGTAGTAATTCTGGTACGGTTGATAGCGCGAAGATTGCGGTCGCCGATGGTGCGACGATCACCTTCGCAAACCAGCAGTGGATTGCCGAGGGTGGCGTTACCTTTGGCGAGACCTTGACGGTTATCGGCGAGGTCGGCAACTTCATCACGATGCCTGAGCCGGCGACGATTCCGGCAATCACGCTTGTCGGTGCCGAGGGCAACTACAAGCTCGTCTATGCGAATGGTAAGCTTACGGTTGATTATGCTGATGTGACCTTCACGGTTCCGGCGATTGCGGGCGCGACGCCGTCCATCGCGGGCTATACGATTGGCGAGGATGGTTCGGTCACCGTTCCGTATAACACATCCGTGACGCTCGTTTATACGGCTGACAATGGCAAGCTCTTCAACGATGGTGAAGGTACATTGTCGGTCCAGCTCGACAACATCACCGATGCGACCACGATTGCGACTACGATTGCTGCGGCGATTGAAGGCAAGTCCACGGCTGATGCAGTGGCGAAGATCGGTTCGACGCTCTACCTGACGCTTGCGGATGCGTTCACTGCGGCTGCGGCTGATGCTGAGATCGTGCTTCTCGCGGATGTCAAGCTTGACAAGTGCATTGCGATTGGCAAGAAGGTGACGCTCAATATCGGCGAGTTCAATGTAACCCCGAAGGGCGCGTTCACGCAGACCTCGAAGGATGCGCTCTTCGCAGTCAGGTACGGCGGCGACTTCACGGTCGTTGGCACGACGGGCTCAATTAACAGCTCCACGGTCTCGTCGATCATCTCGGCGATTAAGCTTACCGAGAAGGGCGAGACTTCGGACGGCACGGCTCGTGCGAAGTTGACGGTCAACGCGAATCTCACGGGTTACTACTACGGCATTTGCGGAAACGGAACTCGTGGGTATACGGATGTCGTCGTCAATGGCGGCACGATCACTGCGCTCGCTCCCAACACCAATGTCGCGATCTTCAATCCGCAACCCAACTCGACGCTCGTTATCAACGGCGGTACGATTACCGGCATTGATTCGGCGGTCGAAATTCGCGGCGGCGCTTTGACGGTGAATGGTGGCACGCTTACCGCGCTGGCTACGGACTACGATGTTGTGAAATCGAGTAGCGGCAATACGACCAAGGGCGCGGCGGTTGCGGTTGCGCAGCACACGACCAAGGGCGATATTGAAGTTACGATCGCTGGCGGTACGCTTACAGGCGAGAGGTCGGTCTCGGTTGCGAACCCGCAGGAGAACGATACGGATAATGTTGAGGTCGAGCTTGGCGAAGCGACCTACGATGGTGCGCTCGCGTTTGATGCTGACGGCAACGCTACGGTAACGAATAACGGTGCGGAGCTTGACGCTCCGGCGGGCTATATCTGGGATGATAACGGCAAGCTCGTCGCCAAGGCGCTCCCGACGGCGACGCAGGATACGACGATTACGGTCGAGGGCTGCGACCTCGCGGTCAAGTACACGCTTGGCACTGCGGCGGTCGGCTACGACGACTGGAACGTCGACTTCGAGATTTCCTCGGATGTCGCGCTCGCCGCTGAAGAGTTCACGCTCAAGGGCTCGAATCCGCTTGATGGCGAGCCGATGGTCGACTTCCCGCCGTTCGCGCTTGAGGCGGATACGCCCGTGAAGCTCCTTGAGACCTTCGCGCCTCAGTTCAAGATCACCTACGCGCAGCTTATCGAGCGCACCGGCGGCACCTATACTTGCGCGGTGGTCAACAACTCGGAGAAGCAGGCCAATGTTACGGTGAAGATCGTCCTCTCGAAGGAAGGCGAAGACGACATCGTCGTCGAGGGCTCGACCTTCAAGGGTACGCTGGCCAAGGACTACGGCATCGTCATCTCCGATGATGGCAAGGATCTCGCCATTACCGGCAAGGGCAGCGCCGACGTCGCTCCGACCTTCACCATTAAGCAGAAGCTGTCGGTTGAGGAAGCGGTGATTCGTGATGGGGTTGAGACCGTTGGTAAGCGCTTCTTCAAGGACTTCACGAAGGTTCGCAAGGTCACGGTTGGCAAGGATGTCGTGGCGATCGGCGAGAAGGCCTTCTACAAGTGCATGTCGCTGGAGAAGATCGTGATCGAGAACCCCAACTTCGATCTCACCCAGCTCACCGAGGCCGTCGTCTACCAGTTGATGCTCGACGATAAGGGCGTACCCTACATCTATCCCAGCATCGAAGTTGCCGGCTACACGGAGATGTTGGAAGGCAAGGTTAATCTGACTGATCCAGAGTGGACGCCGATTGGTAAAGTCGGTACCATACCAATGCAAGATACACCTTACCGCTTCTTCCGTGTTGTGCTGACAAAGGAGCCAGCGCAGAGTCAGAACTAAGGATAATCACGACTTAAATATCAAAGGAGAAACAAAATGAAAAAGTTAATGATTATGGCAGTGGCAGTGATGGCAATGGCGACGAGCTACGCCGCCACTACTTGGGCATACCTCGATACAATGGGTGTGAACAACGAAACGGAAAGTGACATAGCCAACTACTCGGCATATTACTGCACGGCAACCATCGCATCGTCAATCTTTGACGGTGCGGGCACGCAGGAAACGATTAGCGCCTATCTCGCAGCCAATTACGTCGATTACCGTTCCGGCATTGAAGGCATGGATACGATGAATGCGTATGGCTTCGATGAAGGCGTTTACACCTTCGTGCCGCAGATTCAGGAAGCAATGCGGAGCGGTGAAACTTATATTGCCATTGTCGCCTTTTTGGGCGATGGTGGTGATAAGTTTCGCGTATTCGAAAGCACGGCTGATACGGAAGGCTCTCTTACGTTCAAGCCTGAGTATGGTCCTGAAATCGGTGGTACGGCTGGCGACTGGACGGCGGCGGCCATTCCCGAGCCGACGACGGGTGTCTTGATGCTCTTTGGCTTGGCGTGTCTCGCGCTTCGTCGTCGTGCATAAAGATAGACGTAGGTGAGATTACGATTAGTTAAGTACTTACTAAAGTATTCACGGGCGGCGCATTGCGCCGCCTTCATTTCGTAGGGTTTAACCCAAACTGGAGATATGCGATGAAACGAGATACAAGAGGCGAATTGATTTTTTGGGTGGCAACGATAGGCGGATTGTTGCTTTACTTTCTTTCTTCACCCAATGGACTTCCTTGGAACGACCATACACGAATGGCGCTTGCATGGGCGGGAAAGATCGCCCCGCTTCCCGAAATGACACATCCAGTTTGGGGGTATTTCATCCAGATTTTCGGTGGTAAGTTTGTCTCGGTCTCAATAGTCGCAGCCGCGCTTTCGGGCGGACTCATCGGTGCAATGGTCAATCGCTATTTCGGTTGGCGTATTGGCGTAGCATCCGCCATCGTATGGCTCTTTTTGCCACCAGTTTGGGATCGTGCGGTTACGGGTGCGCTGTCGGTTTTGTGGGTTTTTGCCGCCATTTTGTCGCTTTGGGTGCTTAATGCGGTATTTCTACTTATGACGCGACGCGCGCGCGAAGTCGCCCTCGGTGGGACGAGCAATCTCGCCGGCATTGACAAGCGAACATGGGAGTACTATTTCCGCATGATTGGCGGATGGACGATTTTTGCGATGAGTTTACTTTATGCGGTTGTGACATCAGTCGAGCACGACTATAATATCGGGGAAGTGGCAAGCGTTTATGCGCGCACGATGCTTGACGAGGCGGACGGACGTTTCGTCGTCATGGGTGGCGCTGCAGACGATCAGATGATTTGGGAGGCGGAGCGCCGTGAGCAGGGCTCTTCCAAGCGGCTGTTGTCGCTACGTGAGGATGATGCATATCGAGCTGAACTACTTAAAATCGTCCGTCAAGAATGGCCGGCTGAGACGAATCTTTGGGTAGCGGCAACAATCGGTCCCAAGACTTTTGCCGAGCTTGCCGTGCGCCTCCATCCCGAGCGGGTATATGTGATGACTGGCAAATCCACGACAATAGCAAAGTGGGAAGCGCGTTGGGAGGCGATGAAGCCGTATCTCTCGTCGCGCGATCGTTTTGTGCCAACGCTTCGCCGTGCTTTTGCTTACGAGGCAAATACGCTTGCCAACGCGCTCGCTGAAGCGGGAGACCAGCGAGCGGCTTGGAAGCTTTACTGGCGCATTCTTGAAGAGGTGGATGCGAACAATGTCTCCGCGCTCATAAATCTGAACGAAATGTTGCGCGGTGGATTCATGGCCGAGGAGTCGCAGCGTCGTCGTATCGAGGATAGCATGGCGATATTGCGCAAGAACAAAAACGCGTTGACGTTGGTGAGTGCTTGCGGACCAGTTCGTCCAGACGACAAGGTGATGGCCGAGTTTCGATTGGAATTTGAGAAGTGGGTGGGCGAGTTTGAAAAAGCCCATGGTAAAAAGCCGCTTCCCGACATCCTCAAGACCATCGCCGAGCGGGGCAACGAGATGATTCTCGCCTACAACGCGGGCAATCTCGTCGAGGCGGGACGCATCGCCCGGGCGATTCTCGCGCGTCGGGATGGGCGGGGATTCATCCCCGCGAACGCGGTAATGGGCGCGGTATCGGCCAGCGAGGGCGATTATATCGCAAGCGCGGCGTTCTACCGCGTTGTCCTTTCGGGCGCGAAGCAGCCGCCGTTCGAGATCTATAACGATTTCGCGGATACGCTCAATCATCTTGGCGAATATGACGAGGCCGAGAAGTGCGCGCGCATTGCCGTCGCCGGCACGCCGGAGACAAATTGGCTCTTTCGGTTGACATTGGCGGAGATTTTGCGTGATGCGAAGAAAAATCCAAATGAAATCGACGAGCTATTAAAAGTCGTTTATCGTCAGGCGCCAGAGATTGTCCGCATTCGCGTCAAGAAGGATTTTATAGAGAAATGACATTGCCGACATGGCTTGAACCCGAAAACGCGCGTATCACGATTCCAACGGTATTGGTCGTCGCATACGCGATTTACCATTGGTGTCGTAGACGTATTGAACGTCACCAGCCAGACGAATACGACCCGCCCGTAGACAAGAGCGACAATCAGCCAGCGACTCAAAGCGCTCAACCGTCGTCCGCTCCCACTCTACCACCATCCAAACCCGTCGAAACGATTGATATTCCCGAGCCCTCGCCCGCAGAACTCGAAGAGGCCGAGCGACTGTGGACGAAATCGCTTGATATGCATCATAGTGAAGCGCCCGACATTTCGACGGATTGGCAGTATATGAATTTTCTTTACAAGGCGGCTATGCTTGGACATGTCAAGGCGATGTCGCTATTGGGTGATTACGCCAATCTGCGCGGGGATTTAGTCGAGGCGTTCTATTGGAAGCAGCGCGTTGAACTGACGGGTGGTATTTGCCGAAATCCCTCCCTCGTTGACATCATTAACGCTTGGAAGATGGCGGGTTGTCCCGAAGAGCGAGAAAATCGCAAAATGGGCTTCGGCGAGGTAGAGGCGATTTTTGCTTGCGCAGTAATGGGATACAAGGGCGGTGTCAACTCGCAACAATCGAGCATCATTCTCAATCGTCTCGTTGCCGATGGCAATCTTGACGCTTTGCGCTTTCGTAGACGAAGGATGAAAAGGAATTAAAAGATGGTAAATACAAGTGTAAACTTAGGCGGACTTAAGATGGCTACTCCCGTTGCTACGGCAAGTGGGACGTTCGGATACGGGACCGAGTATATTGGCGCGGTCGATTACTCGAAATTGGGTGCAGTAACCGCCAAGGGGATTCGGCTCGATCCTTGGCCTGGCAATGAAATGCCTCGTCACGCCGAAGTTATGGGTGGACTTGTAAATGCAATTGGCTTGCAAGGTACAGGTATCGAGCACTTTCTTAATTATACGCTTGTCTGGTATCGTGAAAATGTCAATGTGCCACTCATCGCCAACATTTGGGGTGGGTCAATTGAAGAGTATGGCGAGGTCGCGCTTCGTATGGGAGACAAGGTGGACGCAATTGAAGTTAACGTCAGTTGTCCCAATGTCAAGGAGGGTGGACACACCTTTGGGCAGGATCCCAAGGTTTTGGAAAAGGTTGTTGCTACCGTTCGCGCGTCAACCAAACTTCCTTTGATTATCAAGCTCGCTCCCAATGTGCCGGATATCACACCTTACGTAAAGGCGTGTGAAAATGGAGGGGCTGACGCGCTTTCAATGATTAATACTATCCCAGCGATGGTAATTGACATTGAAAAGCGTCGTCCAGTTTTGGCCAATCAAACGGGTGGACTGTCGGGTAGAGGCATTCATCCCGCAGCTGTCAAGCTCGTCTACGATGCTCACAAGGTAACTAAGCTCCCCATTCTGGCAATGGGTGGAATTTACGAGCCCAAGGATGCAATCGAGTTCTTGCTGGCAGGTGCAAGCGCTGTTGCCGTAGGCACTGCGATATTTACCAATCCCAATGTCGTTAGTGAGGTTTACGACGGCATTGTTAATTACTGCGAAAGACAGGGTTTTTCATCCATTTCTGAGATAAATATGGTATAATACTACTAATATGAATGGATATAACTCGGTTGTTTGCATAAAGCAGGTTCCAGACACGCAAAAGGTTACGGGCGACGCTATGAAGGCGGACGGCACGATTAACCGTGCGGCTTTGCCTGCAATCTTTAATCCTGAAGACAAAAACGCACTTGAAGCTGCCTTGGCAGTAAAAGAGACTTACGGTGGGACAGTTACCGTAATTACCATGGGACTGCCGGCGGCGACGGCGATTTTGCGTGAGGCATTGATGTGCGGTGCGGATCGTGCGGTATTGCTCACTGACCGCAAAGCGGCGGGCTCGGATACGCTGGCTACGAGTTATATTTTAAGCCAAGCGGTAAAGAAGTTCTCGCCCGATCTCGTCTTTTGTGGACGCCAGGCGATTGACGGAGATACTGCGCAAGTAGGTCCGCAAATTGGCGAAAAGCTTGATTATGCAGTTGTCACTTACTTGGAAAAGTTGGAAATGAAGGGGCGAGAGGCGATTGCAACGCGTGATATCGGTACTGGCATTGAGACGTGTAAAGTCCAGCTGCCTGCGCTTTTTACCGTAACTGAAAAGTTTGGTGAACTTCGTCCTTACGAAATGCGCCGGGTGATGAAGTATAAAAACGCCGAGGTCGAGACGCTTACTTGCGCAGATATCGGTTGCGAGGACGAGCGCTGTGGTTTTGCGGGCTCGCCCACGAGCGTTAACAAGATCGAATCCGTCGTTTTGGCGGGCGGTGAATTCAAGGCGGTTGAACCGACCGACGAGGGTATAAACCATCTTATTAAGGAGCTTATTGATGACCACACGATCGGGTGAAGTTTGGGTATTTGCTGAGCAAGAAGAGGGCAAACTCTCCGAAGTGCCATTTGAGCTCTTGGGCAAGGCGAGAGAACTCGCCGACCAGTTAGGCGTCAAGGTGGGCGCGGCGCTACTCGGTGAAGGGATTGAGCATTTGGCAAAGCCACTTTTTGAGGCCGGTGCGGATGTAGTGCATTTAGTCAACGACAAAGCGTTGGAAGTTTTCCGCAACAAGGCCTATCGCGAGGCGATGGTGGGATTGATCAAGGAGTGCTCGCCGCAAATCGTAATTTTTGGTGCAACTCACATGGGACGCGATTTGGCTCCTGCGGTAGCATCGGCGCTACGTTCGGGACTTACGGCGGATTGCACTGACTTGCAGATTGGTGAGTTTGTGGACAAGAAAACGAATGAGAAGTTTGAAAACGTCCTTCATCAGATTCGCCCAGCGTTTGGTGGCAATATTATTGCAACGATTGTTAATGCTCGTCACTGGCCGCAGATGGCAACGGTTCGTGAGGGCGTGATGAAGCCCATTGAAAAGCGCATAGGTTTTGAAGGCGAAATCAAGCGTCACGATTCACACTTGAAGGACGTAAAAATTCCTACAGAAGTCATTGAGATTGTTCGCAAAGTTTCATCGGTGAACCTCAAAGGGTCGCGGATTATCGTTGCGGGTGGCGCAGGAGTGGGCTCAAAGGAGAACTTCAAGCTTTTGTACGACTTGGCCAATGTGCTGGGTGGTGCGGTCGGAGGCTCGCGCGCAGCTGTGGACTTAGGGTACTGTGAACACGAGCGTCAAATTGGCCAGACAGGAGTGACCGTTCGTCCAGCGCTTTTTATTTCGTGCGGTATCTCGGGCGCGGTGCAGCACTTGGCGGGTATGCAGGACTCGGCGAAGATCATCGCCATTAATACCGACAAGGATGCGCCGATATTCAAGATCGCACATTACGGTATTGTCGGTGATCTTAATGTAGTTATCCCCAAGATGATTAAAGCGATTAAAGCGAAAGGGTGAGATAAAATGGGAAACTTTTATCGCGATAATAAAGACATTGAAAACGTCATTGACGCGCTGGATTTGACCGAGGTCGCAACGCTTTTGGAGGAAGACTTTAAGTTTGCCAAGGAGTATGACTTTGCGCCAAAGGATGCGGATGATGCGATTGACAACTACAAGCGGGCAATCGATGTCTGTGGAGACATTATGGCTAATCGGATTGCACCACTTGCGGAAGAAACGGACTTAAAAGGCAATACTCTTAATCCTGATGGTTCGGTGACTTACGCGCCTGGCATTAAGCTCGCCATGGAGCTTTTTGGCAAGACGGGACTATTGGGGGTGCAAATTCCATATTATCTTGGCGGTCTTAATATGCCTTGCACTGTGCTTACGGCTTGTAACGATGTGGTTAGCCGTGGGGATGCTTCGCTCATGAACCTCTTTGGACTTCAAGGTATCGCCGAGACCATCAATATGTTTGGCGACGAGGAGCTTAAAAAGGCCTATATTCCTAAACTCGTTACCGGCGAATGGTCGGGTGCGATGGTGCTCACGGAGCCAGATGCGGGCTCTGACCTTCAAAGTGTAAAGACCAGCGCTCACCAAGACGCCAATGGCAATTGGTTTGTCAATGGGGTTAAGCGCTTTATTACGAATGGTTGTGGTGAGGTATTGCTGGTTTTGGCTCGCACCGAGCCGGAGTTTTCGGATGGACGTGGACTTAGCTGTCTTTTAGTTGAAAAAGGCCCATGGGTTAAAGTGCGTCGTTTGGAGAATAAACTTGGCATTCACGGCTCGCCTACTTGCGAGATGGTCTTTAGCGAAGCGCCGGCGAAATTGATTGGACTACGCAAGCGTGGACTTATCACTTACGTGATGGCGCTCATGAATGGCGCACGAATGGGCATTGCTGCACAAGGAGTTGGCATTGGTGAGGCGGCTTATCGGGCGGCTCGTGATTATGCGGCAAGCCGTAAGCAATTTGGGTGCACGATTGACAATTTCCCTGCGATTCGTGAGCTTATTTCTACGATGAGCATCGAGCTACAGGCGGCACGCTTACTTACTTATTATGCGGCCAAGAACGTCGATATGGAGACGGGCTTGAATCGCAAGGGCGATCGTCCTCGTGCAAAGAAGTACGCTTCCTTTAACAAAATGCTCACTCCTATGGCCAAGTACTATGGCTCTGAGATGTCAATGCGCAATGCTCAAGGGGCAATTTCGGTTTTGGGTGGTTCAGGATTTATGAAGGACTATCCGTGTGAGCGTTATTTGCGCGATAGCCGAATTACTACGGTTTATGAAGGCACAAGTCAGCTCCAAGTTATTGCTGCGCAAGCAGGCGTAGCTGGTGGATTGGTGCATGATGTTATTGACGATATTTTGGGTGAGGGTTGGAGTGAGAAGCATCCGCGAATGACACAGCTCATGAAGGAGCTCGACGAGGCGATTCAATTTGTCAAGGCGCGTGAGGACGCTAAGTCATATCACGAACTTTGCTCGCGCAAACTCGTGGATGCGGCGATTGCCCTTATCGTTACGGCGCTATTCTTTAAAGCGTCGTTAAAGTTCCCCGAAAAGCATGTCGCCTTGGAATATTGGATTGCGACCGAATTTCCACGGGTAAAAGGTGGCTTAATGCAAGTAATGTCGGGCTATACGGGAGCGATTGTTGACTTTGAAACGCTCGCTCCGCAAGTACCAGTGGAGTAAACTCATGATTACTGAATCCAATGTTGGCAAGCGCATTCGTAGCTATCGAGAGAAGCTTGATTTAAGTGTTTATGATCTCGCGCAAAAGTGTGGAGTTGACGAGAAGGTAATTAACTCAATTGAAAAAGGCCAGGTACTACCTGCTTTGGGCGTCCTTACCAAGATTTCACGTGCCCTTGGTCAGCGACTGGGTACTTTCATGGATGATCAGTTCAAACCTGATCCTATCATTACTCGCGCAGCCGATTTGGAGGCCAAGAAGGTTCAAGAAGAGGGTACCAATGCATTGGGCTACGCATCACACTCGTTAGCCCTTGGCAAGCCCGATCGACACATGGACCC
This sequence comes from Kiritimatiellia bacterium, assembly GCA_045599105.1. Classification (GTDB taxonomy): domain Bacteria; phylum Verrucomicrobiota; class Kiritimatiellia; order RFP12; family UBA1067; genus UBA1067. Next base: position 22,959 of record JAZRVL010000044.1, read on the forward strand.
ATTTCGGATTGAGTTTGCCGCCAATGGCGTTGATGATGTTTCCTCGCATGAAGGCGAAGAGCTCATCATTTGTCTTGCTGGCGAAGTTGAGCTTATTTACGGCAATGAGAAGTTTGTGCTGATGCCGGGGGACACTGCCTACTACAATGCGGTAGTTAAGCATGGCCTCAAGGCGTTAAACGGCAAGCCCGCATCTATTTATGGTATTGTTTTTATGCCTTTTTAAGGAGCAAGCAATATGAGTTGGTACGTTCCTAAAGAAAAAAAAGTTGATATTCCGCCAGCGAAAGCGCTTTGGGCAATTTGTCCAAAGTGCAAGAGTCATTTCACCAAGGCGGTGTGGAAAAAGAATAACGCAATTTGTCCTAAGTGTGATTACCATGGACGGCTTGCGGTGCGCGAGAGGATTTCGCAGATTGCCGATGCGAATAGCTTCACGGAAGTGTTTCGTGCAGTTTCTTATTCCGACCATCTTCAATTTCACGATGCAACTGGTACTTATAAGAGCAAGGTTGAATCTACTATTGCCAAAAGCGGTGAGACCGAGTCAATTGTAATAGGTGAATGCAAGATTGCTGGCCACAAGGCAATGTTGGGAGTTATGGACTTTGCGTTTATGGGTGGATCGTTGGGTACTGGCACGGGTGAGCGGATTGCGCGTGCGTGTGAGCAGGCGATTGAAGAGAAGCTTCCGCTTATCCTTTTCTCTGCTTCTGGTGGAGCACGCATGCATGAAGGCATTCTTTCGCTAATGCAGATGGCCAAGACATCGGCAGCAATTGCACGGCTTAAAGAAGCGGGCTTACCCTATATTTCAGTTCTGACCGACCCAACTACTGGCGGAGTTTCTGCTTCGTATGCGATGTTAGGCGATATCAACATCACCGAACCTAAAGCGCTTATTGGCTTTGCGGGTCGGCGTGTGATTGAAAATACCATCCATCAAAAGTTGCCAGCGGATTTCCAAAGTGCAGAGTACTTGGAGAAGCATGGCTTCATTGACAAAATCGTTCGTCGTCCCGACTTAAAGCCATTCATCGCTAAAATGCTTGATTATTGGGGGTTTTAAAATATGGCCACTAAAACTGCTATGGACTGTGTGAAGCTTGCGCGCGATCCCAAGCGAGCGCACTTCAAGGATTTTATTGCGGAAATTTGCTCTGACTTTGTGGAGCTACACGGAGATCGTCTCGTGAATGATGATCGAGGATTGATTGGTGGCTTTGCAACTATTGATAAGCTCAAAGTTCTCGTTCTGGGTCATCACAAAGGCGCCACCGTCGAGGAAAACATGGAGGCCAATTTCGGCATGGCCAATCCCGACGGCTATCGCAAGGCAATGCGGCTTGCAAAGTTGGCAGAGAAGTTCCATTTGCCAATCGTAACTTTCGTGGATACGCCTGGCGCATACCCTGGTCGTGAAGCTGAGGAGCGTGGACAGGCTGAGGCAATTGCGAAGTCGTTGGAATTTTTCTCGCGTTTAGCGACTCCCATTGTAGTGGTTATCACTGGTGAAGGTGGCTCGGGTGGTGCGCTGGCGATTGCGGTTGGCGACAAGATATTGATGATGGAAAATGCGGTTTACTCGGTTATCTCGCCTGAGGGTTGTGCAGGTATTCTTTGGCGTGACGGTACAAAAGCACCCGAAGCCGCAGCCGCACTTAAGATTACCGCCAAGGATCTTAAGAAGTTGGGCGTGATTGACGAGATTGTTAAAGAGCCAACTGGTGGTGCGCAAAAGAATCATCATCTTGCAGGTGCTGCGGTAAAGAAAGCTATCCTTGCGGCGCTTAAGGGTCTTAGTGGATTAACCAAGGAGCAATTGCTCGACAAGCGCTATGCAAAACTGCGTTCGATGGGCAACTTTTATAAATAAAATATCATTATGGCAGAAGAAAATAAATCATCATTAGACGCGCTTTCCGCGCTTTGTAAACGTCGTGGTTTCATTTATCATAGTTCTGAGATCTATGGAGGAATGCCGGGTTTTTGGGATTATGGTCCACTTGGATGCGAGCTAAAGAACAATGTCAAGCAAGCGTGGTGGCAGTTCACTGTTCGAGGGCGCGAGGATGTCGCGGGGCTTGATGCAACTATTATCATGCATCCTAAAATTTGGAAGGCGTCGGGTCACCTTGATACTTTTGCCGATCCCATGACGATGTGTAAGGATTGTAAGAAGTTGATGCGAGCTGACCAGATCAAGGATATTTATAATGAGCAAAAGAAAAAGCCACAACCTAAGCAAGCAGGAAGTGAGTTTTTTTGCCCTTATTGTGGCGGCGAACTTACAGAGCCCAAGCCATTTAACCTCATGTTTAAGACGGTAGTAGGGCCGATTGACAATCCTGAGAATGTCGCTTATTTGCGTCCCGAGACGGCGCAGGCGATCTTTGCGCAATTTCAAAATGTCACAGCGACTTCGCGTCAAACCGTACCATACGGTATTGCACAAATGGGCAAAAGCTTTCGCAACGAAGTAACCCCTCGTAATTACACCTTCCGTAGCCGGGAATTTGAGCAAATGGAGTTAGAGTTCTTCATTCGTCCAGATGAGGCAGTCGAGATTCTTTATGGCAAAGTTTGTACTCTTGCGGACAATCCTGATCTTAATGGCCCCGTAGGCGATGATTGGGGTTGGGAAGTTTGGCACAAGTATTGGGTAGAGCAACGCAAAAAATTCCTCAATGCGGTCGGTCTTCCCACGAGCCACTTCGTTGAATATTGGCAAAAGCCAGATGAACTTGCGCACTACGCGCGGGCGTGTGTGGATATTGAGTATGATTTTCCTTTTGGCCGGCAAGAGTTGGAGGGTATTGCGGCGCGTAGCGATTTCGATCTTACTCAACACCAAATCCATTCAGGTGAATCTCAAATGGTATTCGACGATCCGCTTAAGCAAGCGGCCAAGAAGTTGGACGATACCGCACGCAAGGCGTTTATTGAAAAGGTACAAAAGGATTGGGTGAGCCACGGCAAAGATCCTGTCGCAGCCGAGAAGTTCTGCCTCAACCTTTTTGAGGGTAAGTATGTCCCACATGTTATTGAACCTTCGGCTGGTGTTGACCGCTTGATGCTTGCACTCCTTTGTGAAGCATACGAAGAGCAAAAGCTTACGGACGATAAAGGCAAAGAGGATGTCCGTACGGTGCTTCACTTCAATCCAAAGATTGCACCAATCAAGGTTGCGATTTTTCCGCTTATTAAAAAGGATGAGGCGCAAGACAAGCTGGCGCGAGAAATCTTTGATAAGCTTAAAAAGAAAGTCAACTGTATGTGGGATGTTTCGGGTGCGATTGGTCGACGTTATCGTCGCCAAGATGAAGCTGGCACTCCCTGGTGTATTACCGTTGATGAACAGTCTACGAAAGACGGTACATTTACCGTTCGTGAGCGAGATTCAATGGCTCAAAAGCGCATGACTTTAAGCGAATTCCTCGTTATGATGTACGAGGCGCTTGAGTTTTAAGCATTTTTTAAGCGAGCTTAATAGAGGAAGGCGAATCGTTTGCGCGAGGATCAAACGCTGCACCTTGCTCTACGCTTTGGCACATTGCGAAAATGTCGCTCCAATTGGCAATCCGATAATCACGGTTTTTAACGAGCATTGCTTCCAAAAGCTGTGCAAAGCCAATTGAAAGCTCCGATCGATAATGACGAGGATCGGGTGCTTGGGTCGTGTCGCTACAATGAGCACGCATGGTTGACTCGTTGCTCATCCCCGGAAAGAGCATCCGTCCGGTCGACAAATGGTAGAGTGTAGCGGCAAGCGAGTAGATATCCGCACGGCAGTCTAATTCCACGTCTCCGTAGACTTGTTCGGGCGAAATATAAGCAGGTGTCCCCAAAACCTGCTCGGGAGTATCAATCTTGCCATCAATAAATTCAAACTGATGAGAGATACCAAGGTCGGTTAGTTTGATTACACCATCGGTATTAATCATAATGTTCTCGGGTTTAATATCGCAGTGTACAATACCATGCTCGTTCCATGCATAATCAAGTGCTGCCGCTACAGACTCGCATATCAATAGGCAGTCAGACTCTTTAACATGTTGCTTGCGTTTTAAGAGGTCGGCAAAGGTGTATCCATCAACAAACTCCATCACATAAAACCAATTGCCATTGTTAATACCAAAATCGTAAGCAGCAACAATTCCAGGATGACGAATATTTTTAAGCTGCATCGCCTCTTCACGAAATGCCTTAACATCTTCATCATTTTCCGAAAACTCGTGGTTTAATATTTTAATCGCAACAAAGCGTTGGTTAAAAGTATCCCATGCTTTCCAAACCGTGGACATTCCGCCAAGTCCTACCTCGCTAATTAGCATAAGGTTTGGGATTTGTAAGACTTTAGCGCGTTCTTTTAGGCTTTCGTCTTCCATTCGTTAAGTTTACGGTGAAGGGTTCGCCGAGAGATGCCAAGCGTATCGGCTGCTTTAGAAATGTTATTATTTGAAGCGGCTAACGCAGAAAGGATTTGAGCTTTTTCTGAATCGGCTAAAGTCGAAGATCCTACGTCAATTGTCACTGTTGGGGTAGAAGTAATCTCCACAGGTAAATCATCGACTGTAAGTTTATCGCCTGACGAAAGGACTACCATCTTTTCAATTACATTTCTCAATTCACGTACATTTCCTGGCCAACGATAGTTTTCAAGTGCATGCATTGCTTTGGGGTCAATGCTTTCCACTTTGCGATTATTGGCAGCAGAAAACTCTTTTAAAAATCGTGATGATAGAAGTGCAATGTCGTCTCGATGATCTTTTAATGCAGGCATTTTAAGGTCGATAACGTTAAGTCGATAATAAAGATCCTCACGAAAGAGTCCTTTTTTTACCATATCTGCAAGATCGCGATTGGTGGCGGCAACTAAACGAAAGTCTACAGGGATGTCGGTATTGCCACCTACGCGTTGAATGGTGCGACTTTCCAAGGTGCGCAAAAGCTTCACTTGGGTAGCAAGATCAATTTCTCCAATTTCATCGAGAAAAAGGGTGCCTCCATTGGCAGCTTCGAACTTTCCAGCGTGGCTTTTGGTGTCTGCTCCCGTGAAAGATCGTGGCTCGTAGCCAAAAAGCTCGGACTCAAGCAGATCCTTAGAAAGAGCAGCGCACTCTACAGCCACAAATGGCTTAGCACTGCGAGGTGAGAGGTTGTGAATTGCATGGGCAGCAAGTTCTTTTCCTGAACCACTTGGCCCAGTAATGAGGACATTTGCCGTCGCAGGTGCAACTTTGCGAATAAGTCGATAAACATTCTCCATTGTTGGCGACTTGCCAGTAAAGTTTTCCAATTCGGTAGAGATTTGCGCTTTAAGTTCAGCAACTTCGCGCTCAAGAGATGAAGTTTTAATTGCTTTAGCAACTCTAAGCTCAAACGCTTTAAGATCAGTCAAGGGTTTTTGAAAAAAATCGTCCGCCCCATCACGCATTGCTTCTACGGCAAGATCTACAGTTCCGTAAGCTGTAAGTAGGATTACGGCTATTGAAGGATTGAGAGCTTTTGCTTTTTTAAGCAATTCTACTCCGCTCTCGCCTGGCATTTTCACATCGGAAATCATGAGCGCAATATCAGGATTCGCTTTAAGCGCTTTTAACGCTTGTTCGGAGTCAGGCGCAGTAAAACATTCATAAGTAGGCTTTAGCCATTTCGCAACCGTATCGCGCAAAGGCTTTTCGTCATCAACGATTAAAATTTTAGCTTTCATTTGAGCGCTCTTACTCGTTTTTCAATTCGAGGTAGTTTAATAATAAAAGTAGTGCCTTCACCAAGCTTTGACTCTGCGGTAATTGATCCGCCATGTTCACGCACGATGCGTGCAGAAATCATCAGCCCTAAGCCAGTTCCTTTTTCTTTGGTGGTACGATAGGGCTCAAATAAGTGGGCTAAATCATCAGGGGCAATACCACAACCATTGTCTTTAATCATAGTTGTGACATCCAGATCGTCCGAAATTACTGTAATATGAATTGACCCATGATCAGGGAGCGCTTCCAAGGCATTTTTAAGGAGATTGTAAAATACTTGTTCAATTTGTGCTTTATCAAGCGCGATAGAAGGTAATGCGGAAGGAATATCTAAAGTAATTTTAATATTACGTTCAATAAGTTGTTGCTTAAGAGCGGCAAGGCAATTTTTGAGGGGCTCGGTGGGCGTGCCAGGCGCAAGATTGGGATTAACCGGCCGAAGGGCTGAAAGAAACTCGCGAATAATTCCATCCAAACGTTTTACTTGAGTAATACAAGTAGCGATCGTTTCCTTGTCAGAAGGATCGCGCTCTAAAAGTTGCAGATTCATCGAAATTGCATTTAGAGGATTGCCAATTTCGTGCGCAACTCCTGCTGCCAGGTCACAGACTGCTTTGGTTGCGCCGACTCTTAGCTCTTCTTCGCTACGAGATTTTTCTGCTGAAAGATCACGAATGTAAACGAGTGTTCCATCGTTCGCAACTGGTAATGTACGAATTTCCAGCGGCCGACGCTCTGGATATTCAATTTCAGTTTCAATCTTTGCGAATTTGCCAGGCAAAATAGCAAGCCGAGCAAGTGCGTCTTTTAGATCTGCACCCAGTATTGTGGTTGCCATAGGGTTGGAGTAGGTGATTTCTCCAAACTTGTCAAGCGCAATAACCCCACGATCAAGTGCACCTAAGAGTGTGTTTACAAATTCAAATTCATCGGTTATTCGCCGATATTGTTCGCGTAATTTTGACGCATCCAAGCGATCAATATGTTTTAAGACGCTCTTAAAGAAACTCTTCATTGCGTTATTTGCGATTATCAATGATGCGTTTAATTTTACCTTCCGAGCGTGGCAACGAACCTGGCTCTACTAAGGTGATTTTCGGTGAAAGTCCAATAATTGCCTTAACCGCAGCAAAGACGCGCTTACGAAGTGATTCGAGTTCGCGAATATTGTCGGAGAACGACTCGGCCTTAATCTCAACTTTAATTTCCAAAATATCCAACGTCTCTGTTGGCGTTATGATAATTTGATAATGTGGCTCAACTCCTTCAACCGTAAGTAGTGCTGTTTCCACTTGGCTGGGGAAGAGATTGACACCATGAATAATTAGCATGTCATCGCTCCGTGCCTTGATGCGATCCATAACTCGAATCGTTCGTCCACATTTACACTTTTCGGCTCTAAGCCGCGTGAGGTCGCGCGTGCGATAACGAATCATCGGTGTGCCAAATCGATCTAACGTAGTAAAGACGAGTTCTCCTTCTTCGCCATCTGGTAAAGGTTTCAAGGTCTCGGGGTCAACAATTTCTGGATAATAATGGTCTTCAAATATGTGAAGTCCGTTTTGACAGCATTCGCAATTGCCTGCGACGCCAGGTCCAGATATTTCGGTAAGCCCATAAATATCGTGAGCAACAATCCCTGTTTCGCGTTCAATGCGAAGACGCATTTCATCCGTCCATGGTTCTGCGCCAAAGATACCATGCTTAAGTTTGGTGTCACGCCGAAAATCTATGCCTAACTTTTTTGCAACTTCCATGATGTGCAAGAAGTAGGAAGGAGTACATGCAATTGCAGTAGATTTTAGATCGCACATCAACATGAGCTGTTTTTCAGTATTGCCCGCAGAAGTTGGAAGCACTGCACAACCGAGTTTTTCGCCACCATAGTGTAGTCCAAGCCCGCCCGTAAAAAGCCCATAGCCATAAGAAACTTGTAAAACATCCTTAGTGGTAAGACCAAACATTGATAGCGCTCGCGCAGTCGCATCTGCCCAAACCTCAATATCATTTTTAGTATTGGGAATGCAAATGGGCTTACCAGTTGTTCCTGAAGAGCAGTGAAAGCGAACGATTTCCTCAATTGGCGCGGCAGTAAGTCCCATTGGGTACTCGTCGCGCAAATCGGTCTTTTTCATGAAAGGGAGCTTAGCAATATCCGTTAGTTTGATGATATCGCGTGGTTTTACTCCTGCCTTGTCGCAACGTCGACGGAAAAGCGGTACACGCTCATATTCGTAAGCTACCAAGTGCTGCAGTTTTTTTAACTGCAACGCACGTAATTCGCTGACTTCAAGATAATCATTGACGGAGATCAAGTTCATCAATAGCCTTTAATAGTTTCTCAAGTTGTTCTTTAGTCCCGATAGTAATACGCAAAAATTCCCGTGTCTTGGGTGAGGCACCAAAATATCGAATATAAATATTTCGCTTCCGTAAACTTTCGAAAAGATATTTTGCGTTATTGCGTGGAGGCTTGGTGAAAATGAAGTTCGATTCGCTAGGTAAAACTTTCCAATTTCGATGCGATAATTCGTGGGTGAGCCATGCGCGATTTTTAACGATTTCGCGGACGTTCTTTTGCATCCACTTATTGTCAGTATAGGCAGCAAACGCTATTGTTTGTGCGATTGTGTCAACATTATAAGAGTCCTTAATTTTGAAAAGGGCGGTAATAAGCGGTTTAGGCCCTATACAATATCCAACGCGCAAGCCAGCAAGCGAATAACTTTTGGAGAATGTTCGCATCACAATAATATTCTTATTGTTAGGTGCAGTTGCAAGCTTTATCGCATTGGTCTTAGCAAAGTCCGCATATGCTTCATCAACGATAACGATTCCCTTGAATTTTTTTGCGAAAGAAGCAATTTGCTTCACGGGTGTGAAAGATCCTGTAGGGGCGTTGGGATTAGTAAGTAAGAAAAGCGAAATCTTGGCTTTTGATTTAAGCGCGTCTATACAATTATCAAACCCTATCCAAGGCACATTGCGAATGTCGGCAAGGGCTTTGTAAAGCGAGTATGAGGGATCTAATGATCCAATCGCTTCGTTGTTTTCTACAAATGCGCGTGCACTCAAAGCGAGAATCTCATCTGAACCGTTGCCGATAAAGACGTTTTCGATGTCAATGTGATTTTTTTTCGCAATTGCTTTGCGAAGAGGAGTGCATTCTGACTGAGGATAGCGCCGTAATGCGGTATAATCAAATTTGGTAAGTGCACGAAAGCACTCGGGCGAAGGAGGAAAAGCGTTTTCGTTGGTGTTGAGTTTAATTACGTTTTGCGCTTCCGGTTGTTCACCGTGAACGTATGGCTTAAGTGTTCGAATGTGTTTTGCTATTTTCATAGTTTAAGAAATGAGAGGGACATATTGTCACACTCGTATTTGTTAACGCGTATTATATCATAACTAATTGTACTTGACTATGGGTTAATCATTTTGATATAATTACCCACCAAATGAAGGCCAGGTTAGCACAGTTGGTAGTGCGGCTCATTCGTAATGAGCAGGTCGGGGGTTCGAGTCCCTTACCTGGCTCCAAATGGCGGGAGTAGATCAATTGGTTAGATCAACAGATTGTGATTCTGTGGGTTGCGGGTTCGAGTCCCGTCTCCTGCCCCATGAAAGAAGAAATAAATGACAATCATTGAAGCGCTAATTGATTTACAAGAAGTTGATGGACGGATTCGCGAACTTGAAGGCGAGCTTAAAGATTTACCTCGTCGTAAAGCGCTTGAGACTGCAAGATTGTCGGGAGTGAGTGCAGATTTACAGGCAGCTAAAGCAAATCAAGAATATACTAATCAAAGAATTAAAGGGTTCGAGTCGGAAGCCAAGGAACTTAAGGACAAGATTCAGCAGCTCAAGGCGACGCAGATGGGACTTAAGACCAACAAGGAATATCAGGATTTTTCAATTCAGATTGATTTAGTTTCTCATGAGTTGGAAGCGGCCGAAAACAATGCACTTGCGGCGATGGATGATTTGCCTTCAGCGCAAGCACGGATTGACGAAGCGCAAGGTAAGTATGATGCAGAGAAGGGCGGAGTTGATAAGTTTTGTGCTGAAATTGATGAACGTATTGCTGAGGTTGAAAAGGAGCTTGCAACCGCTCAAACTGAACGAGTTGAGAAGGTGAAGGCGGTTAACGATCCTAAGTTTCTTTTGTATTATGAGCGTCTTAGCACCAAGCGTTGGCCCGTGGTTGTGTCGCTCACTCATGATGGGGTTTGTGATGGTTGCCACCTTGTTCAGCCTCCGAGTGTAGGTCAGCTTGCCGACGCCAATGCACGTAATGGTTCGGCGGGTAAGCCACAGTCAATTGTCGCTTGCACGATGTGCGGTCGCATCCTCTATCGTAGCTAATTGATCTTTGATATTTTCTGTTGAAGCGACTTTATGAGTGACCAATCGCGGTTTCTTAATTGAAGTCGAGGAAAGTCCGGACTCCATAGAGCAGAGGATCCGCTTGTTAAGGGCGGAAGGCGTATGGTAATCGTACGCGATGGAAAGTGCTACAGAAAAATACAGCCGTTTTGCGGTGATGGTGAAAGGGTGAGGTAAGAGCCCACCGGTGTAATATGTAAGTGCTACACGCAAAGTAAACCCTCCTCGGAGCAAGATCAAATAGGGGATCTATCGGCTGCTCGTCGGTGGTCATCAATAAAGATGATTAAGATCTCGGGTTGATTGCTAAGATGAATGATTGGACCCTTTAATGCAACAGCATGCTGTTGATTACAAAGGGGAACAGAATCTGGCTTATTCGCCATAGAGTCGCTTCAGCAGAAATATCAATGTAATTTATGATATAATACTTATATTAGAATGAATACATCATTGGCTACTATAGTTTTAAAGTCTGCAGGAATTTATTCTGACGAGGCAGTTGCGCGTATTATATCAAAGCGTGCGGATAATTCTGGAATGAAACTTGCAGAAGCAGCGGTGAAGTTTGGTGGGGTAGGCGAAATAGAGTTTCTTACTGCGATAGGTAAGACACTTGGGATGGAAATAGTGGACTTAGCTAATCACAATCCAAGTCCTGAAGTTTTACAAAAGCTTCCAGCAAGTGCAATTTGTCAATATAATGTGCTTCCGCTTCGGTTGGATGATACTACTCTAACGATCGTATCCTCGGATCCCTTTGATACTCAAGCATCGGATGGTCTTCGACTTGTAGTAAATCGTCAGGTAAAAACAATGCTTGCTCCTCGTGAAGAAGTTGAGAAAGCGGTAAAGAAATTTTATGGCGTTGGCGCGGAAGCAATTGAAAAAATGCTTGAAGATGGTCGCTACAATGTTGATGATGATATTGGTACAATGACCAAGATTGACGTTAACGAAATGGGCGAGGAGGCGTCCATCGTTCGTTTCGTTAACCAAATTATCGCAGAAGCCGATCGTCAAGGGGCTACCGATATTCATATTGAGCCACAGGAAACTGAACTTCGAATTCGTTATCGTATTGATGGTATGCTGCACAAAGTGGATGTGCCGCCACAGCTCAATCGGCTTAAAAATGCAATTATCTCGCGTATCAAAGTGATGGCCAACTTGGATATTGCTGAGAAGCGTTTACCGATGGATGGACGAATTGGTATTCGTATTCAAGGCCAGGATATTGATATTCGCGTTTCAACGATGCCAGCTGCGTATGGTGAATCAATTTCACTTCGTTTACTTGCAAAAAGCGGAAGCTTTGTAAAGATGGCAGATCTTGGGTTTAACGAGCGTGATTTTGCAGTTGTTGACAAAATTATTCATCGTCCAAATGGAATCTTTTTGGTGACCGGCCCTACTGGATCGGGTAAATCAACCTCACTTTATTCATTTTTAAGCGAAGTGAATAAGATGGATGTTCGCATTATGACTGCTGAAGATCCAATTGAATATCATATGGCTGGTATTAACCAAGTGCAGATGCAGTCCGAAATTGGAATGACATTTGCGCGTGCATTGAGAGCATTTTTGCGTCAAGATCCAGACATTATTATGGTCGGTGAAATTCGTGATCGCGAAACGGCAGAGATTGCAATTAATGCTTCGCTTACAGGTCACATGGTGTTTTCGACTTTGCATACCAATGATGCTGCCGGTGCTTTTCCGCGCCTCATTGATATGGGAGTTGAGCCATTTTTAATCGCTTCTGCTGTTGCAGGTGTAATGGGTCAGCGACTTTGTCGTCGGTTATGCCCAGATTGTCGTCATGAAGTTTCGCTTGATGAGAAGTTTTACAATCTCGATTATCCGCCAGCAAAGAATACCGTTTTTGAGCCTGCTGGATGTGATAAATGTTCGCGTACAGGTTATAAAGGGCGTAGAGCTCTTTTTGAAGTGTTAGATGTTGACGAAGATATTGAGGGATCAATTGTTCGGCGGGAAAACGCGACTGTTATTCGCAACCTCGCACTATCTAAAGGGATGAAGACTTTGCGTGAAGATGGTTGGGCGAAGGTTTTTGCGGGGATTACCTCTGTTAAAGAAGTTCTTCGTGTTACCGAAGAACAATAGATCGGTTGACATCTAAACGCAATTTTTGATATACTACACACCCAGTAGCACCCGTGGTGAAATTGGCATACACGCCAGATTCAGGTTCTGGTGCCGCAAGGTGTGTGGGTTCAAATCCCACCGGGTGCACCAAAGAAGTATGGCCCCTTCGTCTATCGGCTAGGACATCTGGTTCTCATCCAGGTAAGAGGAGTTCGACTCTCCTAGGGGCTGCCACTTATGGACAAGACATGAAGAGCGCGGTGCACAAGACAATATGGATAATATGTAAAACGATGAAATGGGTTTTCATCGTTTTTTGTGTTTATTTGTTCTCGCTTTGTTTTAGGCAAGAGAATATCCCTGCTACTTGGGCAACTAAGCTTATCAGCGCCTACATCCCTGACAATTTAGTAATGCATGTTGACACAGTGTCAGTGGGATTTAGACATGGTTTATACATTCAAGGTATTAAAATATATAATCGTAATCGAATTGAAAACACTCAACCCTTGGCAAGCGCACGATCTATCTCAATTTTTCATTTGCGGCGTCGATTAGAGATTGAGGAACTGAATATTGCACGTCTTCACGATGAATATTATACACCATACTATACGGATCACAACTCTCGTATTGATGTTGTTTTACCTTCGATTCCTGACTTTGATATAGTCCTCAATCATCCTAACATTCTTGGTGCTAATCCTAAACAGTTTATTGCCGATGTGCATATTAAGCGCAACAAGATTTCGTTAGAGCGTGCAGCAATTAAGTGGGAAAATCCCAGCTTTGGTGAACTTATGGTATATGGTAATTGTGTATTAGATTTTGACGAGCAACTTGTCAAAGGGGAGGTTTCGGGAAAGGTGCATCCCGTAATTGTGCGACCATTATTGCAGAATCTTGATATTCCTACAATATTAAAATACTTTGATAACTTTTCAGAGGTTCCAGAAGCAGTTCCTACTACTTGTTCTTGGAATATAAATTTGATTAATTATGATTTTAATCTTGATGTTGGTGTTGATGCTAAGATGGGCAAGTATAACTCAGTTACACTCCAAAAACTCAAAGGCGAGATTCATCTTCATGGATACGTACGTGAAAATATGTTTAATTTTAATACCGTTATTGGCCCAATTGAGACAATCGATCCCAAAGGAGATTTTGCAAACGGAACATTGACAATTAATAGCACCAATGATTATAAGCATGTTACATTGGTGTCCAATGGAACAATTCCACTTGCAAATTTAGTGCGAATTGGAGGACTATCGGAAAGCAAAATTGGTGAAGAAGCACGGGGCAAGGTCAAGTGCAATTTTGAATTTAGTTTTCCTGCATCCATGACTAATAATTATGAATTATTAAACGGCAAGGGCTCGTGGCAGATTAAGGATGGTTATATTTTTCGCATTAATGGTATGCGCGGATTGGTAGAACTTTTGGCCGAAAAAGTTCCAGGCATATCTTGGTTTACCGATTCAACGCAAGCATCTGCGGATTATATAATTGAAAATGGTATAGTTAAAAGCGACAATATTTATATTGAAGGATCAGCATTTTCAATTAAGATATATGGTGTTTGTGACTTGGTAAACAATTCTTTGAACTTTATTGCACGAGTTCAGTTTGGTAAGCAAGATTCAATTGCAGGGATGATTATTCATCCATTGACTTGGCCATTAACTAAACTGCTATTAGAGTTTAAGTTGACAGGAACTTTAGATGACCCACGCTGGGAGTATATTACTGTTATTGACCGAATGACAGAAGAAAAATTATGAATCTAACGAGTCCTACCGAAGTAAAAGCGTGGTGTATTGAGAATAGTTTTCACCCTAATAAAGTTTTAGGGCAAAACTTTCTTATCGATCATAACGTGGTGGAGGCCATTGCTGAATTAGGACTGAAAGAAGAGGGTAAACGCATTTTGGAGATAGGTCCTGGATTAGGAGTACTGACCGAGGCGTTATTGAAGCGCAATGTGGCGGTAACGGCAATTGAAAAGGATCCCGTACTTGCTGCACGGTTAAAATCGGCATTAGGTAGCCCAGATAAGCTTACGGTTATTGAGGGAGACGCTTTAGAGGTTCATACAGGAGACGAGTTTGATTGTATGGTTAGCAACTTGCCGTATCAAGCAGGAACTCGAATATTAATGGAGCTTGCAAAAGTTCATACACTAAAATCCATGACTGTTTTAGTACAAACAGAAGTCGCTGAACGGCTTGCCGCAGGACCTGGCTCGCGTACGCGGGGATTGTCAGGCGTATGGGTTCAATTAGATTACGATGTAACTATTGTCCGTAAAGTCTCGGCATCTTGTTTTTGGCCGCGTCCACAAATTGGATCTGCAGTAGTTAAATTAATTCGTCATCATCGTAATCTGGATTTATCGCTTGAAATACGGAAAAACTTTTATCATCTCACCAAATTGGCATTTGCTCATCGTCGTAAACAGCTTGGCAGTATATTCAAAGATTTGATACAATCTACAGCCAGAGCTGAGGAGCTTTCCAATAATGATTGGATAGAAATCGCAAAAGCATTAAAAACGTGATAACACCAGAAGAATTTTTAACGAAAAATGGTTTTGTTATGGCCGCCGACATTGATCGGCACGGGCTAATAACCTCGCTATTAGACGAAATGGAGCATGGGCTTAAAGGCGAGGAGTCATCTTTATTGATGATTCCTTCGCATATTGACGCAAAAGCACTGATACCTAAAAATATACGTACGATGGTGCTTGATGCGGGGGGTACTAATTTCCGTTCTGGTATTGTTGAGTTACCACTAAAAATTACCGAGAAGAAGTCTTTTCCCATGCCAGGATCTGACCGAGAAGTATCTGCGGAAGAGTTTTTTAACGCTTTTGCTCAAGAAGTTTGGCGTCTTCAATCAATTTCAAGTGGCGATAGGTTGGGTTGGTGCTTTTCTTACCCAGCCAAAACGACACCAAACCTTGACGCAAAACTATTAAGATGGGTAAAAAATATTCGTGCGCCTCAAGTGGTTAATTGCTTGGTAGGAAAAGAATTATCTGCGCGTACCAAGCTGGGACGAATTGCAGTAATTAATGATACGGTAGCTACATTGCTTGCAATTAAAGCTATAGAAAAGAATCATGATTATTCGTCATACATCGGATTTGTTTTAGGCACTGGCACCAATGTCGCTTATGTTGAAGGATCTATAATTATCAATGCTGAGTCAGGTGGATTTAATAAGCTTTCATTGTCCACTTTTGATAAAGTCGTTGATGAGCGCAGTGGTAATCCTGGGTTTAATTTATTGGAAAAGCAGATTGCGGGTGCTTATTTGGGCCCATTAGGACTTGAAGTGTTGAAAAGTGCAGCTAAGCAAGGATTGTTTTCAGCATGCACGGCCAATACGATTAGTGGTATTGGTGAGCTTGATACCGCAAAGCTCAATCATATTGAAAAAATAATTATTAATCCTTCCGACCTTAAATTTGCCCGTCGATTAGTATTGCCAATTTTTGAGCGTGCAGCCACATTAAGTGCAGTGCATCTTGCGGCATTTGCAATCAAATCGGGAAAGGGTTTTGAAGAGACATCGCCAATTGCGATCAATATTGATGGTTCAACTTACTATAAGACCGAAGTTATTTCGTTTGCGGAAATAATCCACCGTGAATTAGATGAACTACTAGTTCGTCAACGTAATATACACTATACTATAACTCCTAAAATTGAAGATGCGCCAATGGTTGGCGCAGCTATTGCATCATATCTATGAAAAAATTATTACTATTAATTGTTCTGCCATTGATGTCATTTGCCGATGAAATTGATGGTATTGTTGCTCGTGTAGGATTGGAAGCAATCTTAAAAAGCGAAGTTGAAACCGAAATCCGTCGAATGGGTGCGTCGCTGGATGTTTATGAGACGGTTTTGGAAGAAATGATTAACCGCAAATTAATCTTAAAGGCAGCCAGCGAAGCTAAACTTACATTGCAAGATTGGGTGGTAGATAGTCGAGTTCGTGAAATCATTGATCGCGCATTTAATGGTGATCGCAACCAATTAATGAAGACTTTATCACAGCAAAAGATTTCCTATACTGAATGGTATGCACACATGAAGGAAGATATGCTGATTTCAGCGATGCGGTGGAATGTAATAGATAAATATGTGGTTATTTCACCTGTAGAAATGCGAGAAGAATACTCTATGCATCCAGATCGTTATTCGGTAGGAGATAAAGTGTCAGTTTCGGTAATTCTTTTAAAACCAGAAGATGCTAATTTGCGTACTGAAATCTCAAATGCACTTAAGGATGCCGATTTTGCCGAATTAGCACGACGTTATAGCACGGATTCGCATGCGGCCGACGGAGGATTATGGAAAGATGTTGATCCAAAGGAGACGTTTAAAGGTGAAGTTTGTGCAGAAATCGCTAAAATGCCTAAAGGTACGCTTAGTCATTGGATAGAAATTGATGGATGGAGCTTTCTTTTGAAAAAGGATGATGAAACCAAGGGAAGATTGCTTACTTTTGAAGAAGCATATGATGAGATAGAGGCAGTTGTTCGTGAACGAGCAACTGACAAGGCACTTAAAGAATGGATTAAACGGCTAAAAGCGGATACTTTTGTTAAAATTTATTAATGAGGATAACTTATTATGCTTAATTGGATGGACAGTTTGTACGGACGCTCGTTGATGCGTCTAACTTCGTTTACTGATAAAGAAATGCTTAATTTGGTTGACCTTGCTGAGCAACTTAAATTACGCCGCCATAGAGGAGTGCGCGGAGATCTTTTAAAGCGAAAGAATATTGCGCTTATTTTTGAGAAATCTTCTACGCGTACTCGTAATTCTTCCATCATTGCTGCCAGGGACGAGGGCGGTGGAGCGGAATATCTTACTCGACCCGATATTCATTTTGGAAAAAAGGAAAGTGTAAAAGATACCGCTCGAGTGCTTGGACGGATTTACGATGGTATTCTATTCCGTGGCTTTGCCCAGAAAACTTGTGAGGATCTTGCAAAGTACTCAGGCGTTCCTGTTTGGAATGGACTTACCGATGATTATCATCCTACTCAAATCTTAGCAGATTTATTAACTATAAAAGAAACCTTTGGCAATCTAAAGGATTGTACGGTTGCGTATGTAGGGGACGGACGTAATAATGTTGCAAATTCTTTGATGATGGGATGTGCGAAGGCGGGGATTCGATATGTATGCGTATCACCGAAAAGTTTACGACCAGACGAAGAGGTGCTTGCGGAAGCTGAATCGGTAGCAAAGAAAAACGGGGTAGATATCCAAATATATGAAGATCCAGTTAAAGGTGTGAAGGGAGCTAATGTTCTCTATACTGATGTTTGGGTTTCAATGGGCGAAGAAGATAAAACCGTAGAACGCATTCAACTATTGCGCCCATATCAAATCAATATGGATTTGATGAAGGCAACAGGTAATTTAAAAGGTAAACTTATGTTTCTTCATTGCCTACCAGCATTCCATGACTTTAATACGGAAGTCACAAAGAAATCTGGCGCACTCGAAGTAACCGATGAAGTGTTTGAGTCTAAATATTCCAAAGTATTTGATGAATCTGAAAATCGTATGCATACTATTAAGGCGCTTTTCGTAAGTGCACTTTGTAATCAAAAGACGATATGAATGAATATATTAATTGGAGCGAGTTCACGGTTGAACATGTAGCGTCATCATTGCCTAAGCTAATTGCTAACGCGGAAAAAGGCATTGCTGCGATTGAAAAAGGAAAACCCAACACTTATGATGGTTTGGTACACCAGTTAGGCGACGTAACACGCCCGCTTTATGCGTGTTGGGGTAAAATGAGTCACATGTTAGGGGTGATGAACGACGAAAGATGGCGTAAACTTCAAGAAGAATGGCAGCCTCGTATCGTTGAATTTTCACTTCGAGTTTCTCAGTCACGGATACTTTTTGAACTTGCAAAGTCATTAATAAACAAAACTGATGGTGTACGTAAGCGGATATTGGAAAAAACTATTCAAGGAGCTGAACTTGCAGGTGTTGGACTTGAGGGTGCTCAAAAAGAACGCTTTAACGAAATCTCTTCTAAGTTGGCAAAGTTAGCAAGTGACTTTTATAATGCGGTTATTGATGCAACCACACCTGAAATTTCAGATGCGAACTTTCCGTTAACCATGAAAAATGATCCAGATCGTGCAAAACGTGAACGGCTATATCGTAAGCGTGTAACTCGCGCGCCTGAGAATGCTGCACGAATTAAAGAAATTCTTATACTAAAAAAAGAGATTGCATCGTTGTTGGGATTTAAGAATTATGCACAACTTTCGTTGGCGAGCAAGTGTGCACCGTCCGTGGCGGCGGTAGACGAAATGATTAATCGACTTGATAATGCAACTTTGACAATTGCTAAGCGTGAAGATTCAGAGTTAGGAGAAGGATTAATGCCGTGGGATTTTGCGTTTGCCGCTGAACGCTTGCGCGAAAAGAAGTATGCCTATTCTGAAGAGGAACTCAAGCACTATTTTGAATTAGAAGATGTACTTAAGGGATTGTTTAAAATTTGCAAATTTCTTTTTAACATAGAAGTAAAAGAACTTGTAGGATCGAACAAACCGTCAGTGTGGCATCAAGATGTTCGCTTCTTTGAAGTTTACGAAAAAGACAAGTTAATTTCTGCGTTTTACTTTGATCCTTATGTGCGTACAGGCCTTAAATCTGGTGGTGCTTGGATGAATGAGTTTCGTTCGCGTAGGGTCGGAGTTAATCCGCTTGCAACAATTGTCACTAACTTTCCATTGCCAGAAAACGGCAAGTGTTTGTTGCCATTTCGTGAAGTCGAGACGCTGTTTCACGAGTTTGGCCATGCGCTTCAACAGATGCTTACTCGCATTGAAGAAGAGGATGCGGCTGGTATCAATCTCGTTGAATGGGACGCTGTTGAAGTTGCGAGTCAATTCATGGAGAATTGGTGCTTAGATGATCGCACAGGTATTAAGGTACCTACAGGGTTGAAGACAAAAGTTCGTGCAGCCAAGAATTTCCGCGCTGCGAGTCAGTGTCGTAGACAACTCTCTTTTGCAAAAACTGACATTTTGCTTCATTCATTAAATACAGTTGATGATGCAAATGATGTTAAATGTGAAATTTTTCGCCATTTTGGTATGCCAATGATTGAAGAAGATCGGTTTCTTAATGCCTTTACCCATATTTTTGCGGGAGGATACTCCGCAGGATATTATGGCTACAAATGGGCGGAAGTAATGAGTGCCGATTGCTTTGGCGCTTTTGAGGAAGTGGGACTAACCAATGATGAAGCTATGCGTGAACTCGGGGCTAAATATCGCGAGACCATTTTGGCTTTGGGTGGGTCGGAAAGTGCGCTTGCGGTATTTCGTAAGTTCCGTGGTCGTGACCCAGAAATCTCAGCGTTACTTCGTCAACAAGATATGTTATAATATTTCAAGAAAAAGAAAGGATATACTTTAAATGAAAATTTTAGTTACTGGTGGAGCTGGTTTTATTGGTAGTCATACTACCGTTGAACTCCTAAATGCTGGATACGAAGTGGTTGTTGTGGACAATCTTTGTAATAGTTCTAAAAAATCACTTGCGCGGGTAAAACGAATTACTGGCAAAAAGCCAGTATTCTACAAAGTTGACATTCGCGATGAAAAGAAATTGAACAAGGTTTTTGACGGTGAAGGCAAATTTGATGCAGCAATTCACTTTGCGGCTCTAAAGGCGGTTGGCGAATCTACCAAGATTCCGCTTAAATATTACAACAACAATTTAGGCGGGACCTTTACGCTTCTTAAGTGCCTTGCTGATCATGGGTGTAAAAATATCGTATTTTCCTCTTCAGCAACGGTTTATGGAGACCCTAAATCAGTGCCGATTCGCGAGAACTTTCCAACACCAGGATGTACCAATGCTTATGGATGGACTAAGCTTATGATGGAGCAGGTCTTCAAGGATGTGCAAAAAGCTGATCCAGAGTGGAATGTCATTC
Organism: Kiritimatiellia bacterium; assembly: GCA_045599105.1. Taxonomy (GTDB): domain Bacteria; phylum Verrucomicrobiota; class Kiritimatiellia; order RFP12; family UBA1067; genus UBA1067. The sequence goes on from JAZRVL010000044.1 coordinate 43,211, forward strand.
TTCTTCGCTACTTTAATCCAATTGGTGCTCATAAGTCAGGACTTATTGGTGAAGATCCTGCAGGCATCCCTAACAATCTCTTGCCATATGTTGCACAAGTAGCAATTGGTCGTCATCCAGAGCTTAATGTTTTTGGCAATGATTATCCGACTCCCGATGGTACTGGGGTTCGTGATTACATCCACGTAGTAGATTTGGCAATTGGGCATTTAAAGGCAATTGAAAAATTAGAGAAGAATCCAAAGCTTGGACTAAAGATATACAACCTTGGAACTGGCAATGGTTATTCAGTATTACAAATTGTTAAGGCATTTGAAAAGGCGTCAAAAAGACCAGTGCCTTATAAGATTTGTCCTCGCCGCCCTGGTGATATTGCAGAGTGTTGGGCTGATCCTTCGTTAGCAGCGAGCGAACTTGGATGGAAAGCAGAACGTGGCATTGAGGAAATGTGCAAAGATGCTTGGCGTTGGCAAAAAAAGAATCCTTACGGTTACAATAAACCGAGGGCGTGAGTGTTCTTGAATATATTCTCGATGGGCTCGTAGCTGAATTAGAGCTTGAACGTGAATTAGGAGTACGGTCGATAGAATGCGACCGTGCTCTTTTGTCGTCTTCGTCTATTTTATCTACGACTTCTACGATGCCTGCACTTATACAGGGGGAGAATAAATCAACTATTTACGATTTTGTGCTTCTTCATGATAGGCAGCTTTCTTTTGATGGCAAGGAAATGATAACAAAGGCCATTTTTGCTTTAGGAAAAACGAATGCATCGGCGCCAACTGTCATTGTTTCGCCGATGCCCAAAGCGAAAATATATGTTGTTCTAGGGGGCTTAGCTCTACGAAAATTTTTCCCCGAGTTAAAGGGAGAACCGGGCGATTGGCTTAAATCATCTAGTGGTGAGAACGTATTAGTAACCTATTCCCCAGAATATATTCTTAGATTTTCAAAAATTACTCCAGTAGTTCAGAAAATAAAAAAAGAAATGTGGAGGAATCTTAAGTCTATTTTGAAAAGGATTAATTCATGAAAAATGAAACGTGCCAAGTATTAGCTCATAACGAACTCAGTGCGGGATATCGATATCTTACTTTTACTGCGCCAGAAATGGCAACATCGCTGATCCCTGGGCAATTTGTTCATGTTCGCATTCCTACGCTCGAACTAAGTGCGCTCAGACGTCCGTTCAGTGTGTTTGATGTTGAAAACGGTAGGGTAACCATACTTTATAAGACGGTAGGCAGAGGCACTGTTGCGCTAAATATGGTGAAAGTTGGTAATATGCTTTCTGTTGAAGGACCATTAGGACATGGATTTCCGCTTAAATGCGATGGAGTTCCGTTATTGGTAGGAGGCGGATATGGTGTTGCGCCATTACATTTCCTTGCAAAACATCTAAAAAGATGCAAACTCTTTATTGGAGGTCGCACCAAAGAAGATTTGCTTGCGCTCGATCACTTTAAAAAATTAGGTGTGGAGATATTTACTGCCACTAACGACGGATCGGCAGGAGTTAAGGGTTTAGTTACCTTGCCATTAGATGAAGAAATTACCAAATTAAAGGAAGAAGGTGTAAAATTTGAATTTTTTGCCTGCGGGCCAGATCCTATGTTAAAAGCAATTGCTGAGCGTGCGATTGACAATGGTGTAAAAGGATGGATTTCCATGGACCGACATATGATTTGCGGTGTTGGCGCTTGTTATGCGTGTATTCAAAAGACGGTGCGGGGCAATTCTCGTTGTTGTATTGAGGGGCCTGTGTTTAATGCCGAGGATTTAGTTTGGGGTTGATATTTCGGACTAAAATATGATAAAATGTTTGCGTTTTTTGAGAGGATAATAGGATAAAATTGATGGACATTTTTAAGAAGTGTTACGAGTTCACTCGTGCCGATGAGGCTAAAGCAGCGGGTCTTTATCCGTATTTTCATATGTTGGAGTCGCGCCAAGATGTGGAAGTAAAGATGGAGGGTAAGCGACGGATAATGTTGGGGTCGAATAATTATTTAGGACTTACCGTGTGCCCCGAAGTGGTCGAAGCTGGTCTTAAAGCGCTTGAAAAGTATGGTACAGGTTGCTCGGGATCGCGGTTTCTTAACGGAACATTAGATCTTCACTTAGAATTGGAATCAGAAATTGCCAAGTTTCTCGGCAAGGATGGAGCCATTACTTTTGGTACAGGTTTTCAATCTAATCTTGGTATTATTAGTGCTCTTGTTGGCATGCACGATTTTGTTATTTGTGATCGCGAAAATCATGCAAGCATTTATGCGGGTTGCCAACTATCATTAGGTAAGCTTTTACGCTATCGACATAATGACATGCAAGAGCTTGAGGAGTGTCTTAAAAAAGTGCCTGAAGGCTCAGGTGCTTTAATTGTGGTTGATGGTGTGTTTTCAATGGGTGGTGACTTGGCAAATCTACCCGAAATTATTCGCCTCGCTAAAAAATATGGTGCGCGGACGATGGTTGATGATGCGCACGGACTTGGCGTTTTGGGTCCAGGTGGACGCGGGACTGCTTTTCATTTTGGCTTAGAGAAAGAGGTTGATATCTTTATGAGTACATTCTCCAAGTCGCTTGCATCGCTTGGTGGATATGTTGCTGCTGACCGAAAAGTTATTGACTATATTCAACACTCTTCCCGTCCGTTTATTTTCTCAGCTTCTATGCCGCCTGCGAATACCGCAGTAGCGCTTGCGGCGCTTCGTTATCTTGAGAAACATCCAGAGCTTCCAGCTCGCCTGAAAGCACTTGGCGACTATGCACGGCAAGGGTATATTAAACGTGGACTTAAGATTCGTGAGTCGGCAATGGAAGTGACAACGCCAATTGTTCCACTTTATACTTACACCATTGAAGCTACGATGGTTGCTCAAAAAGCAATCTACGATGCAGGGGTGTATGTGAATTCGGTTATTCCGCCAGCCACCCCAGAGGGTGAATGCCTTCTTCGTACGAGTTATATGGCGAGCCACACCGAAGCACTACTTGACGAAGCGATGGATATCATTGCTAATGTAATGACTAAACTTCAAAAATGAAAAAATCCTTCGGGGTTTGTAAATTTAAGGGTTTGCTACTCGCGGGGTCCTTTACGGTCCTCGCAAATTATATTGTCCGTCTGTCAGACTCGATTATTGCGGGTAAGATGCTGGGAGAGGATGCTTTTGCTGGTGTTAATCTCGCAGGACCATGTCTTTCGGCAATTTCGTTCTTAAGTGCGCTTATCGCCACTGGTATGGCGACAAATTATTCGATTGCTATGGGTAAATGCGATTGTAGGCGTGCTCGCGAAATTGGTACGCAAGCATTATGGACAATTGCAATATTTGGCGGAATATTAGCCTCCTTAATATTTTTTGGGCGTGAAGCTTTTTTAGAGTTTTTCCACGCATCAGGCAAAGTGTCACATTATGCGAATGAGTATCTATCGTGGATTTGGCCAGTTGCAATTTTAGAAGGATTGGTTGCTATGTTAGTAGCGCTATCGTATGCCGATGGAGATGCTAAGCTTAGCGCAATTGCGTATGTAGTGTTGTTTGTGGGTAATTTTATAACCTCAATAATTGGTGTTAAGTTGGGCATGGAATGCGCAGGATGTGCACTTGGATCAATTGTCGCCTGCTCGCTTTCCGTTATGGTTCTTTCCTTGCATTTCTTTCGTAAATCCAACACCTTTAAGATTGTACCGCATTTTTCAATCAAAGATTCTTTTGGTGTTTTTACCGCCTCATTCGGTGATGCCGCTGCATTTTTGTGTGATGGTATACTCTTTTTCTTTCTCAACAAATTTATAATTCTTAACTTTGGTTCATCGTTGCTGCCTGTAGTTGGAGTTGCTACCGCACTATGGGGCTTCCTTGAATTTTTTAACGGTATTGGTGTTGCCATTCAACCCATCGTTACGGTTTATTATGGCGAGGGCAATACTAAGTCATTAAGAAGAGTGATGAAATCTGCGATAAATATCGCAATTTTGGAAGGAATTGCTTTCATGGAAATTTTTGGATACTTCCCTGAACTGATTACTAATCTCGTCGGCATTAACGATAGTGCGCTTATCCTTGAATCCAGTAAAGCAATTCGTTTTATGTCCTGCGGATTTGTCGCACTTGCGTTTGCGGGTTTGTTTAATTCATACTATATGTTTATTGAAAAATCTGCGTTAGCGGTGGCGGTAACTTTTTTTTGCTATTTAGTTATGCCAGTTGTTTGTGTTACGATTGGATCGTTTGCTGGAGTAAAAGGCGTGTGGGCGGGTATGGGATTGGGCCCGTTCGTAGGAATTCTTGTTGTTGCAATTATTGTTATCTCTAATTCGGGGTGGCAATCTTTTCCGTTACTGATACCTCGCAATCGAGATAATAAGTTACATGTTTTTGATTTAGAGCTTTCTGATGTTGAAATTGCGATGACATCCGCTGGCATTGGTGAAGCTCTTGAAAAAGCAAAGGTAAATGAGTCAATCGTAATGCGTGCATCGTTGATGACCGAAGAAGTACTTATGGCAGTTAGAGATCGTAATCACAATCGCAATGTTCTTGCTGAAGTAACCCTAGATCTCAACGATGGCGTGCAACTTACTTTGCGAGATGATGGAGAAATCTTTGATATTACCGATGCAGACGCGCAGATATCTTCGTTGAGATCGTTTCTGGTAGCGTCAATGATGCAACATCACAATGGTCGGCTTAATTTGGTGACTACTGGCTTTAATCGTAACGTATTCCGTTTTTAATCGGTATTTGATATAATATCGTAATCATAGGAGAATTTATGAAAATGAAATATTTAACTCAGTCCGAATACAGTGCTGAATATATGCGTTATCTTGGATACGCCAAGACGGCTCGTCGCAGTTATGCGGAGAGCGTTCGTTTGTTAAAAGCCAACGGGTTTAAGGAGCTTTCCAGTTTTAAGACGCTTAAATGCGGTGACAAAATTTATCGTGGATGTGAAGACCGTACGATTATGGCTGCTGTGGTTGGCAAAAAGCCAGTTTCAGAATTTGGATTAAAAGTAGTGGGTGGTCATACCGATGCTCCTCGGCTTGATCTTAAGCCTAAACCACTTTATGAAAAGGATGGTTATGTATATTTTGATTGTCACATCTATGGTGGCATAAAGAAGTATCAATGGCTTGTTTTACCACTTGCTTTGTACGGAACTATTGTTCGCAAAGACGGCACTAAAGTGTTAGTTGAAGTTGGAGATAAGCCAGGCGACCCTGTCTTTCTGATTAGTGATATTCTTCCTCATCTCGGCAAAGATCAGGGTGAAAAGAAGCGAGATGAATTTTTCCCTGCCGAAGATTTGGATGCGATTTGCTGGTCTACTAAACCCAGGAAGGGCGATAAACCAAAAATCGCATTAGTTGAGTTTCTTAAGAAGACATACAAGATTGACGAGGAGGATCTCCTTTCTGCGGAGTTAGAGTTAGTTCCTGCGGGAATGCCACGCTATGTAGGCTTCGATAAAGCGCTTATTACTGGATATGGACATGACGATCGAGTTTGTTCGTTTGCAGGACTTAAGGCGCTCATTGATGCTAGCGACAACATTCCTGATGTTACCGCTTCAATTCTCATGTGTGACAAGGAAGAAATCGGATCAATGGGTGCAACAGGTATGCAAAGCTCGTTCTTTGAAAATACCGTAGCTGAAATTATCGAACGTCAAGAGAAGTCCGCTAAAGATATTATGGTCCGCCGGGCATTGGAAAAGTCCACCATGCTCTCTGCAGATGTAACTGCAGCTGCCGACCCTCACTTCCCTGATGTCAATTCAACTGGCAATGAAGCTAGGCTTCATGCAGGTGTCGCGGCTTCAAAGTATACTGGTGGAACGACAAAAGGTGGCGCAAGTGATTGCTCACCAGAGTTCGTCGCCACGATTCGCAAGATTATGTCCGATGGCGATGTCGTTTGGCAGATGGCCGAATTAGGCAAGCAAGAGAAGGGCGGCGGCGGCACAATTTCGCAGTATATGGCACGCTTTGGTATGAAAGTTCTAGATATGGGCACTCCTATGTGGAATATGCATGCGCCGTGGGAACTTGTCTCAGAGTTTGATTGCTATCAAACCTATCGTGCCTATAGCGCATATCTTTGCGCTTAAGTTCCATAAATATATAAATAACTACCAAATGAAGTGACTTACTCCGAAGGGATAAGCCACTTTGTGTTTGATCCTTTTACTTCTACAGGAATCGTATATGCGTCGTCTTCAATTTCGTCAAAGTAATTAATCGCATCGTCCTCGTCAATGATTATTTCATCGTCAACGATGGGGCTACTATCTTTGATTTTTTCTTTAATGATTGATCTTTTCGGTTCGTAAAGTTCAGGATAATACTTGCGGCGATATGCCTCTATTTCTTCTTTTGAAGGACTTCTGGGAGTGGACTCCGTCTTTCGCTGTTCAGCCGCTAACTTTGCTTTTAATGCTTGGATTTCTTTAGCGGCTTTTTCTGCTTGCGCGGCCGCAGCTTTTGCAATTTCGATTTCTGCAGGCGAAGTTGCTCTGCTTTCAATTGCCGAAGGGGAGTTTTGTAATTTCTCAATCATCTTGTTTTGCATCTCTTCAATTTTAGCGGAGAGGGCGGAAATCGCAGCTATGCTTGCATCTTCCTTGGGTGATTGCGATTGAATTGCCGCCGCACGACGATCCGCTTCTTGCATCGCGTACTCTACCAAACGATCGCTTAAAGTTTGATTGCGCATAGAGGATGCTTGTATCATGTAAAAGAACACTCCGCAAAGCCCAGCAATCACTATCAAAAACACAATTGTTATCGTAGTTATCCGGCGACGTGATTTTTCTTGCTCGCGTTCAACATATTGTTGAAAGGCGCGAAGAATAGGAAAATCATCCATACCCTCATTACTTTGATTATAAATACTGAGTGCGGTTTCCGGTATATCGTCTTCTTTCATAAGTGTCCTTAATTATGCATAATTGGAAAATAAATAACCGAAGTTGTCATAATCTGTCTTATTGGCACCTTGCCACAGCTCGCTTAAATCCTTCGGCGCTACGCCTAATGATTGATTCGTCAACGCTACAACTAAGCCGTATATAACCACCAAATCCAAATCCTTTGCCAGTAACAACAAGAATATTTTCTTTTAGAAGCTCATCAACAAATATCAAATCATCGTCTATCGGACTTTTGACGAAGAAATAAAACGCACCCTTAGGCATTTCGAACTCAAGGCCTGCGTCGCGCAAGACTTTTGCCATTAATTGCCGGCGTCGATTATACACCTCAAGATCAACCGTCTCGTTAACGAGCGCTGCCGCGAGCCGTTGTCCAATTACTGGTGCATTCACATATCCAAGCGTACGATTGGTAAGTGTTACCGCTGCGACAAGCGAATCCTGATCGGGCATTTCAGGGTTAGCGACAAAATAGCCAATACGTTCTCCAGCAAGCGATAGGGTCTTAGAGAAGCTTCCTAAAACGCAAGCAAATTTTGTAAGTGGTAATACGGCTGGGACTTTTACATCATCATAGGCAAATGCACGATATGGTTCGTCCGATAAAAGAAAAAGGGGTCTTTCTCGTCCGCGATTGACGTCATCAATCATTGCCGCTATCCCCTTCACATCTTCTTTTGAATAAATCGCGCCTGTAGGATTATTGGGTGAGTTGATGATAATTGCCCGTGTTCTTGGGCTAATCGCCCTTCTAATTCCATCCAAGTCTGGACGAAAAGTAGGGGGAATTGAAGGAATTGGCTTAAGTACCCCTCCAAAATGTCCACAATATGCACCGTATTCCACAAAGTATGGAGCAGGCGTAATTACCTCATCACCAGGCTCAATTACCGCTCTAAAAAAACTTACTAACGCCCCTGCTGCGCCTACTGTCATTACAACATCTTTGGCCTCGACCTTTGTTTCTTGTTGATGACTTAAATATTCTGCTATTGTTGCGCGGACTTCGGGAATACCCGCGTTAGGACAATATCCAAGTCCCAACGGCTTTACGGCATTCTCGGCAATTATCTTGAGTGCATTTTCAGTAGCTACGGGAGGAGGAACATCTGGATTACCCAATGAGAAATCACAAACAACATCTTCCCCATATCGCTTTTTAAGCTCCAAGCCCTTCTCAAACATCTTGCGAATCCATGAGCTCGAAGCCATCGAGTTTTTGATTTCGCTAGTAATCGTCTGCATTTGTTCTACTCCTCGATGGCGGAAAACGTAATGTCGGGAAAGATTTCGCGAGCCGTCTTGGCAAAATCTGGGAACTGTTTTACAGTCTCTTGAGCAATCCATTCTGCGCGTCCCATCGCGCCCGTCACATCGTTGCAAATCAGCCTCATCGTAAGCGCCGCGCCAGTCATCGCGTCCGCCCATTCTAGCAAATTAAGCGATGCGCCCTTTCGCCCATTAACTACATACGCATTAATTAGTTCATTTAAATTGCTGGGATAATCCTTATAGAACTTTGGCCACTGAATTGTTTGCGGATTCTCATCACTCTTCATAAGTTTAATTTCGTTTTCGTTGACAGCTATGACTTTCATTCCCTTTAATTTGCTTGTTTTGAATGAATATTTAGGCAACACTTTAATGAAGACATCCTGAACCTTCTTCATAGCATCAACTTTGTGAATCTGCAAATCCGCTGCAATTTGGCCTTCTGCGGTTTTAAACTCGCTTTTCATTGTTTCTAGTTGGCGAAATGCGCTCTTCCAATCCAATTGACGCAAGCACCCTTGATTTACAATAGATTCAAATTTTGCCGCACTTTCGTTTTGCTCGCTTTCAATTAGTGCCTGTTTTTTAGCCGCCATCTCTTCTTGGCGTGCCTTTTCTGCGGCAGCCACTTCCTCGGCCTTGGCTCTACGTTCATCCTCCAACTTTTTGATACGGAGTTTTTTTACCGTCTGATTAATCAAATTCTTGCCCTTAGAACTAATATATCCTGCGCCTTTTCGTAAGGTCTCAGCGTTTTTAGAAGCCGAGATTTGACCGTGGAGCTCTTTTGTTCTCTCCGAAATTGCGCTCATTGCGTTAAGCGCCTCTGCGTTAGATTGTGTAATGTTCGCAAGTTTATCACACTCCGCAACAACCTTAGCAACTTCCGCTGAAATTGCTTCGGCACTGGCCTGGCAATCGTATGCGTGATACCACAAGTCATGTACATCTTCCACGATTTCAGGAAGTTCATCAGCTGGTTTAGATACCCCTTCTACGCCATTAGTTGGTGCGGGCTTAAGTGATGCGGCAAGTTCGGGCAGAAGACCGGAAAGCTCTTTGGTGATCTTTTCACATTCAAAGACGGCGTTGCGACTCATCTCCGCAAACTCTTCGCCGTTTTTAAGGGTAATCTCCTTGTTGCGCGCAACAGCTTCACGTGCTTTGGCTATTCCATTTGCAATCGCTTCGGCATTTGCACGTTCATGCTTGGCTTTGTCGGCATTTTGAAACCAAACCAACGAACCAACAACCGCTCCAATAACCAAAATCCCTCCACCTACAAAAAGCGCAATTTTACGTCCAATATTTGCGCCTTCCTCTTCTTCAGGCGCTTCCTCATCTTTATTTACGTCCATTGGTGCAGCAGTTAGATTTTGTTTACGAATCATCATCCGCTTAGGCACCACTCGCGCCGCCCCCGATGGTTTAGGCATCTTTTCAGTGAAACCAGTTGTTAAAACCTCTTTGAATGCTTGAACAAGTGCTTCAAAAGTCGGATAACGATCTTCTCGATTGAAAGCGAGCATTTTCATGATGAGCGCATCAATTGCAGGAGGAATCCCTGCACGAACTTCACTGGGCTTCTTAGGCATTCCATCAAAGCGTTTTTTAACGACTGCAATTGCATCAGTTCCCTCAAATGGTGCAACGCCTGTAAGCGCATGGTAAAGTGTCCCACCCAAACTATACATATCAGCGCGAAAATCAATTGGTTCTTTTTTAACCTTTTCTGGAGAAATGTAGTACGGCGTCCCCCAAATCTCGCTAGTATCTTTTTGCATTGCGGCAAGCCCAAAGTCAACGAGTTTTGCGTTGCCGTTAGCATCAAGAAGAATATTTTCAGGCTTCACATCTCCATGTACAAACCCGAGGTCACTTGCACATTGTAAAGCCTGAGCAACTTGCTGACCGATTTTCATCACCCGAGTTACATCGGTCTTGCCAGGCGTGGCATTCATAATCGTATAAAGCGATCCACCCGCTGCAAGCTCCATTGCAATATACGGCATTCCCTCGCAAATGCCATAAGAGTAGATTTGTGCAATATTAGGATGAATGAGTCGTGCAGCCGCTTGCGCTTCACGCTTAAACTTGTCAACAAACTCCACATCTGAACCAAGTTCTTTGAGCATCACTTTTACTGCGACCGCACGATCAAGCATCTTGTCGCGGCCCATATAAACACCGCCCATTCCACCAGTGCCGAGTTCTCGCTCGAGTAGGAAATTGCCATTGTCGCCAAAAGTTGTCGGTGTCTTGATTAATCCTTCGCTCATCTTATTATCCTCCATCCGCTAAACGGCCAGAATACTACTGATGCTGCTCCACGTAAATTAGCGCGTGGCACAGCACCCCAATAACGACTATCATTGGAATTATTAAAATTGTCCCCACAAGCGAAATACTCATCCTCACCCATAGTAACAACTGTTGGCCGCCCCGCAACCGGATGTTCCAATGTGTATGTTTCGCCTGGACGTGCTTTCATTCGCTTAATATAATGCGTACCCTGAGGAAGTCTCGCTATGCCGGTAGTCGAGAAAATCATAACCTCGCCGTTTTTTGGTTGAAAGAAATTCCACTTCCAACGATTGACAAAAATGAAGTCGCCTGTCGTGACACTACCTTTCCATATGGTATCGCCTTTGCGGAACGATCTACCGACGAGTGATTGCGCCGCATCTATCGGCAATACCTCCGTCTTGGTTGAAGTACCAACGCGAATATTGACTAGTCCATCATTGCGTGGCATCATTCGAACCATTCCTGAAGTGGCAGCTTTCAAATCCACTACCTTTTCGCCGGTCCACGCCCACTTGGCAATCGACAAGGGAAACGCATCCCAAGCGCCCTTTTCGACGTTCGCTTCGGTATGATACCCCCAAAGCGTTTCTTGCATAGATCCAGTAGGAATTTTAAATGGTTCATAAAAGTATGCCCTAAAAGCCATTGCTACTGAAATGGCTACGACTAAAGTATCGAGCCATTCGCGACCGTAATCAGCTAAGTTCTTGGACATCTTGTGTAGCCAGTATTATACTAAATTTCGCACCAAATTACAAATACTCAACCATTAAAACTCTTAGCCAAGCATTACGTCTTCTTCGCTGTCTAAACAATTATATTTCCGCAAGAATACGGGTGATTTGTTGAGATTCTATCTGGGTGATAACCCCGTCTGCAAGCATTCTCTGCAGAATCTTAATGATGCGATTTATTTTGTCGTCTCCAAAGTTCTTAAATGGCTCGGCAATTCTTAAAAGCATTTCTGCCTCAATTTCATCCACCTTGCCGTCGGCGAGTATCCCTTCTCTGAGTAGGCGAGCTAAATCTCTTGCATTTTTTAACGCAATTTTGCCGATAAATTCGATTGTCTTGGGTTTCTTAGGGTGCATAAAGATGTCTTTTGGCGACCCTTCTTCATAAATAACGCCATCGTCCATATAAAATATTCTTGACGAAACATCACGTGCAAAACCCATTTCATGTGTGACAATCAACATGGTAATTCCAGTTTTGGCCAGATCCTTGATAACATTTAGCACTTCACCCACCATCGTAGGATCAAGCGCAGAGGTTGGTTCGTCGAATAAAAGAATTTCAGGATCCATTGCGAGTGCCCTCGCAATCGCCACCCGTTGCTTTTGTCCGCCCGAAAGCTCGTCAGGTAATGAATCGGCCTTGTCCTTTAACCCTACGCGATTCAATAACATTAGTGCTTTTTGGCGTGCCGCTTGGAGTGGTGTTTTAAGAATATCACACTGCGCAGATACGACATTGCCCAAAACCGTTCGATTGCCGAATAGATTAAATGACTGAAAGACCATTCCCATCTTTTTGCGGTCGACTTTAATGTCAATTGTTCCGCCATCTATCGTCTCCAATTGATTAAGCGACCGAAGAAAGGTTGATTTACCCGTCCCTGATGGGCCGATAATCGAGACCACTTCTCCCTTTTCAATTTCAGCGTTTACATCCCTCAGAACGACAACGCCGTCGAAGCTCTTTTTTAAATGCGATACAGAGATAATAGACATAAATTATTTTGGATCCAAGTGTCGTCCTAAACGCTCCAGTAAAAATGCCATCAAGTACGATACGATAAAGTAAATTAACGCCGTACTTAAGATGGGAAAGAATGATTCATAGGTGCGAGAGCGAATAAGATCGCTAGTTTTGGTCAAATCAACAATTGCAATATAACCGACAACAGAAGTCATCTTAAGTAGACCTATTAGCTCTCCACGGTAAACAGGTAGTATTGCTCGCACCGCCTGAGGTAGCACAAACTTGAAAAACGCCTGACGTGGACTATAACCAAGCGCGAGTGCCGCCTCTCTTTGTCCAACAGGAACAGAAGCAACTCCACTTCGCAACATTTCACCTGCATACGCTGAAAGATTAATCCCAAAACCAAATATCGCAATCCAAATCCCGTCAATATTTACAGTACCGAAAACAATATAAAACAAAATCATCAGTAGCACCAAAACTGGAGTGCCTTGCAAAATCGTAATGTATGCTTTCGCAAGATTGGTAATTATTCGCACTTTCGAAATGCGAGCGAGCCACACAGGAAACGCAAGAATAGTACCCAGTATAGAAGATAATATCGTAATCAGCAAAGTGACCCCTAATCCTTCCAACAAAAGCTGCCAACGCTTTTCGTGTACAAAAGTGCGAACAAAACTATCTTTCAAGGAACTGAAAACATTTGTACGGCTATTTTCGTCTTGCTCTTCAACATTCTTTTTCACCATCAAGGAAAAGCCCGTATCCATATAGCAATTGGAGAAATCTACCGCTTTCGCACGTTCTGCGGTAATTGTCAAGCATCCTCCTCCCATGTCAGCTTTGTTGCCTTGAACCGATGGCACCAATGCGCCATCCATTATTGGAAAAATCTCTACATTCATATCGAGTTCGCAAGCAATCCATTTTACGATATCAATATCAAAACCGACGAATTCGCCATTGCGAATAAATGCTCCTGGTTCGTAATCCGAAGTCGAGGCAAATCTAATTGTGCCGTTTTTGCCAGTAAAATCTTGCCTATGCGGATATGGCTCTACCTCGATCGAAGACATATCTTGACTATTGCACCATTTGGAAATTATACTTTCCAATTTGCCAGATTCTTTTAGCTTTTTTATCTCCGCATTAACCAATGCCTTTAAAGGCGAACTTTTAGGAAAAATATAACCATAAGGATTGGTGCCAAAGCTTTCAGCTATCTTAAATTCGTCGGGAAAATTGGCAATCCATCGAAGAATGACAATAGTATCCATCGGAATTGCATCAACTTTGCCTAACCTAAATGCGGCCATCAAAGATGGATAATCGTTGAATGCGCAAAACTCAACACCACTTTGTAACTCCTCAATGATGCCCTGAATAGCAGTTCCCGTAACCACTCCACATCGTCGCCCTTTTAGATCGGCAATGGAATTGATGGACGAGGTTTTATCCTCCGATTGTTTGGTGTACCCAAACAGTCTGCGCCAACGTGGTAGATAATAATCTCGGATTAGTTCAGGATAAAGTCGATGAGCATAATTGTTTAGTCCGCTTTTCACAGCGCTTTCATCATCACCTGTCCAGTTGGTGATCATTCTCCAATATGGCTTTTCTTTGTACGGCAAATGCGACCAGGGCGATGCTTCAAGAGTTTTCAATGTCCTTTCAATGATGGCAAGAAATTCTTCTTGTGCCGCTTTATCTTCTTTGCACTTCGGCAAAAGCGCTCTTAGCTCATTGCCCGCAATTTGCGCATCCATCTCCGCACAATCGTAAAGAAAAGCCGCGTTCTTCTTTAAGGTAGGATTTTTCTTCTCCGCTTTGGTAAATAGCGCTCGTGCCTCAACAAGCTTGTTGGGATCATAATATATCCCCGTCTTGGGTCCCCATGTGGAGACGCTCGTTAATTCAAAACTTGGACTTGCACAAATGATGTTTTCAACTGCGCCTTCTTGCAAACGCGGACAATTCCATACCGTATCTTCAAGGATCTGAAATCCTTTCTTTAGATTTTCGTCGCAATATCCATAACGCTTCTTGGCAAAGCGCTCGTAAAAGTTCTTGATTTCACCTTCATGTGTTGCCGCCTCCAAAAATAGCTCGTACATCGCTTCGTTGGTGAAAAGTCCCTCCGAAAACATTCCAAAGCCCACGCAGCTTGGCTCTTTACGAATCGCATCTAACGAGTGGAAACGTTTTGCTCCCCCATAAAGACCTGGATTTCCTCCAAAGTTCAACACCTCGCACCACACCCAAGGAATCGCTTCGCCCGTCGTGCGATTGATATATTTAGCCCCACATGGCCCTGTGCGGCTCATATTTTTATCAAGAAATTCAATTAGTGTTCGCTTAGGATCAAGTCCATCGAGAATTCCTTGCGGAGGAGTTCCTTGCCAACTTTGCAACACCCATTTTACACTATCTCCACAATACTTCGCTTGGCTGGATTGCACCTTGCGTGCAATTTTTGCCAAATCACTTTCCTTAAAACCGCCCCCGCCTTCATGCATCAAATCGCCTGCCAAGTATTTGGGCGGATTTTTCGCATCGTATCCATACACTTTGGCAAGATTTTTATACCAAGCTGATGCAAACTTATCAAAGTCTGAGGAGAGCGGCGAGAGTACTGCTGGACGTTGATAGATATTGCACCACTTTCCCTGCTCGATTGCACCTTTGGTGCCACTGGGAACGATACCGTTGAAACCCTGCACGATGGGCTCGATACCGCGCTTACGCATTTCCGCAAAAAGCCATCTTCCAAGCGTCGCCTTGTTTTCGATTTCCGCATCCGCAACTGGCGCTCCCAATCCTTCCAAATTGCCCATCAGCCACCACGCGCGCGCCGCAGGATCGGCGATAAAGGAGTCTATTCTCGCTTTAGGATATCCTAAATCCTTTAAAGTATCACGCCAAACCTTTTCCGCACCATCCAAAACGAGTGCGGCCGTGAACTTATGCTCGGCAAGCCGATCTAATTCTTTTGCCCACTCTTCCTTGCCCCAATATGCTGTCGTATAGGATAGCGTGCAATAATTATATGCAACAAGCGCTATAGTCGCAAGTGTCATTATTCATAGTTGACTAAACATCAAACATTTTGATATACTATATGCCGTTGTCTCAAATGAGGTGGGATACTCAAGCGGTCAACGAGGGCAGACTGTAAATCTGCTGGCTTACGCCTTCCAAGGTTCGAATCCTTGCCCCACCACCATTTATCAAGCACCTAGCCTTCGGCTTCAAGCGCTGCGTCAACTTCGTCGGTCGTCTCCATATTATTGTAGACGTCCTGCACGTCCTCGAGATCTTCAAGCATCTCGACGAATTTGTTGATTGCCTTGGCCGCAGCAACATCGGCAATTGGATTCATCATGTTAGGAACAAGCCCAATTGCGGAATTCTCTTCGTCAATGGCAATACCAGCCGCCTTAATTGCGTCTGTGACTGCGACAAAATCATTGGGCTGGCACTTGACCGTAAAGCCACCATCTTCCGAGACGACGTCTTCAGCTCCTGCTTCAAGCGCGACTTCCATCACCTTGTCTTCGGTGATGCCATCTGCCGCTGGAATCATAATCTGACCCAAGCGATCAAAGAGACGCGAAGCGCTACCTGGCTTGGCGAGTTCAATACCGTTTTTCTTAAAGACGTTTGAGACTTCCGCAGCTGCGCGATTCTTGTTGTCGGTAAGCACGCGCACGACAATTGCCGTACCGCCCTTGATGCCCTCGTATTGTGCATCGACCATTTCCGCGCTCTCAAGCTCGCCTGTGCCCTTCTTGATTGCGCGCTCAATGTTATCGTTCGGCATCTGCGCGGCTTTTGCCTTGGCGATGAGTGTACGAAGAGTTGGGTTATTATCGGGGTCTCCGCCCTTCGCCTTTACGACGATGGTAATTTCCTTGCCGAGCTTCGAAAAGATTTTACCCTTCCTTGCATCCGCTGCACCTTTTGCACGCTTAATTGTCGCCCAGTGACTGTGACCTGACATTTTTCTATCTCCTTAAGTATTTGTGGTTGAAAATTAGATCTTATGACGATAAGTAATACGACCTTTGCTAAGATCATAGGGAGAAATCTCCACTGTCACCTTATCTCCAATCGCAATTTTGATGAAGAACTTACGCATTTTGCCAGAGATGTGTGCCAAAACTTCATGACCGTTTTCAAGGCGCACTTTATACATAGTCGCAGGCAAAACCTTGGTAACTACGCCATCGACTTCTATTGCTTGATCTTCTTCTTTCGCCATTATTTATTCCTAATTTGGTTAAAACTTGAGTTATTGTATCATTTTATTACGCTTTAAGTCAATTGAACGCTGCTATCAACTCAGCAGTATCGGTAACTCCAATGAACTCTTTTTTCTTATTTCCATCGACGAACACGAAGAGCGCTGGAATGGACATGATACCAAAGTTTGCTGCAAGCTCAGGAGCTTCATCAACATCTACTTTGACAATTTTTATTTCAGGATGGATAGGCTCAATCTCAGATGCAATCTTCTCGCCCATCATCATACACGGCCCACACCACGTCGCCCAAAAGTCCACGAGTGTCTTACCGCTTTTAGTAATTGCCTCTAATTCGGCAATGGTTTTTACTTCTTGGTGCATGATTGTCCCTCCTTGGAATCTTTAACTATCCATCCTAATGCAGCAATTGCATCGCGCAAGCGATCCGACTCCACCCAATTCTTTGTCTGTCGCGCAACCGCACGCTCGTCTAAAAGCTTTTTAACCTCATCGGGGATTGCCTCAGACACCTTTCGTCCAAAGAAAACAATCCCCAACACTTCATCCATTTTCTTAAAGATCCCAAGCGCCTCACTCGCTATCTCTTCCGTAAGCTCCATTCCGTTCACAACACGCACCAACTCAAACAACGATGCAAATGCTTTTGGCATGTTAAGATCATCATTCACCGCTTCGGTAAAGCGAGCAAGCACTGAAGCAAAGTCCGAGCGAGGGGATACGGCGCATTCGCCGATGGACCCAGAGGAGGAGCTTTGTGCGCCTTGAACTCTCACAAGTTCAGCTTCTACCCGAGCTACCGCACGATCAATCTTCTCCAACGACTTTCGCGCATCGTCTAAGGCGCTAAAGGCAAAATTAAGTCCACTACGATAATGCGCATTAATTAGCACATAACGAATCTCACGTCCCGTATAACCCTTTTCAAGTAAATCCCTTAGTGTGAAAAAGTTGCCTAACGACTTTGACATCTTTTCGCCATTGACTCGCAAATGCGCGCAATGCATCCATGTCTTGACAAACTCCTTGCCAGTCGCTGCCTCCGCTTGCGCAATTTCGTTTTCATGATGCGGAAAGAGATTGTCAATTCCACCTGTATGTAGATCAAATGTTTCACCCAAATACTTCATCGACATTGCCGAGCACTCAATATGCCAACCAGGACGCCCTTTGCCCCAAGGCGACTCCCACCCTACTGGTCCATCCGACTCTTCCCATGCTTTCCAAAGTGCGAAATCACCCACATTCTCTTTATCATATTCGTCGGCCGCACATCTAAGAGCTGTACGCTGATTGTCAAAATCAATATGCGCAAGCTTGCCATAATTAGGAAACTCGCGTACCTTAAAATATACCGAACCATCTTCACTTTGATAAGCAACGCCCTTCGCCATCAACTTCTCAACGAGTTGAATCATTTCCGGAATATGATCAGTCGCCGCTGGATAAACTTCAGCTGGCTCAATATTGAGCTTTTTAAGATCGGCAAAGAAAGCATCCTTGTAAGTGCGCGTATAGTCCGTAAGCTTCATTTTGGCAGCGTTTGCGCCTTTGATGGTTTTATCGTCCACATCCGTCAAGTTCATCACTTGGCGAATCTTAAAACCATTAAATTTAACTACGCGACGCAAGATATCTTCAAAAGTGTAGGCACGGAAATTGCCGATATGCGCAAAGTTGTAGACCGTGGGCCCGCAAGTATAAAGCCGAATCGTATCGTCCTCCAAGGGCTTAAGCTCTTCAACGCGGCGCGTTAGCGAATTAAATACGCGCATCATACCAACTTCAGCTCAGCCAAGGTTTGGCGCAACTTAGCGCGATTAGCTTCGGTCGTCTCGCAAAGTGGCAAGCGGAAGACGCATTTGAGCTTGTTCATCATCGAGAGCGCTTCCTTGGCCATTACTGGATTAACATCAATAAAAAGATCGCGGAAAAGCTTGTAATAAGTGCGATGATATTTAAGTGCCTTATCTATCTCGCCTTTCATAGCCAAACGCACCATCTCGCTCATTTCGCGGGGGATTAAGTTGGATGCGACCGACACCGCGCCCTCTGCACCTGCAGCAATCATGGGAAGCGCAAGTGCATCATCGCCCGCAAGCACCGTAAAGTCAGGTAACACGCTTTTAATTGCGTTTACTCTATCCACACTACCACTTGCCTCTTTAATTGCAATCACATTGACGTTTTTAGCCAACCGAACTACAGTATCGAGCGCAATCTCGCGTCCAGTGCGACCAGGCACGTTGTAAAGGATGACTGGTAGGCCTAAATCTGCAATCGTAGAGAAGTGACGATAAAGGCCCTCTTGATTGGGCTTGTTGTAATAAGGCGTAACTTGCAAGGAGGCGTCAACTCCGCCAAGTGAAATTGCATCCTTAGTTAAATCAATTGCTTCGCTCGTTGCGTTCGCGCCAGTTCCGGCAACGATTTTCAGTTTGCCATTTGCAAATTCAGCTGTCTTGGCAATGACATCCAAATGTTCTTCACGCGAGAGAGTCGGTGACTCGCCGCTCGTACCTACCGAGCAGACCGCCTCCACACCACCAGCAATTTGTTCGGCAACCAAGTTTTTAAGTGCGCCATAGTCAACCGAACCGTCCTGATTGAACGGAGTTACTAAGGCGGTAACTGTACCAAAAATTTTCATAGCGCATATTATACCACAACTCCCCCTCCAACCTCAACCTTCTCGTTAATTGCAAAAGTAAACAAAACCTCGGCAACGCAAAATTTTGTGCTTACTTTCCTATGCCTACTTTATAAAACGCCTTGCCCGTAGGCGAAATATCGTCCTCGAGCGTCATTTTCTCTCCAGTTGCGAGCGTTGGCTCGACTACTGTCTCGGTAATTGCGCCAATCTCCGCGCCACGAATGAGTGAATACTTAAGCCCAGGAATTGTCTTAATCGTCAGCACAACTTTGCCTTCGCTGACGACAAATGGCTCGTCCAAATCGCCAACTATCGGCTGGACAAAGTCTGGTTTAAGCGCAAGCGAGAATACCCTGCCTTCGCCAAATCCCATAAACGCCTCGCTCTGGACATTGTAGCCGTTCAGTTTCACCGCAAGCTTCGCCTCTTCCGACAGATTCTTAATCGTCACCTCCGTCACGCCAATATTCGGCGTAATGACCCACACTTCGTTCACTTTTTTCATCGTTCCACCTTCGCACATTGGCTCACTGAATATCTTGCGGAATCGATTCATTACCGCCTCCACATTCATCTCAGACGCGACTTGGTAGCAGCGGTTGCTGGATGCGTCCTCGTTGAACGTCGTCTTGCCATTCTCATCCACCAAAATCCCGCCTTTCTCCGAGAGCGGCGCGAGCGTCTCGCCCTCGATAAGCGGCAATACCGTCATCGGATCCCAAAGACGGTTCAAGACTCCAGACGGCGGCTCTGGCCAGCGCTCATATACGGCACGAATCGTCGGATTGAACGTGCTAAGCGGGAAGTCCGCGAGAACATCATTCGGCTTGTATTCCAACTTAAGCCCTACCTCCCATGGACTCACGATAACCGGCGTTGGCCACTCTTCGAGAATCTTTTTCGCCGCCTCTGGATCTCCCGCCGCGTTGTATTCCGCACCATCCGTACCAGTTGGCGCCGAGTCAGGATCGAAGCATCCGGCCATGATGCGAAGCTCCTTCACCTTCGCCTCGATAAGCTCAAGCCCTGTGGACCGAATGCCATCACCCTCGCAATTCAGCCCCGACTCCATCAGCCCCTTCAAGTTGGTGAGAAATCCCGTCGAGCAGATAATGACCGACTTGTCCGGCGCATCCTCAAGAAGTCGACGATAGAGAGATACCGCGTTCGAGAGAGATGCGAGTTGTTCATCGGTGCGATTCGTCGGCATCAGCAAGCCGACATTCGCGACATCATTCGAGTAGATTAGCGTCCAATATGGGTTAAGCACCCGCTGCGGCAGGCGTTCGATCGCCAACGGTTCCGACTTCCCGAGCGGCAGATCGCCGAGTCCAAGCGAAGCGAGGTAGCGATCGGCGAACTTAAGGAACTCGCCCTCCTCGTCAACATCGCTCTTGTCGGGACGATTCATCATGACCGCCATGAGCTCGAGCTTACCTTCACGATGCATCCGCGATGCGAGATCGACCGTAAAGAGATCGTCCATGCACGAGCCGAGATCCGTGTCGAGAATGATGCGCGGCTTGCCGACTGCGGCGAGCGAGGCGTAGAACTTCGAGGTATGGTAGAACGCGACTTCCCTAAACGTCGAGTGCTTCCACTCGTTCTTCCTACCTCCACCTTCGTCCTCCACCTCTTCTCTGACCGGCCATTCATGGTCGGAGGTGTCTTCAATGAATCTTTCCACGTTGACATTCTCCAAGGTCGTGACCGAATTCGCTCCCGCAGCGGGCATCTCGATGATGCCGGCGTGTGCGAGCTGCGCGGGCGTAATCACATCGGTTTCGGCAATGTCAAATACATTCGTAAGAATCCCGTTAACCAGCTCAATCGCCCTCTGACTATTCTTAATCTTCTCGTTCAGCGACCAAAAGCCGGCTTCCTTGACAATGGCTCCACGAAGCTCCTCGTAATTCTCGACATCAAGCGTCGATTCCGCAAAGAACGAATCGGAAGACGAATAGTAATTGATCGTTCGCGGCAGATTGGCGAAGCGTCCGTCCGCTTCGAAGTCCTTGCTGGCGATCTCCGCGTCAAGCATCACGAACTTCGTGTAGTCGAGTCCGAAATCCTTGATTGCGGACGAAATAAGCACGTTGCCGAGGCCATGCCCGACAAGAATCTTCTCGCCTGGTAACTTCTCGCACGCTTCCGCGAACGGCTTCGCCGCCGCAAAGGCGTTCTCGACGTTGACGAAGTAGTTCGGCGTGATGTTGACGCCAAGGATTTCGAACTTAATCTGCGACTGATCACCGCACCACTCTACCGCCGTAAACCTCGCGTCCGAGCCGGACTGATAGAGCTTCTTGTAGAACTCCGCCGCATTTCCGCGCGCCTCTTCATGGTTCATGTTGTACCCGTGAACGAATACGAAGTGACGAGAGTCAGTCGAAGGTGAAGAAGTCGAAGTCGACCGCAGATTCATCCAGTCGTAGAGAGATTCGACGTTTGCCACGGCGAGGTTCAGCGTCACTTCGACGGGAGCGATGCCGGACTTCTCGCCGCGGAGCGTGAGGCCGCCTTCCGCAAGCGCGGCACCTTCAATCAGAATGACGCCCCTACCCTCGCTCTCATCCGAGAAGAAGCCATCCGGCAGCTTAACATCCTCCTCCGCAAGCTTCTCGACCGCCGCCCAGTATAGCGACGTCTCGCCGTCGAAGCCCCGGACGTCCTTCGTGTGGAAGTCGCCCGCCGTGTCGGCTCTGAGCTTGGTAAAGACGGCGTTAACGGACTTCGAGCTCAACTTCCAGTCGTAATTTGCCCAGTTGCCCACGCCGGTCACGTCCACGAGCACAGGGAAGAAGTCGAGAAGATCGCAGCGTCCGTTGACGATGTCGTCCTCGCAGTCCTTGTCGTTGCCCTCGCCACTCGGGACATCGTACAGAGCAAAGTTCGTATCGCCCTTGCCCTCATCGGCTTTCGCACCCTCAGCATCGTCGTCATCATTGAGCCAAATGGTAAACGTCTCGCCTTTCGCCAGCCGCTCGTAGTCGACATCGTTGATCTTCCCGTCGCGATTGTAGTCCGGCACGAGACGCGGACCGCTCACCGCAGCCGCCACCACCATCGCACTCATCACGCTCGCAAAAACTATCAGTATCTTTTTCATACCTTCCCTCCTTGCAAAATGAAAGCATATTATACCAACTTTACCCTAAACAAGACATAGGAACGGCATAATAGCCATCACCGAAACGTAGGACGTGTTCTCCTGGGTAAAGGACTATTCCCGTATAAGGATTTTTCGCCAAATTACAACCAAACCACTTAAGATGCTTGAAATCGTTCTTGCTAACATTTGCCCCCGCCTTGACTTCCACCCCAAGTAAGTCACCCTTTTCATTCTCAATAATGAAATCAACTTCGCGTTTATTCTTGTCGCGGTATTGGCTAATTGAATATCCGCCCTCTACATCCGCAAGCACGGCAAGTTCATGATACACCCAACTTTCGACTAACTTTCCGGAAATATCCGCATCGACAAATGCCATCTCCTCATCCCACCCAAGCAGGTTCGCCATCAACCCTGTATCCGTTGCAAAATACTTCGGCTTTTTCCCAATCCGATCATAATCCGTTTTCGACCAAGCGGGAACCTTATCAAAAACATATAGAGCACAAAGCGCTGAAAGATACGACTCGGCTGTTGCCTTGCTAATGGACGATTTACCGCAAAGCTCCTCCAAGGTAAAAAATTTGGAAGAATGCGCCAAAAGCCAATGCGCAATTTCGCGCAATGCATCCAACTTTCGAATCTCTGTCACATCGTGGACATCTTTCTGCAACAAATGCTCAAGATAGTCAGCGAACCACGACTTGCGTGGACGAACTGGAAACTCTCGGCATTCTGGATATCCACCCTGAAATGCCAAGTGAATAATCTCCCGTTTCCCAAGCGGTGCTCTTGCCTCATCAAATTGCCGATTAAAGGCCTTGCTTAAAAATGAAGGTTTTTGGCTCGTAATCTCGCCCAAGCTCAATGTTCGCAACCTGATCGTATGCAAGCGCCCTGCAAGGGAATCTTTGATTTTCTTTGAGAAATCAAGATTAGAACTCCCGGTTAGCAGATACTGCCCCTTCGCATCATTGATATCAACATGCATTTTGATAGCATCAAGAAGTTCTGGCACCTTCTGCACTTCGTCAATAATCATTGGTCCCTCATCGGTGCGCTTGGAAAAGGCAATTGGATCCTCCCTTGCCACATTGCGAACACCCGAATCATCCAATGTATACCGCCTACACGCAGCAAGGTCAAGCATCTTGACAAGCGTCGTCTTTCCGACCTGACGCGCACCTGTCACATGTACAACGCGCCGATACCGAAGCGATTCAAGAACTTCATTTTGTTGCCAACGAACAATCATAATGAGACTCTATAACCAGCAATCAGTATAACAAATAGTTGGACTAAATGTCAATTACGAATTGGACTAAACACAATCTTTTAATCAGTCCAAATACTCATTACTCACCCAACTACAACTACTTCCCTACGCTCCAATACCCACCATTGTCACGACCAATTCGGTTAGTTGTAATTTTCGAATGTCCATGAAATCCTACGGAAGCGGCCAAGGAAATGCAGATTGAATATCCTTCAAGTTGGCTTCCAGCGCATCCATTTCAGTCGTAGCGGTATTCCAAACAGTTTGCCAATTTGTCTTGATATATCCGTGAATAAGAACATTACGCATTCCGATAAAGGCGCTCCATGGAATTGACGGATACTTGTCTTGAACAGACTTGTCAATCGCATTCGCCGCCTCGCCGATTATTTCGATATCGTACGCAACGCTTTGTCGCTTTTCCCGATTATTGAGAAACTGCTCGTAAGTCACACCTGCAACGCTCTTCTTGACGGAAGCTATCGCATCAAGCATATCCTCTATGCGCTGACAAGGATTGTGATGAGGATCAAACATCATACCGCAACCAAATCCTTCTCAATCATCTTCGAGAAAATAGAGCCAGCTTTTACACCACCACGATCCACAACGTCTACTCCACGACCAAACATAGAACTAAGAACATTGTAAAGCCGACCATGATCAAAAAGCGTAGCCTTATTGTTGAACTCAACCAGAAAATCCACATCGCTTTCAGGAGTTTCTTCCTTACGGGCAACGGAACCGAAAACCCAAAGCTTTTCTGCCTTGTGATTCTTCGCGATTGCGTAAATTTCGTCTCGCTTCGCACGTATCTCGTCAAGCATACACATTGTTAGTATTCTATCACACCATCTGCGCTTGCGTCAACCGCACCTACAACTACTTCCCGCCTACTTCCCTACGCCTACTTTATAGAACGCCTTGCTGGGAGGCGGATTCTCGTCCTTGAGCGTCATTTCCGCTTTGGTTGCGATTGTCGGCTCGATCACCGTATCGGTAATCGCGCCAATCTCCGCGCCACGAATAAGCGAATACTTAAGCCCTGCGATTGTCTTAATCGTTAGCGCAACTTCGCCTTCGCCGACGACGAACGGCTCGCCCTCGTCCAACTCGCCAACTTTCGGCTGAACCACTTCCGGATTAAGCGCAAGCGAGAATATCCCGCCTTCGCCAAATCCCGCAAACGCCTCGCTCGGGATATTGTAGCCGTTCAGCTTGACTGCTACCTTCGCCTCTTCTGGCAGATTCCCGATTGTCACCGCCTCAACGCCCGCGCTCGGCGTAATGACCCATGCATTCGCCGCGTCGTCCCACTCAATCTCGCCACCCTCGCACGTCGGGCCTTTTTCGGCGATCTTCACATACCCGCTGCCGTTGCCGTACGCACCCTCGACGACCTCAACCTTTGTCTCGTCCAGCGCCACCTCAGCGTCCGCGCCATTCCTGCCGCCGCCGATGCCCGCGCCGCCATACATGCCGCCCGTCGCCGTCACCATGCCGCCGTTGATCGTCACCCTGCCGCCAGCGCCCTTCCAGCCGCCGCCAATGCCCGCGCCCCTGTCACCGCCCGTCGCCGTCACCTCGCCACCGTTAATCGACACCATAGCGCCGTTGCCGGAAGTGCCGCCGCCGATGCCCGCAGCATTCTCGCCGCCCGTCGCTGTCACCATGCCGCCGTTGATTGTCACCGTGCCGCCATCGCTGTCAAATCCGCCGCCGATGCCCGCAGCATTCTCGCTGCCCGTCGCTGTGAGCTGTCCTGTGCCACCTCGCTGGCCGTAGATATTCAGCGTCTCGCCCTGATTGACTTCGATGCCCGCTTCCCTCAAAAAAGCAGCTCCCGTCACCGTCAGTGACGCACCATCGGCAAGAATAAGGTTCGCCATGCCATTCTCCACCACGTCGATACTGCCACGCGAGACCGTCCCCTCGACCAGATACCAGCGACCGTTTTCAAACTCATCCGTCGCCTCCGTGACGATGGTGAATGTGTCGTTCGTCAGTAGCTGCCCGTCCTCATCAACATACTCCACTTTGCGATGGGCGAGCTGCGGAAGATCGTCGAACTCTGGCGCGCAATCCTCGTTCACCGTGCCGAGATCATAAACTTGCTTACCCCCAACCACTTCATATTCTGGATCTACATTAATGATCACCTTCACGTTCTCCGTGCCCTTGAGCACCGCAAAGGTGATGCCGTTGATTGCGTTCGTCTTCGAGCCGTCTCCGCTCGTCCACACGGTGGCCGTATGTTCAAGGTGGACGTCCGCCGTTACCACTGCATAGTCATCACGACTTGCAATCTTAACATAAGAGCTACCGTTACCGACCGCGCCTTCAACGACCACGACCTTCGTCGCATCCAGTGTCACCGTGCCGCCCGCGCCATACCTGCCGCCACCGATGCCCGCGGCATCATAGCCACCCGTCGCCGTCACCGTACCGCCGTTGATCGTCACCGTGCCGCCCGCGCCTTGATAGCCACCGCCGATGCCCGCGCCATTCCAGCCGCCCGTCGCCGTCACCACGCCGCCGTTGATAGTTACGGTGCCGCCCGTGCCTCGGTTGCCGCCGCCGATGCCCGCGCAATTTTCACTTCCATTGGCAACGAGTTCCCCCGTCGCCTCGCGCTGGCAGAAGATATTTAGCGCATTACCCTCGTTGACTCGAATACCACCATTGACCTTCAGCGTCGCCCCGTCCGCAAGAATGAGATTGACCGTCCCCAGCACTTCCAAGGAAGAAACCGTCACTTCGCCCGTTGCCATATACCATCCAGTTGATAAAATCGACTGCCGTGAATCTCCTTGATTAATCCCATGAACTTTGGATGTGCTTGCCACATCCCCATCGGACAAAAGATACTCGACCTGACCAGCAAACAAATCTTCTTCTACCTTTGGAAGGTCACTCGCGGCGAGCGTGACGCTTTCATCAATCGGCCCGACCGTAATTGTGCCGCTGTCCGCACAGCGGTAGCCAACGTCCCTGTGAATAAAAGACAATGTCACCAGACACCCTGGGAAACTGAATACGGACGTAATTCCGTTCACCGTCTCCGTCTTAATCTGCGTTCCATTGTCGGCGACCGCCGAAACCAAGCACAAGGAATCTGGTACGGCAAACGACAACGTCACACTTCTGACTTGCGGCAAGACATCGGACGGCAAGGTCTCATCGTTGTAAAATGGTCCGACCGAAATTACGTTGGATCCTGTAAAACGATACCCCAGCTCCGTCAGGTCAAAAGTCATAGTCACACGAGGCAGGGACAAGGCATATATAGACACAACCCCGTCCTGTATCGATGTTCGAAGTGCCGATCCGTTTCCGTCAACTGCCGAGACCAGGCGCAGATAGGACGGCAGACGGAAGGATACACAAATCCCTTCCCGATAATGATTGTCATCAATCTTAAAGACGCAAGGCGCAAGCGTCAACGACCCGCTATTCGCACCGTAAGCACCTTTGCCGATATTCTGAGCCCCATTAAGCCAACCGGCCTGCGCCGTTACTGATCCGCCGTTAATCGTCACGTCGCCACCATTGCCTCTGAAGCCGCCGCCGACGCCCGCGCCGTCGCCGCCGCCCTGCGCCATCACCACACCGCCGTTGATTGTCACAGCGCCGCCAGCACCATGTCTACCGCCGCCAATGCCTGCAGCCCCTTCACCGCCCGTCGCAGAAACCGTGCCGCCATAGATCGTCAGTGTACCCATGGACTGTTCATCGCCGCCGCCAATGCCCGCACAATCGACGCTGCCATTCGCCGTTAAGGCACTGCTCGCGACCCCGAAAATGTTGAGTGCACGACCCTGAGATATCCAAATTCCCGCTTGCAGGTTCCTCCACGGACAGTCCACCGTCAACGACGCGCGATCCAACAGCACCAGATTCACGACACCGCCCTCGCCGACGGTGATGCTATCGGTGCGGCTGACGATGCCTTTCACCACATACCACTTGCCGCCGTCGAAATTGCTCATCCAACCTTGGACCGTTTCGTAGGCAATTTCCGTATATACGCCATCCTTGACGCGCCAGAGCTTCTCGT
>JAZRVL010000045.1:0-36761 GCA_045599105.1 Kiritimatiellia bacterium
ATGGCTTTTACCTCACGTTCTGCGGTAAAAACCTCTCCGTGCTCACGCACCCTATCTTTTGAAACTATTTGATCGTTCTTTTCCATCGTGTTCCTCTAAGTCGCACGACGGCAAAAGAAAAAGGCGGTCTTTCAGTTGCACTCTGTAGAAGGCTTTAGACAGGCCCAAACTGGAATGCAACGAAAGACGCGCCAATAACGGCGCATCCTCGCATACATTTCGTTCCAGTTTTGAAAAGTGTCTAAATTTTCTACAGAACGTCGTGTAGCGTTGACGCTAAATCATCATGCGGTCAAGGGTGGGCTTTTCGCGGGACTTTTGCGAACCCGTAGGCTCGACTCCCATCTACTTCGCCAGTTCGTGACCTATATGCTCTCCTCGCGGAGAACGCTTGTATTATAGCAAAAATTTCTGATGAGCGGTAATGCCGAAAATGACTCCCGCTTTTAGTTAAAAGTGAGAGCCACTATGTTGACCGAGCGAACGCGAAGGTCCAGTTGGGAACGGAGCCGCAAAAACGTTTTCTGCTCCGAAGTGACTTATAGGCCCGCGCGATGCCCGAAACGAGCCTATCATCTTCGAGCGATGGGCACGGGGGAATTATGAGACATAAAGGACTTTCCCAACTTCCTGTTGGCCTACTTCAGCGTTCTGGAAGGTGTTCATGGCTTTCTCCGTTGAGGGTTCATGAATTATTAGCTAATAATAGAATAATATTAGCTAACTTTGCGACAAAGTTAGCTAACTTTTGAATATAATTAGCTAACTTCTACCAGCGCCTCCGTAGGGGATGAGCCGAATCTCCGTAGGCCCCTAAGCGAATCTCCGTAGGGGGCAAGCCAAAACCCCGCAGAGTAAATGCCGCGATAGCGCGGAGCGAATTTACAGAAAAAACACTTGCATTGTCGCGGGAACTTGACCCTCCTTTTCACACTCACAGCGAAGCAAGTCGAAATACTGTAGGTCTCGAGCCAAAATACTGGTGGTACGTTAGAACCTGAATTCGAGTTGCCAACGGACGAACCAAGCGAACTCGCTCGTTTTGTAATAATCTCCTGGCTGGAAGAAATCCCCCAAAATATGTCCAAACACTTCAAATCTATCCCCTTTGCTCTTGTCCAAAGTCCAAATCGGAAAATCATAACGAATTTGCGATAGCAGTCCCTTGAACGCTCCATCGCCACCGCCCATTCCATCCTTTTGCTCGGCAAAAAGCGGCCCCGTTGATAAAGTAATGGTATGATGCGCTCCCAAATCAATCCCTGCTGTCGCTTTCACATAGTGCATATTGCTCCACCATGCAGCGCCATAATGCGTACCATAAAGAAACAGTTCCGAGTCGTTAACTCCCCTCGCCCACATTGGATCCCATGCACTATGACCTCCGTCCTCTTCAGCTGCGTGACTATCACCACTCATAAGATGATAACCGAGCTTGGCAAATGGCTTGACTAATCCAGATTTCTTTCGCCAATTCACTCCTAAATACGCGCTATATCCTGTAAGGGTATCATCATTGCCGTTCTCACCACATTGCCCCATCGCCTCCAATTGTAGCGACAACTCGTCCGTAAGTTCAGGCATGGTCTTTACACCCAAAAGCGTTCTTCGCGTCCAAGGGTGTTTAATCCCGCCTCGATGAAACGAGCGAGTTCCTTTCTCCATCAAAAAGAGTTGATAAGGAAGTCCTGCTCCCGCTTTAGAACCAAAGACAACGCCAAAGCCAAAATCGTCCATTTCAAGCTCCGCATTTCCACCTAAGCCGGAAATTGAGCGATGATTGCTACGATCCGTCCCAAACCGTAACGCATTATCATCGCCGTTGTAAATTCCAAAGAAATCAAAGCGGCTATCTTCGCTCACCTTTATCCCAAAACGCACCATATCGGCAAAAACCGTGCGCGAGCCATCACCTGGCGTACCATCAACAAAGATATGATCAAGCCCATAAAGTCCATAAATATCCTGCCGCCCAATGACAAAATCAAATGTCCCATCAAATAGCTCCTTGCCCTCCAAAAGCAAATTATCGACCACTACTTCACCTGGCCAAGTATCACGATGGTTTTTTTGATTAAAGTAACAGCGAAATTCATCCGTCAAACGAAGATAAAGCCGAAACTTGCCAATATTCTCATCGGTTAATTTCATCTCACCCCAAACCCGTGGGCGAAAACGTATGTGATTGTCACGACCGCTACGCGCTTTGGTCGAAAGCACACCCCCATTAGGTAAACCAGGGACGTTATCCAAAACCTCTTGACGAATACGCAAATCAGCACCAGCGTCAAATCCGATGGCGGCGGCAAGTAAGAACGATGGCAATATCATTTATTACTTAATCGGCAAGAGTTTCTCTTGTCCGTTCATATATGGACGGAGCGCTTCGGGGATTGTCACCGAGCCATCAGCATTTTGGTGCTGCTCCAAAAGCGCAACCATAAGCCGAGGCAAAGCAACACCCGAGCCATTGAGGGTGTGGACAAATTTAGTCTTGCCGTCCGTATCTTTAAAGCGACAATTAAGTCGACGCGCTTGATAATCGGTAAAGCACGAGCAAGAGCTCACCTCCAACCATTGCTCTTCGCCTGGCGCCCAAAGCTCAAGATCATAACACTTGGCCGCCGAAAAGCCCATATCACCCGAGCAAAGTTGCAAAACACGAAAGTGAAGGTCCAAGCCAGTTAAGACATCCTCCGCTTCCTTAACGAGAACCTCCAACTGCTCAAAGCTATGCTCAGGATGGACAAAGTTCACCATCTCTACCTTATCAAACTGGTGAACGCGGAGCATACCGCGCGTCATCTTGCCCGCGCTACCCGCTTCACGACGGAAGCACGGCGTGTAAGCGGTAAGCTTGATAGGAAGCTTCTTGACATCCAAAATATCGTCCCGATAATAATTGGTAACTGGCACTTCCGCCGTTGGAATTAGCCAGAAGTCATCAATCTCGCAATGATAAAGATCATCCGCAAACTTGGGAAGCTGACCCGTACCCGTCATCGAATCCGAATTAACCACAAAAGGAGGCAACATTTCCGTATAGCCCTGCTTTTGACAGTGAAGATCAAGCATATACTGAATAAGCGCACGTTGAAGTTTGGCGCCCTGACCCAAAATAATTGGAAAGCCCGTTCCAGTTAACTTAACGCCTCGCGGGAAATCGAATATTCCCAACTTCTCGCCAACGGCCATGTGATCCAAAACCTTGAAGTCGCGCTCTTTCCACTCTCCCACCTTACGTACAACCACATTGGCCGAACTATCCATCCCCGTAGGAATCTCAGGAGCGGGAATATTGGGAATCATAAGAAGCGCTTCTCTTAACGCCTTATCCACTTCGGCAAGCTCTTTGTCAATCTCAGCAATTCTATCGCCCACTTTGCGCATTTCTTCCTTGGCTTTGGCGATATCACCACCCTCTTTGGCAACTTTGCCGATTTCCTTTGAAGCAGCATTACGCTTGGCTTTTAAAGTCTCGGTTTCGCCGACCAATTGACGACGCTTTGAGTCCAAATCTCGTGCCATAACAAGGCGATTCTTTTCAACTCCACGGCGCGCAAGTTCCTCGGCGGTTTTGTCAAATTCATCACGTAATTTCTTGATATCAATCATTTTACCTTACCTTCTTTCTTCAAGAACTTTGTATATTATAGCACAATCCCCACGACTTCGCTCTCCAATTTAACTCCAAATTGGTGAAAAACTTTAAGCGCCATAAGTCGCGCCAAAGCCAAAACATCCGATGACGTTGCCTTGTTAGGCGGAGCTACAATGACATTAGCATGCTCCTTCCAAACATACGCGCCACCCACAACAAGCTTTTTGGCTCCAGCTTTTTCAAGCAATTTACCAGCCACATCACCTTTAGGGTTTTTAAAGACCGATCCCCATGTGTGCGCTGGGAAATGCTTTCGCTTTATTAGATAGTTTACCTTATCAGCTCTTGCTTTTTTCAGTGCTGCTTCATCCCACTTTACCTCACGAATTTCGCCCTTAATTGCACTATGGCGATAACCAAAGCCACATTCGCTACGCTCAAGCCATTTCCCATCGACATTCACACTCTTTATGACTTCCGAAATTGAGTGATTAAATGCGCCTGCATTCATCTTTACCCAGCCTCCAATCGTCCCTGGAA
This sequence comes from Kiritimatiellia bacterium, assembly GCA_045599105.1. Classification (GTDB taxonomy): domain Bacteria; phylum Verrucomicrobiota; class Kiritimatiellia; order RFP12; family UBA1067; genus UBA1067. The sequence continues at coordinate 4,142 of JAZRVL010000045.1, forward strand.
TGCCTGCCATCCACGGAAGTTTAAGGGTAGCACCAAGCTTATTTGCTGGAAACTTCGTCTTATGGTATTTATCTCCGATATTAAGATCACTTTTCCACGTGTTTGTCCCAGCGCCAATCCAATACTTATGAGGTTTGAGCGGTTTTAACTTATCCACAATATCACCTGCCCCTAAAACGAGAACAAGATCCAACTTCCTTGCCGTCCTTTTTGCGTGCGTCCACGCTTCCTCCACGCTTCTTGCAAGATAAAGAGGTTTTTTAATGATTTTTCGACATTCTTGATAAAGATTCGCAATATCTCCACCCTCAACTGGGCGCTCAAAGGCCGCATAAGTTGGACAAAGCACTAACTCGTCGGCAGACTTAAAAGCAAGTGGGAAAGCTCTCAAGAGTGCTTTAGTGCGCGAATAACGATGCGGCTGAAATAAAACTATGAGCTTACCCTTGCTCCGCGCTTTCGCCATCTCAATTGCGCACTTAATTTCCGTTGGATGGTGAGCATAGTCCAAATAAACATTGTCTTTCAAACGTTGAAAACGACGATCTGGCAAAGTTTTGATTATTTTTGGCAACACCTTGATAATTGTATTTAACTTATGACCACGTCTCAACGCAACTTCTACTGCCATACGAGCGTTTTGTTGATTATGCGTGGGAAGATTTGCAATCACCTTTTTAAGTTTAGGTAACTTCGAAAGCTTATCGCTTTCTATCACCTCCTCGGCTAATGCTTTCGCCTTATTAAAACACTTAAAATAATCACGCTTTGTCTTGAAATAATCTGGATGGTCATACTCTTGATTGGTAATTACCAAAGTCTTGGTACAATACTTAGCAAGCGTCCCATCCGATTCGTCAGCCTCAACTACGAGCGGACCTGAGCCCGCCTTGGCAGGTGGAAAGTTCTTAGACTCTCCACCAATTGCCCAGGCGACATCTTCACCGAGAGCCCTTAAAAGCTTAGCCGTCCAAGTCGCAGTTGTTGTCTTGCCATGCGAGCCACAAATTGCAATAGTCTCGCGCTCGCTCGCAAGTTTGGCAAGAACTTCGCCTCGATAGCATACGCATTTAGCCGCCTTGAATTCCTTTTCGCACTTACTTATTGCTGGAGTTACAATAACTTCATCTACACCCCTTAGATGGGACGCACTATGGCCAATAAAAACTTTAATTCCATTTGTCCTAAGCCAAGCCGTGCGCGTACTTTCTTTAATGTCACAGCCAGTCACCTCGTACCCCTTAGCTTTAAGGAGCAATGCCAAGCCAGACATCCCTGCGCCCCCAATACCGATTAAATGTACTCGCTTCATTTTTTGCATATTATAGCATACTGAATTTGATATAATAATACACAATATGAAGAAAATTGCAGTACTAATGGGCGGCACGTCGAACGAACGCGAAGTTTCGCTCGTCTCTGGTAGCAATGTTGCCGATGCACTTGATGAGCTTGGAAAATACGAAGTTAAGCGCGTGGATATTACTTCTGACGATCTAAGCGCGATGCCCAAGGATGTGGAGGCAGTTTATATTGCACTTCACGGAGGGTGGGGTGAAAATGGAGGTGTCCAACGTGCACTCAATGCACTTAAAATACCTTATACTGGCCCTGGCGCGAGGGCTTCAGAGCTGGCAATGGACAAAGTTAAGACCAAACTTGTCTTGGAGATGAAAAATATCCCAACTGCTGCGTGGACACTTGTCTCCCCCGACACTCCTTCCTCTCCCTTGCCACTTCCAGTAGTCGTCAAGCCCGCAGATGATGGCAGCTCAGTCGGTATTGGCAAAGTGTCAATCGCAGAGGATTGGGCAAAAGCGGTAAAAGCCGCCGATACTCACGAAGGCGTCAAAATCATGGCCGAGGAATTCATTCCTGGACGGGAGGCAACCGTTGCTGTACTTAACGCAGAAGCGTGGCCAGTAATTGAGATTGTCGCCAAAAATGGATGGTATGGCTATGACGAGAAGTATAACTCCAATGAAACCAAATATCCATTTTTGGAGGACGAAAAACTGGCAAACGAATTAAAACGCGTAGCCATTGATGCTTATAATGCCTTAGGGTGTCGAGGCGTGACACGCGTGGACTTTAGAGTGTCACCATTAGGACGTATTTATGTCCTTGAGCTTAATACATCACCTGGCTTTACAAGTCATTCGTTAGTCCCCAAAGCAGGAATGAAAACTGGACTTTCCTTTGCCGAGGTATGTGATAAAATCCTTCAAAGTGCTGATTACGACCGATGAAAAATACTCGCAACGAAAAACGAATCAATAAGTACCTTTTAATTGTTTGTTTTGGGTTGGCAATTGCTGGCGCTGCAGGGACTGGCATTTACTTTGGCTACCAAGCACTGCTTAAGCTTTGGTTAGACCAATGCGTCATTCGCAATCGAGAAAGTCAAATCACGATTTCCGCAGGCAAGATGGTCAAAAGCGATGTGATTGCCGAAAAGTTGACCCTGACTAATGGCGCTAATTTGGCAACCATCAATTTTGGCGAAATGCGACGCAAGATCTTAAAGGAAACTCCCAATCTTCGCAATATCAACATCTCGCGTAAGCTCCCAGATAAGCTCATAGTTATTACCGAAGAACGCGAACCCGTCGCCCGAGTGAATGTTGTCGGGCAGCGAGGCGAATCAGGCAAAGTTGTCGATATGGATGGAATTGTTTTTATTTGGCAACGTAACACGCAAACCCTTCCAGTTATTCGGGAAAGCGCCAAACCTGGTACGCAAAAAGGCGAACGCCTTACTGCACGAGGGCTCGCTGCCTTGCAAGTTATCGACACTTGTCGAGATATGGAATTTCAAGATTTCAGCATCCTTGAAGTTGATATTTCTAGGCCCGACTATTTGCTTGTTACTATGGGCAACAATTACGCACGCGTTAAACTCGCTTGGGAAGAAATGGACGAGAGCACAGTTGTATCCCACAAGAGTTTACGGCGCCAACTTAAACACCTAAAAGATGCTATGCGCTCTCACGTGGGCGATGGTGCAGTTATTTGGAATGCGACTGACTTTTCAACCCCTGGCAGAATCTACGCTGACACGAAAGGTAAGCTTTAATGGGAACTATTCACGCTGCAATAGAAATTGGCACTACTCGCACGGTACTTGCCATTGCCGAAACTGATGCAAATGGCAAGCTCAAGGTGATTGCTCATGCCAAAACCCCATCCACAGGCGTTCGCAAGAGCCAAATCGTTGATATCACCCAAACAACCGAATCGATTCGCACGGTCCTACATGAAATTGAAAAGCAAGAGCAAAATAGCACAAGCATCAGTGTTGGCAATGCCATTCTCATAGTTTCGGGACAACACATTCAAGCCACCCATGCTGATGGCAATGCGGCAATTGAAAGCAGTGGAGTCAGCGATGATGAAATTGAAGAAGCAACTTGCCGTTCACACGACATGCCGCTCCCTAAAGGACGCGAATTACTTGATATCGTGGATCAAGACTTTGAGTTGGACAATATGGGCGGAATTACTTCACCTAAAGGAATGTCAGCTAAAGTTCTTAAGCTCAACACCCTTCATATCCACGCTGATGCCAATCGCATTCAAGACGCGCGTACCGCTGCTGACCGAGCCCACTTAGAAATTAAGGAGCCCCTCTTTGCCACTACTTGCGCCGCCGAAGCAGTACTTGAGGACGAAGAAAAGAAAAATGGTGTACTCGTTTTAGATGTAGGTGGTGGGTCCACTGGTTATGCTGTTTATTCCGACGGATACTTAGTAAGTGCAGGTGTAATTGGAGTTGGAGGCGACCACATTACTAACGACATTGCCTCCGCTTTCCAAACGACCAATGCGCAAGCTGAGGCACTTAAAATCAACGAGGCTAATGCCATTGTGGGCAGTTACAATACAGAGAATGCACGAGTTAAGATTACTGGCTCGTCAGCTTTGATAGAAAATCGTACCATTTCACGTCATGCCCTTGATACCGTAGTCAATACTCGGCTGAAAGAGCTATTTACTATTATTCGTGAAGTCTTAGAAGAAAACAATCTCTTGCATCGTCTCCTTAAAGGCATAGTTTTGGTGGGCGGAGGCGCTGATATGCAAGGCATTGAAGACTTAGCCGAGCAAGTCCTCGGAATGAATGTCCATAAGGGTAGACCACATAATATTAATGGACTTGAAAACGAAAAATCTCCTTGGGCTTACGCAGCAATTGTAGGCGCACTCATGTATTCGCATCGCAACTACGAAAAGAGCTCCTTTATTGATGGACTTTTCGGGAGGTTTTTTAAATGAATATTGTTTCTCCCATTTTGCTAATTGGAATTGGTGGCGCTGGTACTCAAATCGCTCGCGGAGTAAGTCGAGCTTTTGGTGACAACTTACGCTATACCCTCGCCGATACTGACGCGATGACTGGTCAAGGCGGAGGTGATTTTACCCTTTTAGGTGGTGATCGACTTGCAGGCCGAGGAGCAGGTGGTGATATCGTAACTGCGCGCCTCGCAGCCGAAGACTCCATGCAATACCTTGATGCTAAACTTGAAGGAGTCAGACTCGCAGTTGTGGTCACCGCCCTCGGCGGAGGTACTGGTGGAGGAGCCACTTTGGAAGCAGCAAAACACTTAGCTGAATTGAGTATTCCCACGATAGTTTTTGCAACCACCCCATTTAGCTTTGAAGGTGAAGATCGAGCACGCAATGCGCGTGGCGTTATGTCAATGATTGAAGAATCTGCCAATGCGACCTTCTTCTTGCCATTAGATAAGCTCGTAGGGAATACTGACAACATGCAAGAGGCAATGCGACACGCAATTGATACTGTCGCAAGTGGTGTCACGCTCTTTTGGCGACTCGTTGAAAAACCAGGCTATCTTAAGATAGATGTTGATCGCCTGCGCCACCTCCTTGGTAGCGCTGGACGTGGACGTTTTGCCACCATTACCACCCAAGGACCTGAACGCGCTAAAGAAGCAGTAAACCTTATCTTAAGTTCGGAAATGCTTTCCCTAAGCACTAATCCGGCACGCACAATTCTTTGTGGTGTACTTGCGGGTGATGACCTTCGCCTTAGTGAACTTGGATATATTGCTGACAATGTCCGCAAGAGCTTTGGCGAACAAGCAAGCTTTGATTTAGGAACCGTAAATGATGAGGCAACTTTCTCTGGACGCATTTCGGTAGTGGCAATGATTTTCGAAGCCAATGGTCGCAACTCAGTCAATAAAACAAATAATTCTAACTCAAGTAGTGGACGCAGGACTACGAAAACCAAAGGCGCCTTAAGCATAGGTCCAATGGGTCGTGGACGATTTACCAACGCCGAGCAGACAATTTGGAATGGCGAAGATCTCGATGTGCCCACCTTCATCCGTCGAAATGTCAGTCTTGAGCTCTAAACGAGACGGGCATGTCCATGTCTTGCCCACACACGTAGCAAACAAGATTGCTGCGGGTGAAGTCGTAGAGCGTCCTGCTTCAGTAGTCAAGGAACTCATTGAGAATGCGATTGATGCGAAAGCTAAATCCATTCGTCTTGCAATTACCCAAGGCGGGCGAAAACTCATCTCCGTGAAAGATGATGGCAGTGGAATGACCAAAGACGATGCTCTTATGGCACTTGAACGACAAGCCACTTCAAAGATTTTGAATGCCGAAGATATTGACGGGATTGACACCCTTGGATTTCGTGGTGAAGCAATCCCTTCAATCGCCTCGGTTTCACGTTTTAGCTTAACTACGCGTTTACATAATGCGGATGAGGGTGTACGTATTCAAGTTGAAGGCGGTAAGCTTGTCCAAGTAAGCACCGCTGGTTGTCCGCCTGGCACTTTAGTTGAGGTGCGCGACCTCTTTTGCAATGTGCCAGCACGTCAAAAGTTCTTGCGCTCTATCGCAACTGAAGAAAGTCACATTCGACGCATCTTTACCGTCCACGCGCTCGCCCACCCTGAAATTGCCTTTACCCTTGTAATTGATGGACGTGAAATTTATCGCTTAGCAATTGCGTACTCATTAATTGATCGAGTGAGAGATATTTTTGGAAACGACTTCGTTGAAAGTTCACTCACTATTGCGAGCGATGAAAAAGCTACAGTTAAAGTGCATGGTCTTATTGAAAAACCGAATCTCACCTTGCCAACACGTGCAGAACAATACATTTTTGTAAATCATCGTCCAGCAACTGCGCCTACTATCAACTATGCTTTACGCGAGGCCTATCCACGTCGGCAAGGCGACATTAAAATGGCAGCTATCATTTTTATTGAGCTCAACCCTCGCGCAGTTGATGTCAACGTTCACCCCACCAAACGTGAAGTACGCTTTAAAGACAACACTTCAATTAAATCAGCAATCATTGAAAGTATTACTCGCACTCTAAAACCATCACCAATTTCAATTTCTAATCCTTCCACGGTTTCTATATCCTCACCTATTCTTAGTCCGACCCTGACAACTTCTGATTGGCAATCCACAAATCCTTATCCAACTACCCCTACTCCTGCTCCCATAGCGATGGAGTTTGCGTTTGCACCTGACTCACAAGAAACCCGCCCTTGGAAATACTTTAAATATTTAGCGCAATCTGAGTCGGGCTATCTTTTGATTGAGACAGATTCAGGAATAGTTACTATCAACCCTATTGCCGCACGTGAACGAATTGCATACGAAAAACTACTTTCTGCAAAAATTGGTTCTCAAACATTGCTTATCCCCGAAACAATCGAACTTTCACCTGTAGATTTTTCACGAGTTACTGCATCGCTATCAACTTTGCACTCGATGGGGTTCTCAATTAGTGAATTTGGATTAAATACCATTAAAATTGATGCTGTTCCACAACTCTTGGACTCTACCTCAACCAAGCGCATTATTGCAACAATTGCGAGTGATCTTGCTGAGGGCGCAACCCGTAAAAGTGGAGATAAATGGCGCGAAGAGATTATTGCTAAATCCATCGCGCGTTCATTTGCGGGAGCAAACTTTACGCTAACGAAAGATGGAGCGACAAAACTCATTGAAGAGCTTTGCGCGACCAAGATGCCATATATTTGTCCGCGCGGAAAGCCCGTGATGATTTTTACTTCCACTCGCGAGCTTGATCGTAAATTCGACCGTCTTTAGAAATTGGTCGGGGCGGCGGGATTTGAACCCACGGCCTTCTGCGCCCAAGGCAGACGCGCTACCAGACTGCGCTACACCCCGTTTGACTCAAACGGTGGTAATTATATCATATTTTTGGCGCGTTGGGTGATGAAATTCTTAAAATCAACTGGCCGATAGGCATTGAGAATTGTTTTAGCAACAACTTTCCCACTCGCATCCGCAATCTCACACGCAAAACTTGCGGCCTCATTATCCGCAAATTCATTCCTTGCCTTTACTAAATAACGCGTCCCAACTTCGAACTTCTCAATCATCAACTCCAACCTACGCGTGCCCAAAAGGAACCCTGGTCGCGCAGGACTATCTGCACAATCTAACTTGTCAAAGTATCCCGCGATAGCAGCAGCAGTTTGTGCCATATACTCAATCGCTGCCCAATTACCTACCCACCTTGGTTTTGCAATAAAAGCAGTCGTAATTGATTTTGATTCCAAATCTACTTCAACGACTTCGTCAAGCAACACCATTGGTGATCGGTGTGGCAAAAGCTCAGCGAGAGAGAATAACGGACGCATTTGATCCTCCAAAAGCAAATGAATTAGATAGCGCAACCTTATACTTGTTCGCAGTAAGCAAGTTCCAACAAAGCGCAGCTTCTACCGCACCAGCCGCACCAAGACAATGTCCAGTTAAGTCCTTAGTTGACTCTGCGACAACCTGCTCACCAAATATCCGCTTAACTGCTTTTATCTCCATTTTATCATTAGCAATAGTACCTGTTCCGTGAAGATTAATATAGTTAATCTCGCTCGCACTTATTTTTGCACGCTCAATGGCTCGTCTCATTGCAATTTCTGCGCCTAATCCTTCAGGCTCAGGAGAAGTTGCGTGATATGCATCACTTGACTCACCGACCGACAAAAGCTTTACTCCTTCATCGCCATTTTCTAAAATAAAAAGTGCAACTCCCTCGCCTAAATTAATCCCATCACGATCTTCCGCAAGAGGACGACATCTCCCTTGGCTGAGCGCCCCTAACGCATGAAAGCCATTCATTGCAAAATGACATCTCCCATCCACTCCGCCCACGATTACCGCATCGCAAAGTTTGCTTTCTATGAGTCGCCGCGCAGCCTCAAATGCTTTGGTAGACGATGAGCAAGCAGTTGAAACCGTATATGCGGGCCCCTCTATCCCTAAAAGCATTTTTAAGTAAGCGCTAGGAGTACCAAGCTCAATCATAGAAAAATCAAAACGGTCATAATCATCAAATAAATACTTTTCCGATTCATCAATCCCAGTATTAGACGCGCCAAGGACTATGCCTACTCTCGCAGGACCATACTTATTGACAAGCGCAGAAAATTTAGATTCACTTTCTATTGCCAACGTCAAAAGCTGATTAGCGCGCATATTCCAATGCTTTTCTGCAATCACAGGCAACGCAGTAGTTACTGAGCCAAAGAAAATTGCTCTTGATGGAATATCACCATTAAGTTCTTTCATCCCAGGAGCCACACGGAGCAAGTAATTAGCGAGCATCTCCGCATTGCCAGTTCCTAATGCTGAAGCAGTCCAACAAGCGCTGAGAATCATCGCATCAACTCCTCCGCCCGTTTGAGTGCTCTATCAGCAAGTTCGCTTCGCCCTAATTTCTTAAGACAAATTCCAAAATTATGAAGCGCGGAAGCATTGTTAGGATAAATACTCACAATCGTCTCATAGCACTTCATCGCCTGCAAAAACTTACCAACTTCCAAAAAACCATTCGCATTACGCTCAAGATTTTCTACGCGCTCTAAGAGAAATGAGTCCAAAGGATTCACCTCAGCCGCTTTTGCCCAACAATCAATTGCTTTCTTCTCGCCCTCAAGATCGTCTGCCGCATCTGCAAGCATATCACCCTCAACAACTTTGCGACGCACATTTTGCACCGCCAAAATCTCGTCTTGCACCATTTTTGTAATATCTTCATCAATTCCTTCAAAAGAAAGGTAAGGAACTGTTAACGCATCCTTAGTGAGGAAAAACTCTGGTCGAGGTTTGACTTTCATATCACCAGCCTCAAATGCAGGCAATATTTCCTCACGCGTTCCAGCATAGCTTGCAAAAATCTGCGCCACCGAGGGACACTCTGTGTCAAAAGTAAAAGTAATCATCGCCTTGGCAACTTCAACTTGATTGGAAATACTCGACCCTACAACCATCCAAGTGTATCGCCCAGGCATCCATACGCGAACCATTTCCCCTGGCATCTCCTCAAGCTCACGCTTAAAATCTCCTACGGTAAGTGATGTAACATTAAGAAGCTTTATATCTACTTCAGCGGAATCATTGGCAGAACGCTCTAATAATTCAATTTGTCGAATCGCGCATTCAACCGCCTTGCTCATTTCAGTAACTGGAAGTTCTATTTCTGATGTTTCATTTTTACCACATCCAACGAGCAGTGCAAGACACCAAAACAATAAAAATCGTTTCATAAGGCGCTTCTTATTTCCGATACTGCCCGTGCGACCGCGCCTACACGCCGCTTCACTGCGCGCTTAGCCCGCTCTCCCAAACCCTCATCATTTTTTAAAAGTTTGATAATCGCCGCTTTAAGCTCAACTTCATCATTCACTTGGCAAATCGCATTCGCCTCTTTAAGATCGCTCATCACTGGACGAAAATTCTCCGTATAAGGGCCAACGATTGTCGGTTTCCCGCAAAGACACGGCTCAATCATATTTTGCGAGCCATGTGCGCAAAGTGACTTACCAACAAACACCACATCGGCAATACCATAAAGGCCCATCAATTCACCAGTCGTATCGCAAAGATAAACACCATCTCCTTTATCACCTCGACTACGACGCACACAATTAAATCCCGCAGCCCGAATATTCGCTTCAACTTCATCTGCTTTTTCAAAATGACGAGGAGCAATAACTAACTTCACATCTTTAAGGTCCTTGAAGATATTAAGTAAAACCACATCCTCACCTGGCCAAGTAGATCCACCCAACAAAATACGTCCATCCTTAACCCAAGCTCTAAGCTCATGTTCTTTTACTTCGTTACGATGAGCAACATCAAATTTAAAACTCCCCGTTACTTCAGTACTATCAACTGGTGCGCCAGCTGATAGTAAACGCGATTTATCTAACTCGCTTTGTGCAAAAATTTTGGTAAACGACTTAAAAATATCACCAAACCACCACTTGGCCACTTTATAACGCGGAGCAGATCGATCGCTCACCCTAGCATTGATGAGAAACAATGGGATATTAAGCTTTTTAATTCGCCGAATAAAATTAGGCCAAATCTCTGACTCGGTAAGAATAACCGCCCTCGGCTTAATTGTCAATAACGCAGCTTTAACAAAAGACGGAAAATCCAAGGGATTATAAATCAAAATATCTTTATCCATCACTTCACGCTCGGCCATTTTCCAACCAGTTGACGATGTAGTAGAAAAGCAAAACCTAATCGATGCGTCAACTTTGCGCCATTCACGCATAAGTTGACCTGCAACCTGCACTTCACCCACTGACACTGCATGAATCCAAACAAACTCTCCACGCTTAGAGACCAAATTAACAATCGTTTGCGGATAAAATGCTAAACGATCAAAAAATCGCGTCGCATACCCACCACGCTTAACGATTCGTGCTAAAAAGCCCGGTAGAAGAAACGGGTAGATGATTGCAAAAAAAAGGTTATAAACGAACCACTTCAAGCTTTAAATCTCAGCACCAGCTGAAACATTTTCCAACACTCGTGCACCACATTTAATCGTCGCATTCTCACCAATTGTAATCCACGGCATCGTAGCGCAATTGGCAAAAAACGAAACCGAATCACCAACTTTAACTCCGCCCGCAACTACAGTGCCAACACCAACATTCACAAAGTCACCGATTACTGCATCGTGACCTATTACACAGTTTGATCCAATAAGCGAAAACTTGCCGATCTCTGAGCCGACTTGGACAACTGCACCAGCAGCAATTAGCGTGCCGTGTTTGAAGTCAGTCGTAGGCGAAACTTGCGCTGAAGGATCAATAAATGCTGGAAAATCATGTCCGCGCAATCTACGATAAATATCCGCGCGCTTGACGTTATTGCCAATTGCCACAAAAACCGAAGCACCAGGATTATCATGTGATGCTTCATCTACAGTGCCAAGAATTGGATATCCCTCGAAGTTGTCGCCCTTCGCCCACTTAGGATCATCGTCAGCATATCCAATGATATTCCAAAGTGTTTCACCAGCAGCCTTATTAATACGCTCTACTGTCCAAATTGCCTCACGGCCAAACCCACCTGCGCCAACAATAAATAAATCTCTCATAATTTACCCCTTTCTTATACGATATATTATATCAAAATTTAGTGTTATCCGATAGATGAAGAAACCTTAAATACTGCCATTAAAATCGCAATTGCCACAAAGCCCACTACTCCAGCAATTGCAACAATCAAAATCGGTTCTAACGCATTGGTAAAAGAAGCAATATTACGATCCATATCTTTTTGGTAACGCTTGCCTATATGCTCCAAAGCCGAAGTCATATCTCCTGCTTGTTCTCCAACTGCAAGCATATCAGTCATCATTCGTGGGAAAACCCCAGACGAAGCAAACGGACCAGAAATTGTCGTACCATCCGTAACTCGCATTCGTGCTGTCCTTAAGGCATCCCCAATTACTGCATTATTACACGTCTCTTCACAAATCTTTAACGCCTGTAAAACATTAACTCCATTTACTAACAAGGTCTTTAAAGTATAAGCGAGTGATGAATACGCACCTGCAGCAACAATTCCCCTAACAAGTGGAGCTTTAAGCTTCCACTCATCAATCTTGCGCACACCCTTGGGCGTATGCTTCCAGCGTTTAAACCACCAACCAAACACCCCTACTCCAATTGCCATTAGCCATCCATAATGAATAAGTCCATTCGACATCCCAATTAAAATCTTAGTCGGGAGTGGCAAAGTTGCACCCATTGAATCAAATACTTTCTGAAATTGTGGAATAATCCACACCAACGCACCAATTACCGCAACCACACCAAAGCAAAGAACAATTATTGGATAGGAAAGCGCACTTTTAATCTTTCCCCGCATATTATCATCACGCTCATAATGATCGCCCAAACGCCGTAAAACTTCCACCATCGCACCCGAAGCCTCTCCTGCACGAATCATATTAGAAAAGAGAGGAGGAAATGTCTTGGGGTGACTAGCGCAAGCAGTTGAGAAATTTTCACCACTAATAATTCGATCGCAAAGATCTTGGCAAATCACTCTTTGGGCTGAATCCTCTTCTCCTTGACTAGCAAGTGCAGCTAATGCTTGACCGAGCGTCATACCTGCTTCCAATAAATCAGCAAGCTCAGAAACAAAAAGTAAAACCTCAACCCGCTTCATCTCGCTTTTGCGCTTCTTAGGGCCTATTTGAAGTTGCCAAATTGATGTAGGCTTTTCGCTCGTCGACGTCTTGGTCGGAGTCGCAACTTTGATAGTATTTCGCTTAGCGTATCCCATTAGTTTGAATTATATCAAAACCTTGGTAGCCGCGCCAGTGACAATAGGATTCTCCGGCCAATCGTGCTTAGGATACCTACCACGCATATCTTTGCGAACCAGTTGATACGCACCCCGCCAAAATCCCGCAAGATCTTTGGTAATTTGAACAGGGCGTTGGGCGGGCGAAAGAAGTGTCATTACAATCGGCACTTTTCCGCCTGCAACTCTTGGTGTCTCAGCCATCCCAAAACATTCTTGAAGTTTAACCTCTACCGTTGGCTCCACCCCTTCATAGTGAATCGCATACGACCTACCTGATGGCATTGTAATTCGTGCAGGCGCTAAGCGGTCAAGCTCGCGCACCGAAAGCTTGTGTTCAGCTAAAATAAAATTCATAACCGCAATAAGATCAATCTTTTCCAAATCGCGCCACTTAGTCATCCCTTCAGTAATAAAACCCGAAAGCGCCTCCAAAAGTGTCTCATCGTCTAATTTTGGCCAAGCGTCATCAATCCGACTTAAAAAGTCAATTCGTAGCCGATACTCCCTAGCACCCTTAGTCCAACAAGGCAAATTATCAAGCCCTTTAATACGCACTCCTTCTATCATTACCTGCGCTGTGCCGGTCGCCAAGTGTTGTGATTTTTCGCTAAGTACCATTTCCCCTAAAAGCTCTTGCCTCACGCTTTTTACCGAATCAGTACGTTTATCCCATTCACAAATCTCTCGGATGTGTAACTTATCTCCAAATATTGACCGAATTTCACCCTCAGTTATTGGCGAAGCTGTCCAAATTCGTGCATTGCCCAAGCGATCGTCAAGCGCACAACAAACAAGATACTTTTCATGACTAAGCGGATCTGATTCTTCCAAAAACGCACCCCGTCCATTCACCATCCGAAATGTTCCATTACCACGATTGCGCGCGACACGTTCAGGATATGCAAGCGCAAGCGAAGCACCTGCCGAAAGATATGCGCATCCCTTCTTAGTTGCAAAACGCCTAGCAAGCTCTTTAATGCGAGATGTAACCTTAATATACCGAATATCGGTTTCGCGCTCTCGCGCACCCTCTTCAATAATCGCCGCATAGGTTGGATCTCCGCCGCCAAGCACCATATTTGCTAAACGTGGATGCATATTCATCATGGACATCTTGCGCCCTTTGTCGGTAATCTGCCCTCTTTCATCCAATGCTCCTAAATGACGCAAAAGCTCAACCGCCTTCTCCCAGTTGCTATCAGCCGGCAAGGTAAGCCATGGCAAATCTTTACGATGAAGCGCACCCCACGCTACACTTGTAAGTACCAATGAAGTTAAGTCTTGCTCCAACACTTCGCACGTTGCCTTTTCTGAGCGCGACGCCTCGCTCTCTTTTGTCCAAAGGCGATAACAAACTCCACTTTTAACGCGTCCCGCACGACCACGCCGTTGTTCGGCACGATCCAAGGTAAGTGGCAAAGTAACTAAACCCGACATTCCAGTTGAAGGCGAAAACCTCGCTGTCCGCATCAATCCCGAGTCAACAACTGCACTTATTCCATCAATTGTAAGCGAAGTTTCTGTAATTGAAGTAGAGAGAATTACTTTACGCTTAAACGATTTATCAAATACCTTATCCTGTGCATCTTTGGAGAGCGATCCATAAAGTGGCAGTATTTCAACATCAAAAAACATCCCATCAATCTTTTGCAAGGTACGCATGATTTCACCCTCGCCTGGCAAAAAGCAAAGGATGTCGCCATCCGTTTCTTTAAGCGCCCTGCCTATCGCACTTTCCATTGTGCATTCACCTAAATATTCAGTAGTGACTGGAAACATCCGCCCTTCAGCACGAACTAAAATCGCATCACCTATATGTTTTAGTATGGGCTCGACATCCAAGGTTGCCGACATAATTAAAAGCCGCAAATCCGGCCTTAACGCGCGGCGAACCTCCAACGCAAGTGCAAATGCCATATCGCACTGAAGCGAACGTTCGTGAAATTCATCGAAAATAATAAGCCCTATATCATTAAGTTCAGGGTCACTTAAAATACGCTGAGTGAGTAAGCCCTCGGTTACTACTTCAAGTTGCGTAGCTTTGGAAATCTTACGCTCTAAACGAACTTGATAACCAATACGCGCGCCCACGCTTTCGCCTATCCGCCCTGCCATATATGTAGCCGAACTTCTAGCCGCAATACGGCGTGGCTCTAACATCACAATTTTTTTGCCCTTTAGCCACGGCTCGTCCATTAATACAGGCGGAACACAAGTTGTTTTGCCACTACCTGGTGGTGCTGTTAAAACGACACATTTTTTATTTGCTAATGCGTCTCTAATTTCACCTATTTTTGCCTCAACGGGAAACATCAGTCGAGAATCTTTACCGGCAATTCGCCATTAGGCGCACCAAATTTAAGCTTAGGACGCTCACCGAAAAGAAGTGTCCCTAATCGCACCCACGTCGCGCCTTCTTCGATGGCAACTTCAAAGTCACCACTCATCCCCATTGAAAGACGCGGCAAGGAAATTGCAAACCTCTGTTCAGTCTCATCCCGCAAGCACCTAAGTGCACGAAATACTGGACGAGTTTCCTCGGGTTTGGTCGTAAATGGCGCCATCGTCATAAAACCCTCTAAAGTGATGCGTTTACATTTCTCCATCAAAAACTCAATTGCCGAATTTACTTCTCCAGGTCGCATCCCACTTTTGGAACGCTCGCCCGAGACATTAACTTCAAAAAGAATATGTGGTGCAAGACCCATTTCATCAGCAACCATATCAATCTTCTCCAAAAGTTTGATAGAATCAACTGAGTGAATGAAATCAAATATCATAAGTGCTTGACGAACTTTATTGGACTGTAAGTGTCCAATAAGATGCCATGCCGGACCAGTTATACTCGCAGTTTTCTTCCATGTAGCTTCCTGGACTTTATTTTCGCCCACAATCTTCAATCCTGCATCCCACGCCTCACGAATCACTTGCTCTCCGTGCGTTTTGGTGACTGCAACAATCTCCACTTCCTCCGCTTTACGCCCCGCACGCTCACACGCAGATTTAATTCGCACATTTATGTCAGCTAAAATATCGCTTATTTCACGCATCGCTCAACCTCCACGCCTGCTGCAAGCGCAAGCAGCATACCATAATTAACAATTGGAACATGCATGTCTATGCAAAGTTTAATTCGTCTCATCACCTCTCGACGCGAAAGCATACAACCTCCACATTGCACCACGAGTTTCGTATCAGGGGAAACGACAAATGCACTTCCACTTGCAAATTCAAAATTCAACTCACGTTTAGTCAAACGCTTAAGCGCATTTGGGATTTTAACTGTCCCAATATCATTACACTGCCGATGATGTGTGCACCCTTCGGCAATAAGCACCTTATCCCCGTCATTTAACTTGGCGATTGCCTTAAGTGATTCAATATAGACCTTGATGTCACCTTTTTTCCGCGCAAAGAGAATGGAGAAGCTCGTTAAAGGAGCGGTAGGCGAGAGACGTTTACTTACTTCGGCAAATACTTGTGAATCGGTAATGATTAGCGCATAATCGCCCTCTACAACATCTTCTGGCTTAACTACCGTTACCCTGGCTCCCACATCAAGCGCAGCGCGAATTACTTCCACTTGTGGCAAAATAAGCCGCCCTTTAGGCGCTGATTCGTCAATTGGGCAAACACAAAGAATATGATCACCCTCTTTAACCAACCCATCCAAAAGACCGATTGACTGTTCGCGAGGAAAAATCGCGGCAATCTTTACATAAAGCTCCTCGACTTTATCTCCACGATGATATGTAAGCACAGGTATATTTGCGCGCCTTATTATCTCAGGAACTGGTGCATTATCCTCTCCAGCAACCCAAATTGCAATATCCGTAGTACTTAAGACTTCTAATGTGCGTTCAACTCGCTTAAGCCCTAACTCGCTCTCGTCATCAATGCCTGCAGTATCAGTAATAAGGCAAGGTCCCAAAGGTTTTATCTCCATCGCCTTCGAAACTGGATCAGTGGTCGTGCCACACTTATCAGAAACAATTGCGATAGATGAACGGGTAAACTCATTTACAAGAGTTGACTTACCTGCATTCATGCGTCCAAAAAACGCAATATGAACACGCTCAGCGCTCGGTGTTTCGTTTAGGCCTGCCATCCGTTATATGCATTCATTGCTGCGTCTGCACCGTTTTCAACAATACACTTTACTGCTTTAGTAGCTTCATCAACTACTTTATCCATCACCTTTCGTGAGGCAGGATCAAACTTGCCCAAAACATGCCCAATAACATCGCTCTTATCTTTGCCTACACCCAATTTAAGTCGCGCAAAATCTGACGCCCCTAAACGCTCAATGATATTTCTTATTCCGTTATGTCCACCCGAGCTCCCGCCTTTGCGCACTCGCAATCGACCTAACGCAAGATCAATATCATCCTGCACCACGACCAAATCAGCCGCACCCAAATTATGGTATTTTACCATCGGCGCAACCGCATCGCCAGAAAGGTTCATAAAAGTCTGTGGCTTAATCACAAGAACACTCTCGCCAGCAATCACACCCTTTGCGAACAAACATTGCATTTGGCGCTTAATCTCCCATTCAACACCCAATTCTTGCGCCAACTTATCCACCACCTCGAAACCGACTGAATGCGGAGTACTCGCATACTGCGCACCAGGATTCCCGAGACCTACGATAATTTTCATTAAAGCAAATTGCGTTGAATCTTACCACTCACCGTCTTAGGTAGATCATCCTTAAAAACCACAATTCGTGGATACTTATAAGGCGCCGTGTGGCTCTTAACGTAGTCTTGAATTTCTTTTTTAAGCTCTTCACTAGGCTTTTTATCCTTAACAAGTTTAATCGTCGCTTTCACTACTTGCCCTCGAATCGGATCTGGCACCGCCGAAACACCGCACTCAACGACGTAAGGCAATTCCATAATCACATTTTCAATCTCAAATGGTCCAATTCGATAACCCGAAGACTTGATTACATCATCCGCACGACCCACATAATGGTAATATCCATCTTCGTCCTTCCACGCGAGATCACATGTGTGATACATCCCGCCTCGCCACGCATCATCGGTCTTTTCCTTGTCATTATAGTACCCAATGAACACCCCTGGATGCGGATGCTCGCGCGAAGTACGAATTACGATTTCGCCATGCTCCCCAGGCGGAACCGAATTACCCGCTTCATCAACAAGATCAACATCATAATCAGGAATTGGCTTACCCATTGAACCAAGTTTAAGCGCATCTCCAAGGAGATTTCCAAGCGCACATGTAGTCTCCGACTGGCCAAAGCCCTCATGAATCTTTAAGCCAGTTGCACGCTCAAACTGTACAAACACCTCTGGGTTAAGGGCCTCGCCAGCCGTGGTAGCATGATGCACCGAGCTAAAATCATATTTGGAGATATCCTCTTTAATAAGCATTCGATACATTGTCGGTGGAGCACAAAATGTTGTGATCTTATACTTTGCGAACATCGGTAAAATGTTTTCGGCATGAAAACGAGCAAAATCGTAAACAAAAAGTCCCCCTTCGCACATCCACTGCCCATAAAGTTTACCCCAAAGCGCCTTTGCCCAACCTGTCTCTGAAATGGTAAAGTGTAGTCCATCACGTTCAACTTGGTGCCAATATTTCGCAGTCACATAATGCCCTAACGCATACTTGTAACTATGAAGCGCCATCTTTGGATATCCCGTCGTTCCACTCGTAAAAAACATTAGCATTGGATCATCGCCTCCTGGCGAATCCTTAACGCGCCCAAAAACTCGCGAAAATCCTGCATACTCCAAATCAAAGTTTTGCCAGCCATCACGCTTCCCATTAACAATCAATTTAACGAGTGACGTAAGCCCCAATTCTTTTTCGGCCTTTTCAGCTTCCTCTGCGACCTCACCATCTGCCGTACAGACAAGCGCTTTCACTTTGGCTGCTTTAAAACGATAGGCAAAGTCATGCACCAATAGCTGGCTCGTAGCAGGAATAACTATTGCCCCAATCTTATGTAGTGCAAGAATCGTCGGCCAAAACTGATAATGACGCTTCAATACCAGCATCACCCTATCGCCACGCTTAATTCCAAGTGACAAAAAGTAGTTTGCTACTTGATTGGAAGTATCCGAAATCTCTTTGAAGGTAAAGCGACGCTCGGTGAAATTGTCCGAAATATGCAACATCGCAAGCTTATCAGGATACTTTTTGGCAATCTCATCTACAATATCAAAGGCGAAGTTAAATTTCTCAATATTGCGAAATTTAATATGCGTAAGTCGCCCACGCTCATCCTCCAGTACGTCAAGAAACTTCTGCACAATAAGCGGCGTACGATCTGTGCGTGGACGGATCGTCTCCAATCCTAAATGCGAGTCACCTTCAGGCCCTGCCATCACCATCGCAATGAAGGTAAGTGGTTTGCCATCCATCGCAATCATACCATGTGGCGTTGAGGATTTATAGAAAATCGAGTCACCTTCGTGCAAAATTTCAGTATGATCCCCAACCCTTATCTTCATAGTTCCCTTAAGTACAATGTCGAACTCTTGCCCGGAATGCGTTGTCGTTGCGATTGGTGCATCCACGAGCTTTTCATCATACTTGTAAGTCACCCAATAAGGTGTCCCTAAACGATTTTGGAACATCGCCGCTTGATTGCGAATTGTCATATACGGTTCAGCGGCAGTGATTGGCCCTTGCCCTGCGCGAGTAACTTCATATCCCGAAAGATGCGCTGAATTACCCTCCAGAAGTGCGTTAATATCCACGCCAAACACAATCGCACACTGATGCAAAAAATTAAAGGTCGGCTCCGACTCTGCCGCTTCAACCGACTTGTACTCCTCTACGCTCACGCCCACGAGTTTCGCCATATTCTCGGTGGTATATCCCACAATCTCACGCATCTCACGAATGCGAGATGCCATATCTCGTAATTTATTTAGCGACTCCTCGCTCATTTCAATCCTTCCAATATTTTCATTGCCCAAGTTTTTGCGAGCATAAATTGTTTAACCGAATACGACTCGTTGGGCGAGTGAATTGAGTCCTCTGGTTGTCCCCAGCCAACAAGCAAAGGTGCCGCCCCACTGCACTCTTTCAATGCTGAAATAATCGGGATTGAAGCACCATCCCAGATATAAACTGGCCCTCGCTCATCCATTGATTTTAAGACATCTTCAGCGACTCTAAAAAGTGGCGAAGCAAGCGGCAAGCGCATTGCCGCTGAAAGTCCGCTATCTTCAGGAAAACTTAGAGTCATTCCCTTCGGGCAACGATCTTTTAGGTGTCGCTTGATTGCGTCAAATGTCCGTTCGGGAACTTGTCCAGGTACGAGCCGCGTAGAAATTTTCGCAATTGCTTCACATGGGATTACCGTCTTTGACCCTGGCCCACCATAACCCGTATGAATCCCGTTGATTTCAATCGTAGGCTCAAAGCCATTGCGCTGTACGATGGTTTTGCCAAGTTGTCCACCGCAAGGTTCGGTGCCAATATCCTTTCGGAATTCTTCTTCGTTCGCAAAGCCCGCCTCCGCCGCCTCCAATTCTTCATGAGTTGGCGGAATTATTCCATCGCGAAAGCCAGCAACTGCAATTGAACCATCCGCATTATGCAGCGACGAAATCAGCTCCGCCATTCCCTGCGCCACGTTGGGCGCAATGCCACCATACTCTCCCGAATGAAGATCGCGATTTGCCCCCGTAAGCTTAATCGTAAAATGATTTACTCCTCTAAGCCCAGCGATGATCGCAGGTCGCAAGTTTACTCCCGCCCCCGTATCACAAACCGCAAGCACATCAGCGGAAATTTTGCGCACAAAATCTTGATTCTCCAGTAGCTTGAAAAGTGCGACCGAGCCACTTTCTTCTTGACCTTCTAAAACAAACTTAAGATTGGGACGATTCTTAAGCGCTCTTACTCCACAAAGAAACGCAAAGAACTGTCCCTTGTCATCCTGCGCACCCCGACAGTAAATCCTATCACCTTTAACGGTTGGCGTAAACGGGTCGGTACGCCACTTATCAATTGGATCTGCGGGCTGGACATCGTAGTGACCATACACCAAAATGGTTAGCGAATTCTCTTCACCTTTTAACTCGCCAACAATCACTGGAGGCGCAAAGTCCTCAGTAACGAGCTTAGCTTCAGCCCCGATCGCTTTTAGCCATGTCAAGAGCCACGTCGCGCACGCCACGCAATCGCGAAGGTGAGTTTTGTCCGCTCCGACCGTTGGAAACTTTAGTAGCTCGAAGTATTCCCTCGAGTCGCTTGATTTCAGCCACTCTGCCGTCTCTGCGTTCATAGTCTCCATCTGCCACTCACGCCCTTTTTAATTGTGGAAACAAAACCACATCGCGAATCGAATCACAACCCGTCAAGAACATGACGAGTCGATCTACACCAAAGCCAAGGCCACCTGTTGGAGGCATGCCGCACTCAAGCGCACTAATAAAATCCTCATCAATCTTCTCAGTATCTTCACCCGCCTGATTCTCAAGCGCCTTGCGTTGCTCAATAGGATTGTTTTGCTCCGTATATCCTGGACAAAGTTCACGCCCCGCAACCACAAACTCAAACACATCCACGAGCGTAGGATCATCCTTGCACGCCTTGGCGAGCGGCACAAACTCGTGCGGGATGCGGGTTACGAAAGTCGGCTGCATCAGCTTCTTTTCAATAAGCTTATCGTACACTTCATGAGTGAGCATGAGCGTAGTCGTAACTCCATCAAGCTCCAAATTGGTATCCGTCTCTTTGCCTTTTGCTTTCGCCTTTTCAAGCTGCGTCTTAAAGTCAAGCTCAAACCAATCCTCACCCATCAATTCCTTGACAAGCGTCTTGTATTCAACCCGACGATAAGGCGGAGTAAAGTCAATCGGGATTTTAGCATCCCCATATTCAATGACCCGCTTACCAATGACCGTGTCACATAGGTGTGGCAAAAGTCCCTCCATGATCGCTTCCATTGAAGTCCTATCACCATACGCCTCGTAAATCTCGCATACCGTGAACTCCGGATTATGCGTGCGATCAATACCCTCATTGCGAAAATCTTTGCCAAGCTCAAAAACCTTGTTCATCCCGCCTACCAAAAGCCGCTTTAAGTAAAGCTCAGGCGCAATTCGCATTACACAATCTTTATCAAGCGCGTTATAGTGCGAGAAAAACGGCTTTGCAGCTGCCCCACCAGCTTGATCTTGGAGAATGGGAGTTTCAACTTCCACAAAGCCCTTTGACCAAAGATACTTTCTAATTTCCATCAAAATCTTAGAGCGCGTAAAGAAACGTTCACGCGATTCATCATTGGTCATAAGATCAACATAACGCCGACGATAACACTCTTCTTGATCTGCAAGACCATGAAATTTCTCTGGCGGCTGCTCAAGCGCCTTGGCAAGCATCGTCCACTCTTTAACGATAAGTGACTTCTCGCCTTTTTGCGTGGTAAAGAGCGTTCCCTCAGCGCCAATGATGTCCCCGAGATTGAGCTGCTTAAATGCAGCGAACGCACTTTCAGAAAGCTCATCACGTTTAAATATAAGCTGAAACCTATCTGTACCATCATTCATCGTCGCAAAGTTCATCTTACCCATACGACGAATCATCAAAAGCCGTCCAGCAATTCGCTTGGACGCGCCCTCTTCAAACTCTGCGCGGACCTTTTTTAAATCATCGTGATCATACTTTGCGCCATAGGGCTCGTAGCCCATTTCTGCGAGTATTTTCATGCTCGCTAAACGCTGCTCACGATATTCATTGCTTTCTTGCATTCCACTCTTCCTTTAAATTTGGCCAAGTCGCAACAAGCAAATCGATCTCCTTATTGGCATTGGCTTTGTCACCGCTCTCGATCCGACGGTTGATGGATTTGATAAGTTCGCTGCGCCGACGATTAAGCTCTTTGACAATCTCCATCGCTTCCGCTTTGCGCTTAGCAAAGGTCTTGCTCTCAGGCATGTCTCCTGCCTTTTTAATATCATCCTTAAAGCGCTTCAAAGTTGCCGTAAGCGGCTTGCCCAAAACGAGTTTTCCCTTGAGATTCTTGTACTCTACGAGAATGGATTCATCTGCAAGCAGGTTAGGTGCAGTCGCGAGATTGGATAGCGCTTTGTCAATCGCCTGCATAATCTCCTCTGGCTTGCGTCCACCATACACACACTCCCCATTGCCATCAATGACATAAAGAAACGGAATCCCTCCATCAAACCCCGTTTTACCTGTCCACCGTGCGGAAAGATAAAATGAATAGGTAAAGCCACCCTGTTTGATGAACTCTCTAACTTCATCCTCCTTGTATCCTCCGCTCACATGCGAGGCAACAACCACAACTGGACGATGCTTATACTTCTCCCAAATTTCCTGAGTATGCGGGAGCATTAGCTTACACGGATAGCACCAAATCGCCCACATATCAATGAGCACAACCTTGCCTTGCAAATCCTTGGCGTCAATCTTTGGTCCTGAAATGTAGTGCTTTTCATCAAAGTCCACAAAGTCCGCGCAAAACGCCAAAATCGGCGCTAATATCACGGCAAAGATAATCGCACGTTTCATAATTTATTCCCCAAATGCGCAATCCAACGCATCAGAAATCATATCCACGGCGTCCTCTAAATCGCCCTCGGCCAAGCAAAGCGGCGGGAGGAAACGCACCACATGCGCTCCCGCAGTAAGCGCAAGGAGCCCTTGGCCCTTAAGCGCCTCTACGATGTCCTTCGCCTCATTTTCAACAACGAGTCCAAGCATCATTCCTTTGCCCCGCACTTCAAGCAACTTGTCGTACTTATCCACAAAGCCCTCTAACGCTTCACGAAATTTATCGCCAACTACTTTTGCGTTCTCCAAAAGTTTGTCACTTTCAATGACATCAATAACGGCAAGTGCGGCAGCCGCAGCAACTGGATTGCCACCAAAGGTTGATGCATGTGACGAAGGCGTAAAGACATCGGCAAACTTCTCGCTCGCAACAAGCGCGCTCATTGGAAGCCCATCGGCAATGGATTTAGCAACCGTAAATAAATCTGGCTTTACATCATATCCCTGCCATGCAAACCACGTTCCCGTACGGCCCATGCCGCTTTGCACTTCATCACAAATCATAATCAAATTCTTCTCATCACAAAGTGCACGAACACCTTTAATAAACTCATCAGTTGCAGGTGTCACGCCACCTTCGCCTTGCACTGCCTCAAGCATAATTGCAACCGTCTTATCATTGACCGCCGCCTTGACCGATTCAAGGTCATTGTAGGTAGCATACGCAAAGCCGACAGGTAGTGGATCATAATCCTCTTGGCACCACGCCTGCGCGGTTGCTGCGAGGGTGGCAAGCGTACGCCCATGAAAGCCCTGATGCATCGTGATAACTTCATAGCGCCCGCCGTTCTTGGCTCCCCACTTACGCGCAAGCTTGATTGCTGCCTCGTTCGCCTCCGCGCCTGAATTCGCAAAAAACACTTTACCGTTAAGCCCTGAAAGTTTAACAAGCTTATCCGCCAAAAGCGTTGCTGGCTCATTTGCAAAAAGATTAGAGCAATGCGTTAAAGTAGCGGCTTGATTTTGGATTGCTTCAACTACCTTTTTGTTAGAATATCCAACGTTGTGCACTCCAATGCCGCTCGTAAAATCATAATATGTTAGCCCATCCGCATCGCGCACCGTAGCGCCCTTGCCGCTCGCAATCACTACTGACGGCGTGTAGGTCGGCATCATATTGGACTTATAAAGCTCGAGGATCTCTTGACTTTTGCTGGACTTTTTCATTCGGTTATCTCCGTTCCCACGCCTTGACGCGTGAATATTTCGAGTAAGAGCGAATGCGCCATGCGACCATCGACAAGGTGCACTTTGCGCACCCCTTCGCGAATCGCCTGAACACAACTCTCGATTTTCGGGAGCATCCCTCCCGCAATGGTTCCATCCTGCTTTAGTGATTCAATATCGCTCAAATGCAGAGTGGAGAAGAGCGTCTCGGGTTTCTCAGGATCTTTCAAAAGTCCTGGCACATCCGAAACTAAAACAAACTTACGCACCTTTAATTCTTTGGCAAGCGCAGCTGCCGCATAATCCGCATTAATATTATATAAATGCGCATCCTCCGCTCCCGTGCCTAAAGGCGTAACTACAGGAATGATTCCCGCATCTAACATCTCTACAACCGAACGCGCGTTAACACCTACTACTTCTCCCACATACCCGCGATCAGGTGAGGTAATCTTTTTCGCCTTAAATAGCCAATTACCATGAAGCGGTTTTGCATTCGCTCCTTTATTGGAAAGACGTTGAACAATATCGGGATTGACAATATTGTTAAGCGTTTTACGGACGATTTCCATCGTGGGCTCGTCGGTAACCCTTAATCCATCAACAAATTTAGGATCATTGCCAGACACCTTAATTGCCTTGGAGATTGCCTTACCACCACCATGCACGACCACGACCTTCATCCCCACCGAATTCATAAAAGCAATGTCCTCGGTAATCTTCTCCAAATTGTCCTCAAGCTCCATAACGCTTCCACCTAATTTGATGAGAACGATTGAGCCCTTAAAGTCCTGAATATAAGGAAGTGCTTCGGCAAGAACTGCCGCTTTAGCTTGTGCTGTGTCTAACTTGTCCATTGTTAATGTGTATTATACCAAAAAGCGTTCAGATTTGCTATAATACTTGACATGACGCTTACAATAAATAAAGAATATTTTTACCGCCATTTATTTGTCACCATACTAATGGTAGGATTAGGCGGATGGTTTGGATACGATGGGTTTATTAGATACCCTGCAACTCCCGCAACTGAGTTATACCGTTCAATTGAAGGATCACCTGCGCCAGCGGAAATGAATCTCGAGGCCTTTAAGCGACAAAAAATTCAAACTCAATACGGTTTTACTTTCATTTCCTTAATCGTAGCACTCATAGTAGGATTAAGACTACTTAAATCCTACAAATTTAAGTTCGAGTTCGATAAAGACTGCTTTACCACCCAAGGTAAGCGCTTTACTTATGCGGACATCAAAGAAATTGACCACAAGGAATGGGACAAAAAGCGCATTCTCAAGATAAAACTGACGAATGGCTGGGTAGTTATTTTAGACGCATGGCATCACCTCGGAGTCAAGGACTTCGAGGAAATGGCTCGGGCGGCTGGATTCGAACCAGCGACCAATTGATTAACAGTCAACTGCGCTACCGCTGCGCCACGCCCGAATGAATTGGCGTGAATTATAGCACAAATTCACGCTTGCCGTCAAGCGTGAATTCAAAAGTAAGAATCGCATCGCGATATTCGACTTGATTAACTTTATTAAATTTTGAGCCCCTTGCTGCCTCAAGTGCGGCTTTATCTAAATCTCTGGCGCCACTAGAGCTTTCAAGTAAGGCTTCTTTAACAAGTCCATCATTGCCGATAAGAACGCGAACCTGAGTAACGCCCTCAATGCCTAACTTGCGCGCCCTGCGTGGATACT
This sequence comes from Kiritimatiellia bacterium, assembly GCA_045599105.1. GTDB lineage: Bacteria > Verrucomicrobiota > Kiritimatiellia > RFP12 > UBA1067 > UBA1067. The sequence continues at coordinate 30,226 of JAZRVL010000045.1, forward strand.
TTGGTTGCAACGTTAGAATAGGAGTAGTGGGAGATTGAGGTTGAGGTTGGGAGGTGTAAGGTTGAGGTTGGGGCTGGGAGGTGTAAGGTTGAACTTGAGGAGTGGAAACCTCTTCAATCTCATCCTCCAACCCTTCAACCTCAATCTCAATCTCCAACCCTTCAACCTCAACTTCCAACCTCTCACCTTCTCCTTCCCACTCAATCATCGCGCCCAATATTGCGCCATGAATTGCAATTGATGTCAAAATTGAAACCCACCTCAAGTTCAACCTCCAACCTTCCGCAAGGCAGCGGCAAATGCACCGTCAGTTTCGCTCTCAAATGGCAAAAGCTCCTTCATCGCAACACACTCAAACTCGGGATGGATATTTAGGAATTCTTTTACTTGCTCTTCATTTTCTTCCTTTTCATTAGAGCAAGTTGAGTAAACAAGTAGACCATTTACCTTCACGAGTTTACTTGCCAAAGTCAATATCTCGCTTTGAAGCTTAACGAGTGAGGCAAGTTTTTCTTCGCTCCAATTCCACCTCGCATCCACCCTGCGTCTAAGTACGCCCGTATTGGAGCATGGCGCATCAACTAAAACCTTATCAAAGCTTCCTATTCCTTCAAGCGAAGAGATAATTGCCGCCTCCACATTGGTTCGCTTAAAGTTCTCCAACATCCGTGCACGACGCTTAGGATTGACTTCGCACGCCGTAAGTTTCGCTCCTCTCCACGCAAGTTGTATCGCCTTTCCGCCTGGCGCGGCACACGCATCAAGAACGCTTTCGCCTGGTTTTACATCCATTAAGTCTATCGCAACTTTAGTGGCCCTATCTTGAACAATAAATTCGCCTTCCTTAAAGCCCGAAACTTCCTCGACTTTCATTCCTCGTTCAAGCTCAGTCCAACTGCCGTCTTTACGTGCAAGATAAGTCTTAGCAGGAGTATTGTGCCATGCGCAAAGTTTGACGGCGTTCTCCTCGCCAAAGCGGTCAATCCAACGAGCAACTAAACGAGTAGGATAGCTTTCACATTCGGCAAGTGGGGCGCTTTCAAGCAACTTGACAAATTCTTCACGCCGACGAATAAGATTGCGCAAAACTCCATTCACGACCTTGGCAATTTGAGGATTGCCACATGATTTGGCCGCATCCACCGTTTCATTTACGGCTGCAAAGTCGGGGACTTCATCCATATAAAGGATTTGCGCAGCGCCGATGTACAAAAGTGCTTCCAACTCACCCTTAGGCCACTTTTTAACCAACTCGCCTAACACTTTGCGCAAAGAACGCAAACGACGAATAGTCGTATAAACTAAATCCTGCACAAACGCCCGATCAGGACCATCAGGAATAAGCGAAGGCGCAAAATCCTTAGTTAAAAGCCATCGTGCAATGGCAAATGCCGCAACTCTACGAGAATTTCGTTCCATTGGGTATAGTATTATACCACAAATCTCACTACTCCCTTTACCCGACGATCCCAAACTGGCCGCCGTCCTCGCCGAGGCGATGGCCGAAAGTCCGTAGGCCCCCTCCGCCTGAAATTCTTGCTTGCAAGGATCATTATTAGCCCAGCGGACGGATCCGCTGGGCTACGGTTGTCCAGCTATCGCTTTCCTTTATTCGAAACTGAACTTCGGACGATAGTAGCGGACATTCTTGTCGTTCATCGCCGTCGGCAAACCAACCGAAACCAAGGACTCGGTCTTGAACCCAGTCGTCTGGCTATCCGTGAAGTCCAACGTATCCGCATACTCAACCGAGTACTGGACCGACAAGCCGCCGATACCAGTCGCCTCAATCGCCGCTTCAGCAGTTCCATGGAAGAAGTTGAAGGTGATGGTATCAGCGGCGCCACCCACTTGCTTGAGGAACGGCTTATCGTTCGCACTCGAAGCATCAAGGCCAAGCGCAACCAACTTCTTCGTAGCGCCCTCCTCGCCAGTAAAGGTCGGGTTCACTGGCGTACCGTCCTTAATCGTAAGACCAGCCGTCGTCAACGCGAGATACTTGGTCTGCGTTTCAGTCCAATCGAAGCGTGCCTTGGTGGTCTCATCGATCTTGAACGACTTACCAGGCGCAATATTCTCAATCACGAGCGGATCCGCCCCTTCAACCACCTTGATGGTCGGAACATTATCACTCGTAGATTCGTTGTTGATTGCATCCTCAATCGAGTCATACGACTTAACATTACCTTGCTCGTCGACAATCTGCGCCTTGGCCGCAACAAGTTTAATGACATTCGGCGCGCCATCAACTCCCGCTTCGTACTTGAGCGCGAGTGCAGACGTATTGCCGGTCGTAGCATCAACCAATCCGGGAAGTGCCTGAGGAGCAGCCGAAAGACCGCTCAACACAGTATCACCTTCGATACCACCGACAACCTTCAGCGTCGCTCCGAAAGCTACAGTAGAGGACTCGATATACGTTTCGTCCGATATATCAATAGTCGCACCATCACCGAGCGTCAAACTCGGGATCGTGCCCGAGCCCGTAAGCGTGCCGTTGACCGTGAGCGTCGAATTGCCCGCGACCGCGCCATCCGTAAGCGTGAAGTTCTGAATCGCCAAGTTCGCTGGAAGCGTGAGCGTTCCAGTTCCCTGCTTGACGATTGTCGAATTCGCATTCGCGATTTGGGTAATCGCGCCAGGCGTATAATCAACATCGCTATTAATCGTGAGCGTATTATAAGCGCTATTGAAGTTCACTGGTACATTATTCAAAGTATTAAGCGCACCATTGAACTCAACTGCAAGATTGCCCTCACCCGCGAGATTAATCGCAGTAGGAGTGATTTCGGTTGCAACCGTCACATTCGCATCGCGCGTGAAGTTAGCAGCCACATCTCTACCATTGAGCCAGACGAGCGGCGTGGTCGATTCGGCCGTTTCGCCCCACATTCTCGTCGTTCCGAGATCCCATGTGCCGGCGCCGTCCTCATCGCCAATCCAGTAAGTACCGTTCTGAGCGATGACATAGTAACCTTCACTGTCCACATTAACCGTAAAGGTTCTTTCCGGGACAACGATAATATGCTCAACATCCGGCCAACCCTCCGTCGGACCGGCGATAATATACTGCTTATCCGCATTAATGACTCGATAATCGGTGAGATCGAGCGTAAGCGACGCGCCCGTGCCGAAGGAAGAAGTAGAAACCGCGTCAAGCGTCAAGTTCTTACCCGTAACACCCTTCAAGGTCAACGCGCCAGTGACGTTGAGCGCCGCCGTCCAGTTGCCGTCCGCAATAATCTTGGCGTTGTTACCAACCGAAACCGCAGTCGGCATCACCGCGTTCATAAATGCCGGCCAATTCTCCGCATCCACACCAGCTGGCTTGTCGTCAGCAACATTCCAAGCATATTGATTATCATCCCCCCATGTTGCGCCAGAAACGCTACTTACTTGCGTCCAGTCCACACCATCGCTCGAAACTTCAATCGTCCAAGCGGTCGGATTACGCGGACCATGGTCCGCGAGACAGAAGTTGCAGCCCGAGAAGGTCGCTACTGGATACGGGAACTCAATCGTCACCACCCACGGACCAGTCTTGCCTTCAAGCCACCACTTGTTCAGCTTATATGTTCGAGGATTATCTGGCTGTGTATATGGCGTAACCTCCGTGCTATTACCATAGTAGCCGTCAATCAAGCACCCTGGTTGCTGTTCATTTGACGTGCCGACCACAGCAGGATATCCTGTTGCTTCTTTTGTTACTGTGGCATATCCATCGCTAATCTTTGTACCAACGGGCCAATCCACCTTGGTGAATCCCGTCGTCGCGCTACCACGATAGAGACGGAATTCGCCGACCGCCGGTGCATGATTACCACCACCCTGCGTCGCCGTAATCTTGAGCCGCACATACTTCATCGACGGACCAACCACCTTAGCATCCAAGGTCGCGTTTTCAATCGCCACATCATTCGCCGTGAGAGAGGCAACGGCAACCGTACCATTAGTAATGGCAACATCGGTCGCAACCACATCGTTGGCGAAGCTCGCCACCGCGCCTTCAATCGTCGAGAGCTTGCTCGCAACGACCGGCGATCCGCTAAAGTCATAGGTTCCGCCGAGTTCAACGTTCGATGCGTTAATCAACGCTGGAACCGCAACCGCAGTTTCGTATTCCGTCGTCTTGAACGCAACATTTCCGAAGTCCACCCAAGTCTTGCTACCGTCAAAGAGCGAGCCATTTTCCTTCGCCCAAGTGAAATCGCCCGACGCGGTTGGCGTAAGGGTGAAATTATCAATATGCAACTTGGCAGTCACTTCGCCAGTAGTCGAATCAATCGTGATATCCGTTGGAATCGCCTCGCCCGACTCCTTGTCGATAAGCGTTGCTTCTACCTTCGACTGATCGACGTCAGTTGGAAGCGTTCCAATCGAGAACACTTCGCCCGAACGAGCGGCCGCCGAAGTGGTATTGACTTTAATAACGAGCGCACCATCAAGCGTCGTTATCGTCGGCTTCTTGTAATCGGATACCGTGGTATCGACGGTAAACTCGGCCGTACCATTAGCGTTAATGATATAATTGCCGTTGAAGTTACCGTTGATGATGAGCTTACCAGCATCAATCGTGGTGACGCCGGTGTAGGTATTCGCGCCAGTGAGCGTCGTCGTACCCGCGCCCGTCTTCACAACCGCGCCAGCGCCGGAGAGGACATTCGCAATCGTCTGCGCTTCGGTCGCATTGAGCTCGAGCGTCGCGCCTTGGTCAATCGTCATTCCTCCGTTCGTCACGCGTCCGGTATTGACCAACTTAAGCGTGCCGCCCTGGATAACGAAGTTAAGCGAGTTGTTTGCTGCGCGATACTGCTCCCAGATACCGTTACCGGCCTTGATAAAGTCGTTGCCATAGCCGTCTGCCGTACCCCATTGCGAATAGCACTTAAGCGTCGCATTATTCTCGACAGTTACCGTAAGGTTGCTACGACGAATGGCGATAATACCAGAAGCGGTCGTACTCCCCTCGGTAAGTCCGCCGATAACGCTCGGCGTTTCACCCTGGACGGTAATGGACGCTCCGCTATACAAGTCAAGCGCACGGTTACTATTCGTATTATCCGCCGTCATCAACAGCTTACCGCCATTCTTGAGGACCAAGCTGCGCGAGAACGTGTCACGCATACCGAACTTCACCACGCCGCCATCAATCGTCAAGCTCTTGCTCAAATCTCCATTATAACCAGTCGCATCAGTCGCCGTCGTTATGAAGAGCGTGCCATTAGGCCCGACCTCGACCGCAGAATTGCGCGGATATCCAGCGGCGTTGCCACCCGCCGTCACCTCCCAAGTGCCTTGATTGAGGCGCATCACGCCGGTGAAACTCTCGGCCTTGTTCCACGAAACCGCAGTTTCGGGCGTAGCGGCATTGATATAAAGCGTGCCTGCGCCAAAGACCTTGGTGTTATCCCACGCTGGCACCGTCGCCTTCTTGCTTTCTCCAATCGTGAGCGTTCCGGTGCCGGTGCTACCGAGCGTCGTGTTCGCGCCGGCCGTGATTGTCGCGGCGCCGACATCAAACCCAATCGTGGTCGCGCCAGTCGATGCGCTATCGTCAATCGCATCCGCGGTAATCGTGTTCTCGCTCGTATTGTTGATTGCGAGCGTACCAGCGTTCGCGATAGCGAGATGCGCAAGTTCAAGATTCCTGTCAATATCAAGGGTCGTCGTAGTATCGCTCGCAAGCGTTATATTCGCGTCAACCTTGATATTCCAATCGTCCTCGCCGACGTCTTTGGCGTCTGGAGTCGTGGAATCCTTCCACGCGGCTTCCGTCCAATCTCCCTCGTACGCCGTCGCGAGATTAAACGGCGGCACCTTCGCATCCGCCTTCTTCGCAATGACGATCTTGCCTTCATTGTACGTCAAATCGTCAATCTGATATTCGGCGCCAGTCGTATCAAAGATACGCATCGTTCCGCCAAACGCCTCGCCGCTAATATTGGCAATTTCAATGGTCTCGCCAGCTTCCAGCGTCTCCTTCTCGGCGTCCGTAATCGTGAACTCGACCAAACCAACCGAAGATCCGTCAAGCGTTACCGAGCGGAGCGTGCCGAGATTAATCGCACCCGCGTTAACCAAGAAGCTGTTCGCGGTGCTGTCGGAGAGCCCGTTAAGCATCAACATACCCGCACCCGTCTTGGTAATCGCATAGTTGCCAGTGAGCGCCGAAATGGTCGCCGTCTTGCCCTCGGCAACCTCAATCTCAGTTGCCTTGGTAAGAGTTAAAGTGTTGACCGTGCCGCCAAGAATCAACTTACCGTCATCAATCGTAAAGGCATCCGTTCCAACCGAAACATCGCCCGTAATCTCAAAATCGCCGCTGCCGAACTTCTTGAACTGGGCGTTAGCCGCACCTGTCGTGATCGAAGTGTCGAAAATTAGTTTCGAATTAACGCCAACGAACACTGCAACACCGCGATCGTTGTCGGAAGCCAAATGGAATGGTCCTGCGCCCAGCTTGCGGAGAATTGCCGGATTTGCCGTCTGATCATCTGTGCTCGCCGGAACATAAATCTGTTCCGCACCAGCCACCG
>JAZRVL010000046.1:0-47096 GCA_045599105.1 Kiritimatiellia bacterium
AGGCGAAAGTCAGTAGGGGTAACCACCGAAAGTCGGTAGGGGGTAAGGCGAAAGTCAGTAGGGGTAAACCACAAAAGTCGGTAGGGGGTAAGGCGAAAGTCAGTAGGGGTAAACCACAAAAGTCGGTAGGGGGTAAGGCGAAAGTCCGTAGGGGTAAATCGCCAAACCACTGCTGGTAAAAAGCTCTATATGTCCACTATTAGACCTTTTTACCAACGGAGCGAAAAGATGATACGTGTTCGGCCACGTATTTGACCGAGCGAATGCGAAAGTCCCGTAGCGACGCTATTATCGCCTTCAAGCGTAGCTAATGGTTGCCTCGCAGGGACTCGAACCCCAACAAGCAGAATCAGAATCTGCGGTGCTACCATTACACCACGAGGCAATCGCAGCATACCTTTCGTACTTGGCGGGGTCGACGGGGCTCGAACCCGCAACCCCCGGATCGACAGTCCAGTGCGCTAACCAATTGCGCCACAACCCCGTGTTTCCGAAAAGTGTGCGTATTATATCACAAACTATGCTTTCCGCGCAAGTGGGTATTTTGATATAATAGTTCTACCTATGAATACATTAATTACTGGTGCAAGTTCGGGTATTGGTGAGGCGCTTAGTGCTGAATGCGCCAAGATGAGTGATACGCTCTTTCTTTGCGGGCGCAATGCCGAGCGGCTCGAGGCAGTCGCTGAAAAGTGCCGTGCGCGAGGCGCTACTGTCCACTCTCGCGTATTGGATGTTACCGACATTGATGCTACAGCTGCATGGATAAACGAATGCGACCAACTTGCGCCACTTAATCGAGTTTTTGCCAATGCGGGCGTCTCAACTGGCGAAGAAACTTCAGAAAACGTGCGTCGAACCTTTGCCATCAATGTAGGAGGAGTTATCAATACTGCGCTACCAGCTATTGAGTGCTTTAAGCGTCGTCACTCTGGTCAACTCATTCTTACATCTTCAATTGCAGGCTATGGACCACTAAAAGCATGCCCCAGTTATTCGGCGACTAAATCCTGCGTCAAAACTTGGGGGCTTTCGTTGCGAGGAGCGCTATCACCACTTGGAATTAAGGTAAATGTCATTTGCCCTGGATTTGTTAGAAGTCGAATTACCGACAAGAACACTTGTCCTATGCCGTTTTTTATGGAAGCAGACGCGGCAGCACGACTTATCCTTAATCGCGTTGAGCGCAATATTGGACTTATCGCCTTTCCGTGGCCAATGCGCCTTGCGACGTGGACGCTCTCTATCCTACCCTATCGGCTAAACGAGCTTATCAACCGCCTCTTGCCGAAAAAGGTTATTTGAACGATCGCACCACTTCTCGGTCGTCAAAGGGGAATTTCTCACCTTTAATCTCTTGAGTTGTCTCGTGCCCTTTGCCCGCAATAATTACGACATCGTCTGCCTGCGACTCTTTAAGCGCATAATATATCGCCTCGCGCCTATCGGGCAAAACTTTCGCTTTGTCCTTGTTGGTAACGCCTTCCATTATCGCCTCGATAATCTTGAGCGGCTCTTCGCTTCGCGGATTATCACTCGTAATAACGAGCTTATCCGCGAGACGCGCACACACCTCGCCCATCAGCGGCCGCTTCATCGTGTCTCTATCTCCACCCGCGCCAAATACCACCCAAAGTTGTCCTCGGGTAAACTCACGCGCTACCGTCAGTACTTTTTCAAGCCCGTCGGGCGTATGCGCGAAGTCGACAAAAACACGAGGTCTCCTCCCTTCGCTTTCACCTTTCACTTTCACCTCTTCCAGTCGTCCCCATTTTGGGAGTAACGTAGGGATAATTCGCTCAATCATTTCGTGAGGAATACCAGAAACTTCTGCCAATGTCGCTGCAACAAGCACATTTGATCGATTATAAGCTCCCATCAATTTTAGCCCATCCAAATTAAAGCGTGGATGCTTTTCGCTCACTGGCAGAACATTAAGTGCAAGGGCACCTAATTTTTCCAACATTTCCCTACCATAGCCACCATCCAAACATACAACAAAAGGCGGAAAGTCCTTTCTCCCCATATCAGGAGAAACCTTGCGCATTTGCGAGGCGATTTGCTCGGCAAATGAAAACTTAACGCGAAAGTATTCTTTCATCGTCTTGTGGTAGTCAAGATGGTCTTCGGATAAATTGGTAAACGCACCACCTGCAAAAACGGTATCGCCCGTGCGATGTTGGTGGATCGCATGCGAGGAAACTTCCATCACACAATCCTCGCAACCATTTTTCTCCATCTCCGCAAAGATGCGCTTAAGCTCGGTAAGTGGGGGCGTCGTATAGCCCGTCGCAAAGCGCTTTACTCCATCAAACACTTCAACAGTAGTAATATACCCGCACTTGCGCTTAGCGCCAATAAACTCAGCGGCAATCCAAGTCGAGGTAGTCTTGCCGTTAGTTCCAGTTATCCCCCAAATGCGCACTTAATCCCTTACGCCCTTCCACTCGCTAAAGCGTTTCGTGGCAAGCGCTTTCATCTTGGCGCTTGCTCCACCATTCACAAACGGATCAATCGAGATTCCGCCGCGCGGTGCGAACTTGCCATAGACTTCGAGATATTTCGGCTTTAAAAGCTTCCAAATGTCGTTGTAGATGATATTCACTACATCCTCGTGAAAGTCTCCATGATTGCGAAAGCCGAAAAGATAAAGCTTAAGCGACTTTGATTCGACGAGCTTCTTCGCGGGAATATAGCGAATCGTAATTGTCGCAAAATCAGGCTGACCCGTCTTGGGGCACAAAGTCGTAAACTCAGGAGCCGTAAACGTAACCCAATAGTCGCGCATAGGATGCTTATTGTCAAACGCATCCAAAACCGACGGATCGTACGTCATCGGTACTTTAATGGTCTTGCCTAATACTTTCATATCTTTCTCCTCCAAATTACAATTCGAGTTTTGCCATAAACTCTATCGCGCAATATTTCCCATCCCTCCACCTCATCGGTCTCTTGGGTAGAAACCATTTCTGCAACAAAAAGTCCCTCTACTCTAACTACATTGCGCTTGGCAAGCGTGGTTAGAACGCTCACGTATCCTGTCTCTTTGCCAAGCATATATGGCGGATCGGCAAATACAATCGTAAAACCATCTCCCACATAGTTTTCAATCCACCGATAAGCATCTCGCACCTCAACTTTGGCTTTTTCGCCCAATTTAAGTGTAGCTAAATTGCGTTTTAGTACTTCCACATGCTGATAACTCGCCTCAACAAAACTCGCACACTTCGCCCCCCGCGATAAAGCCTCAATTCCTACCGACCCTGAACCCGCAAAAAGATCAAGGAATTCTGCATTTACAACTTCTGGTGCAAGAATATTAAAGAGGGCTTCACGCACTCGATCTTGCGTAGGTCTAATCTCCTCGCTCTTGGGAACGAGTAGCATTCTTCCGCCTGCCTCACCACCCGTAACTCGCATCACATCTCCGAGACCAGTACCGCCGTGCCAATTGGCAAAAGTGTCACCAACTCTTCACGATCTTTCATCTCAAAACCAATTTCCTCTGCCAAGAATGCACGCTTGGACTCTGGTAGCTCATACGCGCCTGCTTCTTTCTTGGGCTTTGTCTTGAGGTCGTATCGTCTAAAGAATTTGCCATTAAGTTGTAAATCCGCCGTTCGTGCACGACGATGAACAATTAACTGAAAGCGCGGATGATTCATCACTTCCAACTTTTGTCCAATATAAATACGCTCAATCTTGCCCCCATTTAACTTTGCGAGCGACGCGAGAGTCGAACCGTGCTCATTCGCAATTCGCGAAGCCGAATCTCCACGTTTAACAATAACGGTTTCCACCCACTGGCGATTTTTTAACTCATAAAGTCGTTTTATATTAAGCGTGCCCAATCTCCGCGCAAGCGCATCGTCAAGATCCGCTACCGGTGAACCTGGCAAATCACGAAGTTGCTCAATCGTAGTCACCGCCATCTCAATATCGTGCATCTTCTCAGCTTCTTCCAAGCGCATCAATAAATTACGCACTTTTGCAGATCGCTTTGAAAAATGCGAGCGCTCAACAATCGGAGGTGGTGGTGGCTCGCTCAGAATCACCTTCTTGATAGTATTTGTGCTTACCTTCGCAATTGATAATGCATCCTCTTCAACTGGTGCATTAGGTCTTTGAATTAACGACCAAGTAAGCCACACGAGCGCGACAACAATTACCGCCCCGATTACCCACCCCAAATTGCGAGACTCTTTGTCCACAGTTTGGGAAGTGTATTCAATGCCGTATTTGCCGCGCTCGAACATTTTGCTTGTTATGCCTTTGCCTTGTCGTCCGTAATCACCGAAGTTACCGAGCTACGAGCAATCTCAATCACCGTTCCAGGCGCGATTTCTACCTTAAAGGTTTTTTCCGTCGCTTCCTGAATAGTTCCCATAAGACCACCTGCGAAAACAATCTTTGCCCCTGCACGAAGCTCATCAATCATTTTGCGACGCTCTTTCTCTTTGCGCTGCTGCGGGCGAATCATCATAAAGTAGAAAATAGCAAGAATAAGGAGCATGGGAATCAGCATCCCCATTCCACCTCCTGCGGCTGGTTGTGCGGCTGCCGCCGCCTCCGTTGCTGTCGCATCACAAAGCATAATTAGACTATTCATTTTCAGTTGTATCCTTTCTTATTTGTTCTTTCCAATTATAAAAATCTCCACTCTCAATCGCTGCGCGCATTTCCGCCATAAAGCGATTAAGCGCTCGCACATTATGAATCGTAAGTAACCTAAGTCCCAATATCTCGTCACAATTCAAAAGGTGCCGCACATAGGAGCGAGTAAAGTTCTTGCAACAATAACAATCACATCCTTCTTCCACTGGACTTTGATCGTATATCCACTTCGCGGCCTTAATCGCAACGTTGCCCTTGCGAGTTATTGCTGTCCCATGCCGCGCAATGCGTGTTGGAATAACACAATCAAACATATCCACCCCGCGCGCCACGCACTCCGCCATTTGATGCATTACCCCAAGTCCCATCACATAACGCGGCTTATCTTTAGGTAAATACGGCACACTTGCATCAACTGCTTGATACATATATTCCTCGGGCTCGCCTACTGATACTCCACCAATCGCATATCCATCAAAGCCAATCTTAACTAACTCCTCTGCGCAATGGCGCCTTAAGTCGTCGTAAACTCCTCCTTGTACGATTCCAAAGACTTGTTGTCTGTCTGCATGAGGTGCGTCTTTGGATGCACGCGCCCAGCGAATCGTCTGCTCCACTGACTTCTCCGCGCGATCTCGCTCACAAGGATATGGCAAGCACTCATCAAATACCATCGCAATATCAGAACCTAAAGTCTTTTGCATTGCCATTGACTCTTTGGGACCCAAAAAGAATTCATGCCCATCAAGATGCGAATTAAAAAGACACCCCTGCTCGGTCATCTTGCGAAGCTTGGCAAGTGAAAACACTTGAAAGCCACCTGAATCAGTAAGAATAGGTCCATCCCAACGCATAAAGGAGTGAAGTCCACCCGCTTTTTCAATTACCTTTGCGCCTGGCCTCAACATTAGGTGGTAGGTGTTACCTAAAACAACTTGCGCCTCGGTTTCTTTTAGGTCGCGAATCTCTAAAGCTTTAACTGTCCCAAGGGTTCCTACATCCATGAAGACAGGCGTTTCCACCATGCCATGTGCGGTCGTTAACCGCCCTCGACGCGCCTTGGTACACTTATCTTCGCTTATAACTTCAAAACTCATTGCGCCATATTGTATCAAAAATCCCCTTGCAAAAGTCTAAGAAATTGTGTATTATTCTCCACAGTAAGTCGAAAGGTATTTAAAAAAAACCATGAATAAAGCTCTGCACGTCCTCGTTTACGTGTTTTTGGTGCTTGCTGGTGCTGCACTATTCTTTGAAATTCAACTCAACGCCAAGCGCGCGGAATTAACCGATCGCAATCGTTTACAAGAGGATTACCTTGTGAAGATTGCGCGAACGATTGAGTCAGCCGATCCCGGCAAGGATTCGATGACTATCAATCGTGACAATTCACCAGTTGAGGCCCAAATCGTTGATGCGCCTGAAATGGAGAATTTGCTTGATGGTTATGAAGCCGCCCTTGAGAAGGCCAATTTGGATACCTACAATTGGGACAATCAGCGCGACAAGCTTCGCAAGGTTTATGTGCTTGATGCTGAAGGCAAGCCGTATATGGACGGCAATCAGCCGCTAATTCGTGGTAGCGATGAGTACAATATGCTGGAGACGCTCTTTAATGGTGCAAAGAGCCAACAGTCGCGCCTTAACTCGACTCGCGCCGCCCTCACTGAGCTTCGTGGTAAGTTAGAGACCGTCGTCAACGAGCTCAATCAGCTCAAGAATGAGGATCGCCAAGACAAGGTAACAATTGAGGAGCAAAAGGCCAAGATTGCCACCCTTGAAAGCGAAAAGGCTGACCTTGAAGATCAAATTACTCGCGCCAAAGCCCAAATTGATGAGCTCAACACCGAAATTACTTCTTTGAAGGACGAAGTTGCAGTTGCTAAAGACGAGACCGAAGTTGCCAAGGAAGAGATTGCCAAGCAGCAAAAGCTCATTGACCAGCTCAAGGAAATGGTCAAGAAGTGGGCGGTTAAGTCACGTGGTGATGATGCAGTTGTTGCGGGTATGACCGCTTCGCTCCCTGCGGGTGATAAGGGTCGCATCATTGAGGCCGACAACGAAAATATGTTCGCCATTGTAGAGTTCACCAAAGAGGCAATGCAAGAGCTTAAAGGTGAGGATCTTAATCAACCACTCCCAATGCTCGAGTTGGGCGTAAAGCGTCCTGGCTTTAATGGTGAGGCGGGCGAGTTCGTCGGTCGCATTCGTCTGCGTCAAGAGGTCAAGGGTAAATGCTTCGTCATTTGCGACATCTTGGGCGCATGGGAACAAGACAAGCTCTCACCCAATGACGTTATCTTCGCCGACTAACATAGCGTTTGCTATCTTAATCGCCTTAACGCTCTGTGGTTGTATCGCAGATACTGCCGAGGATACTGATTTACCATGGGCTTCTAATCAAAGTTGGGAAGGAATTGCACCTATCGCCCCATCAATGATGAATCAGTATGATTGAGCTTAAGTCAATTACCAGCAAAGAGGGCGGCGTTCGTTTGGATGCCGCCCTTCTTGACGAGTTCAAAAGTTCAACTCGATCGTTTGTAAAACTGGCAATTGAAGAGGGCGCAATTCTTGTAAATGGACATCGCGCTGCGAAAGGAATGAAGCTTAAAGGCGGAGAAACTATTGAAGTTATTTCCCTTTTAGAGGCCAAGGACAATCTCGTTGCACCTCAAAGCGGTGAACTTAAATGCATTTTTGAAGACGCCTCCCTGCTCGCCTTTGATAAGCCCGCTACCTTACCCGTTCAACCGCTTAATTGTCGCGAGACTGGGACACTAATGAATCGAGTAGTTGCAAAGTATCCTGAATGTCGCACCGTAGGTAATGAGCCACTTATGGCAGGCGCGCTTCATCGCATTGATGCAGACACTTCTGGTCTTGTACTCGTCGCTCGTTCAAGCGATGCGTGGGACAACCTTCGCGCCCAGTTCTCAGCTCAAACGATAAAAAAGACTTACCTCGCATTAGTTGAGGGCTCAGTTGCCGTTGGCGGAACCTTGGGGAATGATTTGGTTCATGATCCAACCCTACCTTTTTGTCGGATGATTGACTTTCATCATAACCGACTTACTAAATCACAAAGCGAAAAACTAAAACCGCTACATGCAGTTACAACCTTTGAACCTATTGGCCATACTACCGTAGAAAACGAAGAACGCACACTTCTGGAAGTAACCATCTATACGGGAGTTACCCACCAAATCCGCGCACAACTTGCATTAGCTGGAATGCACATCATAAATGACCGGCTTTACGGTGCCTTTGCTATCGAGCATCAAGCTGGTCATGCTCTGCATGCGCTTGGTATCACCTTTGAGCATCCTTGTTCAGGCGATCCCGTAGAAATTCGTACGCCTTATCCTGAATGGGCGCTAATCTAACACGCCCTTAGAGCGTGGCTCAGATTCATCCCACCAAGCGCCCTTGGTTGATGAAACTCTTGCAATAGGCTTAGTGGAGAGTTGCTTACCTTTAGTTCCCGCGCCCCTTATCTCTACTACTTCCCGCTTTTCGGTCTTGCCCGTTTCGAGATTGATGCGATCGACTTTCTCTAACGGCATAAAGTGTTGTTGATGAATCTTTTGTCCCTTGGCCGGTTTATAGCGAACATACAAGGTCTCTGGGCAACCCTCTTGCAAGAACAAAATCTTGGTCTTGCCTTTTATCGGTGCAAGGTGATATTCCTTGTTGCGAATAAGCCCCCCGAAAGTAAAGCGCTTAATGTAGCTAAAGCCGTACGACCCTTCTTCGTAAACGAGCGTAAAGGAGCGTGTGTCGCGTTCCTTTTCTTGATCATATCTAAGAACGGTCATAAGATCCTTGTCCACAAAGACCTTCTCATCGGGCTGCATCTTTTTAAAGCGCCCATCTTTCCAAATAAAAATTAGCTCATCCAAAGAGGAGCACTTAAAAAGTTCATCGCCACCCCGAATCCCAGATCCCACAAAATTATTTTCTTTATCCCACTTAATCGTAAGCTCGCTTGCGGTTATCGCCTTAACATCCACTTCCTTAAAGGCGCTCTTGGCAATCGTAGTTACGCGTGGATACTTTTTTGCGTATTCTTTGATGAGTCCCTTTAAATACTTTACCACATAAGCACGCAAGTGAATGAGATTATCATTAACCTCTTTCTCTTCAGCTTTGATGGCCTTAATTTCTTCGCGATTCTTATCAATATCAAATTGAGAGATTCTACGAATCTGTAGTTTAAGGAGTCGCTCCACATCTTCATTGACAACATCACGACGAAGTTCTTTGCGGAAAGGCTTAAAGCCATCCTTTACTGTTGAGAGAATACCCTCCATCGTCTTTTCTTTTTCAATTCGCTTATAAAGCTTCTCCTCGATAAAGATACGATCGAGTGTCCGTGCATGAAATAAATCGTCTAATTCTTTAAGCCGAATCTCCAATTCCCGTTTGGTAAGTTCAGTTAGGCGCTCCGCATTCTTTTTGACAATTTCCGTAACTGTCATAAGTCTCGGCCGCCCACCATCAAGTACCACAGGCCGTGAAGCAAGTGACTTCTCGCAATTGGTGAACGCATATAACGCAACCATCGTCTTTTCCGCGCTCGCCCCTGCTTGAAGCTCTAACTCAATTCTTACTGTATCACTCGTTAAATCGTGAATCTTGCGAACCGAAACTTTTTTCTTTTTAATCGCATCTTCAATTGATTCGGCAAGCGAATCCGTTGTCTCGCCCCACGGAAGCTCCGTAATTACGAGCTTACCCTTTTCACTATCATCAATTCTGGCGCGAATCTTGACCTTGCCAAGCCCATCCTCGTATTCGCTCGCATCCATAATTCCGCCAAGCTGAAAATCTGGATAAAGCGTAAATGGTTTCTTTTGGATAGCATCGATCTCCGCTTCCAATAGTTCAATGAAATTGTGCGGCAAGATGGAGGTTGAAAGGCCTACAGCAATTCCCTCCGCACCCAGCATCAACAAAAGTGGAATCTTGGCTGGCAAATATACTGGCTCTTCTTTGCGTCCATCATAATTGGGTACAAACTCCGTAGTCTTCGCATTAAACACTTCCTTGCGCGCCAATTCCGTTAGTCGACACTCAATGTAACGCGTGGCTGCATGCTTCATCCCAGTGTAAAGCGAGCCGTAGTTGCCTTGCCCATCAATGAGATATCCCTTGCTCTCGCCCCAGAGTTTATTGGCAAGCACACAAAGCGCATCGCCAATTGATGCATCTCCATGTGGATGATACTGCATCGTATGACCCACGATGTTGGCCACTTTGGTATAGCGTCCGTCGTCCTTTTCCCACAACGAGTGCATAATACGCCGCTGTACGGGCTTAAGTCCATCCTCTACTGCCGGAATTGCACGATCGCAAATAACATACGCCGAATACTGGCGAAAGTTGTAGTCATATAGCTCCCGCATTGGACCTACACCTGTAAGTCCTTTGGTATCCTTAGGCGCAACCACTTTACTCTTTTCCTTTGCCTTCAACGACCCTTCACTCGTTGGCTTCATAGCAAAGAGATCCATATTTTCAAACATGCTTGGCGGCTCTGATTTTTTCTTCATCCCTAATCTTTCCGCTTAAATGTCATTGGCGTCGCAAACCAGCGAATCCATGATGTAGTCCTTGCGCTCAGGAGTATTCGCGCCCATATAAAACTTGATAGTCTTTTCAACCTCCACATCATCAGCACAAGTAACTGGGGTTAGACGCATCTCTTTGCCGATAAAGTCCTTAAACTCATTGGCATTCAATTCTCCAAGACCTTTGAAACGCGTAATCTCACATCCTTTGCCACACGCTTTGATTGCCGCTTCACGCTCCTCATCGGAAAAGCAGTAATGCTGCTCCTTTTTATTGCGTACGCGAAAAAGTGGCGTTTCCAAAATATAAACTCGCCCATCAATAACAAGCTGCCGATAAAAGCGCATAAAGAAAGTCGTCAAAAGCATTCGAATATGAAGCCCATCCACATCTGCATCGGTTGCAAAGATGATTTTGCCATAGCGTAGATTATCTAAAGTATCTTCGATATCCAGCGACTTGATGAGATTAAAAAACTCTTCGTTTTTATAAAGGACATCTTTGTTAAGTCCACAAGTGTTAAGTGGCTTACCACGCAAGAAGAATACCGCTTGGTTGTTTGCATCTCTCGCATTTCCCAGCGTACCGCCCGCCGATTGACCCTCGGTCAAAAAGATCATCGTCTCTTCGCCTTCGACCTTGCCCGTCTTTTTGTTAACTTTGTCAAGACGTAGATGGTTCTTGCAATCTTTAAGTTGTGGGACTCTAACACTTGTTGCTTGCGTACGCTCGCGCGCTTGTTTTTTAATCGTGTTGAGTTGTGAGCGAATCTTAGTTGTCTCTTCAATCTTGGCAATGAGCTTGTCCGTCTCAGCCGGTGAGCGATGCAGGACGGAGAGAATCTCTTTTTTCATCTCGCTTACCAAATCTGACTTGATGTCGTTCATCACAAACTTAATCTTAGTTTGGCCCTCAAATACTGGGTTCATAATCCGTAAGCTCACCGCCCCAATAAGTCCATCGCGAATATCGTCGCCTTCAAATTTCTTTTTGGAGTCGTACTCATTAAGCGCCTTGGTAAGCGCCTCCTTAAATGCAGTTAAATGCGTACCCCCATCTGTCGTATACTGACCATTGACGAAGGAGTGATACTCCTCACCAAAGCGATTGGTGTGAGTAAAGATGATCTCCAAATTCTTCGTCTTAATATGAAATGGCGCATAGAGTTTCTCAAATTGTGCCTCATCCGCAATTAAGTCAGCCAATCCATGCTCCGAGCAAATCTCTTGCCCATTGAGATTAATGGTAAGTCCCGCATTGACGTAGGCGTACATCTTCATACGCCGAACGACATGCTCCTCCCGAACTTTAAACTTCTTTAAAACTTTTGCATCTGGCTTATACCGAATAAATGTTCCTGAGCGCTCCGCGCTCTTTTGTTTGCCACGCTTCTTGGACTTAATGCGCCCTTCTTCGAAATACGCCTCTGAAAACTCACCCTCCCTAAACGAACGCACCTCAAAAAACTCCGACAGTGCATTCACTGCCTTGGTGCCCACGCCATTCATACCTGCCGAGAACTGGAAAGACGCAGTATCAAACTTACCGCCAGTATTCATTTGGCTCACACAGTCGACCACTTTTCCAAGCGGAATTCCCCGACCATAATCTCGCACGCTCGTCTCACCCGTGTCGTAGTTCACATTGACATCAATGCGCTTACCCTCACCCATTACAAACTCATCGATCGAATTGTCGATAACTTCCTTCATGAGAATATAAACACAGTCATGATACATCGCGCCCGTTCCTGGCTCGCCAACATACATGCCAGGACGCGTCCGGATATGCGTCACCGGATCGAGCGTCTTAATACTTGAATCACCGTAATTTTCTTTCACCATATTGGGGCATATTATATCAAAAATCTGTCAACGCACATAGACAATATCTGCGGGAACTTCTGCCGAAAATTCCATTCGCTTGCCCGTACGTGGATGCGGGAAAGCAAGTGCAACTGCATGCAACAAAAGTCGCTTTGCCCGATGCTTGGTGGCCTTGTCGCCATACTCCTTGTCCCCAATGATCGGTGCGCCAAGTGCTTGAGCGTGAATACGAATTTGATGCGTACGTCCAGTTTCAATCTTAAACTCAATTAGCGCCGTATCGCCTTTTCGCCCTAACACTTCCCAATGAGTAACTGCTCGTTTACCCTCAATGGGATCCATAACCGTTCCCTTTTTTGCTTTTGGTGATCCATGCGTTACTGCAAGGTAAGTCTTTTCTACACGTTCATGCTTTTCAAATAATTCACGTAGAGCCAAATATGCCCTTTGATTTCGCGCAAATACCATAATCCCACTGGTCTCTACATCCAATCGATGCACGACGCCTGGACGCTCTTTCGAGCCAACCATGGCAATCTCTGGAAAATGTGCCTTTACTTCGTCACACAACGTCCCTGATTCATAACCTGGCGAAGGATGTGTAGCTATTCCTGCACGCTTAACTACTACAATTATATCCTCGTCACTATAGACAAGTTCCATTACCTTACGAGGAGCTCACTCCACACTTCTAAATCACAATACCGATCAAAAGCACAATCCAGTGTATCCACCGAATGTGCGTCCGAAGCAAGAATAAACTTTGCCCCTGCCTCGCGCAAGCGATCGCGAAATGCTTTTGATGGGTACACATCATCCATCCATCCACGCGCAAGTGCACCCGTATTTACTTCCACCAGTTTCCCTTGTGCTGCCTCGGCAGTAAGGTCAAGTTCTTTTAAGTACCAAGGTGCTTTTTCATCAAAATAATGAAGCTTGTCATTAAACTTCCTTATCAAATCAAGGTGTCCTGCAATATCCAAATTAAAGCTCTTTAGCATTTCTCGCTCTTTTGCAAAATAACGCTGAATGAATAGTTTGGCGTCCCCCTTAAAGTGCGCTTTAATCCCATCACTGAGCTCATTGGGCGATAAATCAACTGCGACTCGTGCACCATCCTTTGCATCTACATAGTGCACTGACCCAATCACGTAATCATAAAGCGAGCGATCAAAGGTCTTTTCATACTCAGCTTCAATCCCACAAAATACTTTTAATGCGTCTTGATACTTTACTTTAAGCTGACGAACTTCTTGGCAATAAGCTAAAGGATCTTTTAGCATATCCGAATGTGAAGAAAACCCAAGCTTAGCGAAGTCTCTCGCAATCGCTCCTTCAATCATCGCTTCAACTGAAGCTGTGCCATCACACCAAATCGTATGCGTATGAAAATTTGTCTTCATCATTCTATTTGCTGGTATTATATCAAAAAAGCAAGGAGCCGGCATTTGCCGACCCCCAGCTTTTGAAAGTAATTTCCAAAGAAATTACTTGATTTCGACCTTGGCGCCAGCCTTCTCAAGCTGTTCCTTGATCTTCTGAGCGTCTTCCTTGGAAGCACCCTCTTTGACCTTCTTAGGAGCGCCGTCAACCATATCCTTCGCATCCTTAAGGCCAAGACCCGTAATTGCACGGACTTCCTTGATGACCGCAATCTTGTTCGCACCCGCCTCTGCGAGGATGACGTCGAACTCAGTCTTTTCCTCAGCTGCTGCACCACCGGCCGCAGGACCTGCGACTGCAACTGCTGCCGCCGCCGAAACGCCCCAAGCTTCCTCAAGCGCCTTGACGAGGTCGTTAATTTCGAGAACCGTCTTGCCCGACAGTTCCTTGATGATTTCTTCGTTTGTCATTTTCTTTGTTTCCTTTTTAGTTCAACCAACGTCGTGTTTCATACGTTGGAAATTTATGATAATAATTAACCTTTTTTCGCCTTCTCCGAGAGAACACGCGCCAAGCGAGTTGCTGGCTCCTTGAGGAGCATAAGCAAGGTCGCACGAAGCTCGTTCTTGCCTGGGATCTTGGAAAGTGCATCCACCATCGCTGCGTCCACGATCTTGTTATCGTAATCCGCACCTTTGACCGAAGCACGACCACCTGAGGCCTTGACGAATTCCATAATCGCCTTAGCAACCGCAGTGGGCTCGCCCTTGCCAGTCACTACCGCAGTAGGACCTGAGAACATAGCGTTCACTTCGTCGCTCCAACCCTTCTCTTTCGCAACCTTAGCGAGGTAAGAGTTCTTGACAACTAAAAGGCGGCTATCGCATTCACGAAGATCCGCGCGGAGCTTCGCCATTTGCGCAACGCCAACCCCACCATAGTTAACGATGAAGCAGTAGTCCGAGTCTTTGACGCGGGCGATGACTTCATCAAGAATAGCAATCTTTTCAATTCTCATGATATCACCTCTTTCCTTATTCCGCGCTGTCCGAAATTACGACTGGCACACCCACACCCATGGTCGAAGCAATCGTCATTGACTTAATGAAGACGCCCTTCACTGAGGTTGGCTTCGCGGCCTGCACTGCGGAAACAATCGCCTTGACGTTCTCAGCAAGTGCACCTGCTTCAAAGCTACGCTTACCAGCAATGACTGCCATGTTGCCCGTCTTGTCCATACGGAATTCAACCTTGCCACCCTTGGCCTCCTTGACTGCAGTTGCCGTGTCATCGGTGACTGTACCAGTCTTGGGGTTAGGCATAAGCCCACGTGGACCTAAAACACGAGCGCACTTACGAACTTCCTTCATCGCTTCAACCGTCGCAATGGCGACGTCAAAATCGCACCAACCTTCTTTGGTGACCTTTTCGATGAGATCCGCAAGCCCAACATAATCAGCACCTGCCGTCTTAGCCGCTTCTGCCTGTTCACCACCAGCGAACACTGCAACGCGAACATTCTTGCCCGAACCATTGGGGAGCTTAACGATGCCACGCACCGCCGTATCGCCCTTGGTGAGCTCACTGCCCAAGTGGAAGTAGACGTCAACCGTCTCATCAAACTTAGCGCCCGCATTCTCCTTGACGAACTTAATCGCTTCCTCGACTGAAACCGCCTTCTTAGGCGCTTTCTTGAGTGAGTTAAAATACTTCTTTCCGTGACGACTCATTCGACCACCTCGATTCCCATGTTGCGCGCTGTGCCCGCAATCATCTTGACTGCTTGCTCAGGATCGCTCGTGTTGAGGTCCGCCTTCTTCATCTCCACAATCTTGAGTAGCTGTGCCTTGGTGACCTTGCCAACTTTGTTTTTGTTGGGAACGCCGCTACCCTTAGCAAGACCTGCTTCCTTTTTAAGGAGCGTCGATGCTGGCGGCGACTTGAACTGCAGCGAGAAGCTACGGTCCTGGTAGACCGTGATAATCACGGGGATAACGAGACCCGCATCCTTTGCGGTCTTCGCATTGAACTCTTTGCAGAACTGCATGATATTCACGCCAGCACTGCCCAGAGCAGGTCCCACTGGAGGTGCAGGATTCGCCGCCCCCGCTGGGATTTGGAGTTTCACAACTCCTGTTACTTTCTTGGCCATTTTGACCTTTCCTTCTTTTCGTGCGGCTCCTCCCGAGGATCCTGCTCGGTGATAACGGACCGCAAAACCTGTCTACTACTGCTTTAAGCTCTCGAAGGTCTCTTCGATAGCGACCTTCTCTACCTGCCAGTATTCGACGTCGACAGGGACCATGCGACCGAAGACTTGAACTTCGACCTTGAGTTTGCCCTTGTCGGGATCCACCATGCTGACTTGGCCCGTCAAACCCATGAACGCGCCATCAATAATCTTCACCGTCTCTTCAACGGCAAAATTCACCTTGGGTCTTGCGATATCTGGAGCGCCCGCAGGCTTATCCAAGAGAATCGCATCAATCTCCGCCTTTTTCAATGGCTGCGGACGATCGCCCCCTACAAATCCAATCACTCCTGGCGTCTCACGAAGGAACTGCCAAGTACGCTCATAAATCGCACGACGCCCATTGTCATCCACGCCTCGCACATCATCATAAAGCGCCAATTCGCAAAGCACATACCCTGGAAAAAATTTCTTCACCATCGTACGCTTTTTGCCATTTTTCTTCTCTGTCACCCGCTCTGTCGGAATCACACACTTTCCGATGTAGTCCTCCATACGCTCAAGTTTAACCCGAGCTTCAATCGACTTTTGGGCCTTACCCTCTTGACCCGTAAGCGTGTGTAATACAAACCACTGCTTGTCCATCGCTTAAATCACTCCTACTATCAGGCACCTGTGTGCACCAACTTAATGAATCCCTCGATGACCTTGTCGCACACAAGTGTAGTCACCGCCAAGATGAAAATGAACGAGATGACGACCAAAGTCGACTCCCAAAGCTCACGCTTTGCTGGCCAAGTTACCCGCTTTGCTTCTGCTCCGACGCCAGTAAAATATTCTTTGGCTTTCTTAAAGATGCTCATTTTCTTTTCTCTTCTTTCCTTTATGTTCGCTTGGCAGGGTAGGAGGGAATCGAACCCCCATAGGCGGTTTTGGAGACCGCTGCACTGCCATTGTGCTACTACCCTAATAAAAGGGTCGAAGGACCTTACTTGGTTTCCTTGTGGGCAGTGCGCTTGCGGCAAGTTGGACAGAACTTCACTTTCTCCAAACGCTCCGTAGTCGTCTTTTTATTACGGGTCGTCGTATAGTTCCTCCGCTTGCATTCACCACACGCCAAAATAGCAAGTTCACGCATTTTCTTTATTCCCTTCGAACCTTGCTTGAGAGTATAGCCCGGCCGGCCACTTCCCGGCCGGGCATCTCACAGAAGGTTTACCTTAATTACTTGATGACCTTCGAGACCGTGCCAGCGCCGACCGTACGACCGCCTTCACGAATCGCGAAACGCATCTTCTCCTCAAGCGCCACTGGAGCGATGAGCTTAACAGTGATCTCGACGTTGTCGCCAGGCATCACCATTTCCACGCCCGCAGGGAGCTGAATGTCACCAGTTACATCCGTAGTACGAATGTAGAACTGCGGACGATAACCCTTCATGAACGCGGTGTGACGGCCACCCTCGTCCTTGGTAAGGACGTAGACCTGACCGGAGAACTCGGTATGCGGGGTGATTGAACCCGGCTTCGCGAGTACCTGACCACGTGCAACTTCTTCCTTCTTGGTACCACGAAGGAGCGTACCAATGTTGTCACCCGCCTGGCCCTGATCAAGGAGCTTGCGGAACATCTCAACGCCCGTGACTGCCGTCTTCGCCGTTGGCTTGAGACCAACGATTTCGACTTCGTCGCCGACCTTGATAATGCCACGCTCAACACGACCAGTAACGACCGTACCACGACCTTCAATCGAGAAGATGTCCTCGATTGGCATAAGGAATGGCTTGTCGAGCTCACGCTGTGGCTCAGGAATGTACGAGTCAAGAGCGTTCATAAGCTCATCGATGCACTTGCAAGCATCGTCCGTAGCTGCGCCAGCCTGAGTTGCAGGATAGGCCGCACCGCGGATGATTGGCGCATTGTCGCCATCATATTCATATTTAGAAAGGAGTTCGCGAACTTCCATCTCGACGAGGTCGAGCATTTCCTTATCTTCAACGAGATCGCACTTGTTGAGGAAAACTACGATCTTCGGGACGCCGACCTGGCGAGCGAGAAGAACGTGTTCACGCGTCTGAGGCATTGGGCCATCAACTGCGCTAACGACGAGAATCGCGCCATCCATCTGCGCCGCGCCAGTGATCATGTTCTTCACATAGTCAGCGTGTCCAGGGCAGTCAACATGCGCGTAGTGACGGTTCGCAGTCGAATACTCGACGTGGGACGAAGCGATAGTCAAAATCTTCGTCGCGTCACGACGGCCTGCGGACTCCGAGGCCTTGGCGACCTGGTCGTACTTGATTTCCTCGCAGAGACCCTTGAGGTTCTGCACGTGGGTGATTGCGGCCGTAAGTGTGGTCTTACCGTGGTCGACGTGGCCGATGGTGCCGACGTTCACGTGTGGCTTACCGCCACGATCGAATGTTTCTTTAGCCATTGCTAATTACTCCTGTGAGTTGTTTGTTGTTAGTTTCTGTCCACGCCTCAATCTGGAGCCACCTATCGGAATCGGACCGACGACCTCTTCCTTACCAAGGAAGTGCTCTACCTACTGAGCTAAAGTGGCCTCATATCGAGACGAAAACTTGCGTATTATATCACAAAAGTACGAATTTGCGCAAGGGGGTAATTACAACCCGAAGATTCATCTATTGATACTGCCTCTGCGTAGATCATACACCCAAAGAATAAACAAATAAATGCCATCTACGAGAAAGAGGATCCACATTGCCAAAAGCGCCATCGACACCTCGCCAGTATGCGACCACATAAATATCTCAATCGCATCAACCGCAATCCACATCACCCACTGCTCGATGCAGCGACGAACAGTGAGGATCATCGCGGCAATTGAAAGAACATTCGTAAGTGCATCGCAAAACGGACGATTTCCGCCAATTGTATGCAAAACCAACCAAATAAGAACCGTCGCTACACCAATCGCCATTGTCCAAGCTATACGGCCACGAACGGAGAGTTTTGTACGGATAATACCGACAACTTCAGAATCCGACGAAAGATTGCGTCGCCAAGCAAAAATGCCAGGAAACATCATAACGAAATAATAGAGGTTAAGTGCCATATCACCATAATATCCCCAACGATAGGAAAGATATGCATAAAGCGGTGCGTTAACCAGCCCAAACCCATAGCAGACAATCCGCCCACGTCCCGCCAACATCGTGTACATCATCCCAGTAATCGCCGCAATTAGCGCAAGCGATGAGTGCAAAATGTCCGCCGAATCCCACCATGAAAGCGAGATGATGGTAATAGCAAGCACACTCGCCGTCGCCCAAATTGGAAATAAACTAAGCTTCATTCTTTTCATTCGTACCTCCTTTAAAATGCAAAGTCCATTCCGACTGAACCCCAAACAAAATCGTTCGCAAGCGTTCCCCCGTCTTTATCAACCGCTGTGCGGATATCATCATTCACGAGAACCACGTATGCGATGCGCGCGTGGATACCAAAATGTGCATTGAAATAGTAGGCGATTGTGCTAGCGAGTTGAACAAAGGTGGGGCCACTTTTCACGCTACAATCATACGGTGGATAAAGACAGGCATTATAATTCCTATCGCCACCGCCAAAAGTCAAATCAGGAGTGAACAAAAAGCCATCCGCAAATTCAAATGTTCGCTTGACGCCACCCTGCATGAATCTACCATGGGTCACCTGATGATCGTAGTAGTATTCGAAATACGGCGTCAAATATGGATTCGGCAATGAAAAGCGTCCAAGCCATTCCTCCATTGTTGCATAAGTTGCACGGTAAGCTGGACGAATATGATGGTATTTGTACCAAATGTGCCCGAGCTCAAACTGAAATCGCCAATCTTCCGATAGATCAACCCCACCACGATAAAACACCGTCCAATCCCACTCGTTTATCCGCCCCAATGCCTCCGATCGGCGTGAAGTGAAATCTGTATTTTGCCAAAGCGAAATGCCAAGCGATCCCAATTCACCATAGCCAAGTGTCAACTCACCATAAGACCAAAGGCACGGCTCGTCATTCATCCGTGCGCCATAAAGAATATAGCCACTCGAAACATCAAATGCCGCATAACCCGTCACCTTGAAACTATCGTTAGTTGCGGCCAACGCACTCGCACTAAACAATCCAGCGGACAATACCGCTGCCCCAATTTTCAGATTCATCTTTCATTCCTTTCGCGGGCATTACCCCGATCAAGTTTATTGGGTCTTATCTCAGCACCGCGGCAACTTGCCGCGTAGCACCCCAATGAGTTAGCATAAATTATACCATGTTTATCTTATCCACGCAACGTGCAACGATTACGTTAGTCTTCCAACTTTTCGTACTTCGCTCCGTCAAAGGTCACATCAATACCCTTGCAGAGCCACTCAGCAAGCTCTTCAGTGTTGTTGCCACCATTCTCATCACTTTTAGGTTGCGTAAGTCGCTCAATATGACCATCCGCAAACACCACGTGTGCGCAACGCTGATTGCCAATAAAGTGGTTAAAAGCGATCTTATCCGCTGCCCCACTAAAATCCGATAATCCACGATACTGGAAAATTGCGTCCGCACCATTTTCAGTTTCATCAAGTTCCGCCGCCTTGCTGGAATCGGAGACAAACTTTAACTCGGCAAACAAGAGTCGCTTATCGGTTCGTCCTAGATTAGAATACCAAACTCCATACGCCTTATCACTAAAGGTTCTACCTGTCTTGCCAACATCACCACCAAAGAACGCATTCATCGCATAACTCCACCGCGGACGCTTGTTGAACTTCTTCGCTGCCTTCACATGTGATGGACAAACGTATGCATCTAAACTCTGCGAAACATATTTCCAAAGCGCACCGTTAGTAATACAATTAAGCCCCTCGTCGTCTTGCCCGTTGCCAATATCCACATACGCCGACGTGAACCACCCACCATTAGCCCGCGATGAAGTGGGATTGGATTTGTAGGCCTCATCCGAATTCCAAGCAATCCAACCATTACGCTCATGGAAAATTTCTTGAACATTACGAATCCCCTGCGATTCGTCAAGCGTCGAGTATTCTTCGGAAGCGGCAAGCGGATAATACTTTACCGTCATGCCATAACTATGACAAGCGCTTGCCAAATTGCGCATATTGGCAAGGCACTTTGCGGAACGCGCCGACTCACCAGTTCCGCTAAGCGCTCCCAATAAAACCGCAATCAAAATGCCAAGAATTCCAATCACGACCAACATCTCTACTAAAGTAAACGCCTTTTTCATTTGCATCTCCTATTAATCAAGTTGGCGATAAAAGAGTATTCGTGTGCGATGAGGCGTATCCGCATCCACCTTTGGATTAGCACCAGGAATAGTCCTTGGGTCACGTGGATCGCGCCAAACGAGTGCGACTGCTCGTGCACCAAGTTGTGGTGGAGTTTGGCCAACCGCCCCTCCGCCCATCATCATTGGTTCGGCTCGAACAAAAATAAGGAAAAGCTGTTGCCTTGCGCCAAAGCAATCCCGCCAATAGCCGTAAAGGAATTTGCGGTCAACATCGTGCAACTTATCCGTTTCGCCAGAAGTAAGCTCCACTCCACAAAAACGATTTTCTTCACCATCCCACTCAAGCGAATCGTATGCGTTTTGCCACGCCTCTTCAAGATCCCCGCCATTATTCGTAATTTCTGTATGAGTCTTATTATTGAATGCAGTCGCAATCGCTTTTAAATCTTCCCACGCAAATCTTGCATCATCATTCATCGCATTAAATGCGTACTTCTTATTAAACGTAGTGGTCTTCAAATCTGATGCGGGAATATCTCCTTCTCCAACCACATTAGTTGCCGCTGCCCACCAATCGTAAGGAGTGTTGGCAAAAGCTGGCATTATGCCGTTAGCAGTTACAGCGTAGGGACTAATCTTGTATCCCTTGCGACCCGATACCAATCCCAATCCTTCAAAATCATCTTTCGCTACCCCACCCTTGCTAAAGCAATTATAAGTCTTCCACATTAATGCTGCATGTCCGCATTCATTAATTGACGTTGGATAATCAGTTACCGTTTGCATCTTATAATTTCCAAACGTTGGATCGCCTCCGCCATTCGCCCGATCCAGATTGCAAGTACGCGGCAAAAATGCGAGCTCATACACCGACTGCAATTGCTCACGATTGGAAACAAACATAAAGATGTCCCCGTCTCTACCATTTTGTTTAAGGACATTTCCATCAACCACATAGTTCTTCCAATCAGCTTGATCTTTTATCCAGTTTTCTGGAGCATGGTTATATCTTGGATCAGGACAGATAAGTGTTTTTGGCCCAAACTGAATATCTTGCTCGCCCGTCGCCATAAAACCCTGTGGGTCAAACTTCATGCCAGTAAATGAAGCTGGCGCGTTTAGGCGCAATGCTGGATTTTGTCCACCGTGCACCTGTTCATCAAAAGTAGAACCAAATCGATTATTACCACGACCAAGAAAGTTTGCATCTGAAGCAAAACTTGCAGGAACCATATCCACCGTTTTGTTACCTTCTTTAATGCGCATAAAAATAGCCGCATAAAGATTAATCATCGGTGAGCTATTATTGCGAACCACTTCCAAAAATCTATTGTCATCGGCAAAATCGCTAAGCACATTTCCAGTTTTAGGATCAAGTGGTGGCAAATTGCAATGCGCAGCAATAATCTCCTTGCCCGTCTCTACTCCCAAACTTTTTTGATACCGTTCAGTAACGGTAAACACTGGTTGATTAAGTTGATTTGCCAAATTGCCTGCATTATTAAAGGTAAACTTTACATCTTTAATAGCTTCATCTTCGCTCATAACATTGGAAAAGTTTGGTACGTTACCGGCATTTCCAGCCATACGAAAGACACCGTTATTAAAATCAACCGCACTGAAATCCCCATCACTCGTCGGCGCAACACCTGCTATGTTTCGTAGCGAAGTAATGTCATCCGCTTTGGCAAAGAAAATACGAAAGCAAGCATCGGCCGAAAAAGTCTTATTAAGCACATCGCCGCCACGCTTGAATGGGAAAAGCAACGTGGCATTGATTTCCGCCAATTGCAACTTGCGCGTAAATTGACCTGCGTCAAACTTATATTCGGTCGTCCTCGTATAATACCCATTATCGTCTGGTCCCTCTTCCTCCAATGGCATTGCCATCGGCTTAAGTGCCAAAGAAAGGTCATGTTTAATACCCGCTATCATCGGCACGCGCTCCGTTGTTGGAATTGCTAATGACGTTGGAATATTGTCCTTATCAAGGTAATCGTACAAACAACAAAGATCCACTCCTGAGAGATTGTTCTTATATATGCCCACAGGACTTGTCATCTCCCACGGAGATAACTTAGTTAGATTATAGTTAT
This sequence comes from Kiritimatiellia bacterium, assembly GCA_045599105.1. GTDB lineage: Bacteria > Verrucomicrobiota > Kiritimatiellia > RFP12 > UBA1067 > UBA1067. The sequence continues at coordinate 22,927 of JAZRVL010000046.1, forward strand.
CAAATGGCTGCCCTTCGTCTGAGTCGAGATTCACTTCCCCATTATCAAGTTCTAATTCGGGAAAGTAACTATCCGTCACAAAGTTCATCGCGCGAATCTTGTTTACCTTCGGATCTTGCTTGCTTTGTACATTATAGAAATTATTATTATTGCCCTTTACATACTCGCAAAACGGGCTCTTGAAATCACTCGGTCCACTTTCATTCAACGCCAAATTCAAATCAGCAACCGAAACAAGCGGCACCTTGCCTTCCACCACCAATCCAGGGTCCTCCGCCTCTTCGTCTTCATCCTTGTCGTCACGAAATTGCTCCATAAACGAATCCCATGCCGATGGCTGCAACTCATATCCAGTATGATCTGCATTTTCAAATAAATGTGCAAGCGTAATCCTTCTCGCCCCTGCATTACGCCGACTATCAGCTTTTAGACGATTTACATCCAAGCAATTTGAAACATCAATCGCTGTGAACGCATAACGCCCCGCGTCAAATCCCAGCCAATGCCACTTACCGCCCGCAGATTGCCGAGAATAGCGTCGCGCCTCGTTGACCAGCATCGGAGGAATGTACGCCAAACCCTCCAAAGTCAATGTGGAAACCGTGGAATCTACTCCCAGATAACTATTGTCTCCCGTGTCCCCGATGTAAATATGATTGCGCCAACGATTACGGTTGCGAGCCGTTGCGCCCGGCTCAATCGCGCTCAATCGCTTCATCGACGGCGCCTGCGAGCCCACCCCCGGATGCGGGTTGTTGCCGATTGCGAGATCGATTTGCTCGATTGCCTCCGCGAGCGCCGCTTTCGCCAATTGCCGCGAAAGCGAAGAGCGCCGCAAATAACTCGAGGGCAAGCGCGATGAACGCATGTATGCGGAAAACCCAATGGCCGAAATGACCATAAACGCAAGCATCCCAAGAACAATTAAAAGCGCACTACCTTTTCTCGCAGATTTCATATTCATTGATTGCGCTCCTCAATGGAAAGTCGATTAAAGTTAGGCAAAGCATAACCGCTTTGATACGACCAACTATCTGGCGTCGTAATTGTTCCAGCTTCAATAGTTACAATGTACGGCCGTCCCCACGGATCAAGAATCTTGCCATTCCCGCTTAGCGATGCATTAAAAAGAATTGGAATGTCTTGCGCCGAATCGTTACCCGAAGCATGTCCAAGAATAAATCCCACCGTATCCTCGCCCGCCTCAGCTTTATCAAGTGTAGGTAGCTCGTATTTTTTTCCTCGAGCAAAATTCTCGTAGGCGAGAATCGCATTGGTCATTTCCTTTACTTCGGCAGTAGCCTTCTCAATCCTCGCTCGTTTTTGTGCACCGGTAACTGAAGTCCCGACTGCAGCCGTCAGGACGGCAATCATCGCCACCACAACCATCAATTCAATTAAAGTAAATGCTCGCTTCATAAGAGATCTTTAAGCTCCGGCCAAGTGGTAATGTCATCGTAGGTGTCGGGTTCTCCGTCTGGCCCATATGAAGTCACTCCAACGGTATAGCTCTTTGACCCACTCTTGCCACCTGCTCCACTTCCAACTGCAACTGGAGTCATGCTTTTACCATTGCTGTTTCCATTAAGTGACGTGAGCATATTTACTTGCGCACCATCGCTCCCACTCGTCCCATAAGCGCGTGAACGCAAATTGCCTGTCTTGTCCCAAGGTGAAACAATAAGATAGGCCTGTGAACCATGGAAAAAGATGTTATCCGCCTCCTCCCGCAATGAAGCAATATTCTCTCGCGCTTCATCCATTTGCGACACTCCTGCGACCCCTGTCCGCCAAGCAATCGAGGACTGGTTGAAAATCATCGTAAGAATCGTCACCAACATCCCCAAAATTAGTGATGCCACCAAAAGCTCTAATATCGTAAAGCCATTTTTCATTTAGTGGGATCCCCCTGAAATCTAACTTCGGTATAGTAAATCGGCATTGCCAATAAAAGTCCAGGTTTGGGTGTAGCTCGAAAAACAATTTTGACAATCGGCGAATCTTTGGCGTGCAAAACCACTAACCCACAACTCAATTTGGACTCGCTTCTTGCTCCTGACGGGAATGCCGTAACCGCATCTAATCCACCTTGCGCAGCCGCGCTAAATTTACCCATCGCTTGATTAAACGCGTTTTCCGCCATTGACTCAGGATCAGTGGTTACAACGCCCGTAGAAGAATTAAAATATGCTTCCCATCCATTGGCGTTTGGATAATTAAACTCCTCACGATAAACACTCCACGCCAAATTGGTAGCACTTGCTGCCATAATCAATGGTCCCATCACTGCATCTGCAAGTGCGGCACCTGCAACATCTTCTCGACTTTGACTATTCTCACGAAATCCGAGTGAATAAAGCGAAACCATCGCCAACACTCCGCCCGCCATGATCATCATAGCAAGAGTAACTTCAATTAACGTAAAGCCGCGCTTCATTATAGAGATTCTTCGTTAGTAGGATTGGTAGTTGCACTGACTTTTGTAGCCACAAGGTTGCCAGACTTGTCCGTGCGCAAAGCATACACATCAATGGTATTTCCGCTACTCCCACCACCATGACCATCAAATACAATGGTGTTTCCTGATAGCTCCTTAATGGGATTGTCGGTTGTCTTGGAAAATTGCGAAGTAAAAATATAATTCTTAGGCAAGGTTAATGTCTGAAACTCAAACCCATACGCATCCCCTACACTCCACGAAACCCCATTGGGGTTAATGACTTTAAATGCAAACATCGTCAGTTTTTCACCGTCCGTTGGATCAGGCATCGTTCCTGTGTCAGTTTCTGTATCGCTACCTAACAAGAATATTTCGGAAATCTCACCCCGATAAACCGTTTCCCCGACCTGACACCGCTTCAATTCAGAACCCGCACCAGTTAATTGATAAAGATACATTCCCGCATTTTGCGACGATGAACTCGTTTTGCCATCCTCTCCATAGGTATAATTAAGATCAGCAAATTCATCATACAAATAATCTCCTTCCACGCGTGAAATTCGCCCTGCCTGACGAATCGCTACCGCATGGCCGACTACCACTGCATTTTCGTCTTGCGTTTCTTCGCGCAAGGTTTCATTCCAAAAATAAATTGCCACTGGCTTGCGATCAATCAGCGCGCGCTCATATGCTGCATGAATAAACTGACTCGCATTTTGCAATGCCGTACGCTCCTCCATTCCACGATTGATTGCTCGATATGCCCCAACCGAAATGGTACCCAAAAGGCCCATGATGCCAATCACGACCAATAGTTCAACAAGGGTAAAGCCGCTATGTTTCATTTAGTAACTGTCATAAAATCGCCAGGGACGGAATAGATCAGCTTAAAACGCCGAAAATATCCATGATCCGCTTCGGGATAGCCAAATACCATTTCAGCGAGCTTCATCTTCTTGGGATTACTTTTACTACCCCGAATAGCAATCGCCATATCCATTCCTCGCGATTTATCATTAAGCGACCCTTTACGCGCCACAAAAAGCCCCATCACATCAATAAGCGGATTGGCCGAGCCATCAATAGATTTTTTCACCACTTCGCTAATACACTTATCTGCCTCGTCATTGGTAAGTTGATAGCGGTCATAGTCACGACTATTACTCGTGTCGCTATCCATATTACCATTGCGCCCTTCAGGATTAAAATCTGGCCACTCGTTATATTGCGCATGATAAGTAGCTATCGCCGCTTGCACCATCCGCACTAAAGCATCCGCCTTGTTAATTCGCGCTTGTTTAATCGCTCCCGTTGCAGCACTCACCACAATCGTTAAAAGAACGGCAAGAATGCCGACCACCATCATAAGTTCAACGATTGTAAAACCCTTGCGACGCATTAGTTCAACCTCCGAGTTTGGCCAACTCCCCAACTATAAACATCATCCTTGCGCACACCAACTGAATACGCCTCAAGCTTGCCATCCTTGCCCGCTCCCCAAGCAATTGCCGAAGCACGAACCTTAACAGACTCTCCACCCACATCGGCCTCAACTATCCCATCCCCATCTGCATCCACTGCATAGTGAATAATATGATCAAAGTCATCTCCCCGGTAAACATCCGTTTGTGAAGTTGAAGCACCTTTACGCTTAATAATCGCTGCGCCCCATGGATCAAGAATTCCCAACCTGTCCAAGCCAATTAACTGATTGTCTTTCCAATTGAGTGGAAAATATCCTCCCTTGGCTAATGGCAATGCATGTTCTGCGTCCAATACTCCTTGCGAACCACCCGTCAAAAGCCGTTTCGGCCATACACCTTCTTGCTGATAGAGTGAAGCTAATGCCGTTGCCACATTATGCACTAACTCTTGTGCCTTGGCCTTGTCTGCGGTTTTGGTTAATTTAGAATATGCGGCCATGGAAGCTGCCATCAAAACCGCAATAATTCCAATCACGACCAACATCTCTACTAATGTAAACGCTTTTTTCATATCCCTCCTCAATGACTCAAGCCCGTAATATCATCTTCAATCCACTTAGTTATTCCACGACGAGCATCCGAATTAAGCTCCACCGAATCCAATGGAATCCAAGGCGGAAAAGTTCGCCCATTAGGACCAGCCGACCATAATACATAACTTTGATATGGTTCTGGTGAATAATAAAAAAGCTGACGATCCCAACCATCTTGAATCGTTACATAATCCAACACATATTGATCAGAGTTTGAATCTTTATTATAATCGCCTGGTTCGTAAACCTCAATGCTTGGATTGTCGTCTCGCAAGTTAGCAAGGTCTCCTGAAGAAATATTAATTCCAAATAGCGTCCATTGATGTTCGCTGGAAACCGTCCCTTCAAGATTTGGCATCCACCGCGCACAAACTGCCTGCGAAGGTATATTTGCTACATGCGCTAAATCCGAAGCTGTATTTTTCTCAATTCGATCACGAATTTCCGACCAATTATTATAACGCTGTCCCGTTATTGGATCACATGGAACTTCGTTATTTCCCGTCCATTGCATATAATCAGTGAAAAATGACTTGTCTCCATTCATCATCACCAAGTATCGTGGCAACAAATAACTCATAAGACCAAACTTGAAAAGTTGAAGTTTATTCCATTCAACCTCGCCTTTATAAGGCGAAAAAGAGCCAATATTCCGATCGTCGCCCGCACCGGTAAATCCTGCCATTAATTTACGCTTGGTGTTTTCATTGTTCCAAAAATCTTTATACCTTTCCTCGTTGGAGTTTGCTTTTTTCTTTAGGGCTTCGCTAACATTTTCAATCTTGTTTTCATATCCTTCTGGAAATGGAAAACGCGCATCCACTGGTTGCGCACGACAAGCGGCTTCAACTTGGTGCCACGCTTCATTCTCGGCTTGCTCACCGATATTTTTCCATCCCCATTCAATATCCGCAGTATCACTATCCGATTGAATACCATGGCTATTGACTCTGGCAAAAATATTGCGCGTTCCATGCACCTTTACTGGTGGATAGCTACCAAAAGCAGCAAAATATCCCGAAAGACAGTTTTCAACGCGTTGAATACGTTCAATGGTCCGCGTTCGTCGCCAGCTCCCATCACCGACAGTTCCCAAACGAACCACCATCGTCATTAAAGTCACAAGAACGACAACGACAATCAAAAGCTCAACCAGCGTAAAGCCCTTTTTCATACTCTCGAAATTATACCACAAGTCGATAGGTTATGGCAACCATATTGGATCAGCAAAATTTACCGCCACCGAAGAATTACTTTTACCCGAATAAACCACCAATGGATTTTCGACATTAGGAGCTACTTGCACAAATCCACGAAGATGTCGGCTCATTTCTGTCGCATAAGTTGATGAACTTTTAATTTCTCGAGGGTAAAGCCGTCCTCTATCTTCAATTAGCAAATCCACCTCTGTCGTCCCCGAAGAGTTTCGATAAAACCAAAGATCTGGCTCATAGCTGCGATTTAAGCGCCGTTTAAGCGCCTCCATAACTACCATATTCTCGAACAAACTTCCAACTAACGGGTGCGCAAATAGTTGCGTGGGCTCACGAACGCCAATGAGATATGCGGCCAGTCCCGTTTCAGTGAAGTAAATCTTCGGTGCTTTAGTTTGACGTTTACCAAGATTGTTATAATATGGCCTTAGTCTATAAATAATGAATGACGCCTCCAGTACACTAAGCCAACGAACGACTGTTGGCACCGAAACTCCCACATCACGGGCTAATGACTCTTTATTCAAAAGCTGTCCTACGCGCCCCGCCAACAAGCGCACAAACACCGTAAACACATCAAGGTCCTGCACATTTATCAATTTGCGAACATCGCGTTGCACATACGTCTCGAAATAATCGCGATAAAGCATTGTGGGATCAATCCCATCATCATAATAACGTGGCATAAAACCAGACCAGATTAGCTGGTCGCGCTCATCGACCTTTATCCCCGCTTGCGAAAGCTCATAGATTGATAATGGCAATAATTTACATATTCCCGTACGTCCAGCTAACGACTCCACAACTGCTGCATTTAACTCTGGTTGATGTGAACCGGTTAGCACATACTGACCCTTACGCCGATTTACGTCTGCCAACTCTTGAATGTAGGTTAATAATCCTGGAAAGCGTTGTATTTCATCTATCACCATATTTGCTTGGCCATTCCGCAAAAATGCGCGCGGATCGGCCTTTGCCACCGCAAGCACGTCCTCCGCCTCAAGATTTCGATACTCGTACGCCGGAAATAGCGCTTTAGCAAGCGTCGTTTTGCCACTCTGCCTTGGACCAGTAATTGTCACTACTGGATAGCTATTAGCAAGCTTTTTAATGTATTCTGATTGTTCACGCGCAATCATATCTGCTCCTTTTTAGCTAAGAATGCGCTTATTGTATCATATTTATAGCAATCCGTGCAAATGGCAATATCGATGTTGCCTTTTTCCTATTTTACTATCCCATGGTCGGGCGACATATTCTCACCAAGTAGTGCCAGTTTGGGGTCGGCAGCAGCATAATCCTGTATCCAGCCGTTCTCAAACCCAAAGTCCGCCGCCGCCTCGGTGACCGACTCATACTCCGCTTTTGTCACCTTGCGATTAAAGGGCGGAGTTTCTATTGCCTTATAAGCGGGCGTAAACTGGCTCATCACCGAGACCATGACCTCGTTGGAGATTTCAGTTGCGAGAAAGGCGAGCGACTCTATCGCCTCCTTTGCATGACCTGGCAGTACAAGAAGTCTAACTATCAGCTTTTTGGGGTCTTTGGCATACGCCCACTTCACCGCTGCTCTTGCCGATTCAACATAATCTTTAGCTCCACTCACCTTAAGCGCGGTCTCGTTGCTTGAATAGCGCAAATCAAATAGCGCCCAATCGCAAAGCTCATGGTACTCTTTGAGCGTCTCCACTCTTTCATAGCCCGACGAGTTCCATACAAAAGGCAAACGTATCCCCTCCTTAAATAGCGGCCAAACTGCCTCGCGAATAAACGGCAGGTACGGTGTTGGGGAGACGAGATTCCAATTCTCAACTTTGTCCTTTACCGCCAGCGTGCGAAAGATTTCCCTTAACTCCTTGATGGTCTTATCCGTCCCCTCGCCTCGCCAACTCCAAGGCGAGTTTTGACAATAAAGACACTTCATCGTACAGCGCGAAAAAAAGACGCACCCACTTCCGCCCTTGCCGACGAGCGGTGGCTCTTCGCCAAAGTGCGGTCCATAGCGAAAGACGCGCGGGCACTCATTCGCCCCACAATATCCTGGTCGATTGCCACACTTGCGCGGACAAAGTTCGCAAATCATATTGGCTTATCTATTGAGTAGCGCGTATGCGAGTTAACATGACAAATCGCGAGCCCCAACGCATCCGCTGCGTCGTTTTGCGGAAGTTCAGCGAGATTCAAAAGCGTCTTGACCATCCGCTGAATTTGCTCCTTCTCCGCGAGCGCATTTCCCGAAACTGCGCGCTTCATTCGCCTGGGCTCGTATTCGTATACGGGAATGTCCGCGTTCGATGCAGCCGCGAGCACCGCGCCTCGTGCCTCGCCCAAAACGAGCATCACCTTTGCGTTCTTGGCGTAAATAACCTCTTCGATCGCAATCACTTCTGGATGATATGCTTCAATGAGTGCGACAATCTTATCGTAAATTGCCTTGAGGCACTTTGTTAGCGGCATAGTCGCGCTATTTTTGATATTGCCGCACTCGAGCGCTTTCATGCGGCTTCCCGTCACCTCAAGTACACCATAGCCAGTCGACCTAAGCGATGTATCTATTCCCAAAACGATCATTTATCGCCTCGCATAAACTTGGGGTTATTACCTGCAATCACCAGCGCCACCTCGCCCTTGACTTTCGCACTCTTATACTCGCCTACCAAATCCGAAAGGTATCCCCTGCTCACTCGCTCGTGAAGTTTGGTAAGCTCGATGCATACTGCCGCCTCGCGATCGCCCAGCACTTCCAACGCTGCCTCCAGCGTCGCACCGATACGAAAAGGCGACTCGTAGCAAATAAGCGTATGCTCTTTGTCTTTGTCCTCATTCAGCCAATTGCGTATCGCGCCTGCGCCGCGTGGTGGGAAGCCACGAAAAGTAAACGACGAAGTTGAAAGCCCACTCATAAGCAAAGCGACATTAACCGCGCTCGCCCCAGGTATAACGCAGTACTTGATATTCGCTTTGGCGCACAAACGAATCAGCCGATAGCCAGGATCGGAAATTGCGGGATACCCACCATCCGAGCAAAGTACCACCTCCTCGCCCGCCTCCAACGCCTTGACGATTCGCTCACTCGTGCGCTCCTCGTTGCCTTGACGATACGAGACCATCTCGGGACGGGGGATTTGAAAGTGACTAAGTAGCGCCCATGTGCGCCGCGTATCTTCGCACGCAATTAACTTCGCCAACTTAAACGCTGCGAGCGCTCGTGGCGAAAGGTCCTCCAAGTTTCCAATGGGTGTAGCGACAACGTATAACATCACTTTATGTATTTTATCATTTCTTTGGGGAGCAAGTTGGCCTTGCGCAAATCTTTAATCGGCCACCACTTAAACTCAATCCAACTCTCGCAGCTCTTTACCGTAGTCGTCTTTAGTGTGAGATGATAGACAAGACTTATCTCCGCATGCTTGCGTCCCTTTTGTGTGAAGACGCTCTCTACTACTCCTACGAGCTTGCCCGATTTGGCCTTAAGACCTGTCTCCTCTTTCATCTCCCGATCCAGCGCCTCTCGCCCCGTCTCACCAAACTCGATATGACCGCCTGGCAAATAACTGTATGCTCCGCCTTTAGGTGCGCACAAAAGTACCTTGCCTTTTTTAACGCACACGCCTCTGGCGATTGTCTCTATCCGATTCATCTTAACGACTCCTCTTGACTTTGCAAAAACTCTCTCGCCAGTGCGAGCGCTTCCACGCTCTCAAGTCCCCCAACTGCCTCCACAAGCTCGCTTTTGGCGATCGTATACTCGCTATTTTTGTACTTATGCGAAAAGACGAGCTCAAACTCGCCAGGGTAGTTAAACAGCGCAAGCAGCGCTTTTACCAAATCGCCCATCGGCGGCAAGTCAATGTGCTTGGCTAAAAGCGTATACTTAAGGATCGTACCCTTGCCGAGTGTCGAGCGCAAATCGACCGTGCCCTCGCACGCTTCGCAAATCTGCTTGAGGATGGGCAGCCCCAAACCGACCTTGCGCTTATCGTGCTTGCCTTCTTCGGTAAAGAAAGGATTGAACGCTTTTTTGAGCGTCGCTTCATCCATCCCTTTGCCGTCGTCTTTGACAACGACCGCAATCGTATCACCGTCCTCGACCAAGCTTAGCTCTACTCGCTTCGCCCCAGCTTCAATGGAGTTTTGCGCAGTATCGGCAATGACATCAGCAAGGTCAGCGTGCACCTCACATCCCTTTCATTAGTTCGCTCGCTTTAATCAGCATACGCGGGATATGAAATGGTCCTTTAAAGATATTGCCCTTCGCTGGTTGCGCTACTGTTCCATCACGATGGAGATAGCCGTACCATTCAGGGAACTTCTTGTCCTTAAGGTGCTTAAACGCCCACTCGTTTGCGAGCTTGTGCCGAGTCTCCCACTTCTTGTCGAGCGTGAGTTTATACGCATAGGCGCACGCGATGATCGTCTCACACTGCGGCCACCAAAACTTCATATCCTGCTCGTAGCATTGGGGTGGCAAGTTGCGACAATCCTTGAAGGAAATAATCCCGCCATACTTCTTGTCCCAGCCCCAATTCCACGACCACTCAAGGATCGTGAGCGCCGTCTTTAGTAGCTCCTTGTCCTTGCGCTCGACCGCTACATCCATCAAAAACCACGACGTCTCAATTGAATGCCCAGGATTGATGGTGCGCCCTGCCAAGGTATCAATGAACTCGCCATTTGGCCCTACCGTCTCCAAAAGCGCCTTAAACTCAGGATGAATGAAGTATTTTTTTAGTAGCTCAATCGATTCGGTAATTTGCTCGTCCAAAACAGGATCGTCGGATATTTGCTTTAGGACATTTGCAACATTAATTAAAATCATCGTCAGCGAATGGCCTTGCGTTTTAAGGGCGCTTTCATACTTGGCCGGCACAAATCGCTCAACGATTTCATTAAGGAGTTTTCCGATCTCCGTCGATTCTTTGCACGTAATTCGTCCATCCGTCATTGCATCTTTCAAAGTCTTGGCCATAGTCTTAAACGCGCCACCATTTAACTTCGCAAGTGGCTCAAAAATCTCCAAAAGCATTCGCGCTTCCTGAATGGAGACTTTGCCATCCGCCATCACTTCACGCTCAATATGATCGAGCTTACTTAGTACGGCTGATGCTTTCGCCCACGAACGAATCTGCTTAAATAGTGCGAGCGCTTTCTTGGCCCACGCCTTATCGCCACTCGCCAGCGAATACTCCGCGTACGCAATCGCCGCAAAGCATTCCGAAAAAAGATAGCGCCGACGTCTTAGTCCCACGCCCTCGGCCGTCACCTCAAAGTACGCTCGCCCATCTTTATCGAAGCAATGCTTCTCCAAAAACTCGCAGCAACTCTTGGAGGCCTTGAGCCACTCAGGATTTTGCCTAACGTGATTATACGCATACGCCGCCAGCCACCCAAAGCGTCCCTGAAACCACACCGACTTGGTCGTATCCATGATTGAGCCGTCGCGATCAAGGCACGTATAAACGCCGCCATGCTTGCGATCCCACCCATGCTTCATCCAAAACGGCATAATATTAGTGAGAAATTCTTGGCGATAAACTTTCGCCCACTTTTGCCAATAAGCGGATTTCATTTTTCTCCTATCTTACCTAAAACTAAATTAGCGGTAGCCGATTTTCTTAATGCGCTTTATAATATCGGCCTTGCCCTTCTCGTCGATGGTCTTATTGGGAAGCCGCACATCGCCGAGATCCACGCCCCACATCTTGCACATCACCTTGCCACCAGCCACTCCCCCATACTGTACGAGGATATCCACGATATCGCAAACTTTCTTCATCCCCGCCTCGGCCGCCTTAAGATCGCCCTTCTTGACCGCCGACCAAATCTTGTAATAAATGCCAGCTGCGTAGTTGTAAGTAGAGCCAATCGCCGACTTAGCCCCCAGCGCGACTGCACCTGCGAACCACTCGTCAATACCCCAAGTGATATCGTACTTGCCGCCCAAAGCCCTAAGGCAGCGCTGATACATATAAAGATCAGGATAGTTAAACTTAATGCCGGCCAAGTTCTTGATCTTGCCGTCGGCTTTTTCGAGGAAGCTTTGCATATCAAAGTTAACACCCGACATTCCCGTATGATAATAGTAAAATGGCAACTCCTGCGAAGTCTTAAGCGCCTCTTTGAGATACGCAATGAGCATCTCCACTGACCCTGGCTTGAAGAAGTTTGGCGGCACGATGGAGGTCGCGTCCATCTTGGCCTTGACCGCATACGCGCCCAGCTCCTGCACATCGGGTAGCGCGAGTGCGCCAATATGGACAATCAAAAAGAGCTTACCCTTACCCCACTTCGCCCACTCGTCCATCACCGCCTTGCGCTCGGCAATCGAGCAGCAAATGCCCTCGCCCGTCGTTCCCGAAATGTAAACGCCCGTAACCTTTTGGCGAATGAGCATCTTCGCTTGATCTTTGATAACTGCGAGATTAACTGAGCCGTCGCTATTAAATGCGGTATGCGCAGCTGCGATGAGACCTTGGAGTTTTTGGATTTTCATAGTGTTTCCTTTACTTTACTTGGAGTTTAGGATACGGTTAAATTCTTTGGTCAGCTCGGCGAGGCGCTCTGTCTCTTTATCCGCCAAATTGTTTCGCTCTGCTGGATCGCAAGCCAAATTATACAACTCTGGCGTCTTAGATGCAATTAGTTTCCACTCGCCCATCCGAAAGCCCGACGGTCCCCAACCTGAAATTTCAAGCAGATATGTGCGACCCTTTTCGCTCTTGCCCAAAAGCGCCTGCGAAAGTTCTTCGCTATCGCCAAACGAACCCTTAGGCACGTCTACTCCCACGATTTTGGCGAGCGAGCGCGCAAAGTCGGTGTGCGCAATAAGCGCATTACTCTTAGTCCCTGCCGCTACGTGATTTGGCCACGCAACTACCATGGGGACTCTTGTGCCGCCCTCGTAGATCTCGTACTTCCCGCCCCGCCACGGCCCCGCAGGATTGATTCCTTGCCACGCCTCGCGCGCTCCATCCTCATAGCCGTCGGAAATAAACGGTCCATTGTCGCTCGTAAAGATAAATAGCGTATCGTCATACCCCGCTTCAGCGAGCGCTTGACGAATGCGCCCCAGCGAATCGTCCATCTGCACTGTCGCATCTCCTCTTATCCCCAACTTACTCTTGCCTCGAAACTTCATCGCTGGATCACGAGGGACATGAATATCGTTCGTTGCAAAGTAAAGGAAAATTGGCTCGCCTTTGGCGTTCTTAATGAACTTCTCCGCTTCGCTGGTAATTCGATTGGCGAGATCTTGATCTTGCCAACTCGCCTTTTTGCCGCCTCGCATGTGACCAATTCGTGAAATCCCATCTATAATGGTCTTGTCGTGCTGATGATCTGACGGGCGTCCCCACGCTTTTAATAGCTCGGGATTGGTGCGAGCAGTTATCTCGTCGGGCCACTTGCGCTCAACTCGGTCGTAGGCGATTTCAATGGGATCATTAGGATCTAAATCAACTACTCGCCCGTCCTCAATATACACGCACGGTACTCGATCGGCGGTGGCTGCCATCACAAATGACTTGTCAAAGCCAACTTCTCTTGGCGAGGGCTTGATTTCTTTATTCCAATCAATTGGCTTAGTGCCATCTCCCATCCCCAAATGCCACTTGCCAATGGCGGCGGTCTTGTAGCCGGCCTGTTTCATTAAAACTGGTAGTGTCCACGCCTTGCCCTCGCCTGCCGTCGGCAAAATAAGCGCTGCATCTCCATCCAATATCCGATTATTGGGGAGCCGAAATGGATAATTGCCTGTTAGTAGCGAATAGCGCGAAGGCGTACAAACGGGAGTTGCCGAGTGCGCGTCCATAAATTGGCACCCCATTTGGCAAAGCCGTTCCAAATTCGGAGTAGGGACTTTATCTTGACCGTATGCGGAAGTGTCTCCATAGCCCAAATCATCCGTCAAAAATACAACTACTGCTTTGGGCTTAGCCGCCCAAAGTGGGGTGGCAATTAAAATTAGTAGTACTAATAGTAATCGCTTCAAATTGTTTTTGAGTTGAAGTATTTGACTTTGGGTTGAAAGCCCTTAGCTTCCGCTTCACTCATCGTCGCGAATGCCATCACAATCAAAAGATCGCCGACTTTGCCTTGGTGCGCTGCCGCCCCGTTAAGACAACAAACGTGACTTCCCCGCTTGCCAGCTATCGCATACGTCTCAAAGCGATTGCCGTTTTCAACATCCGCGCAAAGGATTTTCTCGTATGGAAGGATTCCAACCGCCTCCATATCGTCTGGATCAAGCGTAAGCGAGCCCTCATAATCAAGACACGCTTCGGTGATTTTGATTCGATGCAATTTGGCTTTTAATAATGTTAGCTGCATAAGCGCTCTTTAATCATCTTGGGCGTGATGACGACTTTCCTAATCTTGGAGCTGGGTGCTTCATACATCACATCCAACATCAATTTTTCCATTTCCGCCCTCAGCCCTCGTGCGCCCGTCTTGCGCTCCAGCGCCGCTTTCGCCAGCTCCCTCAGCGCCTTCGGCTCAAAGACCAACTCTACCCCATCCATTGATAGCAACTTCTTGTACTGCTTGACCAATGAATTCTTGGGCTCGGTTAAAATGCGCACTAAATCGTCTTCGCTTAAATCTTTGAGCGAAGTAATAATCGGTAGCCGTCCCGTGAACTCTGGTATCAGTCCATACTTGACGAGGTCTTCAGGGCGAATGTCGGAGGTGGGGGAAGAGGTTGAGGTGGAGGTTGAAGTTGAGGTGGTGGGGGTGCCAAAGCCGATGACTCCACGACCTTTGCGCTCGGCGACAATCTTATCGAGTCCTACAAACGCACCGCCACAAATAAAAAGAATGTTCGAGGTATCAACTTCAATATAGGCCTGATCGGGATGCTTGCGTCCGCCTTGCGGGGGTACCCGGCAAATCGTCCCTTCAATGAGCTTTAGAAGTGTCTGCTGCACACCTTCGCCACCGACATCACGAGTGATTGAGACATTCTCCGTCTTGGAAGCGATCTTGTCAATCTCATCCACATAAATGATGCCATGCTCGGCGAGCTTAACATTGCCATTGGCGTTTTGTAGTAAGTAGCGAACGAGGTTTTCGACATCCTCGCCGACATAGCCCGCCTGCGTAAGCACCGTCGCATCGCCAATCGCAAAGGGTACGCCCATCATCTTGGCGAGAGTCTTGGCGAGCAACGTCTTGCCTGTACCCGTAGGACCGATGAGAAGAATGTTGGATTTTTCAATCTCCACTTCATCCTCAACCTTCTCCCTCAACCTCTCACCTTCTCCCTCCAACCCCAACCTCGACTCAATCCTCCGATAGTGATTATGTACAGCAACCGCAAGGACCTTTTTGGTCTCGTCATGACCAATTACATACTGATCCAAAAACTCTTTAATCGCTTTGGGCGTCGGAGCGGTCATTCGCCAATTACCTCATCAATGAGTCCCCACTTTTTCGCCTCTTCGGCGCTCATGAAGTGGTCGCGATCCGTGTCTTTGACGACGTCGGCGAGCTTCTTGCCAGAGTGCTTGGCAAGAATGCCGTTCAAAATCTCTTTGAGCCGAAGGATTTCTTTGGCGGTAATTTCAATATCGCTCGCCTTGCCTTCAGCGCCACCCCACGGCTGGTGAATCATAATGCGCGAATTAGGTAGCGCAAAGCGCTTGCCATTCGTGCCCGCAGTGAGTAGCACCGCTCCCATCGAGGCGGCCTGGCCAATACAGTAGGTCGAGATGGGACATTTGACAAACTGCATCGTATCGTAAATCGCCAATCCCGCCGTCACACTCCCGCCAGGCGAGTTAATATAAACGGAAATGCCCTTTTTGGCGTCCTGCGACTGCAAAAAGAGTAGCTGCGCACAAACAGCATTGGCCATTTCGTCCGTCACCTCACCCGAGATAAAGACAATACGATCTAAAAGAAGCCGTGAATAAATATCGTACGTGCGTTCGCCCTTGGCGTTTTGCTCGACGACATAAGGAATCATGTAGGATTTCATAATTTTACTTCTTTGCATTAGCTAAAATAAACTCAACTACCTTCTTCCCAATTCCTTCTCCCTCAACCTCTGGCCTCTCACCTTCGCTAATCCCTTCCACCTTCGCAATCGCATCCAAAATATACCAAAGCCGCACTTGCTTGGTCGCAACCGCTTCGGCGTCCTTCATGATCTGGTCACGATTCTTTTCGAAGTACTCTGCATTAAGCCCCGAATACTGCGCACGCTCGGCGAGCTCTTGCAAGTAGCCGTCCATCGCCCGACGAACTTGTGAGGATGGGACATCAAAGTCACACTTCTTAAGCAAGAGCTCCAGCGCCTCATTCTCACGCCGACGGGCTTCCTCGGCAATGGCGCTTTTCTCCATATTCTCGCGAACGGTCGCCGTGAGCTTGTCCAAAGACTCGGCTTTGGCCTTCTCCACAAACTCTGCGTCAGTGGGCAGGATGCGACGACGAAATGCCTTGAGCGTGATGGTATAAACGGCCTTCTCGCCCTTAAGCCCTTCAGGAGCGGACGATTTATCAAACTTCGCCTTAATGCCATCTTTGGTCTCGCCAATCTTCATGCCCTTGACTGCATCGAGGATTTCAGGCAAAAAGCGCCCCTCTTCAACTTGCGTCCAAAAGCCCTTGCCCTCGCCAACAATCTTGGCCTCAGGATTGAT
Organism: Kiritimatiellia bacterium; assembly: GCA_045599105.1. Classification (GTDB taxonomy): domain Bacteria; phylum Verrucomicrobiota; class Kiritimatiellia; order RFP12; family UBA1067; genus UBA1067. The sequence continues at coordinate 39,241 of JAZRVL010000046.1, forward strand.
TTCGAGAATCGACTTCTTGCCAATCATGCCCGAGTAATCAATCTGAACAAAGTCGCCGTCTGCGACCTCTTCGCCCGCTTTCGCATCCTCGTATGTCGCGTAAGCCGCGCGAAGACGCATCATCTGCTCATTAACCGTAGCGTCCTTAATCGTCACATCCTTGGACTCAAGCTTAAGTCCCTTGTAAGTCGGTAATTTAAATTTGGGCTTCACCTCAACAATAGCAGTAAACCCACCTTTTCCTTCACCTTCACAAATCAAATCCTGCACATCCGCTAAGGCGACTTCATCAATGCTTTCGGCCTTGACCGCCTCAGGGTAGTACTTGCGCAAAAGCCCATGCTCAGTCTCGCGCTTAAGACCATCAGCAAATTGCTTACGAATAACTTCCAGCGGCACCTTGCCCTTGCGAAAGCCAGGTAGCTCAGCCTCACGCATAAAAGTCTTTTCAACGGACTTAACTACATCCGTAACTTCATCTGTCGTCAGCTTAACTGTCAGCTGCACCCGACACTTATCAAGATTTTTTGTACTCGTTTTCATCGATACTTTCTCCTACGAATAAATAATATTCGTATATTATATCATATTTTCACTTAACGATAATCCGTGGTGCTAAACGAAATGAAGGTGTCGGCGGAAACTCCTCCGTATAGGCCTTAATCTCCGATGTATCCAAAACGCGTGAATAAAGCCGCCAATTGTCAATCGTGGCATTTTCGCCTACTGCATGGGTGTAATTGTAACCATTGTAAAGAAACGCCGACGATTTTCCCACCGAAGACCCTCTCTCCACGCCATCAACATAAAGCTTCCAAACCTTATCCGTATTATCATAGGTGATAATGTAGGTATGTGTCTGCTTATTCGCAAATGGAACATTAAATTTTCCGCACGGATACGATTTTGTTCCATTAGAATCATAGAAAAACCTCATCTCCGTCGCCGAATCGCCCGTTTCAATGCCAATTCGTATTTTATTCATACTAATCGATAAGGTTTCGGCCCAAATCTCTTTGCTTTCCGTATATGGATCCTCCGTCTTAAGTGAGCAGGCAATCGTAATCGGTGGCGTAGTCACGTCAAGCCCAGTAACCGTATAATCGTAACCGCTATTGTCAAATTCAAAAAGCTTACCATCCTCGAGATTTCCTGCTTGCTCAACGGCATAAAGCTCCCCCCCCCCCCCCCAGTTTGTCTTCAAGAGTAAGCCCAGCTGCTGTGAGCGTATGGATAAGAAATGCGACGAACAAAAGTTGATGTTTGCTTTTCATTGTCCAAATTATACCACATTTTCGGTCGTTGTGGTAAAAATCCTTCTTCGTAAAGATTGCCTTTCCTACTTCTTGTCTCAAAATTCGAGACAATAGGTCAGACCTCCAGTCTCTATTTTTGAGACACTTTTTATCTCACCCTTCCATCTACTATTTTCGCCAAAGGCCTGATTTTATTGACTTTTTGGAGTGTGTCCCCGCTTTGTCTCAGAATTATCCCTACGGAAACCCCAACCTTTCCTACTTCGCCAATCGTAAGGATTTACTGGATTCGGTAAAGCCCAAAGTCCACGCTTTGCCTTTCGCGCTTCAACTTCAGCATTTTCGTATGCTTTCGTTTTATCAAAATAGCGATAGTGCCACGCCCCTCCCTCGCGCACCATAGTGAGATTAATATCATTCGGCCCATCGAAGACAATCCCCAGTATTCGTCCATATTGGTCACGCTTTTGAAACTCAACCTTAACCCGCTTATCTTTAATCATTTTCGCAAGCATCTCACTCGCTTCCTTCCCAAACGGCTGATCCTTCTCCGGCGCATCAATCCTATCCAACCTCACCTTCTCGCGCCCGCTATCCGTCACTATCCAAATCGTATCTCCGTCGCTAACCTTCGTCACCTTCCCGACAAGCTCGCCGGCAACCGCCGAAAGTGAAAGCGTCAGCAACAATATTGTGATAAAAACGGTCCGACACATTTTCTCACAACTCCACGCACCTGCAAGCGCATGGATAAGAAATATCACAAACGTAAGTTGTCGCTTGTTATTCATAAGAGTGATAAAAACTGTCTCGGCATCTTTTCCCAACTCTTTTAACTGTTTCCGTTTTGGAAACAGTTGCCTTTTCCGCTGGCATTTTTCTCACAACTCTATTCATATACCTGCGCATCGGCCTTTGGGACATGTCCCCGAATGATCCTAGATCACCTTAAGAACATATTTTTAATTACCATTAAACACTTTTCATTACACCCATTATCAGATAGCAATGAATACCATAGTGAAAATCTATCATCACTTGGCAAAACTTTCGTTTTCCAAGCATATTGCAATTCATTTAAATCAATTGACAATAGTATTTTAAAAACTTTATCACGACACTTATACAAACGCTTTGTAATTTGTGGCAAAGGTCCAAATATGCGACTGCCATCATTATAATTCCATGTACCACCAGCAGTATAAAAGTCTCGGATATTTCCACATATCAAGCTTTTACGAAGCAACCACATTAAAACATCATGAAATTTATCTTGTCTTCCTCCAAATAATTGTGGAAATAACACAAAACTATTTGCGAGTATGGCATCTTTCTCCTCATCCGAAAGCGATGAAAGTTCACGAACAGTTATAGGCGAACCTTGATCAATAATATTTTGTTCTCCAGCCCACCACAAACTTTCACCTGCTTTTAATTGTGAAGAATAGTATTTAGCCAATGGCTTAACAGGTTCTTTAAGATTTCTAATCTCATCATACGATTTTCCAAGCTTATCAAAAATGGTTTGCCCAGCAGGAAGCTCCATGTCAATTTCATATCTTGGATAATGAGTCACGATAACCTCTTTTAAGCAATCCTCATACGGGCGCACTTTAAAGTCAATTGGTTCTGCCAATTTTCCAAACATTAAGAATATCTTCTCAATATCTGGTATGCGAGTACTCTCTAAAACACTATTACCAATTGTAGTCCAATGGTTTTGCGTAGTACTTTTTACTTCCACACCAACTCCACCAGCCTCTAAAACAATATCAGGAAATTTAAGACCACTTACAAGACGAATGGTTCCATCAAATTCCGTGCCTGAAGAAGCATCTTTTAATGCTTCAAGCACTAATTCTTCAAATTTGATTCCGCCAGATTTAAGATATTTCTGCGCATCCAAACTGGCATTGCTTTTTAATATTGAAACGGAGCCATTTAAAACAGAAAAAAAGGACGAAGCCTTTGCATCAATATTATCTGAAACAATCATTTATATTACCTAAAATATTTCTTCCAGCTTTCTTGCAATCTCATCGCAATATTAAATGCAAGTAAAGGAGGAACAGCATTACCAATAAGTTGATATGCTTGTGTTGAACTTACTGCACCATTACTGTTCTTAAAAACAAACTGATAATCATCAGGAAAAGTTTGAATTCGCGCACATTCACGAATAGACAATCGACGCTCTTGTCGCCCTTGACTTAACTCATCTTTAAGAACGCCACCATGTGCTGCTGACAATCTTCTAAACTCAATGTTGCCATGATGTTCGCTACGAATTGTAGGGCCAATTCTATCTAGTGATATCTCTTTTTGCCCTTGGCAATGTACACCCATATATTTTGCATGCGAATACTTTTGATGTGAAGGATCTTTCGATTTGTTAGGTTCACATAAGTCTTTAAATACCGACCTTAATTTAACATAAGGCTTTTGATTACCTATAGGATTACTACTATGCGTAATCAAAGGATAAGGGTCGTATTCAGAAGGAATAACATTAGACGACAACGCAGCAATTGCCATAGACGTTAATGCCGACCGTTTAAACCCGATAAATATTACACGCTCACGACTTTGTGGAACTCCATAATCCGCAGCACACAAGACACGTGCGTCAACAACAATGTATCCTCCATTACCAATCGATCTAAAATCTTCTTCAATGATTTGTTTTGCATCGGCAAGACTCACAAGCCCCTTAACATTCTCCGCAATAAAAATTTTCGGTTTTGTCATGGAAATAACATCACGCATCCACATATAAAGTTGTCCACGACTCTCTATACTCGGAGCACCCTCTTTTGCTTTTCCACCATTATGACTAGTAACAGAATCAAAACCTAACCTTTTCCCCGCAACAGAAAAATCTTGGCACGGAAATCCTCCTGTTACAATGTCAATATCTTTTGGAAATACACACTTTTTACCAGACTTAAAATCTTTAACAAGATCAACAATACTACGAACTGTATAAACTTTCGATGTTGTACCACGAGATGAAAAGTAATTAATCCATGCGTTTTTTGCATCACTGCGAATATCATTAGCGAATACAGTTTTAAATATAGTACGTGGTAATTTTATCCATCCGTTTTTAGAAGAAACACACCAAGATGGATGTATTTTTGAATTCACACATTCAGCTTTTACATTAAACCCACCCTCAAATCCAAGATCCATTCCTCCACACCCAGAAAATAGTGACAATACCCTTATTTCCTTTTTCACTCCCGCTTTCATCAATTTCTTTTTTCTCCTTTAGCGGGCGTCGCCTTGCTAAGCAGATAACTGAGGCTCTGGAGGCCTTGGGACTACTTAGCAAGGTTAGCCCAAATTTTGACAACACTTCTTCTGTCGCAGCTCCGTTGTCCCAGTGAAACTTCCAGATTTCAGTTATCGGAACGAAACTACGTTTAGTTTTTCTTCTTCTCTACTGCGCTTTTGCTCTCCTCTTAGCCGAGCTCACCGCCCGCCATCATCCTCGCTGCGTGGTGAATGAACCAGCCCTTCGGGTACTTCTGCCCGTTAACTTCAATCCATTCTCTACCACTCGCATCTTTCCCACTCGGAAAGCATTGCGCATTTCTCTTTGCTTCATCTATGGCATCTTCCAATGTCATAAATACTTTTTCTTGTTCTCCTTGTTTTGACCCATTCTTTCAAAAAGTAGACAATATGGCGGAATCAAAAATAGTAGAATTTCGGCAAAAAGGAGCAATTATGAAATACGGATACATACGGGTATCGTCCATAGACCAAAACGAGGCAAGACAAGTGGATGCAATGCGGCTTGCTGGCATCGAAAAAGGCAATTTATTCATCGACAAACAAAGCGGAAAGGACTTCAATCGTCCGGCATGGCGACGATTACGACGAAAGCTAAAGTGCGATGATGTTTTGATTGTTCAGTCGATTGATCGACTTGGGCGTAATTACACCGAAATTCTTGAAGAATGGCGCAATATCGTTCAGATAAAAAACGCAAATATCAAGGTTCTTGATATGCCACTACTTGATACAACCAACAATACGCATGGACTAATTGGAAAATTCGTTGGAGATATCGTCTTGCAAGTGCTGTCATTTGTTGCCGAAACCGAACGTCAAAACATTCGCGAACGACAGCGACAGGGCATTGTCGCGGCGCGAGCGCGTGGCGTGAAGTTCGGCAGGCCGAGGATTGTGTTAACGGAGAAGATGCTATCTAGCATCAAACAAGCACAACAAGGAATCGTGTCGATTGCACAAGCTGCAGAGGAATGTGGAATTTCAGAAGCAACCATTCGTCGCGCGATTTTACACAATACTATGTGAATGTTTTCACACTTGCGGATGTGATAGCAACTATGATACAATGTGCGCGTTTTACGGGCGATAATAACCAATTTATGATTATTTAAAAACCTAAAATGACTACGATTCGCAAGTGGTTGGCAGAACAGGAGGCCATCGGGCATTCGACATTTTCATTGTCGGATGTTCAATCGGCGTTCCCAAATCTCAGTGCGCAAGTCATCCAAAACAACCTCAGGCGATTAAAGCTTGAGCAAAGGATTGCTTCTGTCTATCGGCGATTTTATGTCAGCGTTCCCGTCAAATATAAAGCAAGGGGAATTGTTCCGCCATCATATTACATCGCAGACTTGATGCGCTATCTAAATCGCCCTTATTACTTTGGGCTACTGACTGCAGCAAGGATATGGGGCGCCTCGCATCAGGCATCAACCCTTGATTTTGTGATGACATGCTATCCATCGCTACGCGTCTCTTCGCGGACGAATGGCGAAATACGGTGGTGCTATCGTTATTCAATGCCTCAGAACTTTCTCATTGAGCGAAAGGATGAGAACGGACGCGTTTTCTATTCATCACCTGAACTAACTGCGGTAGAGTTGGTGCAATACGAACAGCATTGCGGAGGGCTGTCTCGTGTTGCGACCATCCTTTCGGAACTGGCGGAAACACTGAACTTCACAAAATTGCAACGGGAGTTCTTTGCGTACTGCAAGGGATCGGACATACAACGACTCGGATATCTTTTCGACGAGGTGCTTGGCGAAAAGAAGTTGGCGGATGATGTATACAACCAATGGCGAGCAAACTTCGCTTCGTCCTGGACGTTATTAAAACCACAAGCAAAAGATTCGCCTGTGATAAGCCGCAATCATCGCTGGCGTCTTGTGATCAATGCGGAGATGGAGGTCGACGACCTATGATAGATCGTAGATTCATTCTCGAATGGTCAAGCCAATTCCCATGGACTCATGATGAGTTCATCGAACAAGATTTGCTGTTGTCTCGAGCTGTCGTGGCCATCTATTCGGATCCTTACCTTGCCGAACGTTTGGCATGGCGCGGAGGAACGGCACTTTACAAACTTTATCTCAAGCCACAGCCACGTTACAGCGAAGACATCGACCTTGTATTGATTCGCAAAGAACCAATGGGGCCAATCATCGATCGTCTGCGCCAAGTCCTTTCGTTCATACCTGACCAGCAGGCAAAAGGAAAACGCTACAACCACATCTTGAAGTTACGATACAATTCCGAAAACGAGACCCCAATTGCCATGCGCATCAAAATTGAGATCAACTGCAACGAGCACTTCACGGAGCTGGGGCTTGATCAGGTTCCATTTGAGGTAAAGAGTTCGTGGTTTTCCGGGGTATGCAAGGTTACGGCGTATCGGTTCGAGGAAATGCTGGGAACGAAGTTCAATGCCATATACGGACGCAAGAAGACGCGCGATCTGTTCGACATGGATTATGTCTTCCAACACGCCGCGCCAGATGCCGACACGATTCTAAGGTGCTGGCGACGCTACAAACTCGAATTGCATGAGACGCTTCCAAGTTGGCGCGAATACTGTCGTAATGTCGAGCAAAAACTTGCCGACCCAGATTATCGCAATGGTATGGCCGCATTGCTGCGTCCAGGAGTCACATTCAATCCGGATTCGGCATGGTTGACAATTAAGGACAGGATCGTCAACCGGTTGATGACTGACGAGGATCGCAAAGCGATTTTACGCCACACAATATGAAATTATGATATAATTCATCGTGATGAGCGGAGAGCACAATATTTTCTTTAGAAGAAAGAACTTGGCGAACGCATCGCTAAATGCCTTTCCAAGCAATGCGGTTTTTCAGATTCTTTCAAAAAGTCTACTTTTTGAAAGAATGGTATAATCTTCACCGATCAGTTGAGGTCTCACTCGTAAGAATCTGGTAAATTCAAAGTGATGGTGAGGGGCAACAACGGGTCACCCAATGGGGTGAAACCGTTGCATCATCATTGGCCCTACCAGAGCCATTACGAGCAAAGGCGTAGCCCCGCCTAAATTAACCACTTTATGAAATTTAATGAGGTATTTTTATGTTTAACAAGAACGCGATGGATAAGCGCTCTATACGCTTCCGCACTGCCGCCGATGAAATAATTCGTAGTAACCGCCTGCTTCGTGACCAAATTAGAGATGTAAAGCCATTTTATCTTGGCGAAGATGTTCCTGTTCCTCCCGATACGAGACGACTCGAAACCGTCCTTAACCCCAAACGCAATGGTGCATGTAATTGCCTCGATGAC
>JAZRVL010000047.1:0-2404 GCA_045599105.1 Kiritimatiellia bacterium
TGATTTGACACTATCTTTCTAACAACCTTACGATAATGATTTAAATCCAAAACCGTATTGGAATTTAGCACATCTTTGTCATAAAGCCGCTCTACCGTCGAAAGCAATTCGTCTGCGTGTACAGACAGCGATAAAATTAACACGAGAGTTAGTATTTTAATTTTCATGTTATTCCTTTACTTGGGTTCTATGGGAAACCCCACTGCGCTTCTACTTTTCGCAAGTATCATCAAACTTCACTTCCATCAGTCGATTGCGCTTGCATCGTGCTCGTAAAAGCTCAGCATCTTTCTCCAATACGATCATCTGGCTTCTCTTGTCTTTGATTTGCGCTTCTATCTTATCATGTTCGGGGCCCATAGCCACTTCATTCAACCTATTCTGAAGTGTCTCAACTTCCCAAGCCAAACGATTTCGCTGCCCATCCTCATTCAAGGAAGACTTCACTATTCGAAAACGATTCGTCTTCTCAACCTCATCTTTTATTTCGCTAACATAAGCATTAGCCACTATTTCGGCAACGTCTTCAGTGTCGGCAAAAATTCTAAGCGAACAGTTGATGGGCGCTGCGTCTCCAAAATCGTCACATTGAACAACCACCGAGTCAACCACTTCGCGCAAAAGCGAATCGTTCACGCCCACGCATCGTTTCATCACCCTTTCGCGAAATCTTTTGCAAGACCATTCATCGCGCAAGGAATTATTAAAACTACGCACCGAGTCTTCGTATCGTCGCCTTTCCTGACTCTCATCGCTCTGCTTCGAATAATCCGAATATGTAAATCTCACCACTCGCTCAACCTGCCCATTCGTCTTTGCATTACAAATGTTGGGCATAACTATCAAACTTGCAAAAGCGAATACCGCCAATCTCATTACAATCGTTTTCATACTCCTCCTTTATTGTCTTTCGCCGTCAAGCCGTATGGTGCCCCATATAGTGCGCGAAGCCTCATGATTAAATTTACGTATTGTAAATAATCCGTTTTTTCTCAATGTAAATTTCTGCGTTGTCGGATCTTCCCTAAATCTTCCCCTAATATTCTCACCATCACCCCATGCCATTGGAATATTCCACTCCTTATAGCCATCAATCCATGGCTTTTCATATCTTTTCCCTCTACCAGCCCTATCCGTGGCATAATGTCCATTACGATTATTTACACGATTCCATATTCCAGCCCCATCACCACTTGTGTGAGACCAGTTGCCTCCTTTTTCGCGATTATTATAATATCCATCATGCGAACACGACTGACTCTCGTCCGGAACTTCAACAATGTAAACATCATAAAAGGAAGCAAAAGTTGGTCCAACGTAACAGTCCAAGAACATTTGCAAATGTCCAGCTTCTCCGATTCCAAGAATACTACCACCGAGATCCTCGCTTGCGCGCACGTCTTTAACAAAAACTCTCGGCTCGCACACTTTAAATGAAGTTGAAAATGCAATTCCTGATACAGAGATGCTTGCTGTAAACTTTTGACATCCATCTTCAGCAACCCAAGGACAAACAAAATAATCACCAAAATAACCAATACTCGCACCCGCAAAATCCCAACTATTGTCAACATTTTCAGGAATTACTTGGCAAAGAACAATCTCACTAACGCCAAACACATGCCGATTCTCATCAACACTATCTGGAGGCGGACAACTTACTCTCAGTTCCACCTTAACCGAAGTCAGCGTATTCGTGCAAGCGGTTACGATTCCGGTTTTATCCTCGGTGAACTTGGCGACAACCACGATGTCGTTGGTTGTCGAGCTCGGTAACTTGCCTTCGTACACTGAATTTAGCGAAAGACTTTGGTCGGGTCCGATTACATACGAGCGGCTTAGACAATCTCCGTCGCCGCTTATGTATTCCAGGCGATCGTGGTTTGGCGTTTCAATCTGAAGAACTCCGCCCAGTCCTCCGCCAAGCATTTGCAAGCTGTAACAAGTCTGCGTAGAACGCTTTTCGGTTAGCGGCAATCCGGGAACATTCTGATAGGGATCTTCGAAGATTACCGCCGGCGCGGAAAAGCCCGCATCCAAGCGCGGCTTCAATATTGGCTCGAATTCCGCCCACTTTAAAATCGTTAATTCAGCTGGACCGCCAATGCTATTCGCGTTAAGTGTCACCGGATAATCTCTTCCGGCGATGAAGACCATGCTGCTTACGGGATTGGCTCCGTTAAAATCCGCCGTGACTTTCAATACGTCCTTCGCCGGGCTTTCAAACCCCGATGTCGACGGCCAATTCATTCCGCTTCGCCCAATGTAATTCGTGGCATGATCGTCGGCATATACCTGAAACGAGTATCTTCCCGTCTTGAGCGGACGAAATGTCGCGCCGGAAATCACCACGCTAAACACGTTTGAATAATAGGGCGCGTCTTGATCATACCATGTTCCAGTC
>JAZRVL010000048.1:0-2132 GCA_045599105.1 Kiritimatiellia bacterium
ATGCGCATTGACAGGTGCCTCAATGCGCATTCACATAGGGTCTCAATGCGCATTGAAGCGGGTCGGTAGAGCCGTTGAAGAGAGGCGGCGGAGGGGGATTTATGACACAGTAGGCGGGGATTTATGACACAGGATCGGGGGAATTATGACACAGTACGAGGGGAATTGTGACACAGTATGGTTTTGGGGACGGGGCTTTATGCGGTTTGCAGAAGGGCTGTATGGGCTTTGCGGATGGGCGGTAGGCCTGTCAGCGCCTGTCGCGGAGACCGCGACGGTACGGTGCTTAGCTAATTACCCTGCGGGCGACTAGGTTGCTTTTTGAGAAGTCCGCGAGAGGCGATGACGATTGCAATTTGTTTGCAGTTGCAAAAAAGTTGTAAATTGACAGTTGACTACGTGCGTGTTGGGGTGGTAGACCTGTCAACGCCTGTCGCGGAGACTGTGATGGTACGGTGAGAGGAGGGGGCGCTTTAGGGGGAGAGCGTGGGGTATTGCGTTAAAGCGGGAAATATGCCATAATACTGTCGTTCTCAAAAAAGCAACGGTCGTTGCTTGTTGGATAACAAAATATGCTTGAGCAGATTGTTGGATCGAAGGGTCGCGCGGCGATTTTGAAGGGTCTCTTTGATGGAAGAGGCCAATGCGCTCATATTCGCGAATTGGCGAGGGTTTCGCATCTGAGTGCGCCGAGTTTGATGCGTGAGGCGAAGAACTTGGTTCGGTTGGGACTTCTTCGCGAAAGTCAGGACGGGAACCGCGTCGATTATGAGGCGAATGTCGATTCTCCGCTGTACGAGGTGCTGAAGCAGTTGGTTGAAAAGACGGCAGGGGCGGAGGTCGTTTTGCGGGATGCGTTTGCCGATAGTCCGGCGCAAATCGTGTTCATCTACGGATCGCGTGCCAAAGGATCGGAACGGGCCGATAGCGATTACGATTTGTTTGTCATCGGGAATGAAGGGCTGAGGAGCGTGTCGGGACGGATTCGTGAGGCGGCCAAGAAGATTGATGTCGAAATCAATCCGTATGTCATTACGCCCGAAGAGTTCGTCAGGCGAATGAAGTCCGGCGATCATTTTCTGAAAAACGTGGTGTCCTCGCCGAAGAGATTCCTGAAGGGTGATGAAAATGAGTTTGCGCGATTGGGCTAAGTTTGGTTGGCTAAAGCCGCACGAAACCGATGTGCGGGAACTGTCAAACCTTCTTGCGATAGCAGATCGCGACATCGCAGACGCGGCGGCTTCTGAACTGTCGAACGACTGGCGCTTCGGGATTGCCTACAATGCGGCGCTTAAGTTGTGCACGATGATGCTGTATGATGCGGGCTATATGCCCGAAAAGAATCTTGCGCATTACCGAACGCTGCTGTCCATTGAATTTACACTTGGCGAGAGTCGAAAGGCGGATGCGGCCTATTTGGATTCGTGCCGGACCAAGCGGAATCATGTTGAATACGATTACGTTGATGGGGCTTCAAAGTCCGAGGCGGAAGAGCTTTTGAATTTTGCGAAGGAACTGCGCGAGGACGTGGTTTCGCGCCTCAGAAAGAAGTATCCAACGCTTGGTGTAACGGTTGAAGAGCCGCCAGTTTGAAGGGGGTTGATCTGGTATTTGTAAATCGCACTTGAACGCGAGATGCGTTTGAGTGTGATTGCGGCGCGCCGGGACGTCACGCCCTACCAGTGAATCTTTGTGCCTCTTTGCGCATAGACGAAGGCGACTTTGTGGCTGAAAAATATAGTTTGATGCATCTTTTAGATCAATATACAACTATTTTCGATTTTCTTCATTTACCCCCTTGCGCAGCACCAGCGAAAAGTGATATACTATGCACTCGTTCGCCCTTTGGGGCCGAACCTCGTTCTTTGAAAATCGGAAGTTGGAAATTAAAGAGAATTACAACTCGTATAACGAGATCGACGACCGCAAGGTCGTCTTAAAGCGAGGTGGAAGTTTCGATTATTCGATTATTCGATTATTCGATTATTTCCCAAGTTTCTTGCTAAGCGTATACGGGCGCACGACGGATGCCTTGGCATCGGTAGGCTATGAAGGACGCGGAAGACTGCGATAAGCTTCGGGGAGCCGTCAACAGGCTTTGATCCGGAGATCTCCGAATGGGGCAACCCGGC
>JAZRVL010000049.1:0-88398 GCA_045599105.1 Kiritimatiellia bacterium
GCTGCGTCGCATACGGAAACACAAATTCGTCAGGAAAAGTCTGCACCCTCGCACACTCGCGCACCGTCAACCGACGAGGGAGCTTTTAATGGAACTGTATTCTTCCCCTTGAATTGGCGCGAATGCACAGCGCAACCTTATCCGGATCATTGACAGTATCGCCCTGCCCGCCACCTGACGAAGCCTTAGATGCCACAAAGTACTGACTTTGATTCGTCACTGACTCGTCTTCGATTCCCTCAAGGTCTTTCAATGCCTGCGATATTGTAACAGGCGCATTCAAATGTGTTGGAACAGGTTTGACGGGGAACCCCGCTATGTCATTGCGTACACCGACGAAAATCAGCCTTTTTCGACTTTGGGGAACCCCGTAGTCGGGAGCATAGAGGCTCCAGACATCAAAATGATAGCCAACGCTCTCAAAGTCTGAAACGATTGTTTGCAAGACTTCCCCATCCTTCATTCTTGCAAGATGTATCACATTTTCGCCGACAACGACCCTTGGCCGATGAGTCCGCATATATTCCAGCAAAATACGATACAGTTTTCCTCGCTTCCCTTCAAGCCCGGTTTTTGTTCCCGAAGAAGAGAAATCCTGACAGGGGAATCCACCGATCAAAACATCAGTCCCCTGTAATTGCTTTACATCAACTTTGGTCAAGTCAGCCTCATCAATTCGGTTATCCACATTCAACTTGTAGCACTCAACCGCATCCTTTAAGAAGTCATAAGCACCGACGATGTTAAACGGAAGAGGTTCATAACTCTTTCCGAGAACTGAAAACCCACCTCTAAACCCAAAATCAAGTCCTCCACATCCAGAAAAGAAAGATGTCACTTCATAAGGGCGATCCCCATTATTAAAGTGATTTGATTTCGCATTATCACTGTCTTTAAACCCGCATTGAAACACAGCCTTGTGTCTCAATGCTCGGGTCTGAGGTTTGCCATCTTTCCTTCTCATCGGGGTATCCTCTTGCAAGTGCTGACGAGAATATCCACGTAGTATTCACCCGTCGAGAGGGTGATCCACTCGTTGCTATCGGCTTTGTAGTCGCCAAACGATTTCAATCTCTTTGCCATTCCGAATTTTCTTGTAGATACTTTCAGGGCATAGCTACCCTAATGAAACATCGTATATTATATCATTTTTCGACCTCAAAATTGCGAAGCCGCCTCTCTTTCTTGTTACTTTTCTTATCACTTTTCTTATTACTCAGTGATATGAAACGATGTCATGAAACTGTCCGAACATCACTTCACCCAATGAAATCAGGCATTTCGCACACTCTCTCCGTTTGAGAGAAAATACGGAGAGAGAGGAAAAAAAAACAAGAAAATTTGTGGCGGAGGGAGAGGGATTCGAACCCCCGAGACCTTGCGGCCCGCCGGTTTTCAAGACCGGTGCATTCAACCACTCTGCCATCCCTCCAATAAAACGGAGCGTATTATACCATATTTTGGCCTTACAATCGCAACAGAAATTTGTTCTTACTATCGCACCGTCACCTTGCGAGAGGTCGTGAATCGGTAGGTATCGGGCTCCTCGCCCGCAAGGACGACCTCCAACGAGGCCTTGCCCTTCGCCGCAGTTCCGGCAAATGTACAGACTATCGCCGTCTTCTTCCGGGCCTCGACCGTCACAGCATGCGAGACGCCCTTCGCGTCCGTGAGTGTCACCGAGAGGTCACCAATCTCCAGAAAACCGTCGCCCGTCACGACAAAAGACTGCCCGGGCACGACGACATTGTAGCCCTTCGCGCCCAACGCTCCCGTGAAGACCTCGGCAACCATTAGCTCACTCTCGGGACCTCCAACCACGACAGGAGTCAGCTTAGCGAAGTCCTTCCTCCATGCAGCTGGCGGTGTAATCTTGACGTAGACCTTGTTCTTCTTCGGATCAATCGGTGAATCGGCACGGGGAACCGTCCCGCTGATTGCCAGTTCGAAAAGTCCGTACGGAGTCTCCACCTTGTGCCCTTTGATCAATTCATCAAGAATGATCTCCCAAATCGCATTGTGCATGAACCGCGCCCACTCCACGGTGCCACCAATCTCCTTCGCCGCCTTCCGCAAGATGTCGTCAAGATTCATTTCGCCGTTCGGCACCACCCGCATGAGGTACGGCGCCTTGTCCGCCGTCTTCATCCGATTCTTGTAGCACTTGACCTTAATCGCCTTCGTCTCATTATTTTTCATCAAGCTTTCCTCCCTCGCCTGACCTCAACCTCGCGGCCGACCTCAACAACCCGATAATCGCCGCCCAGCCCGCAGCGCGTCGCGACGACCAGCCGGTAGTGCCCAGCGGACGGCAGTTCCGCGAACTGGCAGACTACCTCAACGTGGCTCGACGCGCTCACCTCCGCCGTCGCGACGCGCTCGCCCGTCTTGAGCGATACGAGGAATACCCCCTCGTCCGCCGCGGACACATCGGGCGCGAGGTCGCGTCCCGTAATCGTGAGCTCGTCCTCGCCGACAATCACCTCGTCGTCCTGCCCCGCCTCGTTGGTAGGGCTTAAGGTCGGCGTCCCGCCCTTGACCGCGTTCGGGGCAAGTCCCCTTCAGACAGTCACGGAAATCACCGTAGGTGTAGCTCGTAACCGCCAGTTTGTGCCGCTTGGGATCAAACGGACCATCCACAGACGAAAACGACCCTCTCAAGCCGCTCATTACCGCAATCCCATTGACGAACACCTTCTTGCCATCCTTCAGGGCGTTTTCAATGATGCTGCGCCGCAGTTCCTCCAAATAACGGATGAACTCGACTTTCGCCCCGGACGCCGTCGCCAACGCCTCCTGAAGCTCCGCGTCACCAAAGCTGCCCGTACTCTTCATCTGAGCAGAGTACCGCCCAACCCCAACCAAATTCGCCGCCCGCCCCAAGTTGGGCGTCAACGTATATGAAAGCGCATTATCCTGTTCGTTCATATAGCATATTCTATCATCTAACCTGACGAATGTCAACGCCACGGCCATGGCGTGCACTCGACACGGCCATACCGATTGAATCGACATGGCCATGGCGTTTAGTTGCCATGGCCGTGGCGTTTAGTTGCCATGGCCGTGGCGACACCATCGCCATGGCCGTGGCGAATGCAAAACCCAGGTTGACTTATGCCAATACCCGCCTTTAAGTATTCAGAGCGTCACCTTTTGCCATCAAAGAACGCACCTTTGGTCGTCATCTTGGGCAAGTTGAACCGATAGCTCGGTGATCTTAGTCGTCTCGCGCTACCAAGTTATCTCCCGCATCCTGCAACCCGCGCGCACGCAGTTTGCAGGCGGGGCACTTGCCACATCCCGCGCCGGGAATGCCGTTATAACATGTCACCGTTTTAGTTTTAATGAAATCCATTATCCCCAACCGCTTCGCTAACACCCACTCGTCTTTCTTCGTTTTATGCATGAACGGGGTAACTATCTTGACTTGATAGTCAAGTGCAAGTACGATTGATTTTTCCATTGCTCTCACGAATTGCTCTCGGCAATCAGGATAACCCGAAAAGTCAGCTTCCGAAACTCCCGTATAAATCGCCCTCGCCCCCAAGGTCTTTGCCCATACCGCAGCTGCAAGGAGGAAAAACGCATTGCGTCCCTCAACCACCGTCGTCGGACACTTAGCCCCTTTCTTTTTTGTGATCTTTGCCTTTGGATTGAATAGCGCGTTATCTGTAAGCTTTGAATAAAAGTCCAACTTGACGCATTTGTTCTTGACCCCGAAGTGTTGCGCAATTCGTTTAGCGTACTTTACCTCTACCGCATGGCGCTGCCCGTAGTCGAAGGTAATTGTTGATACCTCTTTCGCACCATACTTCTTAATTGCGAGCGTGAGCGCAAGCGTCGAGTCTTGTCCACCCGAAAGTACTACTACCGCCTTCAATCAAAAAGTCCTTTCACTCCTAATCCAAAAACAACGAGGATGATAAGCGGCAAAATATATGCGCAATAAGCTCTCAATGCAGCAGGTATTTTCAGCCCCTTGCCCGCATTTGCCTCGTTCAAGAAGTTCTTCCATCCCCAGCCAAAGCTATGCGCTGCATAAACGACAAATGCGATCGCCCCCAGCGGCAGGAAGAATGTCTCAAGGATCGCAACCTCCCAATTTATCGCTCCTTCAACGCCGAGCGACGCTGGCAAGGCGAGCACTACCAACACTACCGCTACAATTCGTGTCGCCCCTTTGCGCGACCAACCAAAATAATCGCGTGTGCTCGCAATGATTGCCTCAAAAACTGTAATCACTGTCGAGAGCGCCGCAAAGCATAAAAAGGCAAAGAAAAGCGCTCCCCAAACGCGCCCATACACTATGTTCTCGAAAATCTTCGGTAGCGTCGTGAAGATAAGTCCAGGCCCAGAATCTGGCTTGACTCCAAAGGCAAAGCACGCTGGTAAAATCACAAACCCCGCAACGATTGCCACTATCGTATCGAGCGACGTAATGAGAATTGACTCTCCAAGGAGCGAACGCTCGCGCCCGATATAGCTACCAAAAATCGACATTGCACCGACCCCGAGAGATAGCGAAAGAAACGATTGATTCATCGCGTGCGCAATCACATTACCTACACCCACTTCCCTCATCTTGGAGAAATTGGGAATGAGCAAAAACTTTACTCCGTCCATTGCCCCCTCCAAGGTCAAACTATGTATCGCTAAAATTACGATGATGACAAAAAGCGCAAGCATCATCCATTTGGTGATGCGCTCAATCCCTTTGTTGAGCCCACACGAACAAACAATCGCTGCAAGACATGTTACGACCAACATTGCCAACGTCTGCTCAATTGGACGAGCGAGCAACTCCGCGTGTGTAAGTTTGACGTCAATTACGATTCTAACAAAATACGACAGCAACCACCCCGTAATTGTCGTATAAAAAGTCAGAATAAGGATGCATCCAACCAATCCCCACGCACCATGAATGCGCCACAACTTCTTTTCTGGAGTCAGTGTCTCGTGCGTGCGAGCGAGCGAGCGAGCGGCTCCTCGCCCAACTGCAAACTCCATCGCCATCACTGGAACGCCTAAAAGCGCAAGGCAAATGAAGTATACAAGGAGGAAACACCCTCCTCCGCACTCACCCGTAATATACGGAAAGCGCCAAACGTTCCCCAATCCAATCGCGCACCCTGCCGAAAGCAGGACAAACCCCATTCGACTGGCGAGCTTTTCGCGCATTACTTCTTGAGGGTGGCTTCCTTGATCTTCTCGACAATGCGCGCGGTGACTTCTGGATGTTCCTTCAAATATTCCGTCGTCGCAAGCGCACCTTGACCAAGTTGATTGTCCTCAAACGAAATCCAGCTTCCGCGCTTCTCCACCACATTGTTGACCAAAGCCGCATCCAGCACTGAACCTTCATACGAAATGCCGCAAGCATAAAGAATATCAAACTCCGCTTCCGCAAAAGGCGGTGCGACTTTGTTTTTGACGACCTTCACCCTCGTGCGATTGCCCACCACCACTTGCGCCGCGTTCTTGATCGTCGCAATACGACTCACTTGCAAGCGCACTGAAGAGTAAAACTTGAGCGCCTTGCCGCCAGGCGTGGTCTCGGGATTGCCGAATACGAGGCCAATCTTTTCGCGCACTTGGTTGGTAAAGATAAGTAGCGTCTTGGTCTGTGCAATGGTCGCAGTCAACTTGCGCATCGCCTGCGACATGAGCCGCGCCTGAAGTCCCATGTGCGAGTCGCCCATATCACCATCAATCTCCGCCTGTGGCGTAAGTGCAGCCACCGAATCCACGACCACCACGTCCAGCGCCCCCGACTTCACGAGCTGCTCGCAAATGGTAAGTGCCTCTTCGCCGCTATTGGGTTGAGAGATAATAAGATCGTCAAGATTAACTCCAATCTTCTTTGCGTACGCCGGATCGAGCGCATGCTCCGCATCGATAAAAGCAGCGATACCGCCCGCCTTTTGCGCATTGGCTACCACGTGCAACGCAAGTGTCGTCTTGCCCGACGATTCGTGGCCGTAGCACTCCACAATTCTTCCCCGCGGAAGTCCACCCACTCCAAGCGCCAAATCAAGCGATAATGCGCCTGTTGGGATAACTGGGATATCCTTGAGCTCTTGGTCACCCATTCGCATGATTGCCATCTCGCCAAACTCTTTGCGAATCGTTGACATTACCGCGTCAAGTGCGCTTATATCGGCCTTGGTAGTTGCTGTTTTAGTCGCTTTTGCCATAATTGTATTTCCTTAAAGTTAATGTAATGGTATTATACCAAAAATCTACCAGTTATCGAGCGCGCTGAAGCGCGAATTTCCGCAAGCGTCCCCTCTGCCACCAACTCGCCGCCCTTCTCGCCTCCACCAGGACCCAAGTCAATAATCCAATCAGCACTTTTAATGACATCAAGATTATGCTCAATGACAACCACTGTATTGCCTTGGTCGCGCAATTTAAGCAAGATCTTCATCAACTTGGCAACATCGTCAAAGTGAAGTCCCGTCGTTGGCTCATCGAGAAGATACAGTGTCCGCCCCGTCGCACGCCGTGATAACTCCGTTGCAAGTTTAATTCGCTGCGCCTCTCCGCCTGAAAGCGTCGTCGCCGATTGCCCAAGTTGAATATACCCAAGCCCCACATCCACCAATGTCTTTAACTTACGCGCAAGCGACGGTACTTTCCCAAAAAACTCATACGCCTCACTCACTGTCATTGCCAGCACCTCGGCAATATTCTTGCCTCCGTAGGTGACCTCCAACGTCTCTGAGTTAAAACGCCGTCCGTTACATTGTTCACACGGCACATACACATCAGGTAGAAAGCTCATCTCGAGCTTTTGTACGCCATCGCCTCCGCACACCTCGCACCGCCCGCCCTTTACATTAAAGGAGAAACGTCCCGCCGTGTATCCGCGCGCTTTGGCGGCTTCCGTTGCTGCAAAAAGCTCCCTTATTTCCGAGAAAAATCCAACATACGTCGCAGGATTGGAGCACGGCGTGCGACCAATCGGCGATTGATCGATCTCAATGACTTTATCAAACGCCTCCACTCCCGTAAGCTTACGATATTTGCCTGGCTTTTCTTTGCTTCCATAAAGCTTTTGCTTTAGTGCCAAGCGCAAGGTCTCGTCGATTAGCGTGGACTTGCCAGAGCCCGAAACTCCCGTTACCACCGTAAAGGATCCCACGGGAATCTTAACCGTGATGTTTTTAAGGTTGTGCTCGCTTGCGCCTGCGAGTACGAGAAACTTCTTGGGCGAGTTATCGCACTTCGCCTCTTCACTAACCCGCTTGCGTCCAACTAAATAATCCGCTGTAAGCGACTTTGATTTAAGTAGACCTTTGAAGTCCCCTTGATATACGACCTCGCCGCCTTCACGCCCCGCACCTGGTCCTAAATCAACGATATAATCCGCTGCACGCATCATCTCTGCATCATGCTCAACAATGACGACCGTGTTGCCTCGATTACGCAAATCTTTTAAGGTTCCAATAAGTCGTTCGTTGTCACGCGGATGCAAACCGATTGTGGGCTCGTCAAGGACATAAAGTACTCCTGTAAGTCCCGAGCCAATTTGCGTCGCTAAACGAATTCGTTGCATCTCACCGCCTGAAAGTGTCGCACTCGCACGATCGAGTGTGAGATAATCAAGTCCCACATCGACCAAGAACTTAAGTCGTCTAACGATTTCTCCGAGGATGTCCTTCATTCCTCGAAACTCAAGCGGCTCAAAGAATGCAAGCGCCTCGGTTATTGGCATCGCCATCACTTCGACAATTGTCTTTCCTCCAACTGTGGCTGAACGCGCCTCTGGACGAAGGCGTGCGCCTTTGCACTCTGGACACGTCCGATAACTTCGATACGCACCCCACTTTTCGCGTGTCTCGTCGTCCTCCGCCTCTTCCAAGCGCTTCTCCAACGTCGCAATAACCCCTTCGAACGGTCGATCTTCGTTGCGCCACGGCAAGACCAAATCATCCTTAAAGCCATGCATCAAATTATGCCTAAAGGTGGCGGACAATTTTTCGTACGGTGTTGATAAGCGCACTTTGTACTGATGCGCAATTTGCTCCAAAAGCGCATTATAGTACATAATCGCATTGTGCCCCGCCCGCCTCCACGGATGAATACACTCTCTTAAAGGCAATGTCTTATCTGGAACAATTAAATCCTCGTCAAAGTAATAAAGCTGCCCCAATCCACCACACCGCTCACACGCACCAAATGGCGAGTTAAAGGAAAACGAACGCGCCTTTAGCTCCCCAAACGAAATCTCGCAGTGTGGACATGCATTTAGCTCCGAGTGGACTTCATCATTAGCATAAAGCGTCCCTGAGCCCACTTTAAGCGCTGTCTCGACTGAATCCACAAGTCGTGTCCGCTCTGCTGGCATAACCAGTCTATCGACTACCACTTCGATATTGTGCGCCTTTTTCTTGTCAAGCTCAGGCACTTCCTCAAGTAAATAAATCTCTCCATCCACTCTAACGCGCGCAAATCCATTGCGCTTTAAGCTCGCAAACACCTCTTCGTGGCGACCTTTCTTGCCCTTCACTACTGGCGCATAAAGGATGAGCTTACCTGGTTTTTTAATAAGCGCATCAACTATCTCTTCGGCCGATTGTCTAACCACCGCGCGACCGCACTTTGGGCAATGCGCCGTCGCTACCGACCCATAAAGGACACGCAAATAATCGTGAATTTCAGTGACTGTCGCTACGATGGAGCGTGGATTGCCACTCGTTGTATGTTGCTCAATGGAGATTGCCGGCGAAAGCCCTTCAATGCGCTCCACTTCGGGTTTTGCCAATCGATCCAAAAATTGCCGTGCGTACGCCGAAAGCGACTCCACATAGCGCCGTTGCCCTTCCGCATACAAAGTATCAAACGCAAGTGACGACTTGCCGCTTCCCGATAGCCCAGTAACCACCGTAAGCGAATTGCGGGGGATCGTTACATCAATGCCCTTGAGGTTGTGAACTCGGGCGTTTTTGATGACAATATCATTCACTGCAAATTCTTAAGATCAAGTGCCAAAAGAAACTCAGGATTGGATTTGGTTTTCTTTAGTGAATTAAGAACACTGCGCATCGAACTCTCCGAGCCTGCCGCAGACAAAATTCTCCTAAGTCCCCATGTTTTTTCGAGCTCCATTGGGTCGAGTAGGAGATCCTCTTTGCGCGTACCCGACTTATCAATATCAATCGCCGGAAAGATTCGCTTATCCGCAAGCGCACGGTCGAGGACGATTTCCATATTGCCCGTACCCTTGAACTCCTCAAAGATAACTTCGTCCATACGGCTACCAGTGTCGACGAGTCCTGTCGCAATGATAGTAAGCGACCCTCCTCCCTCGATGTTGCGCGCTGCGCCAAAGAAGCGCTTCGGCCGATGCATCGCCAGCGCATCCACGCCGCCCGTAAGTATCTTGCCCGAATGTGGTTGTACCGTATTATAGGCTCGCGCCATACGCGTAATCGAGTCCAGGAGGATGACCACATCGCGCCCGTTCTCGACTTGGCGCTTGGACATCTCAATCACCATCTCCGCTACATTGACATGATGTTGTGGCTCTTCATCAAAGGTCGAGGAAAGCACCATCGCCTTGGTGTTGCGCTGCATGTCCGTTACCTCCTCTGGTCGCTCGTCAATCAACAGAATGATGAGCATCGCCTCGGGATGATTGGCGGTAATGGCATTCGCCATCTTTTGCAAAAGGATGGTCTTACCTACCCGTGGTGGAGCGATGATAAGTCCCCGCTGACCAAATCCAATCGGTGTAAATAAATCAATGACTCGCGTTGAATACTCTTTTGCCTCCGTCTCAAGGATAATACGCCGCGTTGGAAAAGTCGCCGTCAAGTTCTCGAAATGCACCACACGCGCTGCCACCGACGGCTCTTTGCCATTTACAAGATTGACGTTGCCAAGACAAAAGTAGCGGTCGCGATCACGCGGATCCCGAATCGGCCCTTCGATGATATCACCCGTCCTTAAAGCATGTCGACGAATTTGTTGCAGTGTGACAAACACGTCCTCTGGGCACGCAAGGAAGTTATTCTTCGCCGAGCGCAAAAATCCGTGGCCTTCGCGCACAATCTCCAAACATCCCGACGCAATGACCGACCCACCACGCGCGAGATAGGAGCGAATCGCCGCAAAGATAAGCTCGTGTTTCCGATAGCTTCCAAGCTCCTCTGGGTCCGCTCCCGGCATCATCCTCTCCACAATGAGTGGTGCCGGCCACGTTTGAATATCCGCAAGCCGATATTCCTCCAACTCTGGATTACGCCGTGGATTCACCTCCTCCGTTGTCGTCGCTACTGCGGGACGCTCGGTGGGAAGCGGTGCGTTTAAAAGTGGGTTTACTGACTCTACTCCCGAGGGTGTGGACGGCGGGCGCTTATTAAACGCTTTGCGCCGTGGCACAAATTTCTTTTTCATTGAATCGGCAAACACATCGAACTCTTCAGCCATGATACTAATTTCTTCGCTTCTTTGCGTAGCTCGTCTACTGAGCCATTGTTGTTGATTACGTATTGGGATTTGCGTGCCTTATCGGCATTCGGCAGTTGCGCCCTAAGCCGCACTTCGGCATCTTCGCGGCTATATCCGCGATTTGCCATCATCCGCTCAATTTGGTTTTCTCGATTGGAGACGACAGCGCATATTATATCATATTCTTTCTCCCAATCGACCTCAAAAAGTAAAGGAATCACATGAACCTTATTCGGCTCTGCATTTAATCGTGCCTTGATGAGCGGATGCAATCTCGTCTCCAACGCTTTACGTGCCGCTGGATCTTTAAAGACCGTCTTTCTTAGCCGTTCACGTTCTTCTTCACTAATGAGTTCATGCGCAATATCATCCGCATCAAGAGTATGAACGCCAAGCTCATTCAGATATTTACAAAGGAGGGATTTGCCACAGGCAATCCCTCCCGTAAGACAGATTTTTTTCATTTAATCTTATTCAGCCACAGGCGCTGCCTTGACCTCGGCCTCTTCTGCCATAGCTTCATCGCCTGGGCGGTATTCACGACCCGTGGGCTTGATGAGGCGTCCGGTCACGAAGATGAGCAAGTTGCGCTTGATTGTCTGCTCGGAGTGGCTGCGGAAAAGCCGTCCGATAAATGGCAAGTCGCCAAGGAACGGAACCTTGTCGTCCATCGCCTTGCGCTGCTCGGTGATAAGGCCACCCAAAACCACCGTTGAGCCCGGTGTAATATAGACCTTGGTATCAATCGAGCGCACGTGGAAGAACGGCTGCTCCATCGGTGCCTCGTAATAAGTCATGTTGTCCGCCTGCGACTTGGTGAGATTGCTAAGCGCATTCTCCGCCGCCGAAGTTTCGGTTTCGATAATCCAATTCTTGGTCTTCGCTGGAATATCACCGATTGCGCTAATTGACTGCGCAAGACCTTCAAAGATACCGCCAATGCCCTCAAAGTTTTGGAGTGAGCTATTACCAGTGAATGGAATACGCATACCGTAGTTCTTCCAAGTTGGCTCGTCAATGACTTCAGGTTTGAGCTCAAGCTCAATCACATTACCGCTTTGGATGTAGGACGGAGTGACATTAAGAATGACACCGACTTCACGCATTTCAAAGTTCTGTGGCTCAACGATCGCGAGAATTGACGACTGCGAACTACTGTTGTATCCACCGCCCGAGCTTGACGACTGAAGCTGGACATCATAATCTTTTGGATAGAGATATTCCGTGACTACCTTGATGACCGCCTGCTGACCATTACTTGTCAAAATCTTTGGTGCCGACAAGAGGTCGGTGTCACTCCGTTGCGCGAGCATGTGGAGAATCATCGACAGATCTGCGCTACCAAGAAACGCGTTAACCCGCATAAACTGATCATTAGTTGACTTGCCATCACCCGAAATATGATTGCCCATAGTTGAAAGGTAACGATTGCCTGTCCCATAATCGCTATTCGCACCACCAAAGGCATTAAGCCCAATGCGCTCACGCGATCCAGGTGAACGATTCCAAGAAGTTCCCGACGATCCGATAGATGCTGACGATCCACCCGTACCAGTTGTAGTTCCGCCAGTATCCTTAGTTGGGACATCAAAACCCGATGACGTTCCACTACCAGCAGTCGCTGAAATCGGACTAAATGTGCCACCATGAATACCAAGCGCCCTTGCAACACTATGATTAAGGTTGATACCCACGTCATTATTAAGTATCCACTCGAAGCCGAGCGAATTGAGATCCTCTTGTGCAACTTCCACAAAGCGAGTTTCAATCTCAATCATCTTGGGTTGCGCGTCGAGTGCTTCCAATACCTTTTCGAACTGTGCCAAGTTTTCTAACGTATTGTGCACAAAGAGTTTACCGAGTGCCTTGATATGTACAATCGACGAGCCCTCTGGCCAATTAACGCCAAGTTGAGTGAATACATTCTTCCAATCGCGCTGCTCTTCATCATCCTTTGCACTTGCGCGATTGCTCGCTCCAAAACGATTACCACCCTTGCCCGAGTTGAGTTCCTCTGCGGCGGAGGCGACATGTTCGGAAAGGACATCCTGAACATCATATTGTCTGGAGACCATATCGGAGCTCGCTTCACCCTTGGCCATTACCATCACTACCGATCCATTAACCACAAACTTGTAGTCAACTGTATCACAGACAAGCTTAAGTGCATCATAGAACGAAATATCACTTGCCGAAATCGCCGTAATCACCGCCAAACCATTTGATGGTGCCTCTGCCTCGCCACCAAATCCTTCGCTCTCCTCGCTTTGCGTAATCGTAAGTGGCTGTGGCGTACGAAGAACAAAGTTAAAGCCACGCTTCTCCGGTGGGAGATCTGGGCGGTCATAATCCTTGGACATCTGACGGAACGAATCCACCGCTTCCACAATCGTCGCCGGCGGCTTAAAGGAGATATTGGGTAAGCGCATATCTTTCATTCGGCGGATGATTTCCTGCTCCTGCGAGCGCTCTGGATCCTCACCCAATGCGACCTTGCGCGTCTCCGAGTCCGCTTCCCGAAGCTGCGCCGCGTTGACCGCATAAATCGGCCGCCACGCTTCATCTACATCGGCGATCATCCCCTCGCGAGCTGCCTCACGCTCCTGCTTCAAAATCGTCTGACGCTTACGCTCAATCGTCTTTTTAAGCCGCATCGCCTCTTGATTTGAAGGATCATTGACGAGTACAATTTCTGCTTCCTCAAGCGCCTTTTCCATCTTGCGAAGCGAGAGATATTGACGTGCCCGCTTGAGATGATTGCGAATTTGCGCACGCTCGTTCTTGTAGTCCTTGTCGTTCTTTTGGTGCTTAAGTTCACTCACATCGACCTTGTCGGCCGCTGGATCTCCCTCCGCTTTCCATGCCTCCAGTACTGCGCGCGCCTTGGGGTGACGCATATCCAACGCCTTTTCCATGATCTTTACTGCGCGATCACGTCGCCCATACTCATCTTCTTGGAATGCCGAGCGATAAAGCCCCTCGGCAATTCCCTGGTCGCACTCCTTGCGCAACTTTTTCATTGCCGGGCGATCGTTGAGTAACTTGGCTGCAAGTCCGTAGTGACGAACCGCCTCGGTATATGACTCCTCCTCCATCGCTGCGCGTGCTTCAGCAATTTCGCGTTTGGCTTGCGCATCAAGTGCACCCCGACGCAAGCGCTCGGTCGCTGCAAGCTCTGCCACAATCGCCGCATCGCCAGTCGCCATTACTGGCTTAGCCAGAGTTGCAGTTTTAGTGGCAACTGTTGCCGTCGCCGCCGCTGGTGCGCCATCTGTTGCGAGGTCATCCAAAAGATTTAAAACTTCATCTACTTCCTCGTCCGATGCTGGCTCATTACTTGGAGTCGCATTAATCGTAAGCTCGGTTGGCTCGGCAGTCTCAGCGACTGGCGCAGGTGCAGGAGCAGGTTCGGGTTCTGTCACTGGCGCCGGCTCAACTACTGGCTCGGGCACCACCACTGGCTCCGGTTCGGCAACTGGCTCGGGTGCTGGCTCGGCTACTGGTGCCGGCTCTGGCGTTTCCGACTCCACCTCGAGATCTTTGAGTAAATCATCGAGATCCTCTTGTGCAAAGTTAACTTGCGATGCCATCGCTACGGACAAAGCTGCACCAATGGCGATAAACTTCCTAATATTAGTCATATTGACCACCTGCTCCTTATTTTCAGTTATAAATTATACTATTTCTTATTTCCTTATTCAAGGGTTTTAAGCGTACGCTTTTTTCCCGAAATTGTGTTTTTAAAAGTTACTTCGGCTTGATTACCCACTGGCTTGATCTCCACCACTTGGTATTTTTCCTGATTGAGCTCAATCTCCGAACCAGTTACCACCTCAAAAGTCTTGCTTTCGCCCCGAGTGTAGACGAGTGTCGCTTGAACGTCAATCGGGGTCAATTTTGCGGTGCGCTCTTGCGCGACGAGCTTGATGATCTTTTTGTCCTTGATGCGCTCGATCGTCACCTCCGAAACATCTTGATCGCGCGTCATCCCCTCTGTACCTGGAACCGCGACCTTGGCGGTCTTGGGCTCGTAGTTCTTGATCAAAAAGCCCGTCTTATAAGTCTTATCCAAATCGCCCAACTCTTCTCCGACCGTCGCCATCATTGAAACCCCCTTGCGCCCGAAACCATTGAGTCGATTAGGATCAAAAAACTCCAATCTCCATCCTGCGGGAATCTGCTGACCCTTACGGAAGACAAATGGAACATACGTCTCCTTGAGTGGTAATTGAATGGTGACTGAGTCCAGATAATCCGGATGCGACTTCTTGTCGGTAGGATCCGTCTTGGCCTCGTATTCCTCGAGGTTGGTAAATCCATCGCCGTCTTTATCTTGATTGCTGTCGTCATTGGCGGGATTTAGCCCGTAACGCTTCTCCCATTCATCGGCCATCCCGTCATTATCCGCGTCCGCGACCACTGTTTCCGCCGCTTCTTGTGCCTCCCCGCAGAACGGACACTTCGGGAATTTCTTGGGATCTCCCACAATTGACCGTGAACACTTTTTGCACTTGACTCTCCGCTCGCTGGCGAGGAAATTTTCTTGTTCACCCGCAATCGCTGTGAGCGATGCTGGATTTTTGGTGAGCTTGACTGCCGATAAATAGTCCGCCTTGTCGATTGCCTCAACAACAACTTTGGCGGGCTTCATCCGCTCAATTCGTGACATCACCGCACTTACCGCGCTATTTTCATCCGTGTCGCCCGACATCATCCAAAACGCCAAAGCGCCAATCAGTGCGAGCGTGCCCACTCCAACTACTATCCATTCGTAGTGCTTCTTCATTTCGCCTCCTCTTCCAGCGACTTGAAATCATATACTGCCAACTTCAAATTAACCGTCAGCGGCGCATCTGTCGTAGGATCCGTGATTAACTGATTCTTGGCCGGCGCTTCCGTTTCGCTATCCGTCGATTGACGCCGTCCGCGACGAGAAGTTCTAACCTCGCTCTTTTTCTCGCCCGCCAGTGCACTGGCGAGTGTATCTTGATCACGCTGAAACGCGAGACTTTCGATCACGATGAAACGCTCTGCGGTAGTAAGGGCATTAAGTGTTGCCACGAGTGCGACAGGCTTTGCCGATACCATAAACTCATACCTCATGGTTGATGGGGTCTTGGTTGTCTCGGCGGCTTTTGCATTATTGCGCGTAGAGCGCTTTTTGTTCTTGCTGTTGGTAGCGACCTTACTTGCCTCTTCTTTGATTACTGTTAACGCAAGTAACTTGGCGACTCCCGATGATTTCATCGTGTCAGCAATCGTTGTAATATCGTCCCATTGTCGTTGTAAAGTTTTAAGCTCCGCTTCTGCTGGCATCGATCCACCCGTGATATAGTCCTTGAAAGGACCAAACTCAAACTCGGCGTCAATCCGCTTTGCATCTCGCCCTAAAAATTCCTTGAATGCCGCGGGAGTGGTTGCTTCAAATTTGCGATCACCCTTGGCAACTAACCGCTCGGCATCGCCCAACCACTCGATGAATGCTTTAGTTTCATCTTTTAGCGCTTTTACATTCTCCTTTGTAGGATAGATAGCTTTGCGCGAAAGTTGCTCCACCTTGGTAAGACTTGTTTCTAATCCCTCCGTTCCCTCTTCGTAATCGCCTTCGAGCGCGACCACTTTTCCGCTGTACGCACTATACGCAAGATAAGCAGCGACAATCACGACAAGCGCAAGCGCACCGCTGACTATCGCAAGTAATTTTTTGGTCTTGCTCATTTAAACTTCACCTCCACCGTAAATTGTTCTAAGTCGCCGTTTTTACCGATTGTTGACATATCCGTAATCTTGATGGTGGATGGATCAACTACTGCCTTGCCCTTGAGTTTCTCAACCACGATTTCCGAAACTGTCTTGCCGTTTGCGCCCTTGACCCGATCGCGCCATGACCGAATCGTGATTTTGCCATCGCTCGACCACTTCTCAATCCACATCCCAGGAAGTAACGATTCTCTTACAGCGTTCATCCGCTGCACTGCACTTGAACGCGCCACCATTAAACTCCTAAGTGCATCGGCTTGTGCTTTGACACTCTCAAGCTCCTTGTTGGCATTGACAATTTCTCGATCCACTGCACCGAGTGAATTTGCCTTTATCAATACTGCGTCACGTTGCGCCCCGATGATCTCCGCCTCCTTGTTGTAAACAAGCATCACCACGACTAACGCGAGTGCAATTAACGACCCGCCAGCAATGAGATATGGGATGCGCGCCCGCTCTGCCCGATCGGCAACAATTGATGGTGGAAGCAGGTTAATTGCAAATCGTGCTACTCCCGCTGCATGAAGTGCAAGTCCCCTGGTCGCTGGAAGAAATACATCCTCTTCGTCGAGCGCTTCAACGTCAATCTCGAGCGACTCCGCAAAGAACTGATCAATCTGCGCCAAAAGCACACTACCACCAGTGAGATATAACTTGGTTGGCATTCCCCCGTGTTGTTGGCTCCGATAGAAATTAATTGACCGCGAAATTTCCGCATGGAGTCTGGTCATCACCGCTCGACATGCTTTTGAAATCATATCCACGGTTGGATCCGCGTCTTCCATGACACCGCCTGATGCGACATAACCCTTCTCTCGCTTGAGTGCCTCGGCTTCCTCCAGCGAACAGCCGAGCGCGTTGGCGATTTCCTTGGTGATCGCATTACCCGCAATTGGAATTGAGCGATTGTAGAGTTTATCGCCTTCCACAACAACCAACGATGTTGTTCGCGCTCCAATATCAAGGATAATTGTGCAATTCTCCTCTTCGTCAGGATGATTGGCTTTTAAGACATTAGTGAGTGCGAGCGGCGAGACATCTACAAACTCAGGACTAAACCCAAGTCCAGTAAGCGCGGAAGTGATGGCCTCAATCTGATCGACCTTAGCTGCGACAATCATTACCGACTTATCGCCATTCTCCGTGTCCCCGAGAATTTGCCGATCCGCAACCATTTCGTCAATCGGGAAGGGAATTCCTTGCTCGATTTCGTATTTGACGAGTTGTTCGAATTTCTCTTTACCACCCACCATTGGAATTGCCGCAAACTTCGGAAACACCATCTGTCCCGAAATTGCGAGCGCAAGCTTACCGGGCTTAATACCCTTGGTAGTCATGATTTCACGAAGCGCTGGCGCGAGAATGGTCTCCGCATTGCCTCCGTCGAGTGGCGAAGCGAGCTCCGCGATACCATATTTAAGGAGCTTTACCGCCCCCTTGGCGCCAAGCTCGTATTCTGCGAGCGTGACATTCGCAGCTCCTATATTAAGCGTTTGAATTGTTTTGGCCATATTACAAGTTTTCCAAAAGTTTACTGAAGTGTTGCCTCGTAATCGTTCGGGCAAACAAGTCCCCAAATCGTCTTGGAGCGATCCACGAGTCCCTGACGACGCTCGATCATCGGAGTATCGTCATCGGTCTTGGCATTCATGATTTTATTGTCTTCCCAGAACTTTGTCCCTGACTCTATACCCTTGATTTCGCTCCAGCTGTCTCCTCCCAATGTGTCTCCCTTTTCGTTGGTAATCTCAAGTCCTACCGCCCTGGGCTCGCCATAACGCTCCAAATACGATGGTGGCAGCACTACCGATGCGCCGTGTTGACCTGCAGGAATGTTGAAATAAGTGACCGTCGTCGTGAAATAACTATAAGGCGCCAGTCCTTCTTTATTGCCCTTGTTCTCCTTGGCGAGCTTGGAGTCCAGTAAAACGTGCCAAGTAAAAGTGAGCTGATCCAAAAACTTTGAGCCATCGTCCTTGCCAAAAGTTGTATACTTTGTTTTCAGAACGATCCACTGCCGCGGCTTTTTAAAGTACTCGTTAAGCCCATTGATGTTTGGTGCCATTGCGAGCGCACCCTGTCCGAGCTGCACTTGCTCGATGAGAATCTTCGCCGCCTTACCAGTCGTCTCCATTTCGTCATTGCCTGGCATCGCCTTTTGCCTACCGCGGGTTGCCGCGCCTGCCGCTACCGCCATCGTGATCACCATCGCCATCGCCAAGAATTTCGTGTTCATTTGTGCTCGTTCCTTTCTTTTTGTTAAAGTACTTTCATTTTGGGAAGGTCTTGAATATCTACAATTCCAACTACTTTACCCTCGCGGTTACATACGGGTAAATCATCTATTCGCTTCTTCTCAAAAATCTTAAGGAGCTCCGCCGCGTATGCATCCTCATAAACAAAGGCCGGCTTTTTTGTCATATAGTCCGCAATCGGTGATGCAAGCGACTTGTCGCTACCGCCTTGAGACATTACCCGTCTAAAATCACCATCCGTGAAAAATCCCTCCAGTGCGCCCGTACTATTGACAATCGCCGCTGCTCCTCCCTTCGCCGCAGTCATTGCCATTACCGTCTCCATCACCGTCGCACTCTGATTAACCAATGCGAGTCGTTCGCCTTTGCGCATAATATCCGAGACCTTCATGACCAATGCTCGCCCGATTGCGCCCGCTGGATGGTTCATCGCATACTCTTCGATTTTGAACTCCTGCGCATCAATCATCACCATCGCGAGCGCATCTCCCATCGCAAGCGTCGCAGTTACAGAATTCGTGGGCGCCATTCCAAAAGGGCACGCCTCTTTGCCGCACGGAATTTCAATATGAATATCACTTAAAGTTGCAAGGGTTGACTTGCTATTGCCCGTAAGTGAAATTACTTTAAGTCCATGACGACGAATCGCTGGGATAAGACGAATCACTTCGTCGCTCTCGCCACTAAAGGAAAGGGCAATTAGAATATCCCGCGAAGAAACCATTCCCAAATCTCCGTGCATCGCTTGCACAGGATTTAAGACGATTGAACGCGTTCCTGTCGATGCAAAGATTGCGCTCATCTTCTCCGCGACATGAAGATTTTTGCCAACTCCCGTGACGACCACTATCCCGCCCGCCTTAATCGCGACTTGCATCATCGCAATTGCCTCCACAAAGCTCTCGCTCAGGGAGTCGCGAGTTTTCTTGAGTCCTTCGATTTCTACTTCGAAGACCTCGCGTGCACGTTTAAGTTGGTTTTCTTTAGTCACGTTACTTGGTCGTTGATTGAAGGAGTGTTACGCACACGGTCGCAACGATATCCTCGGCACTGCATCCGCGAGATAAATCATTCATCGCCTTGGCAAGTCCCTGCAAGTTGGGTCCTATCGCATCAGCGCCACCGATTCGTTGTGCAACTTTGTATGCGATATTGCCCGCTTGCAAATCTGGAAAGATAAAGACATTTGCATTGCCCTGAATCTCTCCATTTGGATTCTTTTGCTTGCCAACCGAGGGAACAATTGCCGCATCAAACTGCATTTCACCATCCATCTTGATCCCCGCCTCGGCAAACTTTGGCCGTGCGAGCTCTACCGCCTTTTGGACTTTTTCGACGAGTTCACCCGCGGCACTACCCTTGGTGGAGAAAGATAGATACGCTACTCTTGGCTCGTTGCCCGTCAAATCTTTATAGCTTTGCGCCGTTGCAAGTCCGATATCCACGAGCTGCTCTGCCGTTGGGTTGGGAATGACTCCGCAGTCGCCAAATGCCAGCACACTGTCACCTGAGGCCGTCGGGATCTTAAGATCGATGATAAAACAACTTGATGCGGTCTTTACTCCTTTTTGAGTGCCAAGCGTATGAAACGCCGCGCGCAGCATATCACCGGTAGAAGCAATCGATCCTGCTACGAGTCCATTTACTCGTCCTGTCTTCACCATCATTCCGCCGAAATAAATCCGCTTGGTGCGCAGTGTCGTCTCCGCGCCTTTAAGATCAATGAGCTTTTGCTTCTCCGCTGGCTTTTTGGACTCCTTGGCATTCCACGCTTCAAGGTATGCCTTTTCCAACTCCGCATCACCAAGCGTGTAATCGATGACCTTGATTCCGCGATCCGCGAGTTTAACTCCCGCCTTCGCCTCAGCGTCCGCAATTTCCGCTGATGTACCAAGAACGATTGGGGTGGCGATCTTGCGATCAACACACGTACACGCCGCGGTAATGACGCGTGGATCTTGTCCTTCGGGAAGAACTACCGTCCCGTTTAGTTTCGACGCCCGCTCAATGATATCTTTAATTGCGTTCATTTCGTCAACACCTCCACCGTATCCCGTGCAATCATTAGCTCCTCATTGGTCGGAAGCACGATGACTGGGATTTTTGAACCTTTAGCTGAAATGACTTTCACTTCGCCACGCACCTTGTTGGCGCTCTTGTCGAGCTTGATGCCGAGCGCCCCAAGACGATTGACAATCCGCGAGCGTGCCTCATCGGAGTTTTCACCGATTCCACCTGTCATGATGATTGCATCCGCTCCCCCAATAATCGTATTGTAAGCGCCGATATAAAGAGCAACCCGATAAGCAAGCATTTCGAGCGCAAGCTCGGCCTGCTTGTCACCTTTCGCTGCCTTCGTGCAAAGATCGCGACAATCACCGCCCTTCACTCCACCGACCGCTTGAAGACCCGACTGCTTGTTTAGGATGGTGTCCATCTCTGCGGGCGAAAGCTTTTCACTCGCCATAATGGACAAAACTGCCGCCGCATCGATGTCACCGCACCGCGTTCCCATCACAAGACCCGCAAGTGGCGTCAAACCCATCGTCGTATCCACAACTCCACCGTTCTTAATTGCCGCGAGCGAGGATCCGTTGCCGAGATGGCAAGTGACCAAATTCACTTTTGCAACGGGCTTTTTGAGAAACTTCGCTGCCGCCTGCGTAATGAAACGATGACTTGTTCCGTGGAAACCATATTTGCGGATTCCGTACTTCTTGTAGTACTTGGGATCGATTGCGTACATTCCGGCGCAATCGGGCATCGTCGCGATGTGGAAGGCGGTATCGAAGACGCCGACGTTGGGAACGCCCTTGAAGATCTTCTCGCATGCTTCCACTCCGCCCAAATTAGCTGGCATGTGCAGAGGGCCGAACTTCACGAGCTTCTTGGCTTTCGCCATATTCGCCTTGTTCATAAGCGCCGACTTGGTAAATACCTCGCCGCCATGAAGGATGCGATGACCAATTGCATCAATACCCTTGGCTTGATCGCCGAGATCGGCGACTACCTTCTTGAGCGCCTCGGCGTGATTCTTGGGCCCACCCGCACCGATGCGTTCGACGAGACCCTTGGCGAGCCGCGTCTCGCTCTTCATATCGAAGAGCTGGTACTTGAGCGAGCTCGATCCCGAATTTACTACGAGAACTTTTCTAATCTGCTTTTTCATTTTTCTTACTTTTGGGATACCTTGATTTGATACATCGCGCCTGTCGCGTCCTCGTCCTCAAGCGGCATTTCGATTACCGCCTCGGTCTTGCCAAGCGTAATCGTGCCCTCCTTGGCGACGATCGGCTTTGCGGCGAGCGAAGTGTACTTCAAGATCCGGTACTCAACCGTGAGGTTCTCCACCGCTGGGAAGGTGTAGAAGACCGCGAGTTCCGAATCCGCCGCGGCCGACTCGACATCGGCCACGACCTTGAACTTCGCCTTGCCGTCCTCTACCACGAAGTTGGCGATTGAAAGCGAGTGTTCGGCGATCTTGGCGTCGGTCGTCGCCTTGATAATGGCGTCGTTCGGATCCTCGCCTTCCCCGACATCGAGATTCATCATCGCCGCCAGCAAGTTGGCGTTGCCAAGCGAGACGCTCATCAGCGTAGCAAGGCCCTTCGAGACCGGGTTCTCATTCGTCGTCAGTTCGCCGACCAAACTCTTCATCGAAACATAACTTCCGGCGGTGCGTGGCGCGAGCTCGGTGGCGCCCTTGGTGCTTAGATTTTTGCTCTGCGTCCATTCCCAGGCATCGGGCAAACCATCCTGATCGGTGTCGCAATCGTCGATGTAGACGGTTACCAGATTATGCGTTCCGACCTTCGGCCCGACCTTGATCGACTTCGGGGTGTAGATTATGCCGTCGCGCTGATCACGAACGCAGGCGTATCCCCAACTTTCCCAATTATCGCGCTTGCCGTTATTGTTGGTGTCGATGTAGGCCATTACATAATAGCTACCCTCGGTAAGCCCGATGATCGAGGCGTTCTTGACTGGCGCAGTCGTGCTATTGGAGACGCTACTCTTGTCCGCGGTCTTGACATAACCCGCAGAGGCGGAAAGGCCGGAGAAGTCGGGCGTATCGAACGCTTCGACGCGAACCGTACCTTCATCAAGAACAACCGTGTGGCCGAAGTACTTGACCGCGACTTCAATCGTGCCGTAATCGAGCTGATCCTCGGGAACGTTCATCTTGAAGCTTACCGCGTTGCTCCACTTATCCGAACGGAACTTCGCATTATAGGAAGTAATCTTCCACTTGTAGGTCTTATCGTTCTTAAATTCCTCACCATCAATAGTTGAATCCCCGACGCAGATTGGCGCGGTCCAGCAATAGTAACCGTCTGCACCACGCGCAGGCATCAACTGAATACCGCTCTTCCAAGAGAAATCATCTCCTTCAACCGAAATCTGGAATGCCGTATAAGTATTATATCCATTATCCGTCCACTTAAAGGTTGGCCGTGGTGAATATACTACTCCGTCGCTCGTTCCGCCAGGTGCGATTGGCGTTGGCACTTTGCGGTCTGTAAAGCTATCATAACGGCGAACAATGCACTGCGCCTGAACTAACGCATTCGAAACATCAAGTAACGAACTCATAGTGACTTTATTTTTAGCGTTAGCACCCTCTTCAATTGCAACATTTCCTAAGACAACTCCAAAAACTACTTCGGCAACATCATTATCGGACGAACCTTCGGGAATCATTCCCCAACCGATATCGTAGATACCATTGTCTGGATCCAAAATATCACCTTCGTGAATATAATTGCGCCCAGCATCGGAGTAATCAATGACCTTGTCCATCACCTTATAACCATTAATATTTACCTCCGTTGCCGTGGTTTGTCCATTCATCTTAAAGCCCTGCATATAGATTCGCGTCCAATGGGTCGTTGGATCAACCGCAGCGCCACTCGCCTCGGACTCGATCACATCCCCAGTATCCGAACGAACAACCTGTCGATCGGTCATGCCAGTAGTGAGCTGATAACGTGCAAACACTGGATTGGTATCGGTAAGCTCAATTGCGAACTTGCCATAATTCCAACCCACATCCACATTATACGCAACTCCAAATGGTTCACCTGGGTCGTACTTGCCGTTTGCGTCGATCGTATCGGCGAAGACGATGAAGTTGTTCTTACCTTCCTTGAGGTGACCTACCGAGTTATTGCTCTCGCTACGTGGATCGGCATCACCCAAATAGTACGTTGAGGTCCTACCCGCACTCACTGGCTTCGACGACCAAGCTATTCTTGTGTATGACTGGGCAAAGGTATAGACCGACACAATTGTCGCGCCAATCGTCGCCGACGTTGGATCCGCCAAGTCTCCAGTAAAGATTGCATACTCTGGAAGCTTGGAGAAGTCCACAACCACCTCTCCTGTCGCATAATCGATCTCGCCCAACACTTCGCCATTGAGCTCATAGACCAAGTCTCCCTTGCCAGAATTATCATTGCGCATCGAGTCGTGCACCAAGCTTTCCCAGTCGGCACTTTCGGCTCCATGTGAATAACTCTGTCCAGACATCAAGTCAACGACCAACCAATTCGGGTCCTTGAACTCGATCTTAAACGACCCTGCAACCACACTACCTGGCGAGAGATGCGTCATGATTTCCTTGGATGGATTCATACCCAAGAATTTGGTCTTGGCCATGACGTTCGTATTTGAAGTGGTCTGTCTATCATCACCCGTATTGACCTCGCCAATCGTCCACTTTGCGTCAGGAATCGATTGGAAGGTGCGACTCTTCTCGTCCGCACAATTCCACGCCTGCACCACAATCGGGCAGTTCACGTTCTGCTCACCGAGGTAAGTGATTGACGCCTCTACAATCGGAACTGGATATTGCGCCACTTCAATTCCATCAATGGCAAGTGACGCATTCTTTGTAGGATCGGTGTCGGCCTGGAATTCCGCATAGTTCGACCAACCATCACCATCTGGATCCTTATTGGCATCATAGATGTATGGGCTGACTGCCGAGAGGTTCTTCCACTGAACTTCCCAAGTATCAGCCATGTGATCATGATCCGTGAAGACATCGCCAATATAGAGCTTGCCGAGCTTCACATAAGCATCAGGCACATAGCCGTTGGTCTTGGGATTGATTGGATCGAAAGACTTTCCAGGAATCATGTACACCTCGTTGAGCAGGTACTCAACGTAGTTCGAAAGCCCATCCTTGTCACTATCTTCGTGGCCATTCTTGCCCGAGATACCGTATATCTGCTCCCACCAATCTGGAAGTCCGTTGCCGTTAAAGTCGGCAATATCGCGGAAGGCGGGATCGGGAACCGTGCTGCCAGGCAAAAGTCCAGCGACAAGATCGCGCATATAGTCGGCGGGATTGCCCATGTACCAATCTGGCACACCGTCGCCATTGGAATCGATTCCTGTAAGCGTCCAGGCGGTCATCGCGCCCTGCCCGTCCCAATAATCGCTCTCGCGCTTGGCGAAAGCGCCGCCGAGCGGCAAAAGATCGGTGACACCCACCATACGGCTACGATTATCAAATCTCCGCTTGAGGTAAAGTCCCTCGTATTCTGGATGCATCTCTTCGTAGCGCAACACTTTGAAGCGACGATTGTCATTGTCGTTTTCATACGTCGCCCAACCGTATGGATTGGCCGAGTTCGGAATCTTGAAGCTATCAAATCCCGAAGTGTTCGACGGCACGTACGCCGCACGCGCATCCGCCCAATAGATCGAGTCGGCAAACGATCCATCCATTGCGCTTAAGTGCGCTACCGTATTTTCAATCCACGGAAGCACCGTCGCGTCCGTATAAACCGTGCTCTTGCACTTGAGGGTCGTTTGATCAACCCACCAGCTCGGCGCGAGCAAGTTATCATCCACCGTATTATCGGGCGCAAAAGCTCCCTTCACATTAAACGCCCCCGGCACCAACGCCACATCCTCCTCCTTGGTCGCGCCCGGCAACGACGTGAAGTCGTAGTGCATCATGAGCTGCGGCGGAATGGCCGCCGTGCCCATCACGTTCGCGTTGTCGTTGCGTCTTGCTTCGTTGCTCCACGCCTCGAAGACCTTCGTGCGATTTTCTTCAACATCCGATAGCGTA
Source organism: Kiritimatiellia bacterium (assembly GCA_045599105.1). Classification (GTDB taxonomy): domain Bacteria; phylum Verrucomicrobiota; class Kiritimatiellia; order RFP12; family UBA1067; genus UBA1067. The sequence continues at coordinate 25,555 of JAZRVL010000049.1, forward strand.
TAGGCCTTGCCCTTCTCCGAGTTGATTTCCGCTTCCGTCCGCGCACCATCCCAAATCCGAACTTCCGCGACATAACCCTTGAAGAAGTCGGTAAGCGCACCAACCTCGTCGATAGTCGCCGGATACGTCGTCTCGAGTTCCGGATGGAAGGTTATCGGATACTTGATGTGCCGCGCACCAATCACGAACGATCCCGGCGCCACGGTGAAATCGGCAGCCGGGTAATCCGCGCTTGACGCCGGATCCTGCAAGATCGGAACGATGCCGTTCGCCGGAATGAGCGAACTTTGCGCATAAGCTTCCTGCTCGCCGTTGACGTAGAGTCTCAGCTCCTTGCCGTCGTAGGAGAGAGCGAGATGAGTCCACTCGCCGAGCTTGGCGCTCTCGCGGGAGACGACGATGCAACCTGCGCCCGGAGTCCCCGAGGGAACCGCCGCCGAATCGTCGAACGAGCCGACGAACTTGCCTTCCTTAAGTTCGAGCCGGAAGTTGGCGCGCCACTGCTCCGTGCCCTGCTCCGCGCCCGCGGTCGCCGGAGTGTACACCGCTCCGCGCTCGAGAATCGTTCCCTCGGCCTCGGGCTTCACCCAGCACTCGACCGTGAACTGACGGAACATATCGTATGCCGCATCCGTATTGAGCTTTTCGCTATGCGGATTGATGTAGGTTCCGGTGCGTTGATAGGCGACGCCCTTGTTGTCTTCGCCGCCGAGATAAATCGCCGCGCGACGATAGGGATCGGACGTGACGAGCGGATCGGTCGCGGCGATGATACCCGCGGTAAGTTCGCGCGAATCCGCCGTCCAGTCGTTATCGGTATCGTAACCCTCGTTACCCTCAAAGGTAAACATATAGTCACGTCCAGTATCCTGGCTCTCGCCCACGATGGCCCACGGCAACTTTTCGCTATAATAAGCATAGCTCAGTCTCGTTACCGAAAGTGGCGCCGACGGCTCGGTCATCCAAAGCGGAGTCGGATCGGTGTGGCTCGTAGTCGGGCTGGTCATATTGCCCGTAATTGCTTCCTCGAAGTTACGGATCTTGTCGTTGTCGGGGTCGGCGTCGGGCGCGCCCGCGAGCCACGGATAACGATCAAAGTCGTAATTGGCCTCAATCTCGCCAAATCTCGTCCAAGCATTTTCCTTGGCATTGATGATAATAGTCTTAGTTTCGCCCTCCGCATTAGTTACCTTAATCTCACCGAGGGATTCAGAGATAATATCACGGCCCGACTCGCCACCATAAAGCGGGTTAAGACCGTGGTAGAGTTCCCAATAGTCGTCCATACCATCTACATCACTATCCCACTGACGCGGATCGGTGGAAGCATAGACGATAGCCGGCAACCTTGCCGCGCCAAAGAACGTTACCTCATACACTGGGGATGGCGGCTGCATATAAAGCATGCTCGCGTTAGGATCCCACGTGCGTGGTGGCGGAGCAAAGTAACCAGTTGCCGCCCAATCCCAATCGTTTGGATCCAATGCACCCTCAGCATAAAGTGCGGCCATTGCCGGATTTTCCTTAATTGCCAGTGCATAGAAATTGGTCTCACTCGTATAGTCAAACGAAGGATACGTATACGCACTGACCCGCTCGCTGACCGTAATTGGATCTGGCTCCTCCAAGCTAAATGGATTAATAACCGGCCACTTGACGATTCGACCATTGAGCGGGGTTTCGCTATCGTCATAGCGGAACGAGCGAACTGCCTGCACTAAGTATTCCTGATAGTTCTGAAGTCCATCGCCGTCAAAATCAAAGTCGCGATAAGTGCCTGTACGATAGTCCATAAGCTCTGCCATATCCATATAGGTATAGGCGTCAAAGGAATAGGTTCCGTCCATACCGCCCGCGATAAAGTGGCCGTTACCATTACGGCTATTACGATCGGGATCTGGCGTATCGATAATCGGCGTAATCCCATTTAAGGTTCCGTCCGCCGCTTTGAGCTTGTCCGTATAGACCGCAGGCCCCGAGACCGGATTGCCCTCGCCATTTACCACGAAGCCCGCGAACTGCCATTCCCACAAATCCGGCAATCCATCACCGTCGGTATCAAAGGAGTTCGGGTTAAGTCCGCCGCCTCGATAGCATGTTTCAAAACGCGCAAACCCTTTGCGCTTATCGATGCTTCCGTCGTAATTGAAGGTAAAGCGTTGCTCCGTACGATAGTTTACGCGTCCATCGTAAAAGATGCCTTCCCAGGAATTGCCTTCTTGCCAATCTGTAATACCGTCGCCATCCGTATCGCTACTGGCGGGATTGGTTGGATAGAACTTGTTCGGCCAAACCGAATCGAAGTTCGCCATAATCGACGGACAATCCTCGTAAACAAGCGTCGAGGTCGTACCCGCGAATTCCAGCACCGTATTGAGCTTGTCCCCGTCGCCATCAGGAGTGTTGGCAACATCCTGATTGGTAATCGGATCAAGCCCGGCTACCTTTCTAAGATAAAGCTCCCAGCCATCTGGAAGTCCATCACCATCGGTATCCGCACCATGATTACTATTGGCGTGGGTAGTTTCCGTGCCAGCATACTGCACCGAATACGGCTTGGATGGATTGGTGGTGTTAGCGAGCATCCGCCCGAGCATCGTCGTCGGACGACCATCAAACCCACCATAATTCTGACGGTACTTGAACAGGCGATATTCGTAAATCGTGTTGTAGGGTGCGGTATTCTCACAAGGTCCTCCCCAACCTGTCCTCGGATCAAATCCACCGAAATAGTCATAAACCTGATCGTGAATAACGGCAAAATTATCCGCCGCATTGACGATTACGCGCATATTGTCGCAGTCGGCCTCGGTAATCTTGTGCGTAGCTCCGGCAAGAGTGAGGTCTGGTGCCGGCAAATACTCGTCCCCGAGTTTAAACAAGGACGCGCCCAGAGTCTCTCTCAGCTTGTTGATATCCTCAATTGGCGTAGTAACAGTTGCAATTTTCGCACCATAGAACTTAGTCGGCGCCGCTGGCAATGGATCGGGCTCTTCCAATACAATCGGCAAGTACCAACCGCACTTTTGCGGATCGCGCGCGACATCATCGCCGACGGTCTTGGTAACGCTATTCCACCAATAAGCCACCCACGCATCATAGAAATCCTTGTCGTTGGTGATGTAGATATCGTAAAGCCCCAACTCGTTCTTGCGCTCAATAAAGAGCGTTGGCTCGCGAGGCATTGCGGTATCATTGGTATTGACCCGCAAATTGCTGTAGGCCATAAAGTCGCCATCGTTGTTCGGATCCTGCGAAGGATTGATTTCGCGCGGATCGAGCGGATTGAGACCGTTCATAATTTCCCAACCGTCGATCATGCCGTCGCCATCGGTGTCGCACTGCACTGGATTCGTGCCGATAAGGAATTCCTCAATATCCGAAATTCCATCGTTATCGAAGTCACGACCCGCGAGCGTCCCGCGCGTCGCCGCATTACCCTCGCTCGAACCCGTTACTGTTGGATTAAACGCATTGGCAATATCAACCGACTTAATTTCCTCTGGCTTGTCGATGTCCGCTTCCACAAAGCGCTTGCCAGTCATCGGCTTTTGCCAGACCCCATTATTGTCTGGATAACCAACCGTCGCCCCGTACCAGAACCAATATTCGTAGCCGTCGGGAAGCCCATCCTTATCCGTATCCGCCTCGGTTGGATTGGTCGGATTCTCTGGCGTCCACTTGCAATCCGTGCTCGCCCAAAACGCAGTCAGCTTGGCTTTTTGATCATCATCAAGATCTGCTAACTCCTTGAACTCTTCCTTGTCCTGATCATTCTTCTTAGAAACTGGAACTGACTGTTCAAGTCCTGGATGACCCTGCTCGTTAAAGTATGTACGGAAGGCCATTTCTTCCCAAATCGTAAAGTCGCGATCAGGAATTGTCTTATTTTCATCTGCATTTGGATAACGCGCGTTAAGACCTACACCAAAACCACGAATTTCCAAGAACGCATTGAACGCCCGTTCCAACTTCTCCCAGTTATTGGAAGTATTGGGCACAATTGCGTATCCGCCCGCGCTCATCGCCGGCAAGAAGTCTGCGTCGTCATTATCTGCCGACATATCACGAAGGTCATTAACCCCCTCGCCTTCACCAGCGGAGGCCAAATTATACTCAACTACCTTTCTATCTGGAATACCATCTTGGTTAATATCACCGCAGTTATCGGCCTCACGATATTCCTTGGAGAAGATGGCTTCCATAATGGTATCTTCATAACCGAGGTTATCACCATTCTTTTGATCTGGAAGTGCAACTGGGCTTTGGGTCATCGGTTCACCCGCAACTTCAGGCGCAAAGCCGCCGTAAATCACACTGCTTGCACCATTGCCTTCGCCAGTTGTCGTCTTCAACCAAGCATAAAGATACGAATCCTTCTTGTCCGCCGGGTCATATGTATAATACGCTGTAGGAGTCCCATCAACTGTCTTGCTTCCATACTCATCAATTGATTCATCATAAAGTCCTAAATTACCATTATCCTCATCGCCACATTTATATCCAGCTGCGGAAATGTATGCGCTCGCACTCACCCCCATGTTCCAATCAAGCTTAAAGCCACTGGCACCAGCGAAAATACCATTTGCCCAAACATGGCCCTTACCAATACCCGCAGCCGTATTGTACTTCTGCGAAAGCGCCGACGTTGAAAATCCCGATGCAGGTCCATGCGCCAAAGTTGTAAGTTTCTTCGACGCTTGAACATCAAAGAACCACTGATGCGAAACAAATCCCGTTCCGTTGTAATTGTCCTTATCAGTCACGGTAACTTGTACCGACTGAATACCTGGATTTGCAAATTTCGGGGTAAAGGTATATGTGTTTTTCTCATCTGGTCCAGTTGCAGTTTCAGTTTGCGAATTGCCTCCCACTGTCCATGACACCGTAAGAGGATTATCAGTAGTGGTGTCCTGTGAAACATCACTGAGGGTGTACTTAAATTCACACTTCGTTCCCACCGCTACTACAAATGCGTTCGTTACGTCATTCTCCGCACACGGCATTGCCGAAAAGACAATTTCCGGCTTGCAGTTCTCCACCGTGGCGTAGGAAGTAGTCGAGGTAAAGTAATCTTTCCATTTCGTTCCTGGCGCAGTCGGAACATCCGTATCCGTAGTCACCTCCGCCTTTATCGAGAAGCCCGTCTCCGAGGTGATTTTCGTACCATCCGCCTCCTGGAGCCAAATCTCCGTACGTGGCTGATTGGCCTTGATTGTGAGCGTGTAATACTTCTCCTCCTCATTCCACGCAAGTCCACCACCACCAAGTTTAAAGCACTTGTACGGATCGACTTCACTATTCTCGCACGTAACCGTGAGCTTAATATCAAGATCTTTCGATGCGGTTTCGCTGAGCTTAACGAACATATGCGCACTTTGATTCTTTGAGCCCGTCATATTCTCGTAAAAGAGCTTATTGCTGAACTCTTCCCCGTTCTCATCCGTCAATGCGACATACGGATGATCCGAGACATCTACATAAAAGACAAACTCTTCGCCCCAACGCATTGTTCCGTCAGGATCGCGCATATCCTTGTCGAGCAACCTGACCGTAACTGTCGCTTCACCCGCCGAAGTAAATGCGTACGTAAATTTGGCCTCGCTCGGATTGCCAATAATCTCCGTAGCGTCCTTTGTGGTGCCGTCAAACTCAACGATTTCATACTCAACCCTAAACCCGTCTTTTTTATCATCGGTATCAACTGCGGTACGATCCACCGTCGATGGCTCGTCAATCTCAAAGCTAAACTCCCGATTGACCCCCATCGGCGCGCTTATTAGATCACCTCTGTTATTGTGCATTGATTCACCAGACTTAGTAACAAAAGTGTTGCGATTGCCCATCGTAATCTTAGTAATCGTCGGAATTACGTTCATCGAAGTAATTCTAAGGTCCTTTGACTGATAGCCAGGAACTTGCTTGTCGTCATCATCATCATATTCCATTTCCGTGCACAAAACAACCTCGAAACGAAGTTCTGTGCCATCCGCCACGCCATCGGTCAAGGTAATCGTCGACGCCTGGGATTCAAAGTCGTCACGTGAAATCTTCATACCTTGAGTGCCAGTTGTATTGCCAATAATGGCCTTGCCCGTTGCGCTCGCCTTGGTTGTATCATCCACTGGCTTTAAAAAGGCATAGCACACATCCGTCGCGCCTTCATAAGCCACCGAAAGCCCAACCTTAACCATGACATTAGCGCCTTCGTCGACTTCCACCAAAGAATCAATGTAGGTCTTGCCTTTGTCCAAGCTCACCAGCACCGTCGCGCGCGCCGACTCGGAAACCGTAACCGTAGTAATCGCTGGCTCACTTACAATGCTGGCATCCGAGCCAAGTTTAACTCTAAAGCTCGTTTCGTAAGTTCCCGAATTGTACTTTAACGAAGGACGCTCATCCGTTAATTTTCCATCACCGTCCACCTTCTTCAACACTCCTGTCGCATCAGGCCTCCAAGTCTCGTCAAATGCTTTCCACGCGCTATCGGATGCTTTCTTTTTATATTCAATCGTATATCCGTCACTGTCGTTCAGGTTCTTGTAGTTATCCGAAACCGTCAAGTCAAATGCGTAATCAACGTTACCCACTGCCGATGTAGTCGGTGGCACGGTGAGAACTGGCTTTTCATACTTAAGATGCATCGTTGACGGATTCATCGTCTTAAAGTATCCACCATCACCTTCAACCGAAGGCGTGAATAATATCTGGTGCTCACCCGCAGCCGTATGATTGTCCGCACCCAACGCATAAACATAAAGCGTAATCTTCGCACCATTTACGATATCCGTATTTGGATCGCCAGTATTTGCAAAATGCTTTGTCCACGCAGTTTGCGTAGTCCACGCAGCACCCCCGTTTTGCTCGGAGATGCGTACATACTTAGACCAAGGATCTGATGCGTCCGTATCGTAGAGCGACGGAGTAACCGTAACATCAAATCCATCTCCCGTGTAGCCCGAGGCAATCTCTACCGTAAGCTCCGTTGCTGCGACCGTCTGATCGTTACCCGCGGGCACAATTATATTCGCGTCTGTCGCAGTGACCGTGATGTTCGGCTCAAGCTTCTTGATTACCGCAACTGGAATGGTCAAATAGCTTTGCTCAGTCAATCCCGCCGAAGTCGTAACAAATCCGGGGTTCTCGCTGAGATAAAGTACAGTTGACTCACCTTCCTTATCAGCTGGTGCGCTAATTGGGAATCGATAATCAATCTTGTCCGCCTCAATTGTAATGGTATGCACCTTGCGTGTAATGGTGGATTTTCCATCTTTTGCCGGCATATCCATCGGGACGCCTTCCGGCAAATCTACTATCGCATCATCATCACTCCACACATAAACCGTAGAGGAAAGCTTAGGTGTCCCCGTCACTTGAATCGCTGGTGACGAAGGAGCAGGCGAGTTGGAGCCCGCATGTACAGCACGCCAAATATTGGCGCTCTTGTCATACCAGCTATTCTCCTCGTTCTCCCGATCCCGGAAGTCCACGGTACGCACATAAAACCCACTTATTGAAAGATCGGTATTTGACTTATTTGGAGCAAGACTCTCTGGCTGAGGTGCGTAGCGATAATCTACATTAGGATTAAAGATAAGCGCTGCCAAATCAGGACCCACCTCTCCATTGGTAATTTGCCATCCTGCAGTCCCATTAAATCCATTAATTAAATTAATTTTAGTCCCTGAATTTGTAAGCGCAAAGCGCACTGGCAACGCCAAATCACCTGGCTGCACAACATACTTACAAATGATGTCAGTATAAATTTTATATGTGCCATTAATTTCATAGTCTTCAACTTCAGCTTCACGAATAATGCCATTGCCCATTGCCAATGCAATTTTCGGACGATTTACCGCCCATGCAACATCGTCAGAATAACTACCGACATAATGTAATGCCCATGGCTTTTTGCTTTCATAACCCGTAACATCCTTGTAGTCAGTGCTTAAAAGGCGAATCACAAAGCGAACTTCCTTGCCACCAACGAGTGGATTATCTAAGCTACTCACTGGTTCAGTAATGGCCGTACCACTAATACTATTACCTTGCCAGGCTCTAACCTCGTAGACCGCTGCGACATCAGCCGCCTTGGCCACCATCGCAAGTAGCCCAACTGCAATCATCGAGAATAATTTATTCATCTTCATATCCATTATCCTTTACTTTGAAGTTTTATCTGAAATTTTCTGTCTATCGGCAATCTCTTTGCGAATCCGTTCGCGCACTATCGCCTGATTTTCTATCCGACTTCGCTCAATCTCTTGGCTCACCGCCTCAACCTCCGCTTTGAGCTTTTCAACCTCTTCTCCTACGACTACTCCCGACTTCTTCAACTCCTCCAACCGAGCCACCGCCGGTGCCCGCTTCTTCATCAACTGCTTCAGCTTCGCCGCCTGCTGCTTTAGGACATCTTGATACTGCGTATCCTCGGCCCGATCGACGACGACCTCTTCCTCCTTTTCGTTCTTTCCGCAGCCGCAAACCGCCGAAATCATCAGCGACAGCGCCACGATAGGAAGAAGTATATCATATTTTGGTCTCATTTTTCCTCCTTTTCGCCAAAATCATACCAATTGACTGGTGAAAGTGTTTCAATACCGATGTTGCTAATTTCCGTATTGATTTTAAACCAATTAAATACTGGCGCTTCGTCTCGCCTGCCCCACCATTCTCCCCAACCATCCTTCCAGGTCGGTGAATAACGTGAATATGGGTCAATGATTTCAATTGATGATTGAAACTCTTTTTCCGATCCCGCAGGATAGAACGAATTAGGTCCGAAGATAAACCACCTTAAAGGCACCCACCCCTTATTATAGGGCAAATTGTTGACAATCTTGCCAGTAACCTTAAAGGTTACGCTCGTCCAACTCGAAATATCGCCGCGAATATAATCCAACGAAGTCTTGCCAGGATCCACCGAGCGCAACACATCAGGTGCGCGCGGCGAGCCAGTAACCACCTCCTCGCGAGTATTGGTTATACACATATAGACACTGAGTCGACGATTTTCCTTGATATCACCCTCCTCAGCATCCTCGTCAATAACAACTCTGGACGGTCTTTCAACAAACCCCACCTTGAACGCCCAATCTGCTTGGAACGGATTAATATCAAGCCAATACATTTCGGTAAGCGAAAGCTCACGCTTAATCTCACCATTCATTTTCATAAGCCCCGCAATATGAATCTCTTGCGGGCTATCGTCGCACTCAAACATTTCTCCATGCGCATTCATTCCCTTATTTAACCAATCCACAATCGCCATCCGATATGGATCATCCGCTTTCACATACTCATCAAGACGCGAATCGGGCTTGCTCTTGGCCCTAACTTCAATCGTCTCTGTCGCATTCCGTGCTACATTTACCGTCACCTTCCCCCGCGTTTCGCTAAGCACTATCGGCACTCCATTGGTAGTAACCTCTCCAAGCTCATACCAATTTTCAATATTGTAGACAATATTGGTTCCGTCGGGCGACTCCTTGGGCACGATTACAAGCACTGGTTCCGTTGTATCAATCGCCTCGCCCACCGTTTGTGTAAAATGCCCTGGCTCTGGCTCTACATAGCAATAAACAAACACGGTTGATCCACTCGGTGTCGGATGGTTGGGATCAATTGTCTGACCCTCGTTCTTGCGCCCCGGGGTGCGCTTCGGCGTATTCGACCAATTTTCGACGCCCTCGCCGTGCGAAGTAAGGACGCTTAGCGAGTGATCGCCATCAAGCATATCATTACCAATATCAAACCACGCTCCACCCGCTTCACCTGCGTTAAGGTCAAGCGCCAACTTCTCTGCCGAATATTCGTATCCCTTCTCCGAACTGATTTCGTTGTAGATATTGGTGCCTTCAAGTACAATTTCCTGTTCAATTACGCCCGAATCGCGCACGAGCCGAATCGCCACCGGATAGAAGTCGGAGGCAATGTGCCCATCCGCCGCGAATGTACAATCGTTAACCGCCAACTTCCACGTTCCATCCACGTCTCCTCCTGCGCTCACGATATTATCCGAAGACCCCGGGCTTGCCACCGAAAGGAACACGCACTTCGAATCCTCGTGCGTTTTCTTGGAGGAGGTCGCCTCGCCCGGCGCAAGCTTACGTGTCAAGCTTGTAGTATCCGTGAACAAGCATGCTGTGTTGGTCGTACCCTCCATTGAAATGAAGTCCAAATGCCATCCTGGGATTGATGCCTCATACGGAATTGCCACTTCCACAAACTGATAATTCTCGTCGCGATTCTTATATGACAACTCGTCCACATATCCGCCGAACACGTTCACCTCGTTAATCCACGCCCAACCCGGGCTCACCGAGTCGAGAATCGTATATGCGGCAAATGAATTATAGGACTTGTATTCAACATCATTATAGTCGATGCCCACATACCACTGCGGCTTCTCCCAGTCGTTCTTGCGCATCAGCGTCTTGACGGGCTTGTCGGATTCGGTAGTGTAATACTCGACTTCCAGCATATACTGTACGACGCTTCCCGGCTCTTTGATTGCGCCGATGCAGGAACTGTTGTCGTAGGAGCCGCGGAAAACGAGCGGCGCATCTTCGCACTCCACGAGTTGAAGGTGGCCCGTCTTTTTGTCGTTCTGCCAATTGTCATATCCCCATGTCATCAATCCGTTGTACCAATGCAAGGTGACCTTGATGCCCTTCTTGAAATCAATATCGTCCGGCAGCTGCGAAGCGTACACTTCAGCCTGCACGCCGAAATCCTCGTTAGCGAGCGGTTGCTCCGTCTTGTCTTGATAGCCCGGATTGAATGCACGCCCCTTGAGATTGCTTCTGAAGGCAAACACATTCCTGAACGCGAGCATCGGCCGCACCGCCTCGCAAACCACGACTTCGTCGAACGCAACTCTCACCGGGACGTCTGGCCGCGGATCGTCTGCCTTGCCCATCTCCTGCGCATCCTTAACCCCTACTACCGCAAAGCGGAATACCTTGTACTCATCGCCCGGCTCTGTGCGATAGGAGTAAGTATGATAAAGGTTGTCAGTTACATCAAAGTGGGTTACGTACTTCCACTGACTGTCATCGGTCAAATCTCCGCTCTTTGCGCCATAAACTGTAATTCGCGCCGTTTCTCCCTTATTGACATCGTACCGCCGTGCCTTGAAAATAACCTCGCCCACTTCCGCATCCTTAAATGTCGGGGTCTGTACAAATGGCTGATGCTCCTTGTAGGCGGCTTGTTCTTCGTAAATCGTATCACTATACACGGAATTGTTTAGTGCCACCGAAAGTCCGAAATCTTCCAATGGCCCGCCGTCGGCAACATTGTCCGCTAAATACATAAGTTGACCGTCCCCGCTCTTATGCAAATCAGCGCTCGTGCGTAAATTCCAGCCCCACCAACACGAAGTATCAAGCACTGGCTCGTCTCGACAAAATACTTGCGTAATGATAACTCGCCCATAATTCGGGTTCTTTTGCATCCCCGCTGCTTTAACAGTCTCTGGGTCTACCACAATTCGCATCGTTCCTACAACATCATGAAGCCCAATATAGTAAGAACAAATTCCATTCGCTGGCAATGTGGAGAAGTCAAAACTCGTCACCGTCGTCCATCGCGAATCGTCGGCATCTGCCGCCGTCAAATCCCGCAAACTCGTTATATCGACTTTGTTAGTGGCGATTTGCAGCAGGAGTCTGGCGCTCGAATCCGCATTTTGATAGGCAAAAGTAAACATTCCGAGTCCAATTCCACGCGCCATTTCCGTGCTGCTACCCTCGTATCCATCCATTAAGGGCGAGCGAATGGATGCCGGCGCCCCATCCATCGTGCGCATCGGTGAAAGTTCAACGCGATGCGGGCCCTCCTCACCTTCATCATAAATTTCGCAATCCACCCATGCCGAAGTAAAGACGAAATTAGTTGGCGAACCATAGCTCGTATCTTTGAAGAACGGCTGATTAACCGTGTTTGTATAATCATCACCTCGCCATTGCGTAAAGCTAATATCATCAATGACCACATCCACCCGCGCATCGTCAAGCTCACCTCCATGCACAATTCGCAGCGCTGCATCCTCACGAATATACAAGGGGAGAGTGATTGGATCAGATATCATATATCCATCGATCTTGGCGCTTGCTACCGTAGTCCAGTCCGAAGTTCCCCGCTTTGCCCATTGTACGTCTACGGTTTGCGCTAAACTATCCGCCAATATGCCCCACGCGCCTTCCGCTTCGGTATATCTGTAACGCCCGTCCTCGAGCGCCCAGTATTTTGCAAGCTTATCCTGCTCGGATTTTACTGCGCCATTAAACACTACTGGATTTGTATCAAAGTATTCTGCCGTTCCACGATTGACAGAACCTAACCAGGTTACTGGCTTATCATAATAACGTGGAGCACGGAAAGTTGCTGGGCAATTCGCCGAGGCAACGCCAAAACTTCCTTTGTTGAGCGAAGTGTCCGAGTCCCAGTAGCAGACACTCATGAAATTATCATTTGCACTTGGCATCGCATTGAAGCTGCTCCGAGCGCGACAATAACCTGCTTGAACCTTTACGCCGCCGCTTGAACGATCAACCGAAATATACATCACTGGCCGATTACCATCCGATCCACGAACAAATGGCGTATTCGCCCAATTTGAAAATGCCCCAATATTATGTTGCCCGCTTGTGAGGGTCGTTGCTTTGAGCGTTCCACCGCTCACCTTCCACTTCAGCAACTCATAAGCCATCTGGCGCTCATCAATCCTGGTCACCCTAAACTCATAGCATCCAACCATTGGGCGATAGTTCGCAACTACTGAAATTTGGCCATTGCCTGTAAAGTCCTCAATCCGATTGTCGTTGTTAATGGGCTGTTGATCCGACATCACCGCCTGCGCTACGAAAGTATAATTCTCCAAGTCCGCATGTCCGTCAGCAAAACTATATGCAATATCGCCAAATTGAGTAGTTTGCGCGACACGCCCAGAAAAAGTCACCTTTTCCAATCCACGTGGAGCTTCAGCTGCATTTTGGAACTCAAGATAACCTTGCCCTTGACCCTCCATCTGAAACGCCATTCCCGATTTTTGGAATCTTTCGTGAACCCACATACCATGTCCAGCCGTCCATCCGTTTGGCGTTTTGCTAGAGATAAAGGGAACATATCCAACATATCCTGTGTCGGGGGATATTACTGCATTAAACACTTCTTTCCAATAAGGACTTGTAGGATCGCTTCGTTTCCAATTTTCAAAGCGCTCAATAAATGATTTCATACGTCCTGCAACTCCGCTGATACGACCTTCCGCTTCCGAGGAACCCACAAAAATCTCCTCCATCTTATTCGCATCATTCCATCCATTGAAGTTTTGATAATCGGCACGAGTAACCGTAAGCGACCGAGAACTGTCGTCAATCATGAACATCAAATGTCCCGTTGCTGCCGTGCACTCAACCTTTGACCACTGATCCGCATCTCCCTTGACAAGTTGAGCACTCTTGGTATTGGCAAGCGACGGCAAATCAAACTCCGACTTCCAATAATTGGTAACGCAGGTTTCCAAATCTTCTCCAAGTGCAATTCCCTCCAAGCGGAACTCCAACCCGCCTTCAATCGCTTCCGGCGTACGCACATAGCCCCGCCATTGATGCTCACCGACCACCGCGAGTGGCGTCTCAACGACTGGTGCGTCCTTTCCAGCGCGAGTAAACACCCTCACCAATCCATAATTGCTCTTGCCCTCGCGGAGGCGCACGAACCAATCTGTGCCCATCGTCGGATACACATTTTCCGCAACTCCTGCGTGATTAGTCACCACCGAAATCTCTTCACTATATCCTGGAACGCCAACTCCACTACCGCTATAGTCAACATAGCTATAGTATGGTGCTTGAATATCCGTTTCGTAATAAAACTCTACATCACCGACCTCTGCAGGTAACGTCAATGACTGGGCAGACTTAAATCCTTTATCTGGGTCTAAAAATACCGTCTGCCAATCATTCATCGATTGATTCAAATAGCGCCAACGATAACGCATCCGTGCCGACGAAATAAAGGAGTTGGGGTTTACAATCAACGATGGATCGCCTGCCGTTCGATAGGTAGCAACCGCTTGCGCATAAACTGTATCGGCGATTGAAGGATAAGTTGGAATACAAGCACCTTCAAAGCCCATCACTTCCTTGCCACGACGAGTGCTATCATACTGCCCCGCTGGCGCCAAATCCACCTTCATTGCTGGATACGAGGCAATCACATTATCAATTAGAATGAGCGCCTTGCCATCAGGACTTGCCGAACGCTCTGGGTCAATGGATATACGACGAATTCTAAAGCGTGCAAGTCCATCTGCATCAATTGGTACATAAACCCGATAGAAAGTATCCATGGCCGCGCCCTTGTCGATATCAAGTTTAAGGACATCCGTTTCAGGGAGTTCCTCTTTAGCTACGCCATCAACAATTTTTATTGGCCACATCTTAATGGGCTTCCAATAGTCGGACTCATCGGCTGCATAAGCCGCCGCCTCGCCAAACACCGCCTCCACTACAATTTGATAACTATTGGTGCCCTTGTATTCTGGACTTGTCCAACCATTTACCGCATCAAAGTAAATCGTGCCCACTCCATTCGTATAGCAAGGCGAAACCACTGCTGCATCAAGCACGTTACGCATCACGATTTGCCCGACGTCGCGCCGCCTAATTGCACGCGTTGAGTGTTCGCCAATTCTAAGTGAATGCTCGCTATCGTATGGTAAATAGTTTTGATCCCCTGCGAGTGGCGCTGTGTCATCATTACGCGGGAAGGTATTGCCGTGACGGCAATCTTTAAGCCGCCATAGCTCAGTCGTACTTTCGTCTTCCGCTAAATAAGCGTAATATCTGGAGCTTGTGCCCGGCCGCAAGTTATAAAGCTCAATTTCATCCATTCCCTCATGCACCCAATAACTTGGCGTTTGCTTCATTGCACCTGCATTATATGCATCGTACCAACCCTGATAATTAATCGACGGAGCGGAGCGCGAGCCCTCGCGCCAGTCGTTGTTCATAAGGAGCACGCGCCCTTCTGCGCTCGAACCGAGCGAAGTATACGCATTATGTCCAACAACATTGATTTCTATGCGATGAACGAGTTGCTCATAATCGTCAGTCGCTTCTGGAACAAACGCCACAATATACGTACCAGCACGAGTCATTTCATGATAATCGATAAGGTGTTCATCGGGATTTGTCACGTAATAGAAGTAATATGTCACAGCAGCATTGTCAGCGAGTTTGCCTTTATTGATAGTCAACGATGCCGGCGGTTTTTGAAGTTCCCAACGAACTGGATCTACCTTCGGATCTTCAACGAAATAATTGACCTTCTTTCGATTTCGTGTCACTAACGATGAAAATTCAACTATCGTTTCATCGGTAACTTCGTCCAATTTGGTTTGTGGTGGCGCTTTTTCATCATCCGAACGCCAATAAAGGACGATCTTGTCGCCCGCTTGCGCGTTAGGCGCTAAAATCTTGATCGTCGAAACGCCCTCGACGTTCCACGACTCGATTTCGTAGTTGAGCATTTGCCCGTTTTTGTCTAAAATGAAGAATCCGCCCTCCGCTCGTGCGTGATTAAAGCCAATTGGATTTCCTTCAACGATAGAGAACTTAAAGAGCTCGCTGACCCCATTTGGCAACGTTATTTCAACATTGTCCGCAAATTTATTAGCCGATTCCTCATCCCAAAGATAGAAACTCGTTATTGCCTCGGCGCCTTCCCAATTATCAGATTCATCAACTATTGCCTTAATATACCAAAGTCCCGCAGTCTTGGGCACCAATGTTGGCAGGGTGAATGGTAGCCATTCCTCTGCAGTCGCACTCTCGGCGTAAGTGTATTTAACTTGGGTTCCCCAGCGTGGGGTACAATTTGGGCTGTTTGCCCTCTCACCTATCTTCCAACCCTTGAGAGCGAGGTTGTCAATCCGATTAGTGGCTTTTTTAATTTCCCATTCAACTGTAACTACATCGCGCGTGTGATCAGTCCATTCAAAGCCATCATTTAGCGTTACTGTCGTAGTGTAATGCCCCGCATAGATCTGATCAAGATAACCCGTACGAGTATATCCTTTTGACTCAAAAACTGCATTGGTGGCATTGCCCGTATAGTAAAAACTCTGCGGAGTAATTGGACGATCAAGTGGCTCTGCGGAAACTGCGCTAATTCTAATAACGACGACGCCGTCGCCACCCTTTCCTCCAGGGGTTTTCTCCGAGCCACCGCCACCACCCGAGCCTCTCACACCATCGCTCGCCGCCATTTGTCCATTAGGACCAAACGCACCATTACCGCCGACTCCACTACCGCCTAAACCACGGTTATTGCCGACGAGCACCGCGCCGCCGCCGCCCGCTGCATAGTAAAGCTCCTCGCCCGTAATATCGCATTCTTTGCCACTACCGCCCGCGCCACCAAAGACAAGAATATCTTTTATTGAGGGCTCGCCACCACCTTTGCCAGCATAGTTATTACCGCCATTGCCAAATTTATCGCCCATCGCACCGCCCGAAGCCGTCCAATCAGCGAGTATTTTTCCGTCAAGCGCAATTGTCGTGTCGCCGCCCGCCGTCCCCTCTCCGCCGGCGCCAACGGTAATTGTATAAACACCGTTATTGAGCGAAATCGTCCCGTCGCTAAGCAAAAGTTGACCCGCATCACCTCCGCCACCACCGACGTTCTTCGCCTTGGTCTCGTCGCTCATCGTTGACGATCCCGCACCACCACCGCCGACCGCGAGGATACGCGCAACCGCCGAGCCAGGCAAAGTCAAAGTGCCATTATTTACCGTATTCGTATAAACAAAGACGATATCACCCTCACCTTCTGGTCCCGACGGCCAAAGCACTTTCGCGCCCGTATATTCAAGCGTTACGCCCTGAAATGGCACACTCTCTGCGCGCGTCGTCCACACGATGAGCGATGCTAAAAGCGCAAATATTCCTCTTAAATACTTATTCAAAACGTAGTTCCAATCTAAAGAAGTTATAGCCATCGGTAATCTTCGGCTCGGTGCAATCGGTCCAATCGTCGGTAAGTTGCGCCTTGCCTTGGACATGCCAAACTCCGTTGAACTCCCACACGGGCTTACCGATCGTAATTACTCCCGTCGTCGAATCAACCGCAATCGAAGGAATCCGCAAGTCGCCCGTAAAGCCGTTCAGGAGATATTCGCGGTTAAAGTCCTCTTTATTCAACCTTTCTGGCAAATATCCCTTGCCCTGCGCCCAAATGATAATCTTCTTGAAGCGCTCATCGTCTGCCGTTGCTTCGTCGTTTTCGATCCCAAGCTCTTGCGCAATCTCTCTCGCCGAACGCGACGAGTCCTTCGCATTTGTCGCGCTAATCGTCGCCGAGGCCGCTTCCGCGCCAGCGTCTACAGTGAAGGAAAGCCCATCCGGCGTAATCCCGACGGGTTCGGAAATCGTAGCGTCAATATACCACGGTGCAAGCGTCAGCTCAATCGTGTAGGTCGTTTCGAAATCGACTTCGACCGGCTCGCCAGCGACAAGTTCCTTAATAGGTTCATCGCCCTTCATCAATTTCGCCGACTCAATGCCCTCTCCGAAAGTAGCGGTGAAATTCACGGAAGCAGGAGGAGGAGGAATAGCTTCCGCTACAATCGTGCAAACGGGATCTTCCGCACCAGAAATAATCGTGAACGTCGTTTCCGACAAGGTCGCGCCGCCCTCGGCAGTCCACGTGCCTTGTCGGTAATTTTCCGCGTAAACGTCCTCGGTAATTTCCAAAGTTGTCGATTCTCCCACGAAATTAAGCAATTTCTCTCCCGCCTCGGTTACTTCCATCGGCGTTCCGTTCGCCTTAAAGCTCTTAACCCCTTCCGTCCACTTTAACTTGTAAGTGCCGCCTTGGGTAATCGTCCAGTAGCCATCCTCCAATTCGCAGCCCCGTCCCTTTGCAAGGTTGCCCATATAACTAAATGCACCATCTGTCGTATTTTCAGGGTTTTTGAACGACCCGTTAACTATCGACAAAGCTTCACTTGCGCCGAACTCGTCGGTAAGCACTGTTTCAATCGTAACGCCCTTGTCGTTTTCAAGATTGCCAATCGTCACCGTGCCCGGGATGCCCGAGATATTAAAGAGTCCTTCCGCATCTCCCACCATCTTACCGCCGCCGACCGTATCAATCAGGGTAAAGCCCTTGCACTCCTCGTTGATGGTAAAGAGCACGCCCGAAATACCTTCCTTGGTAATTGTATGACCCTTAAGATCGAGCGTAATCGCCGGCATTTCACTACCGATCAGATACCCTTCTTCCATACTCGTTTCCAGTGCCGTTGAGAAGTCGTCGGCAAGCTCGATCGTAATCGGCTCGCTACCCAGATCGGCGAAAACCTCCGAAAGAAGCGAATAGGTATTATCGCCGACCTTAAAGCGGGGTGCCGCCTTGGGATTCACGACGATGGTGCAAACCGCATTCGCGGCGGTAATCGTAAAGGTATCGTTGTCGAGCGTCGCACCGCCCTCGGTTGTCCACGTACCCGCTTCATAGACCGCTTCGTTGTAGGTAACCTCGGTAATCTCCGCCCTGTCGCTCGCGCCGGTAAAAGCGATTTCCTTCGCGCCGGCGCCTCCCTCAACCGAAACCGCCTCGCCGTTCAGCTTAAATCCCGTGACCCCTTCCGTCCACTTCAAGGTCCACACGCCACTCTGCGCGAACGCGGGAGCCGAAGCGTAATCGACTATCGACAAATCGTCGATCTTCCCCACGCCGTTGAAGCCGGCCGCGGCAATCACATTCGCGTCGTCGGTTCCCGCGGCAATCAAGCTCGGGAAAAGCCGTTTCTGCGCATAAAGATCCTTCGCCGTCGCATTAAGCTTGCCTTTAAGATAATAATTAAACGCTTCTGCATAATCATTCGCACTCGACTCCGCACACGCAACTGGCACTTGATCTCCATCAATAAAAATCTCAAATCCAACTACCGCAGGCTCATCGGTAATGATATTGTCAATTGCCCGCACCGTGAGTCGATGCCATGAGTCGGGCTCAATTGCAATATCAAGCTTGAAATCAACTCTGGAAATATCGCGATCCGATTCACCAATTGATCCTGCAGTCACGTAGAGATTGGTATCAGCACCGCCATCAGTTCCAAGCCAAACAAGAATTTTTGCCCGTTCGAAATCGGTCGGCGTCTCCAACCCATCAATCGCGCTAAACTCCATCAAAGTGTCAATGATAATCCCATTACTAATTGCTGGTGCATCTTGATGGCTTGGCAAAAAGCCAATATTATTTACCGACGTACGATACAATGGATTTATCGACGACTCCATAAGTACATATTTATTCCCAGGGCCATCCTCAACCAACTTTGGCTCGTCTGGCTTATAAACATAACTATCACCGGTTCCTAAATAGGCACCAACGATTGCGGTTTGTTCCTTGTAATCTGATTGCCAGAAGCGAACATCACTGCCCTGGCCGGAATCATCGCATTGCACATCAATTTTATAATTGGCGCCAAACTGCTCAAACCCTATCAAATTAGAAAGCGGCTCTCCTACCGCCCTCGCGCTAAGCACGACGGCAAATACCGACAATAATGTCAATATCTTAAGTTTCACAAGTACTATCCCAACGCAGGGAAATTATATCATACTTCGCTCGCTAAACACAAGCATTTAGTTGGAGAAATTAGTTGAAGCTCATTTTCCCCAACTTGGAAAAAATATCCAACATTGGACAAAAAGTCCAAGAAAATTTAAAACCAAAAGGAAACGAAACCATAAAATATCTAATCTTTGGCGCGGTAGCGCTTATGTGCGGTTATGGTGATTTGTGGAGCGAATGAGCAATCTGATGAGTTAACCCTTTACTCATCTACCCCTCGGGCTTTGTACTAGTAGCAAAAGACCTTGGCTATGGTAATGCTACGCTAACAAGCTTGGAAACGAGCTTGCCATCAGCTTGGCCTTTAACGCGCGATATAACTTCTTTCATGACTTTGCCCATGTCCTTCTTAGAAGTTGCGCCCAAATCCGCAATTGTCGCTTTAACGACAAGAGCTACTTCCGCTTCCGAAAGCTGCGCTGGAAGATATTTCTTTAAAAGCTCCATCTCCACCTTTTCACCTTCAACCAACTCTACACGTCCTGCCGCTTCAAATTGCGCAATTGACTCCTCGCGTTGTTTGACCGCTTTGGCAATCACTGAAAGTACAGCATCATCTGTTATCTCTTTGCCAGCATTGACCGTCAAGTCCTTTGCTTTAGCAATGACCCCACGAATCGCATTGACATTCTTCATATCGTGGCTCTTCATCGCCAATTTCATATCTTCCATCAAAGTATCATACATTGACATAGTTTTGTTTCCTTATTTTATTTACATTCTGCCACTTAAAGCGTCAATGAGATCACAAAGGCGCTTATAACAAATCGCCAAGTCGTCATTGGTGACTTGATACATATATTCGCCTGCCCTTGCCATCTCGCCTTCAGCATTGGCGAGTCGCTTTTCAATCGTAGCGAGCGAATCTGTCCCACGCCCTTCTAAGCGATCTCTTAGCTCATCCATTGATGGCGGATTGATAAAGATATCGACATAGCCAATTTTCATGGGATCGGTATTGGGCAAGGAGCGCACATAGTCACGCACTTTCTTGGCGCCTTGGACATCAATATCAAGGATCATTGAGTTGCCTTCTTTGAGGACTTCCTCAATGGGGGACTTAAGTGTCCCATAATAATTGTCATGTACTAAGGCGTACTCAATAAATGCATTTTCTTTAATAAGCTCTTCAAATCGCGCTTTAGTCTTGAAGTGATAGTCAACGCCATCTTCTTCTTCGCCCCGCATCTCCCGCGTCGTACATGAAATTGAATAAACGAAATCTGGGTACTCTTGTAAGAGCATATCAATGAGCGTTGATTTACCGCAACCCGATGGTGCGGACATTACAATAAAAAGTGGTTTCGTTTTCATAAGCTCGCAAAAATCTTTTCTGGCTCCATCATTCGTCCCTTGCCTTTGACTCCGCAGGCAAGCTCGCCATCGCCAGGCTCAATTACTTTGATGCCTCGCTTTACTAAGGATGCAATGTTCTCTTGAGTTATGGGGCTATCCCACATTCCCATATTCATTGCCGGAGCAACTACAATTGGCGCTTTGGTTGCGAGAAGCGTCGCCGATAGCAAATCATCCGCAAGCCCATGGCGCATCTTGGCAATGATGTTGGCAGTAGCTGGAGCTACTACTACCAAGTCCGCCGACTCAGCCAGCGAAATGTGCTCTGGCTTCCACGAAACGGGCGGAGCAAATTGATCAACATAAACGGGATTGCGCGAGAGCGTCTGAAAGGTAAGGGGCGTTACAAACTTCGTTGCCTCTTCGGTCATGACAACGGTAACTTCATCTCCCGCCTTGATAAACAAGCGCACCAATTCACACGCCTTATAAGCGGCAATTGAACCTGTAACTCCAAGTAATACTTTACGCATAACTTTTATCTCCATTATCAATTAAGTAAGCTACCGCATGGGCCTTTTGAATGTCCTTAAAGTCTGGCCGATAATATTCAGGCGTTGCTTCCTCAGCATAAACGAAAACCACTTTATTGGGATAGGTTGACGCCTCCACAAGTCCCATTTCATACGTATTTTCACTGGCGGCAATTGCCGTATAGCTCGCATGATTTTTAGTGATAATCGAAAAATGCCCAGGCATGGCATTATGCACCGAATTAGAAAATCCTGCCGGCGACATCTCACCTTCACTGCGAAATTGCTGCATCAGTTTCAAGGTAGTTCCAATCTCGCCCCAACGACTCGCAAATACTACTGGCACTTCCTCGCCATGAGGGTAAACTTGCCAGGCAACCGCAATCGCCGCTTTTTCAAGTGGCGTTAAACGCCGACGTTCCGCTGGCGACAAAAAGCTCAAGTCTGGCGTAGGTGAGGAGTCAACTTCGCACCAATTAGCTTCTTTTAAAATATTTAGCCTAAGCTTATTCACTTTGAGTATTATATCAAAAATACCTTTGCATTCTCGTCGGTCAACTTTTCTAATTGCTCAAAGGTCATTGCCCGCAAATCGGCGAGCTTCATTAGTACATCCTTAATACTGAAAGATATTTCTCCTGTCCTATCCGTTTCTACGAGCAAACGGTCGCTGGGAATCTTTTTACATAGCGCATGATAATTAACTGCGTGGTTATTAAGGATTGCAGGGCCAACTGAAATAAAACCATTTACCTTTACAATCTCTGGAATAAGTCCATCCGAACGGGAAAAGCCGTGAAAGAGAAAAGCTGGTATCTCACCTACGTATGGCTTAATTGTCTTAACTACATCTCCCCAGCATTTAGCGCCATGAAGAATCGTTGGCCGATGAAACGCCGAGGCAAGTTTAAGTTGAGCGATAAATACATCTCGCATTTTACCACTCACTTGCCGCGTCTTTAATCGATCAAGTCCAATTTCACCAACAAGCAAATGCGGATTGACGGTAAGCGACTCACGCAAAAACTCCACACTCGCGCAATTGTTTGCCTCCCACGGATGAATGCCCTTTGCATCACGGCCAATCAAAATTTCACGAATGCAACTATCGTTGGCTGAAATATGACAATGCGCGTCAATCATTTCCCAAAGCGAAGCTTAAGCGCGATCTTGATTGACTCAAGGGCAATACTGGGGGTAATTTTGGAGTAACCCATTGCCCGATCCGTAAAGACGATAGGTACTTCCCTAATCGTAAGACCCGCTTTCCATGCGTAGTGATTCATTTCTAATTGGAAAGAATATCCCGCACTATTAACCCGCTTAAAGTCGATTCTTTCCAGTGCTAATTTACTCCACGCCTTAAATCCACCCGTAGGATCGCTAAGTGGCATCCCAGTTACTAAGCGAATAAAGATGCCGCCCATTCGTGAAATTAAACGACGCGAAAAAGGCCAGCCAGGGGTCAAGCCACCTTTAACATATCTTGAGCCAATAACCAAATCCGCCTCAGTGCTCAAAAGTCGAGCAATGTCTTTGGGATTGTGCGAAAAGTCAGCGTCCATCTGCACCACTTTACTTGCACCCAACTTTAGCGCCCTTTCAAATCCAGCAATATAAGCCCTACCAAGTCCTGCTTTCTTTTCACGGTGTAGTACATGAATGCGTGGATTTTCTTTTTGCATTGCATCTAATATGGCGCCTGTTCCATCAGGCGAGTTGTCGTCAACAAAAAGAATCTCTACATCAGCTATCTTTAGTACAGCTTCAGCCATCGGCCGAACGTTATCCTTTTCGTCGTAAGTAGGAATTACGACAACGTTCATACCTTCTCCAAAAGACACACTGCCTCGGCAATAATGCCAAGAGCGGCTCCTACATCATCCAACTTTTCGTTCGTCTTGCCTTTAACTGAAATTTGGTCAAAGCCAATCGCACAAACTGACGATAGACGATTTCTAATAGCATCTACCTTATCGCGCAAACGTGGACGCTCGCAAATAACTGTCGCATCAATATTGGAAATGGTATAGCCATGAGATCGCACTTCCTTTACGACTGCGCTTAAAAGCTCCATTGAGTTTGCCCCACGCCACTTCTCATCGGTATCTGGAAAGTGCGAGCCAATATCTCCTAATGCGGCTGCCCCTAAAAGCGCATCAATGATAGCATGCGCCAAAACATCCGCATCGGAGTGACCTTTAAGTCCCACTTCACCCAAAAACTCCACTCCACCTAAAATGAGCTTACGCCCACTCTCGAAGCGATGCGAGTCATAACCAAAGCCAACTCTCATTTAAGTGCAATCCTATCTGCGAGCGCCTTCAGCTCGGCCATATCTCCAGCATGGCTTTCAAAGGCAATCGGCTCCGAGCCATAGCGCGGAACAATATGAAAGTGAATGTGCTTAACTGTTTGTCCCGCAGCTTCACCATTATTCTGCAAAATATTAAATCCATCACACGGCAGCACCGCTTTTAGATGGGCAGCGACTTTCTTTACGCGCGCAATCGTCTCGGCAAGTGTCTTTTCGTCCGTATCTAAAAGTCCCTCGCTATGCGATTTGGGAATCACTAACGTATGTCCACGCGTAAACGGATTGATGTCGAGATACGCCAAAACTAAATCGTCCTCATAAACCTTGAAGGAGGGAATCTCGCCGGCAGCGATCGCACAAAAGATACAATTGTTTTTCATGATAATGACCTTCTTAAAGCTTCAACTGCTTTTTTCATATCGCTTTGTTTAAAAAGGTAACTGCCAGCCACGAATTGATTGGCGCCAGCTTTGTGGGCAAGCGGAATAGTTTCCGCATTGCCTCCACCATCAATCATAATATTTAACTTAGAATAACATCTACGGATATTACTTACTTTGGGTAAGCACTCAGCAATGAACGATTGTCCACCATAGCCCGGATGGACCGTCATTACCAACACCTCATCCACTTCGCCTAAATAAGGTGCCACCTTTTCTACTGGCGTTTCCGGATTAAGGACAATCGCATTTTTAAGCCCGAGCGCGCGTATGCGCTTAAGCTCAGTATGTAAATCACAATCAGCTTCCACATGGATTTGAATCGTTTGGGAGCCAGCTTGCGCAAACTTCTCAATATACAAATCTGGACGATTCATCATGAGATGTACATTGCGATAAAACTTAGGACATGTCTTGCGGCAAAACTCCACAATCGACGGACCAAAGCTCATGTTGGGCACAAAGGTAGGATCCATAATGTCCAAGTGAATCGCATCCGCAGTTGACGCTTCAGCGCGAATAAGTTCATCGGCGAGGTGTCCTAAATCGGCAGCTAAGAACGAAGGGAGAATTTCAAGTTTCATGATTTTAAGTTAGATTATATCATTTTCTTTGGCTTCGCGTCGGGCGCGAAAGAAATTCTGAAGCAATGCTTTCGACTCTGCTTCTTTGACGCCATCGATAATTTCGGGGTGGTGATTGATCCCAGGATGCGA
Organism: Kiritimatiellia bacterium; assembly: GCA_045599105.1. Taxonomy (GTDB): domain Bacteria; phylum Verrucomicrobiota; class Kiritimatiellia; order RFP12; family UBA1067; genus UBA1067. The sequence goes on from JAZRVL010000049.1 coordinate 50,513, forward strand.
AAAGATATTAAAAACCGTTCCTCCTCCACGCTTGGGATCACTCACTCCCCAAACTACCGTCTTTATTCGTGCAAGCACAATCGCCCCTGCGCACATCGGGCAGGGCTCTTTGGTGACGTAAAGCCGCGCATTGGTAAGCCGCCAATTGCCAGTTGCTTGAAAGGCCTGAGTAAGCGCCAATATCTCCGCATGTGCTGTCGCATCTATGAGATCTTCGGTCTGGTTGTGAGCGCGAGCTAAGATGCGCACTTGCGCGGGATTTGCTTCGCCTTCAACTTCCTCAACAATCACACATCCCGTTGGCACTTCGCCGTCGCTTGCAGCTTTCTCCGCTTCCCGAAGCGCCATCGCCATAAAGTATTCATCTATCTGGTTAGTCATAAGGCCAACACCTTCTCCGCATTTTGAAAAGTTAACTCCGCAAAGTCCTCATCGCTTACGCCTCTAAGGGTAGATAAAAATTGACATGTGTAAGCGAGAAACGCAGGTTCATTTTCTTTACCACGCATTGGAACTGGCGCTAAATAGGGCGAATCGGTCTCAATCAAAATGCGCTCATTAGGAATCATCATTGCAACTTCGCGCACATTTTCCGCTGCTTTAAAAGTAACAATCCCCGAAATTGAAATATAAAATCCCAAATCCAAAAACTCTTTCGCCGCTTTAACCGTCCCTGTATAGGAGTGAATAATTCCCCGCGAAGGAACTTCCTTTAATAGGCTAATTGTGTCATCGTCCGCTTCGCGCGTATGAATGACGACTGGCAAATTGCGCGCGCGAGCAAGCTCTAACTGTTCATAAAAAAGCTGTAGCTGTTTGTCGCGCGTTTCGGGTGAGTAATGGTAATCAAGCCCAATCTCTCCTATTGCCTGTGCTTTACCTAAAGCTGGAAGCTCTTTATCAATTTGATCTCGATCATACCCAAGCGCATGAATGGGAGAGGCGATAATAGCCGAAGCATTAAGCGCTTGAGAGCCCCCTACTGCCATAAACTTTTCTACGCCTGCCTTACGAGCACGCGCAACTATCGGCTCGATCACTGCGGGATCGCACGACTCAAAATGACAGTGAGTATCAAATAAACGCATCGCTATTTCAAGCGCGAACTTTAACGATTAGCTTGTGCGCTTTTTTAGGAGTGTCAGTTGTCACTGCTGGCGCATGGGCACAAGTTATTGGATAAGTAATACAAAACTCGCCTTTTTTAAGCGTGAAGTACTCCACTGCTTGCTCATAAACTCCACCATCGCTTGCCTCGTCAAACGAGCCCTTGGCTAACGCATTAAAAACAGCAAGCCCAATTTTCTCATCCGCCGCAAGTGGTACATGAATATCAAAATACTTGTGATGGACTTCGGGCTTGCGCTCAGAGGGAAGCACATAGTCCGCCTCAACATTATTAACAAACACTTCATCACCGGCAATCTCATTGCGCCCCACTTTAAGCGAAGCAAACTCTCCACGCTTTAAAAACTCCACCGCTTTGGCAAAGGCAGGGCTAAGCGACTGATAAGCGGAAAGGTTTTCGAGTTTATCAATGATATAGACATTTTCGAGTTTTTGCATTTTTACAGTCCTTTCGGTAGGATGGATGAAAATTCTAAACGCTTACCCGTTTGAGGGTGGCGAAGAGTGAGCAAGCTCGCATGAAGATGTAAACGGTCAGCTTTTTTAGCACCATATTTTCTATCACCCACAACTGGATAACCAGCTTCTGAAAAGTGAACGCGGATTTGGTTTTTGCGACCCGACTTAAGGCTTACTTTAACAAGCGTCGTTCCTCGCTCAGCTTTAATTCGCTCCCAAATAGTCCGTGCAAGTTTACCTAAAGATGCATCCTTAACACTATGGACTTTCATGGTCTTGGGATCATCTTTAAGATACGAAACAAATTCACCTTGCGCTTCTTTAAGCTCGCCTTCGACTCGCGCAAAATAAGTTTTTTCGGTAAGCTCGTTCCAGTTCGAGCGAAGCACCTCAGAAAACTCTTCACTCTTGGCAAAGATCATCACCCCTGAAGTATCTCGATCTAATCGGTGGACAAGATAAACACGCTTTGAACTTTTTAGCTGTCCTTTACGCACATAAGCGGTAAGTAAGTTTTCGGCTGTCACTTGACTTTCACGAGCAGCTCGACCAACGAGTGCCGTATGCGTAGTTAAAAGACCAGCTGGCTTATCAATTACAATAAGCTCTTTATCTTCGTAAATAATTTCAAATGGTAGAAACTTTGACTTCATCGCTCAAGTAATCGTCCGTTGCGCTTGTCCGTGAACTTACCTTCAAAATATGAAAGACTGCCGTTAACTAAAACCGCTTTAACTCCCTCGGCAAAAGTATGCGGCCGTGCATAAGTTGCACGCGAAATAAAATCGCTTTCGCGCCAAACGGCGATGTCGGCAAAGTTACCTTTTTTAAGGTACCCTCTTCGTTTTAACTCAAAGCGCTCTGCCACTAAAGCCGTCATTCGCCGAATCGTTGCTTCCCGAGAAAAACCTAATGAGCGTACTCGATGATAAAACTCACACATTGTACCATATGCGCGAGGATGAGGATGGTCGAGTCCCAATGGGCCTAAAGGCGAGCGCAATGAAGCATCCGAACCTGGAAGTATCCACTCGCGCCGATAAATCTCATTTAGATTATCCTCCGACATCGTAAAGAAAAAAGCCCCTGTCTTACATTCATCTTTCTCCAGTACGTGCACAATAAATTCACCGACCGAATTAGGTGCAAGCTCGGCAATCGTGCGCCCAGAGTAACTACGCGTCTCATCCGTCCAAGCACCCCCAATCATCACTTTCGACCAATCATTTTGGGAGTTATTAAGCTCACTTATAATTCGCGAGCGTTGAGTAGGATCTTGGAGGCGACTGCACTCACCTTTAGCCGCACCTTCTTGCGCCCAGTCGGGAAGTACCACATCAAGATCAGTTCCTGCTGCACAATAAGGATAACGGTCAGATCCCATAATTAAACCCTCGGCCATGGCCCTTTCAATCTTGGTAAGAACTTTATCTAACTTGGACCAATTTTTCTCTCCGCTCGTTTTAAGGTGCGAGATTTCAGTGCGAATCCCAGTCACCTGCGCAAGGTTAATTACTTCATCAATTGCGCATTCTATTTCATCTCCCTCGCTGCGCATATGCGTTGCGTAAAAGCCACCTTTTTTTGCTGCCACTTTGGCAAGCGCAATTACTTCCTCATTGGTTGAATATTTGCCTGGTTGATAAATAAGACCCGTCGTAAGACCATAACCACCTTCGTCCAATGATGTAGCAAGGAGCTTTTGCATCGCTTTTATTTCATCCAAAGTTGCTGGACGCGTTGCATAGCCTATCACTGAAGACCGAAGTGTATTGTGACCAATAAACTCAACTGTATTAGTCGCAGGGCGTACTTCCTCCAGCACTTTGCGATATTCTTGGAGGGAGTGCCACGTTAACTTATCACCTAAAAGCGTAGCCCAATCCGATGAAAGTCGCGCCTCGCCATAACGTGGCGCAATTGACCCACCACATTGACCATTAATTTCAGTCGTGATGCCTTGCGAAAGTTTAGAGGGCGCATTGGGCTCTAAAATGAGATACGCATCACTATGCGAATGTGCATCAATAAAGCCAGGCGTAACTAAACAGTCGCTCGCGTCAATTATTTCGTCCGCTTCAACTTTTAATGGTAACGCACTTACTTCAACAATCTTTTCCCCGTCAACTAACACATCACCGACAAAACTACTTGCAAGTGTGCCGTCGACAATAGTGCCATTCTTAATGAGGGTCATAAACTCTTAAGTTGCAATATACTTTTCACCACACATAGAGCAGACTGCGCCCGCATGAACTTCAGTGTGACAATTAGAACATTGACGAACAAGAACCTCCCCACAAAGTGCGCAGTATCTCCCACCAACTGGATCGGCCGCACTTAAATCGGGTAAATAAAATGTTTTGCCCTCCACTTGATAAGCATGATTGGATGGACAGTGAGGATTTGGGCAATAACCTTTAACCGCTGAAACACTGCTTATCTCTTGGGGAGTAGGTGTATCAGAAAATAGCTCAACGTTAAACTTCTTGGCTAGCTTTTCTACCACCTCATCACTAAGTTTCGTGGGCTGACCCTGCTCAAACATCGACAAAGCTGATTGCTTACAACCAACTTCCTTAGCAACTTCTACTTGACCCAACTTAGCCAAGCGACGAGCTTCGCGAATCTTATAACAAATTTCTGGCCTTATATTAATCACGAGTTGATATTATAAACTTTATTGACATAATTATCAACATGGGTTGATATATTTGTTGATAACTTTTGATATTTTAGTATGTCCTCCGAAGAATTTCGTCAGTAAGTAGATATTCTTCGCCTTTTTTATACAAAATACCGCACTTTTCAAGCTCAGCAATGACTGGACCCGAGAGGATATTGTTGTTATCATTGAAGAATTTTGTCAATCCATCGCGCTTTTTGGCAAGATTTCCACTTGGTTCATTGGCGACGAGGACGGCTTCAAGGAGCTGTGCACGGCGAATACGTCCAGCTTTTTCTGCTTCATCGCGTGCTACACTCACAGCTTCAAGGACATGATCGCGAGTTTCTCCCTCAAAACGATCAGCAAGTTCAAGATTGCGGTCGATAAGGGAAACTTGGTTGGAAGTGTGAGTCTCAGTATTGGTTGAAAGAACATCACCGACCTTAGCAAGAGTAGAACGCATCTCTTCAATCCTGGCTTTAAGTGTCCCAACTTCAGACATCAAGCGCGCATTTTCTCTAAAGAGCTCTTTTAGGTGCTCTTCTTGTTCGACTTTTTCGGCCGCTAGTTCTTCGACGACCGCTTTTTGGACATCAACTTCCTCAGGAATAAATTCAGTTACCTCCATTGAGATGCTCTCCTTTTTTCTCGCAGCCCTCATAGATAAATAGTCGACAATCAATAGGACCATTAAAGAACGGGATGCGATTGCGATAGTAAAGATTGACTAATTTTGAAAGCTCAGGGTTGCCGGTAATAAGCGCACCAATCCAACCTCCGCACTTTGCATTCATAAACTCACCAATGCGCTCATATATTGGTGCAAGTTCTTTTGGATCGCCAAGACGAATTCCATACTCGGGATTGAAAAATACCGCACCCTTTTCATCAGGAATTGGCGAGTCGGCAAAGTCACAGGCCTTGAACTCTATATATTGCGCAACACCAGCAGCAATTGCATTGGTGTGTGCGTTTTCAACTGCTTCAGGCGAAATGTCGGTAGCAATAATACGGGGCAAAGCTTTTGTTTGCTCGCTTTCACGAGCAGCTAAGACGAGCTCTTTCCAAATTTGCTCAGGTGTTGCCCCTGCACGTTGACGAGGAGCCACTTTGGGCGCACTCTCACCAGGAATAATCCGATTAAAATCTTTAATCGACTGAAATGCAAAATGCGCCTTTAAGCTTCCTGGAGCTTTATTCATCGCCATCATTACTGCTTCAATCGCAGGTGTGCCTGAACCACACATCGGAGAGAGAAATGGGGTAGTTTTATTCCAGCCCATCGCCATAAGGCACGCAGCTGCTAATGTCTCTTGCATAGGAGCTGAACCTGGAATTTTGCGATATCCACGCTTGGAAAGTGGTTCTCCAGAAGTATCAAGATAAATTATCGCTTCGTCTTTCTCCCAATAAACAAATATTGCCGCCCCAATATTTTCGCCACCTGAATCTGGACGTCGCTGACACTTTTCACGCATTCGATCAGCAATTGCATCTTTGGTATAAAGCGAAGGAATTCTTGTATCGCAAATTGTATAATTGTGGACAATTGAACTTACCGAAAAATAACCATCCGCGTCCAGTAGATTTTCCCAATCAATTGACTTAACCGACTCGTAGAGATCCCTAATATTTCGACAAGTAGTTCTAAGTAGTGGTACTAATACTCGATGAGCACAACGCAAATAAAGGTTGAGTTTCATCACATCGCGCATTGAGCCACGCACTACAACAGTATTCTCCGTAACTTCAATCGGAGTATACCCAAGCTCGCAAACTTCAATATCTACCCAACGCGAAAGCTCTTTTGCGCAAGAGATAATGATTGGGTAATTCTGGTCAGTCCAAAGCTTCACGAAATGCGAAGCGGCATAAGTACGTAGAGAAATGGATCCGAACACTTAATGACGGCCGGAGAATGACCATTGTTGAGATGAATAATAACTTCATCATCATCAATCGCCTTTAACGGATCCATCACAAAAGCAGGATTAAACATAATTTCAATCTTTTCTCCTGCATATTTAATCGGAACTTCATCTTTGGCTTCACCAACATCACTCACCGCAGAAGTGACTACGAGTTTACCCTCAGAAAAAATTAACTTAGTTGAATGAGCTTCATCCATTGTCATTACACTTGCACGCTCAAGTGCATTCAAAAGAAGTTGACGATCAATTGTAATTGACTGGACAGTTTCTTTTGGAATAACTTGGGTGTAGTTAGGATAAATATCATCCATGAGTTTAGAATAAATCATTGTAGAACCTAACTTAAAGCAAACTTGTGTCTTTTGAATCATAATTGCTAAGTCTCCATCATCCGTAAGTGAACGCTGAAGCTCTACAACTGCTTTTGAAGGAAGAATAATATCTTTTTCTGCACTCTTAGGAAATTCAATTTCTTTTTCAATGAGTGCCAAACGACGACCATCAGTAGCTACCATCGTAAGCTTTTCATCTTTAAATCTAATTAATACTCCTTTAAGAGTACGACGAGTATCATCTTGACTTGCAGCATAAGCTACTTTACGAAGCATTTCTTTAAAAATTAATTGAGAAACATTGTAAGCATAAGCTTCATCATCTTTAGGAAGACGAGGAAACTCTGATTCTGGCATGCCGGAAAGTTTAAACTTAGCACTACCAGCTTTAATGTCGGCTTTTTCTTTAGCATCAACATCAATTTCAACTACCCCTTCTTCAACTTTAGTAATTGAGTTGAAAAGTAATTTTACAGGAAGAGTAGTAACTCCTTGATCTAAAACTTCACATTCACAAATAGCTTTAATTGAAATATCAAGATCAGTAGTGGTCATTTTAAGTTCTTTACCTTTAGCTTCTAACATTACATTTTGTAGAATAGGTAAAGATCCTTTTCCAGCTACAATATTTTGAACGCTCTTTAATCCATCAAGAAAGGTAGAACGAGTAATTTTAAATTTCATTATTAAATCCTCTTTTAGGTTGTGTTAATGTAGATTGTATCAAATAATATTATATTTATAAATAGAGAATAATTATTATTATTAGAATTGTTGATAAATATAGTAAGTAATTTATAACCTTTTATTTATAGGGTTTTATTACAATTTGAAAGTAGATAATTATAATATATTATTTTAATTGATTTAGATAAGATAGAAGTTATTATCATTTATTTATACATTATAATCAATCCATCGAATCAGAAAGTTTATAACCTAAAGAAGCAAGAATATCTTCAACATCAGCTTTTAAAGTAGAATCAACCGTAATTCTTTGTTGAATGGTATTAACTCCATTTAAGATAGTTGCGTGTTTTTTATCAAAAGCAGTAGATATTTCTTTTAATCCTTTAGAAGTATATTTACGAGCAATAAACATTGCAACTTGTCTTGGAGTAACTAATGATTGTGTTCTTTCATGAGAAAGAATATCTTTCATTGAAACTCCAAACTTTTTAGCACAAACTTGTTGAATTTCTTCAATAGTGAGTTTTCTTAATGATTGTTCCTTTTTAATAAAGTCATCTAAAAGGTCATTAAGATTAAATTTATTTAAAATAATTGTTGGATTAGCTGAAATATAAACTTCAATAGTAGCTAAAGCACCTTCCATCGCTCGAACATGACTTTTAATATTATCAGCAATATATTCAAGTGCAAAGTCAGGAATCTTAACTTCTGAATCTTCAGATTTCTTTTTAAGAATAGCTAAACGAGTTTCATAGTTAGGAGAGTCAATTTCTTGTAACATACCACCTTCAAAGCGAGAAATAAGTCTAGTTTCAATTGATGGAGGTAAGTTTTTAGGAGCCACATCCGACGTCATTACAATTTGTTTTTTCTTATCCTTAAGTGCATTAAAAGTATTAAAAAACTCTTCTTGGATTTCTTTGCCCTTTTGGAAAAATTGAACGTCGTCTAAAAGTAGAACATCAAGTTTACGATATTTTTCACGAAACTTTGGAATATTATTATCCTTCATGTAGTTAACGTATTCATTGAGGTATTCCTCAGCCGTAAGATAACAAATTGCTAGTGAAGGATTAGAACTTTTGAGTTCGTTACCAATTGCTTGCATGAGATGAGTTTTTCCAAGTCCAGTACCTCCATGGATAAAAAGTGGGTTACAACCACTTTTACCAGGATTCATAACCACTGCTTTAGCAGCTGCAATTGCAAAGCTATTAGAAGGTCCACTTACAAACTTCTCAAAAGTATAATCTTCATTGAGTGGCATCGTAGAAACGAAAGTACTCACAATAGAGGAATGTAAAGCTACTTCAGAAGTTGCAGGTGAAATAGATGGAACAACTAAAGAAGGTTTAGCATTGGAGTCAAAAAGTACTTCAATGCGAATTGTTTCTGGTGCACCGGCAAGGAGAAAGCTACCCTTTAGTTTGTTAACATATTCTTTGCGAATTAAATCCGCAGCAAATTCAGTCGAGGTGTAAATCGTGAAAAGATTATTTTCTCTAGAGACAGAAGTAATCATTCCAAGATATCTTTCAGCCTGACTTTTTTCCTCTGGACGAGATGCAACTGATGATAAATAAATCGTTTTTGCGCTTTCCCAGATCTGCCGAGAGGAAGTGTCTATTGTGTTGTTATTCATATGGGCGCGTAATATAGCATAAAAAGTTGATGTGGTGTTGAAAAAGAAATCTACTTATGTAGACAACTTATCTACAAATTGTGTAGATAAGTATGTAACTCAGATATGTCCTCGTTTGATTATTATCGCTAAAATTGCAATATCTGCTGGATTTACTCCAGATATTCTACTTGCCTGCGATAATGTCTCAGGACGATATTTCTTTAGCTTTTCACGGCTCTCAAATCGAACAGCAGTGCACTTATCATAGTCAAGCCACTGTGGGATTTTGATGTTTTCATCAACCTTGGCACGTTCAGCAGCCTTTTTCTCTTGTTCAATATAAGGAGCATAATGACGCATAATTTCTAATTCATTGACAAGTGCCATACTCACATCACCAATAGGCAACATACCATTACTTTCAAGGTAGTCGCGCTCACGCCTACGCTGATCAAGGATATTTGGCTCAATAACACCTATCAGTTGAGTTGCTTCTAACAATCGATAGCGTGCGTTATCTTGTCGGAGTAGCAGTCGCCTTTCAGCACGACTCGTAAACATTCGATACGGCTCGTCAGTACCTTTGGTTACTAAGTCGTCAATCATCACTCCAATGTAAGCATCTTGTCGACTTAAAACTAATGGCTCCTTACCTTTTATGTAGAAAGCAGCATTTACGCCCGCCATTATCCCTTGGGCAGCAGCTTCTTCATATCCAGTAGTACCGTTGATCTGTCCAGCAAAGAATAGCCCATTTATGCGTTTAGATTCAAGCGAATGCTTTAATTCACGTGCATCAATGCCATCGTATTCAATGGCGTAGGCATAGGCCAAAAACTCCGCATTTTCCAATCCAACCACCGAATGTACCATTTGCTCCTGTATTGGTTTTGGTAGGCAGCAGCTAAGTCCATTAGGATAAATGACTGTACCAGTAGAATTCTCAGGTTCTAACATTACATGATGTTGTTCGGCCGAAAAGCGCACTATTTTATCCTCAATTGAAGGACAATATCTCACCCCAGTACCTGCAATTGCACCACCATATAATGCAGAAGATGCCAAATTATCACGAATAATCGAATGAGTTGTAGGATTAGTATGAGTCAACCAGCAAGGAAACTCAGGTAATGTTCCACGTGGAACATTATCCTTTGAATGTTCCACGTGGAACAATGGGCGTGGAATCTCTCCATCTTGACGTTGACAAAGAGAAAAGTTGCAGGAACTGGCCTTAATCCGTGGCGGAGTTCCAGTTTTAAGCCGAATTAGATCAAAACCAAGTCCTTTTAAGCATTCAGAAAGTTTATTTACGGCTGGTCTGCCATCACCACCAGATTCCTCGCATTCCTTACCAATCCAGATGCGCCCACGTAAGGCAGTGCCAGAGGTAATTACTGTTGCTTGTGCAGTAAAAATACCACTTTTTTCGGTTTTTATGGTATGTAATCCGTCTTTTTCGTTGGGATCAACTGAAACAACATCATCCTCAAGTACAGTCAATTTTGTCTGAGAAGCAACTACACGTTGCATTCTTTCAGAGTATTCAATCTTTGCGCATTGGCTACGTGTTGCCCATACTGCTGGGCCACGACTACGATTCAGTGTCTTGGACTGTAAGGCGGTCGCGTCGGCATTCTTTCCCATCTCTCCGCCTAAAGCGTCAAGTTCATATACTAAATGGCTTTTAGCCAATCCGCCAATTGATGGATTACATGGCATTTTGGCGATTGATGATTTCTGAGAGGTAATGAGAAGGGTGGCTACACCCATTCTTGCAGCTACAAGCGCGGCTTCGCTTCCGGCGTGCCCTCCGCCGATTACCACTAAATCAAAATGAACGCTCTTTGTCATGCGCAATATTATATCAAATTATTTACGCATTTGTGAACAATTATTTATAAGTAGTTATGCGACTATAATACAACTCAAAAGTCAATAAAACCCAATAAAAACAAGGTGTTTCACAAGGAAGAGCATTTTGTCAAGATGAAAGTTATCTAATTATATCAACACTTATTTACGAGTTATCAACAAAATGGCGGTAAGTGTAAATAAAATGCAATGTGGTTGAATTTATATTATGGAATATGATATAATTGCTATGTAAATGAAAGTGGTATTTCTATTTGTTGATGGTGTTGGACTTAAGGATCCATCTTCGGATAATCCCATAAATAGTGAGGTTTGTCCAACTTTATGCCGTCTTTTTGAGCATCATGCCAAGCCAATTGATGCGTGTTTAGGAGTTGAAGGTCTACCACAATCGGCTACTGGGCAAGCTACGATGTTTACGGGGGTAAATTGTGCGGAAGCAATGGGTAAACATTGTGAGGGATTTCCCAGTCCAGCATTGCGCACAATCATAGAGAAGGGGAATATTTTCCTTTCCTTAAGGGAGATGGGCAAGCGAGTTTGTTTCGCTGATGCCTATTTGGTGGATTCGGCAGCTGACCTCGCACTTCATCGTTTTAAGTCGGTAACGACAGTAATGGCACTAACGGTGCCAGAAACCATTCGCACGGTTGATGATTTGGTAGCGGATAGTGCGCTAATGCAAGATATAACTTGTGAAACCATTCAAGACCGTTATCCTGATGTGCCGATTATTTCACCTCAACGTGCCGCTGAGAATCTCTTTAAATTAGCGCACGAGTATGACTTTACATTATACGAATTTTTCCAAACTGATGTTTCAGGGCATTCTATGGATTACGATCGTGCGTGCGCAGTTCTTAGAGTTTACGATCGCTTTTTGACTTCGCTTGTACGTTATATTGAGGCGGCGGGAATTACACTTGTGATAACCGCTGACCATGGCAATATCGAATCGATTTATGATCGTGGTCATACGCGCAATCCTGTACCATTTGTGGTCTTTGGTCCCAAGGAAAAGTTTTTACGCGATCGAGTTTCGTCGCTTAAAGATGTAACTCCTGCAATCATCGCCGCATTTGATGAGGAACGTGAAATTTAACGACAAATGTGATATAATAGAACTAACCCTCAAGAAAGGATAATTAACTATGGCATGTTCATGTGGTAAAAAGTGTGCGTGTGACAAGAGCGAGTTTATCGCTCCAATGCAAGCGCTGTGGAAGGTGTATGATGGTATTGATGCTAAGGCAAATGCGGATATTGTTGCAATTGCGTGGGAGCGCGAGGATGGAAAAATCTTCCGCTACGATTTGCCAATTCCGAAGCGGCTCAACCCAGAGGCAGTAAAGTTTGTCTCTTATGTAGTTGATCGCATTGCGAAGTTCATCGTTTGGTCGGCGGGTGGTTGGAAGCTTTATCTCGCAGGTCCTGATGCGGTCGTTAAACCAGTTGCCAAGGCCTATACGAAGAGCGGTGCACGCAAGTTTGATTTTAACTTCTTCTCGGATCTTTATCGTCGTCCGGTCGAGGCGGTGATTCTTCCACTCAAGAAGATGCCTGAGACAAACGAGAAGATGCAGTACGTAAAGACGGTTGCAGATGGCTGCCGTATTGGTTTTGATTTGGGCGCATCAGACTTCAAGATTTCGGCGCTCAATAAAGGCAAGGTTGTGTTCTCCAAGGAGTTTCCGTGGGATCCGCGCAACAATGCTGACCCTGAATATCACTACTCGAAGCTCACTGCGGGGCTTAAGGAGGCGGCGAAGTCGCTCCCACGCGTGGATGCGATTGGTGGCTCGACCGCGGGTACGCTCGTTGGTAAGACGATGGGTGTCGCCTCGCTCTTCCGTGCGATTCGTGAGAAGAATCCCAAGAAGTATTCGATTGCTCAGAATATGTTCCTTCGCGTAGAGAAGGATTGGGGAGTTCCATTCGAGATTTATAACGATGGTGACGTGACTGCGCTTGCAGGTATGATTACGATGAACAAGAAGGGTATTCTCGGCGTAGCGATGGGATCATCGGAAGCGGTTGGATACATTACTCCAAAGGGTGCACTTACTGGTCGCATCACTGAGCTTGCGTTCGCGCCAGTTGATTTCAATCCTTGCGCACCACGTGACGAGTGGTCGGGTGACGCGGGCGTTGGCTCGATGGCGTTCTCGCAGCAGGCGGTAAATTGGCTTGCTGAGAAGTATGGCTTTAAGTTCCCGAAGTCGATGAAGCTCCCCGAGCGGCTCAAAGTTGTCCAAGCGGCAATGGAGAAGGGTGATGCGAGGGCGCTTAAGGTTTATATTCAGATTGGCCGCTTCCTTGCGCATGCGATTCCGTGGTACAATGAGTTCTACGACTACGAGAATATGATGATTCTCGGTCGTGTTACTTCGGGTCTCGGCGGAGAGGTGATTCTCGAGACTGCCAAGGCGGCACTCAAGGATCTTTATCCTGAATGGGCGGAGAAGATTGACATCTTTATGCCTGACGAGAAGGCGCGTCGCCTCGGCCAGTCGGTCGCTGCAGCGCAAATTCCAGTCATCAAAAAGCGCTAAATAGCACTTTTTAATTCTTTTGCGGATATTATTCCGCGATTGACCTTTCTCCTACTGTGTGGTAAAATTATCTACATAGTGGGAGTAAAGTTATTATGAAAAAAATGCTCAAATGTCTACATTTGTTCGCGGGGATTCTTTTCGCCAGTTTGTCATTTGCCGCAGTCGAGCCGGTTGCGGTATGGAGTGGTGACTTGGCGGATAATTCCACCAAGAATGATATTACGCTTACGCTTAATGGAAATTCGGTTAGCGAAGGGGTTGTGACAATTGATCAGGCGAAGGGAATTCAGTTTTACAATAATAAATTTAATACTAAAATTATTACAGTTCTCGTAAAGTATTCCAATTTTGATGTAACTGCTACTACTTCACGGGCCATGATTACGGTTGGTGGTGTTAGTGGTAGTACGGCAACTGGCAAAAACGATGATGGTATAGGTATATATGCGAATGGTGCTGCTGTTAAGGGCCTAAAAAATGGTGCGGCGGCAACTACCGGTACAAGTAGTGGTAGTTTTAGTTCATCGGGGGTAATTGCACTTACGCATAACGGTACTAGTGGTGGAACTAACGGATATTTGGGTGATGGCACTAAGGTTTATGCTGGGACAACATTAAAAATTACAAGTCCAGCACCACTATACACCCGCTTTATTGGCGTAGGCGGGAACTATGCTGTAACTGGCAAACTTGCCGCGGCTACTGGTATGAAGATTGAGGGTGTAGCAATTTTTGAGACCGTGCTTTCGACTACCGACATTGCCGAGTATGAATTCCCAACCCCAGGCCCTGGTCCCGAACCCGAGCCCAAGCTCAAACCAGCAGTTTTGTGGAATGGAGATTTTGATGTTACCGAAAAGGATGGCTATACTCTTAATTTAAATAATCACACGGTAGCAGCTGATGGCTCGCACATTTTAATGGGCGCTGGGACGAATGGCATTGAGATTGATTGGGACACGGGTATTGGAGCGGCGACAGTTATTTTTAAATGCGAGAATGTATCGACGGAAGTTGTAGCTCAGAAAAATTCATGTTATGCCACTGTTTACAATACGCAAAGTTTAAATCGTGTTGGAGTAATACGCCGTCCTACAGATGGAAAGCTTCAGGGGATTTGGGCTAATACACCTTGGGGGGATAGTCCAACGCCAGACTTTCCAACCAGCACGGGCAATCAGATTTATGCACTTGGATATCAGTATGATAAAGGGACTATTTTCTGTTCATATGTAAATGACGCATGGACTACCTTATTGGATGAGGCTGGACTTGGCTCGCCTGCATACGATAATAATTCAATTAAGGGATTTTCTATTTTGGGTTATCGTGGGTCTTCCGATAATATGATTGCACTTGAGGGTGCTAAAGTTACGGCTGTTGCGGTTTTCGATAAGAAGCTTACGGCAGAGGAGATTGCCGCTTATGAGTTTCCCAGTAAACCATCTGGTCCCAAACTTGTTTGGGAAGGTAATTCTGCAAGCGAAGGCAAGATATTGTCTCAGGCGGTAGAGAAAGGTAAACCGTTTACACTGATTATCAATATGGTTAATCCGGATGAGAATACACCAGTTGGTTCGTATATTATCAACAAGGTGCCTAGCGCTGGGCAGTCATTTACACCGTTTTGCATAGCGACTGACTTGTTCGCTGATTTTGACACGAGCGGGAGCGTACCCAATAGCAGCGTGTATTTTTACGAAAAGAAGTCTGGTGGATTCTGGGTTGGGGTCGGCTCCCGTAGTAACGAGGGGAATGGCACGTCAAAAGAAGAGATAAAGGGTGACGATGTGGCTGCATATGACTCGATTTACGTTGCCTACTCTGGAACCGTTGGTGCGGATGGTGTGGTGGCAAACTATACGAGGATGATTTATGCGCACAATAAGAATACTGATCAGTATTATACGCTTTCCGATACGACTGCCTCGCTGACGATTTCAGATTCGCTCGACACGATGAATGTCAATTCATCTGCGGATGCGCTTAATTTCAAGGTTTATCTGGATAACGCCCAGCGTGATACGGATGGAATCAAGCAAGCGATTGAAGACATCATAAATCCTCCGGCATTTATAGTTGAGGCGACGATTTCGGGAGGAACAATTAAGGTTAGCGACATTAACGCACTTGACGAGCTTAAATCGGCAACTGCGGAGACCACGGTAAATCTTACGATTACGGCTTCTTCAACGCTTGAATTTGATGAGCCGTTTAAGTGCAAGCAGTGCAATGTTATTTTAGATGGAACGCTCACATTTGCAGGCGAGGGATTACCTGACTATGAAGAATATAGCAAGTTTAACTTTAAAAAGGTAACCTCCATTGACTATGAATGGATTGCGATAGGCAGTGGCATGGCAATTAACTTTCATTCAAGTGGAAGATCTTTGGGCGATAGTGATGAAGCAGGGATTCCCGGGTTAACGATTTATGGAAATTGCTGGAATAACTATGATGAGGCAACTGGAAATATTACCGCTAAAATGTTTGCGCATAATGGCTCCGATATTATTGTCGACACTATGCCCGTTAATTGGTCGTGTGCAAACATATATCAGTGGGACGATGCTTCGGTAACCGCCCCATATCTTAAGGGTTATCTTGATGATACGAATAGTGCACTTGCCTTTAGCGCTACTGTTCCATTTGGGTGTTATGATTTGTATATTATTTGTGCTACTGATAATGGAAATGTAACCTTTTCACCCAAGGTGGTGAATGGAGTTAAATATACTGCAAACTCGAGCGGAGAGGCGATTAAAGGTTCTGAGGGTTGGGGAATGTCGCACGGTTCAACGCCAATTCTTGGAACAAACGTTATGCGAGTTTCCGGCCTTACTGCACAGAATCTTACGATTAGCGCGCCCCGCGAAAATGGGCGCGGATGTATTGCGGCGATTGTTGTTGTCAAGGTGCAATCGGCGAAAATTGTTGATGTCGATTGTGGCGATGGCAAGTCTATGAGCGAGATTAATGCGATTGATGCAGATGCGGTCAATTTGCGTTTTAACGATGGCGGCGTTTTGACAATGGATCAATCGCCAAATAAGCCGTGTAACATTGTCGGTACAAGTGCGGTTACTTTGGATGGATTGGGGAATGCGACAATAACTGATGATGATTGGAACAAATTTGATTTTACCAGAGCTACAGGAAACATTACTATCAAGGTTAATGCTTCCAATGGATTAGTCGCACCTGCATTAAAAAGCATGATTCAAAGTGCTGGCGATAATTTGACTTTTATCTTCAAAGGTTTGGAAGATGCGGGCGTGACCTTGGATTTCGGTCAAACGCGCGAGTCAATTAATTGTCATGTGGTGTTTGATGGCGGAACGCATGCGATGACCTATTTGAACAATAATACGAATGTTCCATTCGGAGTAAATGGAACGGCCGATAAGCCGACTTTACTGGTGACGAATGGGGCGACATTGAATTTCACGGCTAAGGATATTTCTTGGTATAGTGGGGTAGTGGATGTAAACGGAGTTATTCGCGTTAATGATGGAGCAACGCTTAATTTCTTGCAAAGCGAAGCGACAACCTTCTTTTATCGTCAACGTCTTTGGCTCGATCCTGGTTCAACGATGACATTTAATTATGGCATTACGCATTATGGTAGTGGGGATGAATCAGATTTCCGCTGGCAAGGTGGCACAACTAATGGTATGGAGCAAATTTATGTTCCTGCGAGTGATGTGGATATGACAGATAAGCCGGCAATTATCCAGCAGCTTGGCGATGGCGATTTGCATCTCGCTTCGGATGCTACGCGCGGTCTTGCCATCTTCGTGGGCGAGAACTCGAAATTGCAATTGGATACGGAGTTTAGCCGGGCGGAAGACGCGGCTACCATTAAAACCGGTGGAGGCATCTTGGAGTTTAAGCGCGATGTTACGGCGCCCATAACAATATATGGCGGTGGAATAGGATTTGCGAGCGAGTGCAGTACAAGCGACTTGATTTTTGAAAGCGATAATACTTTAATTGAGGTGGCGGCGGGGATTACCGTTTCTCCCAACATAACGCGCAATGGCCACTCGATTGTAAAACTTGGCGAGGGCGCATTAATGCTGAATGCTGGATATGAAGGCGAGCTAACGCTTAAGGAAGGTGTATTAAAGCTCAAACTTTCCGTTGCACAGATGGCTACTGGTTATACGGCGGCCGGGGTGACCTTTGGCGAAGGTATTACCGGTATTACTTTTGTCTTGCCCGACGGCACGGAGATTCCGACTGAGGGAAAGACTTATGAGGGCGGTGGACTTCTTTGGACTGGCGAGGCCGGAGATAAGTTTTGGAAAACCCCAGGTAACTGGTCGACGGGAACTGTGCCGACCGCTGACGATGCGGTGGCGATTAGTTTCGCGGCGGAGATAATTGTCGAGGCGGGCGATACCTGCAAGATGTTGTCAATCCAAAATGATGTTTCGCTATCGGGTTCGTTTGATAACTTGGGAATGGCGGCAATTGATCCCGAAAAGACCTTGACAATAACGGTCGCTGCAAGTGAAGAGAAAGTCTTTCCGAGTGTTACGGGCGCTGGCTCTTTGGTTAAGGCGGGAGATGGTGTATTGGTAGTGGCAAATGTTCCGGAAGGGCCAATGGAAATAGCGAGTGGGAAATTAATTGTTACTGCAAACGCTCCGGCAACGATAAGCACGGTGATAAGCGGTGAAGGGTGCTTTGAGAAGCGTGGACCGGAAGCGCTTACTTTGACTGCCGAAAACACTCTTACCGGTGGATTGATTGTGGGCGAAGGTGTTTTGAAGATGGGCGCAGGCAAGTGCTTGGGCCCATACTACACAGAAGAAGTTGGCTATGCCACCATTGTCGTAAAAGAGGGTGCCGCGCTTGATACCAATGGGCAAACGAATGGTGGTTCGCTTGCGCGGACGTATGCGGTGCAATTTGAAGCGAATGCGATCTTGACCGATACGGGAACGAGAACAAATGATCTCAAATTCTTCCCGCTAAGCAAGATTATCGCGCTTGGGGACATGTTTATTGATGTGGACGAAGAGAAGAATGTCGGTATTTCACTTCATTATAATTCAGACGGCGTTGAACTTGATTTAGGCGAGCACACGGTCACTAAACGCGGTGAAGGCGAGTTTGTGCTTGGCTCGGGGGCGCCGATTATTGGTACGGGTAAGTTGTTGATTCAAGAAGGAACGCTTACCACTCAACCGAAGAATGGCGGCGCGACTTCCGTTGCCGAGGATGGTACGATAGAGTTCGCAGACGGCACTGTTTTTAATCCTACCAGTTATTCAGGTGCAAATGGTGATATTACGGCAGCCAATATTATCTACAATGGCATTATTTTCGGTGAAACTGGAACCTTGACCGCAACCAAGAAGTTATCCGGCAAGGGCATAGCCAATAATGTTGTTGTGGGCGATGGAGCGACGATTGACGCGACGGGAGAAGGCGAATTTCTTGTTTCTTCCGTAAGATTTGGCAGTGCATTAACGGTGATTAGCGAAACGGGCGCAGATCTCTTTATGGTTGGGGGCGCGAGGCCCGCTTTACCGACTTCATTAACGGTGCTTTTGCCGGATGGCTCGCCTAATAGAGGTAGCTTTTCTCTTCAGTATGTCGATTCGAAAGTTGTTCTTGCTTGCACGGTAATTGCCTTTGAGTTGCCGGTAATCGAAAACGCCTCTTTCAAGGTTGAGGGCGGGGAAATTGTAGATGAGCATTATGCTCGAGTTGCAATTGGAGGTAATGCAACGATAAGCTATACGACGAACGCGGGTTATAGCTTTTACGATGAGATGGGCGCTTATACCGGTAAGTCGCTTATTAAATTTGTGCTTGAGTCTTTAGCGCAGGATCCCAAGATTACCGAACTTTTGAAAGACGTAACGACACGCCAAGCCGTGGTCTCGATTAGAAGCGGGGACGAGACTGAATATTACTTCGACTTCATGGAAGCATTTGATTTGCTACAGGAGAATGACGAGCTCATTCTTTATGCCGATGCAATCCTCACGCTAACCGATCCGTATGAAGTTTTGGCGAATACGGTAATTACGCTTAACGGTTTTGAGTTACGCGGTAGCGAGGCGGTGTCGTTCTTGATTGACGGCGGGATAGCGTTTTATCTTTACGAGCAATATGTGTTTAATCCTGCTGATGAAGGCACGGTGAACGATAACATTACTTTCACCTTAACGGACGGCATCATTTATTCGTATGCACCGCTGAAGATTTCGTCTGATTCGTACATAAAAATCTATAGTGAAATCAACGGGTATACGTATGCGCCGTCCACCAAGTTGGAAACGATTACCGCAAGTCTTCGTGCTGGCGAGGCGGTCGAATTGCCAGACGGCAGCGAGCCAAAGTTGATTGAGGCACTGGAGACATTCGGCTATGATCTTGAGAAGGTCTCTACAATGAGTGTAGGCGAATATAAAGTTATTATTTCGCCGGACGAGGCGGTGAATGGCTCGAAGATCGAGAGCTTTGAGATTGCGGGCGGCAAGGCGACGATTACGATTCCCGCGAAGTCCAATCTGTACTATGGGCTTGAGTATGCGAACAATCCCGCCTTCAGCGGTTCGCAGGTAAAGTGGGCGGAGCAGGGGGCGAAGACGCTTTCCGCCGACGCCGAAGGCGCGAACATGTTCTACCGCGTTCTTATCACCGATAAAGATCCGACGATAAAGTGAAATTCAAGATAGCGATTTTTGCGTTTCTCCTTTCGCTGTCGCTTTTCGCGACGGAGAGGCCGAACGTAATCTTCGTTCTTTGCGACGATCTCGGGTATGGCGACGTCGGGTTTGCGTGGCAAGTGAAGCGTCCTGCCGGGGCGATTAGAATCGAGACTCCGAATATCGACCGTCTTGCGTCCGAAGGCACGATCCTTACCGATCACTACTGCGCCTCGCCGGTTTGTGCGCCTTCGCGCGCCTCGATTATGACCGGCAAGTTGCAGCTCGGTCCCGCCAAAGCCGGCGATGAAGGTTGCTCGCTCGTAGACAATAACTTCGACTTCCCGATTTCCGAAACGCGGACATTGGGAACGGTGATGAAGAAGGCGGGCTACGAGACCTATGCGATCGGCAAGTGGGGTATTGGCGGAGGCGGTGAATCCGGGAAGGAGCGTACTGCGCATCCGCTCGCGCGCGGCTTCGACCACTACTACGGCTTTTTCGACCATCTCGCCGGCCACACCTATTATCATTACGACGGCATCTTGAGCGGTAAGGTGTATATGGGCGTTTACGAGTCGGGCGCGCGACCCAAGGAATTTGCGGACGCGGCGTACGATACGAAGATGAAGCCGAATGGAGGCGACGAAAACTTGAAGGCGTATTGGAATGCGACCAAAACGGCGGAAGGTCGCTATTCGACCGATGTCTTTATTGCGCGAACCAAGAAGTCCATTGAAGAGCAGCTCGCCGACTCGGAGCGTAAGCGCAAGCCGTTTTTCATCTATCTGGCGATTAATACGATTCATGGCTCCGGGCGCGACAATGCGACGCTTAAGAACACCCACTCCTTACATGTGCCAGGCGGTGAGTATGTGCGTTCCAATAATGCGGACGGGTCGGTTAAGTGGCCGCTGGAGGTGGAGCCGATTGAAAAGCGCAATACGTGGATCGATCCGCGTTATCGGGGCAAGGGGCTTTGCGAAAACGCCCAGCGCTACGCAACTGCGATTTCGCGGTTGGACGACGCGATGGGCGATCTCGTGGACTTCCTGAAGCGCAAGGGAATCTACAAGAATACGATTATCATCTTCACGAGCGACAACGGGCCGGCCGCCGAATACGGCGCTGATCCCCGTTTCTTCGAGTCGTACGGTCCCTTCGACGGAATGAAGCGCGATGTTTACGAGGGCGGGATGAGGATGCCGACATTCGTTGCCTGGCCCGGTCGAAAGCACAAGCCCACGGAAAACGCGCCGTCCATTTCCGCGGATTGGCTCGCCGCCTTGGAGGGACTTACGAAGGCGAAGAAGCCGACGCTTCCGATACCGGTTTCCAAACGCATCGAAGCGAACTATCGGCATGGTGGAGGAGGAAGCCCGTATGCGAACGAGTTTCGTGCGCGCAAGGGCGCGGAGAATTGCGGGGGCGTGCAATGGATGTCGCGCGAGGGCGATATCGTGAGTTTGGTCGCGGGCAGTATTCCTAAGGATAATCCGCGCAAGTACAATGTAGTTCAAGATCCCCATCAAGATCATCCACTTAAAGAAAGGAAAAGAAAATGAAACTAAAAGTTGCACTGTTCGCTATACTGTTTTCGTGGTCGCTTTTCGCGACGGAAACACCTCGACCTAATGTAATATTCCTCCTGTGTGACGATCTTGGCTATGGCGATGTCGGCTATGTACAGAAGACGCGTGCGACTGGTTCGGTCCTGATTCAGACGCCGGTTATCGACAACCTCGCGACGAACGGCACGATCCTTACCGACCACTACTGCGCCTCGCCCGTCTGTGCGCCGTCTCGCGCGTCGATTATGACGGGTAAGCTTGCCCATAGCTGCTCGATGAATTGTGCGGACAAGACAACGTGCTACGACCACCCAATATTGGAGACGAAGACGCTTGGCACGATTATGCGCGACGCGGGCTACGAGACCTACGCGATTGGCAAGTGGGGCATCGGCGGAGGCGGAGAAACGAACTATCCGCGCACCGCCCATCCGCTCGCGCGCGGCTTTGACCACTACTATGGTTTCATGGATCACGCGGCGGGTCATACCTACTACCATTACGACGCGAACCTTAACCAATGCTATGCAGGCATCTACGAGTCGGGCAGTCGTCCAGAAGCGTTCTCGGGTAGCGAATACAACACGATCAACTCGCTTACGAAGATACCGACTGGCGACGATACGTGGAACTACTGGAATGCTACGAAGACCGCCGAAGGTCGTTATTCGACCGACGTGTTCATCGCGAGAGTTAAGAAGTATATTGAAGATCACGTGAAAGGGAATGAGGAAGCTGGCACAAATCGTCCGTTCTTCATGTATTTTGCTGTTAACACGGTTCATGGTTCTGGCAGGTGTGTACAGAACACCTCGCTACCCAGCGATTCGGCCAACCAGAAGGATCTCCTTGTTCCAGGCGGAGAGTACAAGTCATCGACTGCCGCAGACGGCTCTGTCATCTGGCCGCTACAGGCCGAAGCTATGGAAAGCCGCAATACTTGGATTGATCCGCGCTATGCGAATGCCAATATTGACGATTCGGCGAAGCGTTACGCGACGACGATTTCGCGTCTTGATGATGCGCTTGGCGATCTCGTGGACTATCTGAAGCGGAAGGGCATCTACGAAAATACGATCATCATCTTCACCTCGGATAATGGTCCAGCTGAGGAATATGGCGCTCATCCGCACTATTTCCAGTCAAATGGACCTGAGTTTGTCGGGCGTAAGCGCGATGTTTACGAGGGTGGTCAGCGCATTCCTGCATTCATCAGCTGGCCGGGAAATCCGGCGGCTGCGAAGAAGGTGATTTCCGAGCCGTCCATTTCGCCGGATTGGATGGGTGCGCTGGAAGATCTGATTGCAGATCCAGAGCAAACTCATGTGCCAGTACCCGTTTCGCCAAAGGTCGAGACGATTTATCAGAGCGATGGTGGCTCGGTCGTGGATCGTCCCTATCGCGGCGGACAGCAGCGTATGAAGCGCGTTGGTGATATCGTGTATCTACAGGCGGGCGGCTTTAGCAATCCCGTCCAGGTCTACAACATCAAGGATGATCCCGCCGAGGCGCATCCGCTTTCAAGCGAATATCTTCCGGGCTTCCGCTATCGCTTCGACGGCGATTTCGCCGATAGCGGACTTCCCTGCACCTTTGGCTCCCCGAATGTGCTGACCGCCGTCGACAAGTCGATGGGCGACTTTGTCGTTCACGGCGACCGTCAGGCGCTTAAGATTAAGCAGGGCGCAACTGGACAGGACAACAACGAAAACGATTATACCAAGGGTCGTTTCCAGTCGGTTAAGTCCTCGCTCGGCAACGGCGCGAGTGGTGCTGCGTTCACGGCGCTTATCAATGCCAAGGTTGCACCGGCTAACAGCAATAAGGCGGTGCTTTGGTCGTTTGGTACGCAGGCAAGTAACTTCTCGGCTCTTGCCGCCGACGCAAAGAACAACAAGCTCTACTGGTACGCGAATGGTGCTCAGCGCGCCGAAATTGAAGTTGCCAATATGGCGAACAAGTTCCACCATTATGCGGTAGTCGGCGATAGTTCAAAGGTTTCGATTCTCGTGGACGGTGCAGAACAAGCGTCACTTACTTCGAACTATCCCAACACCACGGCCAATACGTATGGTCTTGCAATGCCTTCGATGTCCGTAGATGGACTTGTTACGGCGGTCGATACGGAAATCGAGAACTTCGCAGTCTATCAGCAGCGTGCACTTTCGATTGACGAAATTAAAGCGGCAAAGGAAGGGCCAGTGGTAATTTGCGGCGAAGAAGAGTTTTTAACGCTTGCGGGTGCGATTGCGGCGTGTCCGAATGAAACCTTGACGATTATTGGAAATATTAAGGAAGCGGACCCGATTGAGCTTTCGGATGCGCTTACGCTCAACATTCCCGATGATTGCGAAATTGCGACCGAATTTATCGGCACTGGCAATATCGTGAAGCAAGGCGCGGGCGTGTTGACGCTGACCGGATCTCTGCCGAGTGGCGGGCTTACCATCGATCTTAATGGCGTCACGCCTGGCGAGACGCCATGGACGGTCGCGACTCTCGCAGGCGTTCCAAATCTTAAGGAGATCAATCTGATTAACGGACCTCTTGGGGCGACGCTCGCAGCCCAAGGCAAGCGGGTCGTCGTGCTTGCGGCGGGCGAGACGCTTGAACAGCCGAAGATTATTGCGCTCAATCTGAACGCGGGACGCGGACGTGAAAATGACGGCAATGAGGCGAATAAGCTGGCGAGCGGTACGGACGCGGGGATTCCCGACTGGGTGCTTCCCGGTTCGGCGTGGACGCAGGTAATGACGCCTTCTTCTTCGGAAGCGCAGGAACTTATGGTTTTCGACGAGGGAACGCAGAGCGCAGTTACTTACGATCCGGCTCCAAAGGCAACCTGGAGCGCGAAGAACAACTATACGGTAAACAATAACTCGGCGAATGTTCTTGAGGGCTATCTCGACGACGGAAATCGTGCGCAGGTGGCGATGACGGATATCCCGTTCAAGACCTACGATGTGCTCATCCTTGCCGCAACCGATTCGGACAACAAGAAGTTCTCGCCAGTGACCGTAAACGGGTTGCTCTACAAGTCCAACGAGCAGGGCGAAGGAGTCTCGGCGAGCGGTGCGGCGGACACGTGGGGCGCGAGCCGGCAGACATCCATCACCCTCGGGGTTAACGCTTTTTACGTGCGCGGCCTTACGGGACCGCTCTCGATTACCGGCGGGGAGAACGCCAACGGTGCGCGCGGCGGCATCGCGGCAGTCGTTGTTTTCGAGAAAACTGACGTGACAAGAAAGACGGCTCGTCCAGTTAAAATTATTGTGCGGTAAGGGATTTAAATGAAAGGGAAAATAAGATGAAAGCAATTATGCGTTCGCTGATTACGATACTTGCACTTGCGGGAACTTCCGCATTCGCGATCGCCGCACCTGAGGCGACGGCGATGTGGGATAAGAATTTGGCTAACAGCTCCACCGTAAATGGTTATACGATGGGGCTTGGCACTGGCACTTCAGCTACGGACGGTATTGTCACGATTGGAAGTGAGACATCTGGCGGTATTACAATCAATAAGAGTAGTAATCACGCGACAGATTTCACTATGATCTTCAAGGTCGCTAATTTGCCCGCTACATCTTCTGGTGAGATGTTCCTTGTGTCGGCGCGTTCAACGAGCAAAGTGAATGATCCAGTCGGCATTTATTTTGATGGGCTTACCCCCAAACGGATAAAGGGTGGAGATCGCAGCGCAGATTCGTCGGCTACGGCTAACGCAATTGTAGAAGGTACGGGCGAACGAACTTTTGCCTTTATTCATAATAAGCAAACCAATAAACTTTATTTGTATGAGATTGTTGGCGAAGAGGCGCAATTGAAGTATGAGGGTTCGACTGGATTTGGCAATGATAATCCCAACACCTCAGGGGTTAACATCGGCGCGCCTAAGGCAGCGTCATCAAGCGGTGCGATTCCAGCTTGTGCGAATATGACGGTTTCTGGCGTTGCTCTCTTTGAGACGGTACTTACCGCCGATGAGATTGGCGCGTTCAAGTTCCCGAGCGATGATTCGGATAAATTCCTCGAGCCGGATGGGACGGAAGATGAGAATGGCGTTGCACCATATTATTGGTATCAGTTCAATGGGAACACGACCAAGGCGAGCTGTGCGACGACGGACATTCCCGATATGAACACTCTTGGGTCAGTATATGTCGCGGATCGCGGCGGTCAGGAGGGCAAGGCGATTAAAGTTAGCGCGGGCATTGCCAAGAACGTTCAGAGCGATCCTGGCCGAACGTGCGTCGCAACCACCAATCCGAACGGCAGTGATCCGTTTACGGTTTCTTGTACCGCCAAGGTTACGCCGATTGCAAATAACAAGGCGCTTCTTTGGTGCTTTGGCTCGAATAACGACAACATGCTTCTCGTTGCCGATACTGAAAACAAGCAGATTGAGGTTATTCAAAACAATTCGACCATCAAGTATGAAATTGGCGTAGAGGATCTAACCGAGGCCTTCCATACTTATGTGTTGGTCGGACGCGGCAGTAGCACGGTTGATTTCTATGTCGATGGAGCAAAGCAGACTGCTGTTCATGGATGGTATCCGAACGCAACGAAGACGGCGTTTGGCCTTGCCTCGTTCGGCTTGGCGGGCGGTAGCGTGTTTTCCGTCTCGGGCATTCAAGGGGCCATCGGTTCCTACATTGATGATTTCCGTGTCTATCGTGGCGTTGCGCTTACCGATGAGCAGGTTGCCAAGATTGGTGCGAATATGAATCAAAAAGAGCCAGAGGTAACGCCGACCGCGACGATTTCGAGCAATACTGCTTGGGGCGACCTTGAGTGGGATCCTTCGGTTCCGACTGCGAACGACAAGGCAGAGCTTACGGTTTCGGCGAATGCGAAGTTGACGATTGATGATGATACGGCTTTTAAGTCGCTCAAGCTTATTGGCGCGCGGAACCTCACGATTGCCGGCATTACTTCGTCGAATGTTGCGCTTCTCCCGAAGATTTCCATTGGCTCGTTCACGGGCAAGCTTACGTTCGAGATTAATGCTTCGGCTGGGTTTACGGCGGATGATACGCTGCGGAATTTCATTCGCACGGCCTCTGATAAGCTGACCTTTGTCTTCAAAGGCAGCGGCAACAAGGGCGCGGCTCTTGGATATGGATTTACGGTTAATGCCGCAATTCACTCGCATATCGTCTTTGATGGCGGTACGCACACGATGTCGTATGGCTATGGTGGCAGCGGGGCGGATGGAAATTGCTTTGGCGTTAATGCGGATGGCAACAATCCTACGGTTTTGGTGACTGGCAATGCGACGCTTAACTTCACGGCCAAGGATATCTCCTATTGGTCAGGTGCTTCGGATATTGGCGGTGTTATTCGCGTGAATGATGGCGCGACCTTGAATCTTCTTCAGAATGGCCAAGACACCTTCTTCTATCGTCAACGCCTCTGGCTTGATCCTGGCTCGCTTACGACCTTTAACTATACTGCTAAGAATCAAGGCGCGGGTTCGGAATCGTGCTTCCGCTTCCATGGCGGCGCAGTTCAAAATAAGGAACAAATCTATGTTCCTGCGAGCGTGAACGATATGACTTCCAAGCCAGCGGTTATCAAGCAGCTTGGCGCTGGTGCGCTTCACCTCGCTTCTGATAATACGGTAGGACTTGCCATTTTTGTGGGAGCAAACTCAAAGCTTCGTTTGGAAACACCGATTACTACCGGTGGAAACAATCCTCCGCTCATTAAGTACGGGACTGGCGTATTGGAGACCGTTAAGTCCATCACGACCTCTTCGTTCACGATGACCGAAGGCACCTTCGCGAGCAACTCGACCGTTAACAAGTTGTCAATCGGTATGGATGTGGCGCTGGACATTTCCAATGGTGCGCCGACGATTACCGATACCTTTACTGCGCAATCAAAGGTATTGAAGCTCGTGATTGATAATCCGACGCACATGATGGAGGTAATTACGCTTCCAGAGGCGGCCGATAAGACGGGTTGGACGGCGATTGTGAACGGACGCGAGGCGGAGAATGAGCTTATCGTGGACGGGAACACGCTCAAGCTTAAGTGGAGGATTCCGCCGACGATCGATGTCGATATCGACGACATTACGATTGAGTCAACGAGCGATTGGAATGGCGGAATGGTGAAGATTGATGTGAGCAGTCTTACCAAGGGCGACTATACAGGAGAGGACGAGATTACCTATCGTCTTAAGTTCGGCGACAAGACGGTTGAGGGTTTGGTAGAGAACAATGTCGCGACCTTTACGCTTGATGAGTACTTTACGGCTGGCAATATTTATCGTGGTATATTTGAGCTCGGATATGGCGACGCGGGCGACACGATTGAGGCGGCGGAAGTAATCATCTATGAAGGTAAGCTCACCTATGCAGATAAGGAGGGCTTATGGGTCAATGAAACGCCAACTACCCTTGGGTTGACTGGCACATACAAACCCGACGCTGGTGTTTCTGTTGACGGCGATGTCATTAAGATCGATACGCAAGACAAAGTTACCTTCTCGCCCACCCTTGATCCTGATTATGTGGATAAGTGCGATAGCGAGCTTACGATGACCATCTTTGCCAGCGAAGCGGTGGATGATGATTTGACGGTTGAGGAAGGCGCGCAAGCGGGCGTGATGATTATTTCGGATGGCAGTAATGGAGTTGCCTTCTACTTCATCGATGGCGGCAATGAGGCATGGGTAAAAGGTCCTGCGGCCGATCTTAACACCGATTACGAAGTTACGATCTCCTTCCATTATGCGAAGGATGCGGACGATAGCGATAGCGTGACTTACAAGATTGATGTTTTTGAAGACTCCTATACCTATGCGCATCGTCCGAACACCGCCGACAAAGTTACGGAGATTGTCTTTGCGGATGGTACGCGCTTCAAATCGCTCATCGGCACTTGCCAAATCGAAGTCGCCGATCCAGTTGCGCAAGGCATCAAGCCCGGCGAAAAGCAGGAAATCGTGGCGGACAACGATACCGAGGCGCAAGAAAAGGCATCTAAGATTCCAGTTATGATTCCCGAAGATGATACTGATGTCGTTGCAGCGCTCAATACTGACGCGAAGAAGGAAATCTACAAGGCGCTCTTCAAGGTCGTTGCGGTAAAGAAGAATGGCTCGTACACGGCTGAGGTCGTATTCGGCGATGGTGCAATTTCGACAATCAAGAACGACGAGAAGGATATTCTCACTAAGGTTGTTGAAGCGTTCGGTTCGCTCTTGGGCGAAGAAGGCACGCTTGATAACATCAAGGGTCAGCCAGGTCTTTACTACGGTATTGCGTCCGATGGCTCGCTTGTCAATATGGGCGAAGCTAAGCCGGAAGAGTGGAAGATTGCTGGCGCGGACGGCAACATCGTTGGTCTCAAGGTCAAAAAGACCGCAAGCGCCAAGCAGGGCTTCTACAAGGTCATTTGCACACCAACAAGACCGGCGACCAAGTAAACTATGCGCGGGCGCAAAACGTCTAAATGGATTCTGATAACGGCGATTGTCGTAGTCGCCGCTATCGGAATTTATAGGGTTGGGCATAATAAGGGGAAGGCGAAAGTTGAAGTCGAACGGGGGAATGAGTTGGAGGAAATAGTTGGAGTTGGACAAAGGAATGATTTCGACCCTCCTTCTCTCCCTCCCTCTCCACCTCCCTCTCCAACTACAACTCCAACTCTTTCCTCCAACTCAACCCCTCCCTCCACCTCTCGCGGTACTTCCGTCTATACCGTCGTCGACTCCAAGGACAAGGTCCATACCGCGTTCAAGGAGAGTGAAGATATTCGGATCGTCGGTTTAGTCGGTCGCGCTAAGGCAATAGTCGAGGTTAGCGAGAAGGGCAAGGCAATCCTCGAGGCGAATCCGCGCCTTACTTTCGAGGGCGTTCCCGCGAAAACGCTCGCGGATGTGCCGCTTCGTGCGGGCGAGCTTACGGTCGTTCCTTTGCGGACGGAAGACCTTGAACTTATCGAGCGCGTCGTTAAGGCGAACAAGGGCGAAGTACTTGAAAGATGCGGAACGCTTTCCAGCCCAGACATACGTATTCGCGCAACGGAGGAGACGATCGAGGCGTTGATGGCGCTTCCCGAAGCGCGCTGGATCGAGAATTACGCTCGCCCGGTTTTCTTCAACTACGCTTCGGCGCGAAAGATGAAGGTTAATGATTGCTGGCCAAGCGAGGCGGGCGATGATTGCGGGACTGTAGGACTTAATCTCACTGGCGCGGGGCAGCTCTTAACGACTACGGACTCGGGCATTGATACCGCGAACATGGAATCGATGACGCCCGACATCGCGCCGAATCTTATTGGATTTGATTATACCTATGATGAGCGCTATGTCTCGCGAACTGATATTAATGGACATGGTACGCACACTGCGGGCTCGATTGTCGGAACTGGCGCTAATAGCGAAGGCAAGTACAAAGGCATGGCATACGAGGCGAAGCTTTGGGCATGGATGGGCGGTGACGCGGAAGGTGGTAGTGGCTCGTATGTTCCCTACACGGTTGATGAGGCGTTTCGTCCAACCAATCAATCTTCATACAAGGATTGCGGTATGGTCTCTTATATCTATAGCGCGTCATACGGTTCAACATATAATAATAAGGGCGCCGACATTCATTCGTTGTATACAACCAGTTCGCAGGATATTGATGAGTATTGTTGGTACCATCCCGACTTTTTGCCGTGCTGGGCGGCGGGAAATGATGGAACTTCCGGCCTTTCAACTCAAGGCGCAAGTAAGAACGCGCTCGTAGTTGGTGCCACCAATGGAGACGGGATTGCATATTTTTCCTCGCGCGGTCCGACATTAGACGGGCGCACGAAGCCAGATGTTTGCGCTCCGGGCTGGAACATTATCTCGGTGCGTTCATCTCAAGCGAGTAGTAGTCAGGGATACAATCAGTATTACGCCTATATGAGCGGAACTTCCCAAGCAACGCCGCTCACGGCGGGGACGTGTGCGCTGCTGCGGCAGTGGCTTGTCGAGAAGAAGGGCTTCAAGCTTCCTTCTTCGGCGCTCATGAAGGCCGTCTTGATGGGCGGCGCGACTGATCTTAACGCGGCAAAAACTGCACAAGGAGCAGGACGCACTTGTCTTCGCTCGTCGATTGCGCCGGAAGACGGTCGCGCGGTTTATTTGAAGGATTATCTTCCTTTTATCGAAGGTCAAAAGACGGTTATTACCTTTACAACCAAAAGTGCTGCGCCACTCGATGCGCAACTCGTGTGGGTCGATTATCCGGGTACGGTTGATGAAGATCAAAGCAAGTCAAAGCTCATGAACGATCTTGATTTGGTGCTTTATGATGATAAGGGTGAGTGGCTTGCTTACGGCAATGGAGGGGACAAGCCAGATCGGCTAAATAATGCCGAGGCGATTCATCAAGCGTCGCTACCCCAAGGGACATATAAGTTGTTTGTTAATGCGGAGAATGTCCCCTACAATAGCACCAAGGGCGGCGCAGCAGCCATTTATCTTAAAGGTGATTTTGATTTACAAAGTGTAGTTGCTGAACAACAATGGCATCAAGCTTGTAAGATAATTGTGAGGTAAAATATGCGAAAAGTCCTTTTATCGCTGGGATTGGTCGGCGGCCTTATTATAAGCGCCTTGGCCGAAGATAGGCCGATCTATCTTATGGTCGCGCCACATGAGCTTTACGACTCGCTTTCGTGGTACGTTGGCGAGCGCGAGAAGACCCATCCCGAAGTCGAGTTCGACATCGTCGATACCAAGACGATTTACGATACGATTCCGTACGGACAGGGCGGATGGGGCAATCCGCGCAATGCCGCCGAATCCATTCACAAGTATCTGCGTCAGTATTACAAGAGTCATCCGAATCTCAAGTATGTCGTCTTGGGTGGCGCGTGGTACGACGCGACGAACTTTCGCGGAATGAACCCCGTCTATTTCCGCAATGATGACAGCGAGGTGACTCCCGATAATGCGATTCCCGGCATCTTCTGTCCCTTCCTCTCGACCTTCGGTAGCAACTATCCAAGCGATATGTTTTACGGGTGCTTAAACGAGAAGGGCACTTATCCGTGGGATGCGAACGGGGATGGACAGTATATGGACGAAGAGGAGTGCCGTGAAAAGCAAGTGGATGTAATTCCGAGTGTCGCGGTCGCGCGACTCTCGTTCATTCCGCGTCCCGAGATCAAGGATGCAAGCGGACGCATGCTCAATCAGCACGAGATGCTCACCAACTATCTCCATAAACTCAATCGCGCCGAAAGGGCGGACTTTATGGGCCGCGCGAAGTACGGCGCGGAAGGCAGCTGGGTCAACGGCAGTCAGCCCAACAACTCTGGCGACATGGATCGACAGGAGTTCGAGTTCTACGACTTCGCGCCGAATATGGGCGACCCGCGCTCGACGAAGACCCACGGCGATGAAGAGGCGATGAGCCGGCGCGATCTTAAGAATATTGCCGCGAAGCATCCTATTCTCCAATGTAAGACGCTCAACGACTCGACCAAGACCGCGCGTGGGCTGAATGAGTCCAACGTTTCGGACGACTTCTTCAATTCCGATATGGATTATGCGTGGGTCTATTCGCACGGCTGGGCGATGGGCGGCTCGTACTTCAGCGCGAGCGCCTACACGTCGCACAGGGGACTTCATAAGTTTCTCAATGCCGCGATTCCCTGCGATACGGGCATGATCGACTACTACGAGAAGGCGAACGGCAAGACGTATCTCCATTGGTGTCTCGGCTCGTCCGGCTTGATGAGCCCCGATGCCGGCTTTTTGGCGTCCGTCAACAATACGCGCTATGGCGTGGAAGGCGAAAGCGCCAGTAATGGACTTAAGAAGTACCTTGATATACACTTCGCCCACAACCACGAAACGGCGGGCGAGGCGTGGCTGAACGCGATCTTGGAGCAACACCGCGATCACTTCGCTCATGCGTCGTGGATGGTACAGCGCAACTACGCAATCGCGATCTTCCACGGCGATCCGCTCGTTAGGATTGCGGATGACGAAGATGTGACAATCGCGGGCGAGACGTGGGACGCCGTGCAAAGTGTCAAGGACGCGACGATTACCTCCTCTACGCTAAGTGTTCCAACCTCGGTCGCAATGATGAGCGCAAAGCTTACGGCGGATAGCGACTGGACCCTTACGAGCGAACACGAATTTCGCGTAATGAATACGCTTAGCGCTCCCGTAGGCCACGCGCTTACCCTCAACGCGCCCGGCGGCGTTGGCAAGGGCATTGAGTTCGCCGAAGTAAGCGAGCTTAATCGAGTCGTTCTCAATTCGTCCGCCTACTTCTACTTGGGCGGACTTACGAACGCCAAAGAGCTGGCGCTCATTGGCGAGGGCGCGGTCGTCGAGGCGGATAATCTTAAAGATGTCGAGTCGCTCTCCTTTAATGGTTCAAAGCATAATGGCGCACCGAACATTCTCCGAAGCCGCACGAAAGGGGCGCTTAAGAACTATCCGTCGCTCGCGCTAAAATCGACCGCGCTTGAACTTCAGACGTGGGAAGCGTTCGAGGGCGCGGACGCATCGCTGAATCTTGCGCTCGACGATGCGGACTTGATTGTCGGGCAAAATCCCTATTGGGGACTTACGGGATATGGCGAAACCCTTTCGGGCGCAATGACCCTTGCGAATGGATCGAAACTTAAGGTGAAGTGCACTACCGAGGCGGTTCTCGATTCGCTTAACCTTACTTCGACTGGCAATGGTAACGCGCTGGAGTCCGTCGATGGAGGCATCTTCGGGCTTAAAGGAACGACGACGATTACCCTTGAGCCGGGAACGACCTTTACGTTGGTTGCGGAGTTCAAGGATTTGGGTAGCGGAAAGATTGTCTTCCGCTCTCCCGACGCAACCGCCGAAAATCCCGCCAAAGTCGATTTCACGCAAGCGAAACTTGCCGGCGCAGTGGAGCTCGGGGAGAATGTGAGATTGGCCGATCCTTCCATCATTACATGGAGCGAAAATGACGAAGGGCTTATTGCCGGAGAGCTGCCGACGAATGCGAAGATCTTCTTCCCGAATATGAGCGAAAGTCCATGGGTGGTGGATGTCGTGGGGGCGGTGAAGCTGGGGCCGTCTTTCTTTGCGAATAATGCGACGCAGTATATCTTTATTGACTATAGTTTTTTGGAAGGGGAGGTCTCCTCGATCACCACAGATTCGCTGGCGATTATTGGAGATACGCGCTTCTGGCTTCCGCTTACCCTCAATAAACTCGTAGTTACGGGCGAGTTCGGTTGTACGGCGACTTTGAACTGCCCGGATGTCGTAATCGAAAACGGCGGCAAGTTCCGCTTGGAAGGCGAACCCAAGGCGAATATCGTTCTTCGCGATGGCGCGATACTAAAAGCCGCAATTGACGATTGGGAAGAGTCGCCTACCTCGATGATTTGGAGCGATGGCGCTACGCTTACTTGGGAAGGCGAAGTCCTGGTCGATGTTTCCGAGATTAGGGAATTTCTCACGGAGGAGCCGATAACGATTATCGCGGGCGATGCGCATATTTGGACTTCGACGGAACTCGCGAACTTCAGGGTAATTGATGAGGATGTCGTCCTGCGCATTGGCGAAAACGGCGAGTTGCAAGTAGTTAGGCCGAGTGCGCTTAAGAAAGGCCCCTACACTCGCACGATCTCCACTGCGTCCGCGAAGTGGGATACGGCGGAGTGGGACGGCTTTACCGCGAAGTGGTCCGAGTCGGAGCTGGATATGACAGCTTCGGCTACGCTTACGATTGCGAATAATACTACGCTTACGATCGATACGGCGCTTGCGCTTAAGTCGCTTGCCTTTATAGGAGAAGGTGAGGAAAAGGTTGAGGTCATAGGTGGAGGTGGAGAGGTTGAGGTTGTGGATATTGATTTCACGGCACTTACGGGAGAAGTGACACTTAAGGATTTGACGATCGTCGGCAAGGTCCACACTCCGTCCAAGACGACGCTTGAATCGGTAAGCGGCGCGACGATTGTAATGCACACAGGCGATGAGCTGACGATTGAAGACCCGCTTAACTGTTCGCTTGCGTTTGACGCCGCTTCGCAAGGCGTCGTTTATCTTCGGGATGCGTCGCTTAAGGGCAACAAGAATGAACTCTTCCACATGGACGATGCGCCGATGAGCGGATTCGAGTTCTTTGCCGTGAACGAGCGGGGCGAGATTGATACTGCGGTGGAAATCTATTATGATGAAGAATTGAAGATGATTTGCTCGCGTCCTTTGGGCGGGCTTACGGCAAATGTCCCCACTGGCACGTCCTCTTTCTCTGCGCTCAACTGGAAAAACAGCGCGAACGAGTCGGTTACAGTCGCCGATTGGGGCGCGGTCGAGGAGGCGAAGCTCACGGTTTCGGGCAATGCCGCGATTAACCTTAATGCCGCGCCTGCCATGAAGCTTAATGTGATCGGCTCGGGAACGCTTACCTTTAGGAAGGTCGAAGGCGGAGGAGTGTTGCCGTCGACCTTGGTGGTGGATGGAGCTTCGGTTGTAGTTTCGGGCGATATCTTGCCGCGTCTTGAGGCAGTTTCTGGCTCGGGCTCGCTTACGCTCGATACGAAAGCGCGGACGGAGTTTCCGATGCGTACTGCGGCGTGTCCCGCCTCGGACTTTGCAAACGGCATTACGATTAACGAGGGCTCGGAATTGGCGCTCGTCTTTTCGGGTAATATGAATCTTTGGAATACATGGAATTGGAATCGTCTGAAGGGAAACGGTAAGCTCGTCTTCGCGTCCGACAATGGAACTAAATATCGCATCTACTCTCCCCAGAACGGCTGGTCGCAGACGCTTTCGTTTGCGCATTATATCGATTTAATTTATCAGCTTAATACGGTCGATGTAACTTATCGCTTCAAGAATCTCGAAGGCGAGGGCAAGATCGGCATTCAGCCGGGCGACACCAATAGCCGCGCCACGATGTATTACGAGATTACTCAAACGCGAGTGAGCGAATGGGCGGGAACGGGCGAGTATATTCGCTTCGCGGGCAACAACACCAATTCTGATCATCAGTTTATCCTGAAGGGCTCCTCGTCGGCTGACGCACGGCTTATCTATTCGGGACAGTGCGAGATGGGTCAGCCGTTCCTGGATAACAACGGCACTCGCTTCCCTGAAGGGGCAGCAACGTGGAACCATACTTTCACAGTCGATACGAGCGGCGTACTTGAACTTAATGGTCGCTGGGTCGGGCCGCTCGTTAATAGAGGTCTCGTTATCTTAGGGCCGAATGCGGAGCTTACGATGGCTAACGGCTCGGACTCGCTCTTGAGTGGTCGCATTGCGGGAATCGTGGATCTGACGCAGACCAAGGTTAAGTTTGACTCCAGCTGGAGCTATGACGTAAGTCAGGCGGGCGAAATTCGCTTCTCGGTCAATAAGCTTAATGAGGAAGTCAGCGTTTGCAGTGTGGTAGGCACATTGAAACGGGGCGCGGTTAAGTTAGTTGCCGTTGATTCTAACGGCAACACGGCCGAGCGCGTGGTAATGGCTAAGGATATCGAGAATGGCTATCTTAACTGGCGCGGTCCAGCCAACAAAACCAAGATTTTATTTAAGTAAAGGAGGCGGGTATTACCCCGCCCCCTTATTGGACAACTTGAGTTATCGATTAAGCTTGTGCAAAGAGATAGACCCTCTTTTCAATCGTAATCGCTTCACCCGCCTGAGTTGTCTTCTCAATACGGAACTTCACGACCGAGTCGTTCGCCGCCCACTGTGCGTCAGTGTACTCCGAATCGACAGGCCAGAAGCCGTCATCCGCAACCATCACCGTATCCGATGAAGATGCACCTACCAAGTCCGTGACGTCGTTCTCCTCTTCCGCACCACTTGCGGTAGTGAGGTTGAGATAGACCTTGTCAAACGGACCGACAGCAATGCCCGCACCAGTTACGGTTGTCTTTGTGCCCTTGTGGAGCTCAAAGTTATTGTCATAACCCTGCGACTTGATGCTATCAATTCGGTGTGATGGTGGCGTTGGGCATGGGAGAACAGTGATATTCTCCTTCTCAACGATTTCGGGCTCAGGCACCGCATGGCCCTTGCCGAACGCAGTAACGCGAAGGACGTAGTCCTTACCTTCCGGCACGTCTTCTGGAATCGTAAGCGTCATACGAGTTGGTAAGTCCCCAATCTCGGACGCCTTGAAGGTGAGCTGATAGACATTATCGCCCTTGACGAGCTCTGCCTTTTCGCCAGTTCCACCCATTGAGAGTTTACGACCAAAGACGTACATATCTCCGCCTGCGGTGACGATACGATTCTTCGCCGTGTCAACGCCAAAGACTTCCTCGATGATGAACGCTTGCGCCGAAATATTGCGCTTTGTTTCCAACTGTTCCGCAACGCGGTTAAGTTCCTCCGAAGGATAACAAGCGAAGTACACGGGATTGTCAATCGCGTTTGGCTGGGCATCCGCACTTGCAACCGATCCTTCGACCGCGAGCGCAAACGTCCAAAAGCCGAAGTTGATTTCGGTGTGTACGCCATCAGTGAGTATCTTCGTCACGAGTTCGATCATCGTGTTCCAGTAGAAGCGAGACTGCTCGAAGCTTTCGCCAGTGATGAAGGCGACCTCGTTGATGATGTCGTCAAGTGACTTCGTACCCACAGGGACGACTTGCGGCAAGTAAGGCGCGTCCTCGGCAGTAACTCCCATATTTTGAATGGGCGTCACGCTCATACCAGACTGGGGCTGAATGTTCTTTAGCGCTTCGAACTGCACCTTGGAAACCTTGAGATTCTTAAGATTCATAAGTTTCCTCCTTTATTCAGCCAATGGCTTAACGATGACTTTACGAGTGAGACGAACAACGCCGTACTCATCCTTGGAAGAGCCATTACGTGTCGCAATAACGAGATTGAACTGCTTTTCAGATGTAAGTTCAGGATAATCCATGAACTTGCAGTTGATGGTGTTCTGGTCGTTTTTAGTAATCGTTGCCTTGTCAGTAACGATAACGCCACTTTCACAGTCTTCAAGATAGACGCCTTCATCATCGTTTCCAGCCGTAAGGAGCAAGCCCTTACCGTTGATCTTGACGATGTCCTTGCCTTCGATGGTATTGAGCTCATCCGAATCCGCATAGGATACGGTATAGAGCGCTGCCTCGACGGTAAGTGTGTCGTTGACTGCTTCGAGTACCTTCGCTGCATCGCGCAAACTCCCAATCGGGGTAAGCGCAATATGTACGGGGTTCTTTTCGCGAGTCGCCTGAGCACTTGCGGATGGGAGTGAACCACCGATCACCAGACGTGTCGTCAAGTCACCAGTATTCACTCGATAGTTTTTGAGTGTCGCCTCGCAAATGACACGATGAAACGCATCGTTCACGAAACGAGCCTTTGCCAAGGTCAAGTCCGATACAGTCGCAAAGCGCTGAATGAACTCGTC
>JAZRVL010000050.1:0-12877 GCA_045599105.1 Kiritimatiellia bacterium
CCCAACTAACGGTTTTTTGCCGGTGGCCATAGAGGAGTTGTCACACCCGTTCCCATTCCGAACACGGAAGTTAAGCGCTCCATCGCCGAGGGTAGTGCGGGACTCGCCCGTGCGAGAGTAGGACGCTGCCGGCTTTTTATACGGGGATATAGCTCAGTTGGTAGAGCGTCTCAATGGCATTGAGAAGGTCAGGGGTTCGACTCCCCTTATCTCCACCAGTTTTTATAAAAGAGGATAGGTTATGCTGAAGAAGTTCAAAAATATATTTGCTGGATTCGGACGCAAAAACAAGTTTAGCCGCGCTGATTTTGGTGTACTCAAAACCCTCCTCATGCTCGCAGCAATCGATGGTGAGATTTCTGCCGAGGAAATGATGCTTTTTAAGGATTTAGCCAAGAAGTGCACGGGCTATAGTGGCAAATCCTTTACTGCGCTTTGGAAAAATGCGCTTCATAGCGCTGGGTATCTCATTTTGCAGTCGCGCTTTATGTCCAAGAAAGAGTTGGCTACGGAATTTGCACGCGAAGTGGAGAAGGACTTTATTTTAGAGATTGCCTCTGCACCTAAGACCGACAGGGAGCGTGCATTTCGTCGTTTGGAGACGATGGCAAGCGCGGATGGGGATTATTCGGAAGTGGAGCGCGCTTGTGTTGAAGCGCTTGCACAGCGGGTTAAAGAGTGGCGCGATACGATTGCCAAACAAATGTATCCTCGCGCAACGGTTTGCGGGGCCTGATACTTTTCGTTAAGGAGAAAAGATTTATGAAAGAATCATTGTTAGAGAAAACCATAAGACTCTTTTCGGGTATTAAGGATAATTATCTTGCTGATGTTGATCGTCGCAATAAAGAGCTTGGACAAATCGATTTTGGAGTTCTTCGAATTGCAATGATGGTGGCAGCCTTGGATGGGAAGATTTTACCGCAGGAGTATGCTGCTTTTCGGCGGATTTCCAAGAATTGCAAAGTGAGTGTTATTGAAGGTGGAGTGCTTTGGGATGCGGCTTTGCATTCTGCGGGCTATATTCTCGTTCAGAGCCAAATTTTGACGGAGCGTCAATTGGCGCTTGCATTTGTTCGCGAAGCTGAAAAGGCACTTCCTGATTCGTTTGGAAAGACATCGGCAAAGAACATTCGTCGTGCCTTTGTGATGTGGATTTCAATGGGTATGAGCGATGGGGATTTTTCGGGAGTGGAGCGTAAATGTGTGGAAGCTATTGTAGCAAAATTGCCTGCAAGTGTAAAAAGCAAGGTGAATGCTACGTTTATGGCTGAAGCGGAGAAATTTTTACGTGCCGAGGACATGGCTTCACTTAAAGCGCTCATCGAGGGCTAAGGTGTAAGCATAAAATGAAAACTCGCCAGTTTTGGTATCCGCTACCAGAGCGACTTATTGCTCAGCATCCTGCCGAAAAGCGTGGTACCGAAAAGATGATGGTGCTTCATCGATCAACTGGTGTTGTTGAGCACAAGCATATTGCTGATATCGTTGATTATTTAACGCCTAACGATATTTTGGTAGTTAATGATACCAAAGTATTTCCTGCTCGCCTCGTTGGCAAGTGGGAAGATTCAGATGGAACAGTAGAAGTCCTTATGGTTTCGGCCGCCCCCATGGATGCAGAAAAACCCTCAATGTCAACTGATGGCCTATTTTGGAATTGCATGTTAGGAAGTGGGCGCAAATGTCGAGAAGGACAAGTTGCGGTATTTGGGCCGAATAATGAGCTTAAGGTCAAACTCGTTCGTCCGCTTATGGGAATTGGGATGTGGAGAGTCGAGTTTATATGCGATCGCCCGCTTATGGATTTGCTTGATGAATTTGGGCATACGCCCGTGCCGCCTTATGTGAAGCGCGAGGGAACATCGGAAGAAGAAAAGGCGGATCGTGAACGTTACCAAACAATTTATGCGCGTGCAGTCGGTTCAGTTGCTGCACCGACGGCCGGGATGCACTTTACCTCCGAAATTTTTGAGGCATTAGAAAAGAAGGGGATTAAGCGCTATGCGGTTACTTTGCATATTGGTCCCGGTACTTTTCGCCCAGTAAAAGCGGATGAGATTGAAGATCACCACATGGACTTTGAGGCATTCACCGTGCCTCCAAAAACGGCCGAAGCAATCAACGCATGCAAGGCGCGAGGTGGACGAGTAGTTTGCGTGGGTTCAACGACAGTTAGAACTTTGGAGACAGTAGCTGCGCGTGAGCGCGAGGCGGGGGATGATAAGCTTGTCGCTGCGGGTAGTGGGGCAAGTAATATTTTTATTTATCCGCCTTATGAGTTTAAAGTTTGCGATGTAATGCTAACTAATTTTCATCTTCCGCAATCGACGCTTTTGATGATGGTTTCGGCGCTTGCAGGGCGTGAGCGTATGCTTTGTGCTTACGCGATGGCAGTGAGCAAGAACTATCGCTTTTTCTCTTACGGTGATTGCATGCTGATTGTGT
This sequence comes from Kiritimatiellia bacterium, assembly GCA_045599105.1. Lineage (GTDB taxonomy): Bacteria > Verrucomicrobiota > Kiritimatiellia > RFP12 > UBA1067 > UBA1067. The sequence goes on from JAZRVL010000050.1 coordinate 2,449, forward strand.
GATTTGGTATAATTCACCAAATTATGCGAGTTAGTGCCAACGATCCTAAACTTTTACAAGATTTCCTTGCGCTTAAGCTCAAGCTTTCACGACGCGCGGCCAAGGATATCATTGACTCTCGGCGTGCGTGGGTCAATCGTAAATGTGTATGGATGGCGCGCTTTGCGCTTACAACGGGCGATATTGTAGAGACTCAAGGAGCGCTTCCTAAGCCACCCGTTAAATTTCATGTTCGCATTCTTTGGCAAAATGATGATTATCTCGTTTGCGACAAGCCCGCGGGGATGATTTCGTCGGAAGATCCCAAATCTGTGGAAGCGAGACTTCGGGAACAAGAAAATTTGCCAGCACTTGAAGCGGTACATCGACTTGACCGAGACACTTCCGGTTGCCTTATGTTCGCTAAAAGTCATGCGGCAAAATTGGCTGCAGTGGAAGTATTTAAGACCCACAAAGTCACCAAGGTTTATCACGCGATTGTTGCTGGCGCTTTTAAGTTTGCGCACGAGCTTATCAATAGCCCTTTGGATGGACAAAGTGCAGTTACTAAAGTGACGCGTGAGTCGGCGGGTAGTGATGCGAGTTTTCTTAAGGTGGCAATTGAAACTGGTCGCACCAATCAAATTCGTCGTCACTTGGCCTCAATTCGCTTTCCGATAATTGGGGATCGGGTATTTGGACTTAAACACGCGCGGGATGCACGGCTTATGAAAGTTCCTCGTCAAATGCTTCACGCCTCCAACCTTGCGTTACCCAACCCCATGTGTTTGCGGGAGGAGATTAAAGTCCATTCACCTTTGCCGGCGGACTTTCGTGCCGCTTTAAAACTATTTCGCATATAAAATGAGAGTCGTATTTATGGGTTCATCCGCCTCGTCTGCGGAATGTTTGCGTGCCTGCCTTCGCGAAGCGGAGTTAGAGATTGTAGGTATTGTTTCGCAGCCCGATCGACCAGCTGGACGTGGCAAGACCCTAACGCCCTGTCCGCTTGCGGCATTTGCTGAATCGCGCGGAATCGGTCCAATCATCAAGCCAGAGAAAGTCAATAGCGACGAGGCGATAGCTACGATTGCTTCGTGGAAGCCAGATGTGATTGCAGTAGTAGCTTACGGGCAAATTTTCAAGCGACCGCTTCTTGAGCTTGCGCCACATGGATGTGTAAATTGTCACTTTTCTCTACTCCCTAAATATCGGGGCGCTGCTCCAGTTATTGCGGCTTTGGAAGCGGGAGAGCGAATAACTGGCGTTACGGTTATGCATATGGGTGAGGGATTGGACGATGGGAACATCATGCTTCAAAGTTTTGAGCCTATCTATCCTGATACAACAGGCGGAGCATTGATGGAAGATTTGGCAATTGCGGGTGGAGTTACGCTCGCTAAGGCGCTTCGCTTGATGGCACAGGGTAAATTGCCACCAGAACTTCCACAAGATGGAGCTAACGCAACTTATGTCAAAAAGCTTCGCAAGAGTGATGGGCTCATCAATTGGGATTGGCCGGTTATCGAGATTGAGCGGAGAGTTAGGGCCTACAATCCTTGGCCAAGTTCATATACCTTTTTGCCCAAGCGTTTTCGTAAAAAAGGCAATAGCGGGCGATTGATGATCCTTAGATCAAAGGTGGTGAAACTTGAAGCGGGATGGGAGAGTAGCCCCGCTGGAATGGTACTTAAAGCGGATAAGACAGGTATAGTAGTTAGGGGGCACGATACCGCATTACAACTTTTGGAAGTTAAATTGGAAGGATCATCCGCTATGTTGGCGGGCGCGTTTTTGTCGGGTCACTCCTTAAGGCCATTTGAGGATGTGATGCTTGCACAGTAGTGGAGATATGGTGTATAATATACGGAAATGACACGCGAAGAAATAGAGAATACCATTAAAGAGTTAATCGTTTCGAGTCTAGAGCTCGAAGATGTGAAACCCGCTGAGATAGAAAGTGACGCACCGCTTTTTGGTGATGGCTTGGGGTTGGATTCAATTGATGCTTTGGAGCTTGGCATGGCGATGAAGAAGCGTTTTCAAGTGACTTTTTCCAAAAATCCAGCGGACAATAAAAAAACCTTTTATTCCGTGAAGACATTGGCTGATTATGTGGAAGGAGCGAAAGTATGACCGAGGCGGAAGTTGAAAATAAAATTAAAGGGATATTAGCTTCCGAGTTTGATGTTGATGAAGCGAAGTTAACGCCCGAAACTGATTTATTCACCGAGCTTGATCTTGATTCGATTGATGCGGTAGATTTGGTGGTGCGCATTCAGCAGGAAACGGGCAAGAAGGTGGACCCGGCAGACTTTCGCAAAATTCGCAAGTTCAAGGATGTGGTTGAAGCCGTCAGCAAGTTGGTGGCTGGATGATTAGCGCGATATTTTGCGTGTTTTTTGGGCTTTCGCTCTTGCCTGGGCGGAAGCCCTTGTGTATACGCTTTGCGGAGCGTATTTCCGATGGCATTATGCCCGAAGGGGCAAAGGCGTATTGCTATAAATTGACATGGGTATGGTTTTTTGTGCTTTTAGTAAATTCAATTGCGACAATTCTCTTTTGGCCGATATATGCGGGAGTATCGTTTGTGATTGTTGTGCTTACTTTTGTCGTGGAAGGGATAATTCGACGTCGGCGTTTTCAAGTAGTGTTTCACACTTCAGGATCAACAGGTAAATCAAAGACCATTGTTAAGACTTTTGAATCGTTGGCGCAAGAAGTCGCAATGCATCGGCGAATGATGAAGGATATTCTCGTAAATCATCCGCGCTTTTTGGCGACTATTGATCCTAAGCACATGTTTGGTACGCTTTGGCGCGTGATGCTCCCTAAAGCGGCAGGATGTGAAGTGGATGATGAAATCATTCTTACTCCTGAAAGTTTGCTGGCTAAAATGCGCCAGGTTGATAAAGTTGTTCTTATAACTACTCCCAGCTTTTTGGAACGTTTTACGGTATACGCAGATCAATATGAGGTTCCAAAAAGTTGCGTGGAGATTGTGACGAGTGGCGCGCTTTTGACGAACAAAGTAGCGCTTGCGACTAAACGGGTATTTGGAATTGCGCCAAGGGAAATATTTGGTTCAACGGAGACAGGTGGAGTTGCGATGCGTAGACAAGAAGAAGTGGGACAAGTGGATTGGCAGGTGTTTGATGGAGTTAGAGTTGAAGCAACCAAAGACACGCATCTTAAAGTGTGGAGTAAGTTTTCGGTTAAGTCGCCTTATGTTATGGGTGATGGCGTTACTTTAAGTGACGATAAGCGCTCGTTTCAACTTCATGGGCGCTTGGATCGGCTCGTTAAAATTAACGAAGAGCGAGTCAATCTGGCGGAGATGGAGGACAAGGTGCGTGCGCTGGGATATCCGGATTGCGCGCTTGTGGAATTGGTAGGGGAGCGGGGGTCATGCTTGGGGCTTGTTCTTGTTGGGCGTGAGGAATCGGTTTTGGGGCTAAGAGCCAAACTAAAACCTATTTTTCCTAAAGGAGCTACTCCGAAACGTTTTCGCTTTGTGGAGGCGATTCCGAAAAATACGCAGGGAAAGGTGCTTAAGAGTGAAATTACAAAAATGTTTTAACTTTACGGGTGAAGAGGATTTCTTTAAGGGACATTTTCCCGAGCAAGCAATCTTGCCAGGAGTAATTCAACTTGAAATTGCACACCACTTGGCCGAAGAAATGGTGGGCAAGACATTAGTACTTAAGGCGGCCAAAAAAGTGAAGTTTATGGAAGTTATAATGCCGAGGGAGAAATTTGAGGTGGAGGTGGAGGGACTTAATGTTGAGAAAATAGTTGGAGAGGGAGGTGAAGTTAATTATTGCTTTTCAAAGGGAGATAAGGTATGCTCACAGGGTACGCTTGTTTATTGATTGCAAGTACATTTGTAAGTGAAGTGCCGCCATTGGTGCGCGAGAAGCTTGAAAGCACCAATGAGGTCGTAGGTACATTTATTCAAACCAAGATTGATGGACGCACCAAACAAACTTATGTAACCAAAGGTGAGTATCAAATTCGCCCTGGTCGCGATTTTACGTGGCGCACTTTAGATCCATTTGAAACTACTTTTTATGCGACTGAAACCAATTATGTTTATAAAAACGAAGACGAGGAAGTGGCGCGCAATTTAGCGGATATGTCAAATGTAGGGTATTTTGCCGACCTTGGTAAAAGTGACTGGACAATCTTCTTTAAGCTCTTTGATGCCTTGTACAAGGAAGAAGGCGAAAAGTTTTTCATCAAAGCCAAGCCCAAGGCGGGCAATGACCTTGCCAAGGTCTTGAAGCGTGTTGAAGCAGAAGGCACGCGTGACAAGTGGCAGCTTACCGCTACGTTTCCCGACGAAACTCGCTTTAAGCTTGAGTTTACCGATAAGCTCAAGTGAAAAAGTTGCTTACGCGTTCAAGTAGTTCGTCGGTTGAAGTTACCGTATGAACGGACGCGGGGATTGACTTTCTGAAGGTCGCACCGTAGTTTTTAACTACAATTCTCGGATCGGTCACTACGACTACGCCACTATCGGCTTTGGATCGAATAAGCCGTCCAAAGCCCTGCCGAAACTTGATGACGGCTTCGGGCAAGATATAAGTACTGAACGACTTATTTGGATAATCGTGATCAATGCGTTCGCTCCGCGCCTCGACAATTGGATCGCCCACTTGGGCGAAAGGGAGCCGTGCGATGACCACGCACGAAAGCGCCTCGCCCGCAATGTCCACGCCCTCCCAAAAACTTTGCGCACCAAAGATTACGGTATTGGGGTTTTGTTTTAGCTCATTAGTCATCGCCTCGCGTGAGAGTCCTTCACCCTGAACATAAAGCACAAGTCCACATTCAGCGAAAAGCGGACGAGCAAGCAAAGCTACCTCGTGCATCATTTCGTAGCTGGTGAAAAGTACTAATGCGCGTCCATGAGTGACGCGAAAGAGCGCTTTTAAAAGATGCGCCAATTTCTCCACATAGACAGCTTGATTGGCAGCCGGGTCGGGTAAATTGTCGGGCGCAAGTACGAGCGCTTGACGAAGATAATTGAAGGGGCTGGTGGCGGTCACGAAGGCAAAGCGTTCGTCGGCGCCAAGTCGGCGAACCATGTATTTAAAATCATTACCAACTCGTAAAGTTGCCGACGAAAGGATGACGGAGTCCTTGGTTTCGTAGAGGAGCTCTTTTAGTTCGTTTGCCACCGAAAGGGGTGCGGCTACCAAGCGCTCGCGCTCTACCCAGTAAGCGTGAGTGTCGATATTTTCGCCTTTGACGATGAAAGCAGCTTCATTGGCAAGTGCAATAAGTTCGTTAGCGTTGGCATCTAATTTGAGATTGAGTTCAAAGTCGTCGTTAGTTTCGCAATAATCGTGAATATGGTTTACAACCTCAATCAAGGTGCGCTCAAAGTTGCTTTGGAAGCGCTTTAGGAGGTTGATGTCTTTCCAATAATTGGTTGTAGCGTTGAAGCGACGCGTTTCTGCGTTTGGCGGAAGAATCGAACATAAAAACCTCAAATAATCGGCGGCTGCGTTAATTAGCAAAGATGCGCGTTTGCCGATTTCGTGGTGATTTTTTAAAATCCGTTTTACCACGCGCTCGACATTTGGCAAGGAAAACTCGTAGCTCAAATACTTGGTGGCAATGTCTTCGAGATTGTGCGCTTCGTCCAAGATGATTCGGCCGTACGCCGGAAGGATTCCGCTTGCAGGTGCAGTTGCTTCGGCAAGGATGAGCGCATGATTTGCTACGATGAGATTGGCTTCAAAAGCACGCTTTCTCGCTTTATAGACGAAGCAGCGCGAATAAAAGGGGCAATATTTTTGACTACACTCGTCGCTGGAGCGGGAAAGTTCGGCGCGGTGGACACCTTCGTACTCGTCTAAATCGCCATCCTTATGATCGACTAACCACTCAAGTATCGAAGCTTTGCCGAGCTCCAATTCATCAAGGGCTTTAAGGCAAAGGTAATTGGTGCGACCCTTTAAAAGAGCAACCTTGAAGTTGCGTCGAATGCTTTCGTCCAAGGTCTTAAGGGCGCGAGGAATATCGGAAGAAAGAAGTTGGGATTGTAAATTGCGAGTAGCAGTGGAAATAATGACGGGCGTATCATTGATGGCCGAGAAGTGGATAGCGGGAATAAGGTAGGCGAGTGATTTACCAACCCCAGTACCTGCCTCGACCATAAGATGTTGGCGTTCATTAAAGGCGGTCGCAACCGCTTTAGTCATGTCAATTTGGCCAGGACGCTCCTCATAACCAGCCATACTGCCCAAGGTGCCACCACTTTTAAGATGCAGGGCAATTGCTTCAACATTAAGCGAAGCGCAATCCTCATGGGCGGGCAGATGACGCGATTGTACTGAAGGACCAATCTCGGGAATGAAATTGGCCCAGTCATGATTAGGAGTGGATTTGGCTATCACCATGGTTGGTATTATATCAAATCCGCTAATATGTTATAATTTGCCGACAATGAATGGCGGTATAAAGTATTTGAGTTTATGTCTCATGCTTGCAATTGGAGAGCTAATTGGGACAGCTATCGTGCGTGGAGCCGACACTTGGCCATTTTTTGCGGTAATTGCGCTTATCATTGCGCTTATCGGGTATGCATTTAATTGGGTAGTGCTTAAATATATTGCGCTTGTGCTATTGGGAATTGGAATATTTCTCTTTTCATCAATCGAGCGAGAGCATCTTTTGCGGGAGAAGCCGTGGTTACGCAATCAACGTAGTTATGAAAGCGCTCCTCCCGCATACGCCAAGCGGGCGCAACGCTTTTTGGCGCAAAGAATCGGTATTGGGCTTGAGCATAATCCTAAAGTGCGTGCATTAAATCGCGCGATTTTGCTGGGCGGGCGGGATAATCTTAGGAAAGATGACAGAAAGACGTTTATATCATCGGGAACGATGCATGTATTTGCGATATCGGGAATGCATGTAATGGTGGTTGCGGGAGTGTTTGAATTTTTATTTGTCATGTTTTTTGTTCCGCTTAGGTGGCGTGGGCTTTGCATACTGCCATTACTTTGGGGTTATGTGGCAATAATTGGATTTCCACCAAGTGCGATTCGAGCGGCAATGATGGCAAGTTTGTACTTCGTCGCGCCAGTATTTTATCGTAAGCGTGATGCAATAATGGCATGGGTGTGGACATTTATCGTGGTTCATGTCGTAAATCCGCAAATGATTGCCAATATCGGCTGTCAACTTTCCTTTGCGGTAACGCTTGCATTGATTGTAGCGGGAAGAATGGCGCAAAATGTAAAAAGTGCTTGGCATAAGACATGGATTTTTACTTTGGCAGCATGGGTTGCCAGTGCACCAATTTCTGCGTATGCATTCGGGAGAGTGACGCCAGGTGGAATTATTGCCAATATTATGCTTGCTGCGGTTGCGACGTATTCCATTGTTGCAGGGGTAATTGGAGTTGGGACGAGCTTTATTTCTGAAACTTTGGCGTCTCATATAAATAACTTTGCGGGTTTAGCAACGAGCGGGATGGTAGTAATTTCCGAGACGGTAGCGCGACTTCCTTTTGCAAACTTTGAAATTGGCAAAATCTCAGCGTTTGAATGCATATTATGGTATATTTTGGCCATGCTCATCTTTTATCTATACTATTCTATTCATCAACAGCGCAATTTAATCTAAACGCCAAGTATTAGGAAGATACTATTTTGCATTGTCAGTGTTGACACAATGCGCTAAGATATGATACTATTAGCAATATTTTGGATGATGAGTAAACAAGTGACCCTATATCACGGATCAAACGAGTCTTTTACGACGATTGACCTAACTAAGTCATCGGCGGCGAAGGAGTTTGGTCGTGGATTCTACCTCACCGACTCGCGCGAGAGCGCGGAGAAGGCGGCTCTGGAGCGAGTTGCCCGAGGGGGGGGGGTGGCACATGTATTTGCCTTTGAGTTTGACGAAAGCGCTTTAGATAAGTTAAAGTCGAGGAAGTTTTATCGACCTTGCGGTGATTGGGCGCTTTTTGTTTCGGCGAATCGAAAGTTAGACACTTCGGTTCCTGATCATAATTGCGATTGTAGGTACGATATCGTAATCGGACCAATTGTTGACGATCGCATCTTCTTGCAGTTTCGGCGATTTGAACGCGGGATCTCGACTATTGACGAGTTTGTTCGCGTGCTGTCGGATGGCGAAAGCCATACGCAATATTCTTTTCACACCGAAAGTGCCTTGCGGGCGCTGAAATATCTTGAGACATACAATGTCAACTGAACAAAAACAATTAGTTGAGTTCGCGACTCAGGATTTGGTTGCGCAAATCGTCGCCAAAGAGGGCGTTTCGATGTCGGTTGCGACGGATCGGTTGCATGGTTCATTGATTTTCAATAAAGTAAACGATGTTACGACTGGGTTATATCGGGAAAGCCCAGAATATCTCTATCAAATTTACAAAGCTTCTTGTGCTTAAATAAGGATTAATCATTTGTATATGAACACTAATAATACCAAAGGAAAAGACAAAATGAAAACGATAATTCGTTCGCTTACTACTGCGGCGATTGCGCTCGCAGCTATGTTCATAACTGGCTCCGCGTTGGCGGAAGTGCCGACGCCTGCAGCGATGTGGGATAAGGAGTTCTCGAACAACCTGGTAAAGGGTGATTATAAGTTCGAGCTGAACTCAAACGCACTTGCTTCTGACGGCACATATGCCGAGGTTAACAAGACTGGCACGACGTCTGGTGGCTTGCACTTTGTTCGCACTTCGCTTGGATCCGGAACTGCTCCATCAGCGGCGACGGTTATCTTCAAGTTTGATTGTACTACCTGGCCGAATGAAGACGCGTTTCTTATTTCGATGCACAACAATTCTACCTCTTCTGGGGTTAACGATCCAGTAGGTGCTTATGTCGACAACAATTGGGTTCCTCGTCGTGTTGACGGCGGTAGTAAAAGCTCTGGCACGGCTGGCACTGCGCTTACTTCTGGACTTACCGAGCGTAAGCTTGCGATGACGTGGAACAACTCGGGGTTGGAGTTGTATGAAATTATCGATGGCGTGGCAACGAAAAAGTTCAACTTCAATGATAGTCGTAGCTTTACTTTTGGCGGTTGCACAATCGGCGTGGTCAAGTCGGGCACGAATTTTAAGCCGGCCACAGGCATGAAGCTTTATTCGGTCGCGCTCTTTGAGAAGGTGCTTACCGCTGATGAGATTGCGGCGTTTGTCTTCCCGAGCGAAAAGTCGCAACCAAAGATTATCTCGCTTAATGTTACGAACTCGTCGACCGCTGGAAACCAGGGCAACATTTCAAGCACTGGCGACCCGATCAATACGCTTCTTGGTGATATTCCTGCAAATGCTTGGTATAACTTTGGTTGGCAGACAGGGCGTGGCAACACTAAGGAGTGCACGGGCGGTGTGACGGATCTTAAGATGCTCAATGGTACTACGGTCGAGAATCTTCCTACTAATGCGAAGCTTACTTGGCAGTCGGGTGCCACGGATATGGGTAATCTTTATGCTTCGGTTAATAGTTCCCTCCAGTATCTTAAGTGCTATTATAGTCGCGCAAATGAATCTGGTCTTCAGCCAACAATCATATTCAAACTCGAGAATGTGCCATTTGATAGCTATGATGTTCTTGTTTACCTTTCCGGCTCTGGCAAGAACCCGAATCAGGCGCTTTATATCAACAATAACCCATACTATGGTGGCACGGTTGACACTGATCATCCGTATGGCACTTATGCAGGAACGACATCGACGGAGTGGGGAACGGTTTCCACACAAAATGATGTTGCGTATGGAAAGAATGTTATTCGTGTAGATAATCTCACAGGGACGGCAACTGTTGAGTTTAGAAGCGGGATTGAAAAGTACGGCGTCGCTGCGATTCAAATTATTGAGCGCATTGCTGAAGGGCCGACCAAGGCGACGGCGACGATTGGCGGAAATACGAATTGGTCGGATATTACTTGGGACGAAGGAGTTGAGCCTACTGCCACGCTGTCGGTTGAGCTTACCTTTACCGATAGCCACACCTTGACGCTCGATGAAGCGGCGGTCGGCAAGAGTTTCAAGATTTTGGGTACGAGTTCTGCCGATCAGATGGTTAATATCGTCGGCTCGGCGGCGAATGTCGCGGCATTTGCTGGCAAGGTAACGCTCGATAGCTCTTTCACGGGCAATATCGAATATGAGTTTGACGCAACAACCGCAAGCTTTACGGCGGATGATGCGCTCAAGAATACGATCAAGACGGCGAATACCAATACGAAGTTTGTCTTCAAGGGTGCAAACGCCTTTGGTGTAACGCTCGACCTCGGCGATCCTGGACAGACTCTTTCGACGCACATCGTATTCCAGAGTGGTACGCATTCGTTTAGAGTTACGAACGGGAATCGCATGTTCGCGACTGGTGCGACGGGCGATAATCCGACTGTACTCGTAACCGACAATGCGACGGTAAACTTTACCGCCAAG
>JAZRVL010000051.1:0-4529 GCA_045599105.1 Kiritimatiellia bacterium
TTCACCCGCCTGAGTCGTCTTTTCAATACGGAACTTCACGACCGAGTCGTTCGCCGCCCACTGTGCGTCAGTGTACTCCGAATCGACAGGCCAGAAGCCGTCATCCGCAACCATCACCGTATCGCTTGAGGTTGCACCTACCAAGTCCGTGACGTCGTTCTCCTCTTCCGCACCAGTTCCAGTGGTGAGTTTGAGGTAAACTTTATCAAATGGACCGACAGCAATGCCCGCACCAGTTACGGTTGTCTTTGTGCCCTTGTGGAGCTCAAAGTTATTGTCGTAACCTTCCGACTTGATGCTATCAATTCGGTTAGGATTGGGGGTTTCGCCCTCAATGACTTTGACACGATAGCTAACGGACTGAACCGCACCATCAGCATCACCGCCACGAGACATCACCCACACCTTGTAATCACCGGGGAGCATGTTCTGCGGAACCGTGAACTCAAAGACGTTGGACTTATCCGAAGTAACACCCGAAAGTGGAATGTCAATCATCGCACCAGTCTTGACATCTTCAAGTTTAAGTGCCGCTCCGTCATCCGTGAACACCAAATGCTCACCAGTACCACGAGCCACTTCGCCAAGACGAACGACTCCGTAAGGACGAGGTTGCTCTTTAGAGAACACGTTGCCAAGTTTAACCTTGGTCGCGCCCTCTTCGTTCACGATTTCAGGACGAACATTTACGAGCGCATTGCGAATATCCTTGTTAAAGTACATCGAAAGCTCATACGTGTTCTTCGCTGGATCAAACGCCGCATCGCTTGTCGCGAATCCGCCCGTGATGATCGGGAGAAAAACTGCAAACCCTAAGTCCATCCGAGTCGCTTGGATGATTTGACGCTTGATGATTGCAGCGACGGAGCCGTTAAGCATCGCATCGACTTCATCAATCGGCATACCACAACCGGTAGCGGTGTTCTTAAGGATCTCGTCATAAGGGATTTGCCCCTTGCTGACGTAGTTGCCGAGGTACGGCGCTTGTTCGGCCGTCACCCCAGTATTCTTGTGCAGAGTAATCTGGAACTTAGCCATTACGCCACCTCCCCGTTAGCATTAGGCGTCGGATGGAAGGTGATCACCTTCTCGACGGTTTTCAAGGGATAGCTCTCGCCCATACCGCAGCGGGTCTTGACGATGAGTTTCGCGATTCCACCGGTCGAGATGGCGATTTCAGTGTTGTCGATAACGAATCGAACAATCTGAAGCTCGTTCTGAACGATGTTTGTGAGCTTAACTGTCGCGTTTCCGCCGCCCGACTTTTTGTACGTAAGGAAAACACCTTCGTCTTCCTGTTCTTCATCGGGCGCGAGATCGTCGCCAGTAATAGCAACGGTCGAGCCGTAGTGAAGATTGCTGTACGTATCGCAGGTTTCATCATAGACCGACTTCACCGTCGGGATGATGTCGCCCGTGATGACGGTCGGGATGATTGAGCTAAACGCGTTTTTAAGCGCGTTCGCAACGTTGGCGATGATCTGCAAGAAGTTCTTTGCAAACACCCAAGGCCCAGTGTGACCAGCGAAGCTGCCAGTTACCGTGATTCGCGAAGAGCCGAATTTGCCCGCACTCGCGGACAAACCAAAGTCGACTCCCGCTGCTGCAATCGCCTTGCCGAACGAGTTAAGAACCGAGGCGACTTTCGCGGGGGACTTATCAAGCTCATTGGCAAGATAAGCGATCGCGGCGTCTCGATTCACCGTATTGAGCTGCGGCGTTGCAACATAAGTATTGGTCTTTTCATTGAAGAATAGACCATAACGATGTAATCCCATTGTAGGACTCCTTCATTAATATATTGTGGATTTGATTTAATAGTAAAGTGGCCGCGAATCCACACACGGCCACTTTACTTGCTCGCACTCGCGAGAAAGATGGATTTACCCCTACTGACTTTTGACTTACCCCCTACTGACTTTTGTGGTTTACCCCTACTGACTTTCGGTTTACCCCCTACTGACTTTCGGGGGTTACCCCTACGGACTTTTGGGCGTTACCGCTCCGCTTTGTCCTTTTTGAGTTCAACAGTAGGGCTGACATCATTCGTAGCGGTAAGTCCGCCAGAATGCTCGTCATCGCCCGAGTTTTCGGCTTCAAAGGAAGTCGTAGAGACTACGACCACCGCTGGAAGCCCCAGCGAGAAGGTCGTCATCTGCTGACTTTTAGAAGTAGGCCGCAAAGCCGAACAACCGCCGATAAGCGCCATCGCGCCGAAGATCAGATGTTTCATGCCTCCACCAGCTCCTTCGCGATGATGTCGTAGCCGTGGGGCTTGCGGATGAGGACGCCCGCTTCGGTCTGAATGCCGGTAATGTATTCTTCTTTGTGGCTCTCGAAGTCGCCTGCGAGCTTTTCCTTGAGCGCGTCGCGACTTTTCCCGAGCGCGTTGATCTTGAGAACCGTCTTTACGAGATTCGCTCTCGCCGCCAATGTTTCCTGTTTCGTGAGTTTCATCGGTTTTGTTCCTTTTTTAAGTTGAAAGGGGGTCATCGTGTTGACCCTCGTCAACAATCGCGCCCCCTCTAAATCTTATGTGCACTAAACTGAAACGAAAATGGCCTTCAAAGCGGGGACAGACCCCGCCGAAGGCCTGATTTTATTGGGGAAGAAAGAAATTTAACAATTTTTTACGGTGTGAAAAATAGACCCTTTCCGCCGCTTCCCATGCTTTTTGATCTCTTTCATCAATATCCATATAGATTCCTTTCGATTTTCGCAATTTTGAACAATTAACCGCAAAGTTGGTATCAAAAAACCAAGTTTTGCACGGTATAGACGAACTTCGGCAGCGTGTAGTCGCCTGCGTTGTTCGTTTTGGTATTTAGCTTCCTCGCGTTCGATACTTTCGGGGGTGGTGTCGAGTGCTTTGTACATGCGACTTGCACCAACCCCCTTATCGGACAACACACGAATTTTGTTGGACTCGCCGAACTTGTTGATAAGCTTGTCCAAGGAGCGCATCGAGCCATTAAATCGATTACTGCGATAACTCATGCAGCACCTCTCACTTCTTTACTTTACGGTTGTCCCACTTGCGCATCAGCATCACGAGATCGAAAAACGCCTCCATGAGGCGATTCACCTCGAAAGCGTCAGCGGGGAGCGAAACGCTTTGGTTGTGGGCGACGAGCCACTTGTTGCACTCATCGAACTTTTCGACCGCGTTTATCGCGCCCATGGGCCTACCGACACGCTTGGACAGTAGCTCGGTTAAGTACTTGCGTCGCGCCAAGTACCTTTCGGCGAGCGCCCCGAACATGCTGATATTCGCGTCCATCGTTAGCCCGCTCGCGCCGGAAATGCGCATATTGCCAATTAGGCGATCGATGTAGGTTTTGGTGAAGATGTCGTTTTGGCCAATTTCTCGGGCATAGCGTTCGACATTGAAAATATCCATTCGGATATCGCACACTACCCTGAGCATGGCGTTTTGCTCATCGGTCAATCCGCCGTTGAGGAAGATATCGACGTCATTCATCGCTTACCTCCCGTATTTCGCTTTGATGCGCTTCAGATCATCGGCGTATTCGGCGCATTGGGCCGCGTCGAGCGTTTTCGGCTTTTCGACGAAGCCGTTTTTGCGAATCCAGAGCGTCACCACATCGCGCCAAGGAATGTTGTTGCGGTAGACCTTGTTCCAGAGCTTGATTCGGTTGTAGGCGAAAAAACCTACGAGATCGATTGTTTCGCCAGGATGGATTTCGCTTACATACTCGGCTACCTCAGATTCCGAAGGAATGGAAAACTCGCGCGCGCGCGTTTTTTTGTTTTTCTTTTCTTCTTTTTTTCCCTTATTCTCTATAGGGGGTGTGGGGGAAATGTCTCTTTTCCCTTTTTCTTCTTTTTTTAGTTCCTCGAGTTTTCTTTGCCAATAACGAACCTTTCGCTCGGCATGTAGTATTGGGTCTTTCATTTTCTTACTCCTTTTTTGCGGCAAGGCCCATTCCTTGTCCGCAGGAGTAATATAGACTAAGGTGTAATAAGCAAGTTAAAAGTACGCTCTATTACACCGCAAAATATGAAAAAACCCCTGTAAAATAGGGGTAAAATTGATTAAAGATTTGGTGTAATAAAACGCTAATCTATTACACTATTTTAAGCGAGCGAGTGCTTTGTAATCAGAATATCCGCTACCGTCTTTGACGTGCTTATCCCATTCTTTTTTATGCTGAAGCCAACATTGGTGGGCGCGAGTAATTGCGGATACGGAGGGGGTTATGGGATGGTCAAGTAAATAGTCGTCAAACACATCGCGTTGGCGCTGCATAAAAGCCGTTTGACGGCCTTTGCCAAGAGGCGTTTTCTTCTTTGGGGATTTGAGATTTTTCTTTGCAGTTTTGCGGGCGTCTAAAAGCTTGCTGGTTTGATTGTAAAAGGCGTCGGAGATCTTACAACAGCACTTGCTCCATTGGCTACGGAAATTATCGAGATTTTCAATGTGTTTAATGATGGTGAAAGATGACTTTTCTTTACGAAGATAATTATGGAGATCGGCAAGAATCGTTATTAGCATATTGCAATGCTGG
>JAZRVL010000052.1:0-81161 GCA_045599105.1 Kiritimatiellia bacterium
AAATCCCGCCTAAGCCCCCTCATTAGCGAGGCAAATTCTTTTTCGCGTGGACAAATATCTGGCACAACCTGCGCAAGCTTAACGGTATCAGTCGTCGTTGCTGGGCCTGGATTTAAAAGGATATTCCGCTTAATCGTCATTGTAGCTTCTCCAAATCTTCAACGGTATCGCATTCTACAATCTCATCGTTATTAACTTCATGAATCGTAAGATTAATATCATTCACCATACGATTTACAACATCATCCCAAAATAGCTGATAGTCAGCTGGATTATCAACCGCAATTTTACAAGCTTTCGCGATCTTTGCTGCGTCCTCTTGCTTAAAAAATGACACTCCAACCATATTATAACAGTCGGTTCCACATTTATGAATACTAGTTATCTTCTCTCCATCAAAGTCAAATACCCAATCATCCGACACTCCTTGCACCATCTTGCCAAAGTATCCGCTCCTTTCTAATGGACGACATAAAAGCGATGCCTTAGGTATAAACAAATCCGCTTCACAAACAAAGCAATCTGCCGTTCCCATTACATCGGCTGCTGCTGCAATTGATGAAACATTATTCTTTGTCTGATAAACCTTATTCTCAATTAAATGTAAATTTGAATATTTCGTAGTTAAGTATTCAAACTGCTCTTTTTTATATCCAACTACCACATAAATTTCCGCTACCCCACGCTCTTGAAGCGCTACAAGCACGGTTTCAATCAATGGAACACCTTTAACTTCAACTAACGGTTTTGCTATGCGATCCGTTAAAGGACGCATCCTTGATCCCAACCCTGCTGCCATTAAAACGGCAATTTCTTTCACTTTGACAATATCTCCATGAAGAGTGCTTTATTCTCCTGCGGTTTTTCTTTCGGACGACCCAAATCCTTCCTCGCACCTTTGGCAACGCGAATTTCCTTGAATTTGGGATGTCCTGGCTGATTGTACCCACAACAAGCCGCAATTTTCGCAAGCTTAATCGCGCCGCCGACTGTCGGCTGTCCGCCAACCGAGTCGTGTGCCGAATTGTTAAGGACAATATGCGTTAAGTTCTTGCACTTTGACTGCCCTACAATTGCCATATTTCCCATCTGCATAATCGACGCGCCATCTCCATCAATGCAGAAAACTGGCCTTTTGGGCTGCATCTTGGCGATGCCGAGCGCAATTTGCGAGGCATGACCCATCGAGCCAACAGTCAAGAAGTCGCGTGCATGGCAACTGACACCCCTCTCAACCTCCGACCTCAACCTCTCCCTTGTCTCATAAACTTCGCGCGAGATCATACCCGTCGTCGAAACAACAACTGCATTGCGCGGAAGCGACTTTAAAATCTTCTCAATCACCGCTTCACGCTTCACCTTGGCAATATCCGATTCTTTATGTTGAAGCTTATACTCTTCAAAGGTTCCCTTCTTGATAATGACCGCAACTGGACGCGACTCCTTAGTTGCCTTCTTTAAAAGCCGCTTTACGCATGCGCATGCTTTAGTCGTAGTCTCGGGCAAGATTTCCGTTGGGATATCAAGCGTCTTCATGAGCTCCAAGGTGATCTTACCTTGCTTAACATGTTGTGGCTCGTCATGTACGCCCGGCATCCCTCGCCAACCGATAACAAGTAACATCGGAATCGAATAAACATCTGGATCGACGAGCGAAGTGAGCGGATTTACCGCATTGCCCTGCCCGCTATTTTGCATATACACGCAAGCTAGCTTACCAGTCGCAAGATAGCACCCTGCAGCGAGCCCCACTGCGCCGCCTTCATTCGCAGCAATTACATGATTCTTTCCGCAATGATCGGTCACATACGCACAGAAATTTTTAAGCAACGAATCTGGCACTCCAGCAAAGAAGTCCACCCCGCAAGACATCATGCTTTCAACAAAACTTTTTGGACTAACCATTCTCCACCTCTTTACTTATATTTTACCACACTTCCCCGTCAGCACGCAACAACGTACGCCCACAACCATAGCACAAACTTATATCAACAACCGACTTCATTATCTATTCTCATTTTGTTCGTTACCGCACATTTTACCATTTTCACCATTATCAATCCACCGCTCCCATCAACATCCTCAATCCCGCAAAACAGATCGAGAACAAGCGCATACAACGCAACCATATGTGGCAATGATATTCAACTCAATTCTCCGATTCAGAGTCATTAATCAGATCAAGAAAAGCTTCTTACAAATGCACCCTAATTGGCTCCCGCTGCCCAATCCGTATTAGTCGTGGATACAAAATTGAACCTATGTGACAGCTCCTGCACACGTGCATCAGAGAATGTCCTATGCCAACCATTGACACCTATACTGAGATTGGCAAGGATTTTCTCCGCCAACGGCCTCAATTCGGCAGGACACGACTCTGCCGATTCACCCCATTTCCTGAAGTCAGAATAAATCTTACCAATCATTGAGGAATCTACAGCCCAACCTGCAGCAATAACAAATTGAGATATGGCACGCACAGCAGTAATCAACGCAGGCTCAGACTCTTTTTGTCGAACGAGTTTCAACGACAACTCCTTGATGTCAACATGGCCACTTACCAAGCCATCAAACGATTTTGGATCGTCCAGATACGCAATGCACAAGATTGCTAGCAAAACACAATCGACATACTGATAAACGCAATCAGACATTCCGACAGCAAACATGCGGAGCAACGATTCAACCTGCCGTGGTGTGTAGTCTTTGGTCGACAGTACCAACTTAAAATATCTCAGCACCTCATTTGAATTGAATTTCCGCGCAGGAAATGGATTGGCGATTTGCGCAGTCACAACCGCATCCAATTCCAAGTTCTTCCAGACACTACAAACATAAACATATGCGGGCAACACGGGAAGTGGAAAGACGTATTGCACGAACCGCCTTAAATACTCTCGAGGATTCAAGCACCCGTAGGATGCCTGTATAACCGATCGCAGTTCAGGCAAATCAACCGACAAAAGAAACATCGTATGTGGTACGGAGAAGAAGTGCTTGATGCATTCAAGCATTTCAATCGCATACGTCGGTTTACATCGATCAAGCTCGTCAACGCAAACAATCAACGGACAACCCGAATGCTGCTGCACCTGCTCCGCTATGCCCGCAAGATACTCTTTAAATCGCCTCTGAAGGCTTAACGCACCATCATATTGACTAACTGGATGTTCGTTACAATTCTTCTTGAACGCATCATTTAGCCGACCAAAAATCCCGGCTGTTGCCGTGTTTAAAAGCTCCTTTCCTATTTCAGAAAAGTTCTTCTTCAACACATCCATGACATTCTGATCCAGCACGTCATATTGAGGCATCCGTTCAATAGCCTTCGACACCCCGTAATAGAGATACAGCAAAGGATTATCAAGTGCATCGGATTCCCAAGCATTTAGCAAAACGCAAAGCCCAGGCTTTCGGTCCTTCGAACCCTCTTCAACATGCTTTGCAAAACCTCTAACAAAAAAAGACTTTCCACTGCCCCAGCGCCCGTCAAGAGCAACCGTCAACGGACGAGTCTGGACACGGGCAAAAGCCAAAATCTCATCAGCCCGTTTGCGACAATCGCACAAGTCTTCAGGCCACTTTTCTTTTCTACTCTCGCCTTCGTCAAGTCCTATAGGAACATAAGTCATCATCCTCATCTCCATTCCTTTAAATCCACGCTGGTTTTAGGACGCCTTATGGACATACCATCCTTTTCGCTTGATTTTATCACGACAATATTTACTCCCCTGTCGCACTGCATTCATCCCCTTGCCGTGTGTTTTACCATTTTCCCCGCCGTCAAACAACCTCCCGTCAACATATCTGGTATCCTAATACCTCTTCATCTCGAACCCCCACCCCGACATCTTCATAAGCAAAACACCCATTTGCGCATTCACACACAACGCCTCCCTTTTATTTCTATACAAAAAATAAATAGCACGACCATCATTCATCTCTTTTTTCCCTCGAGTCCCAGAACGCGAATAAACGACAACTTTCTCGCCAACGTTTAATTTCATCGTCGGAAACCACAAGGGGCTAATCATGCGATCTGATATCGTGTCATCGCCGGTCTCATAAGCAAAACTTGTCAAATAATCACCAAGGTCAACCTCGTCCTTGGCTTCAAAAACAACGCGCTCGTTCTGCAGATCACCAGGATCGCGAATGCCCAGTATTGCTAAATTCATTTCACAATCTCCATTGAAGAATCTTTAGCTCCGGTACACTTGTTCAAAACCACATATTTACTTATCAACGCAGCAATGATAAACAATACGAGGGGGACATTCGTCAGCAATGATTTTACAGTCAACAACTCGCTGAAATTGACAATCATTCCAAGAAAAAGTGGTGCCAATATGAGAACAAGATCTATAAAGACCAACATTCGACTCGAAATCCTAATATGTTCCGCAAGCTCTGCATACGCAACGCGCAAATCATTGTACGCCGCTTCGGTAGATTTCAACCGAATGCACTCCTTCTTTAAGGCCCTAAAATCCTCCACAAGCATCTTGACTACGCCCGGAGCATTCATCTCCTCTTTGGTTAATTTCTTCCCCTCCAAAAAAGAATATGGAGCAAAATCTAACGAGCCATTTTCGCTAGCAAGCAGAATCCCAAGACCTGTATCCTTATCTTCAAATTCTCCCATAAAACAACTCCTCCGCAACTCACCTTACACCATCAGACAATTCTTTTTGCACAGAGGCCAAAATTTCTTTGAAATTCGAGTTTAAATCCTCATCTGGAACCGTAATGCTAGGGAAATAAGACTTTCCGTTTTCAAGATACGCTTCTGATGCACTGATGAAATAATAACATCGCGTCGAAAAAACAGACATGGCTTGCAAAATCTTTTTACGCTCATCACAATTAACATCCGCAAGAAAACGGAATGTCGTTCGGGATGGCTCTGTAAAGTTTTTTATGCTAGAGAATTGCCCTAAAAAGCACTTAGGAATGTCATGCCGTAAAGCATCACAATCGCTCCGCTTTTTTGCATCATACGAAATATGAAACAACGTCATTTTCTAGTAGTCCCTCTGAATTTCCATGGAACCCCATGGATGAAAATGTTCATACCTCTGCCGCGCTGCGTTCATTCCTTTGCCAAATATTTTATCATTGTGTTAGATTCAGAGCACTCATTGCCACTCTCTCCTCTCTGCAAAGGCATCAAACTCCTCTGGTGAAAGTGTATAAACGCTTGAAAACAATACGCCTTCAAGTTTTCCAAGCCCCCAAGACTGAACTCTCCCTTCGCCAATGCCTGGCTTGGCTTGATAAAATCCAGCACGCGAAAATACCCGTTGCGCCTTCGCCATTTTTGTTTTAAGAGACTCACGATCCTTCTCAATAACTCCTCTTGACGCAACAACAACGGCAACCATGCGTGATCGAAACCACTTGAAGTTTCGCCCATCATGCTCGATGAGGCACATGACCGTATCATACAATTTACGCACGAGGTCCAACGGTTTCACCCTGCCAGTCTTAAACTCCACTGCATAAACATTTCTACCAGACATGTACAAAGCATCCACACTACGGGGGCAATGTCCATCACATTGTCTAGCCATTGACGCATACAAACCATTTTTGACGGCGTCAAAATCTACAGCCGTCAAATCAGCAACATAGGAATCAGCGACACAGAACGTCTGCTTCTTACCATCCTTCGAAACTGAAATATCGTGAAAACTTTTGCACCCATATTTGCGGAAGCTACGCGGAATCTTCTGATAACCGTCTCGATCCATCGTTACGCTCCCGTCTCGGTTGTTAACTTTTCAAGAAGTTTTATCGTTGGTATATAGCGATCAAAAAGCTCATCCCACTCCTTGTCCTTTATCGGTTTCAATTTCGTCATTTGAGAACCCGTAGTCAGATACGCTGACACCGCATCAGCAACGCCATGCTTCTTTGAATACACACGAACAGCCTGCGTGAAATCAGGACTATGCGTCGTCAAGAGCACATAGACCCCTAACTCCTTATGTAGCAAAACAACAAGCTCGGCATAAATCAACTGCCATTCTGGATGCAAATGGATCTCTGGCTCGTCTAAAACAAGCAAATCACCCCTTTTCAAAATACCATTTTCAACCAATATTCGAATCAACGCAATGCTTTTCATTCCCATAGATGCATTGGAAAGTATAAGCTTCGTCGCAAACTCTTTCCGTTTGATTACATACCCACTATCGCGATCAAATGCTATTTCATCATCATTCAACTTTTTAAAATGCTCAGCAAAAATCTTGAGCATGCTCTTATTCAAGGTCGCATCAAACGCGCCACCGACCGGATCGACAGTAGTTTCTCTCCGCTTATCTCCAACTGCTTGAATAAGTTTGGCATCAAACCAATTTCGCGCCCCCATGAAAAATCGAGCGCCAAACTGATCAACAATATCAGGGCTACCCACATACCATGCACTACACCGAATGTCATTTTCTCGTGCATAACTGCAAGAGTTCTTCTTCAAAACAACACCTATCTTACCACCTTCTGTCTCAAGAATAACGGTTGTTTCATCTCCCCTCTCTTTTTGTAACTTGTAAAGAGGCATGTATTGATCATGAAATGTCGCAGCAAATCCCCGTTGAATTGCAGCCTGCCGAATTTCCTTTTCTTTCAAATCTCGCACCGCTTCCATTGCAGAAAAAAGCTCCCCTTCATTGATTCGCGCGCGTGTCGATGGTCCAAAATAACGCGCTAAATGAGAAAAGAACTCTGCCGAAGAAATGTGCCCAGCCAGAAATTTTTTCGCCGCATCATCCCTCCATATTGGAAGGTGCTGTTTCGTTACCGCCTTGATTGCATCAAATAATCGCTCCAGTCTAACCTGATCAACTCTGCTATCAAGCTCTTCAAAGGCGTTCAGCAACGTGCATATCGCCTTACTACAAGTACTCTTGCCACTGTCATTCTCACCAGCAATCAAAGTAATGCCATTCAAAGCAAGCTCCGCATAAGCCACCTTTGCCAAGTTTTTGATTGTCAACTTCATACCAAACCTCCTTCAGCTAAAGCCGTGCCAGCACAAACCCTAATCATATATATTATACCAAATGCAATGTGGTCTAACCACACCACAAGAAAATGTTGATAACTTTTGCAAAACCTTCATGTGGGATATATTCTACCACACTTCCCCACCCCAACGCAATAACACATTTCGATATTTAAGTTTAGGTCAAAGGTATAGGTGTGCAGTGGAGGAAGAGTTAGTTGTAGTTGGTAGTTGTAGTGGTAGAGTGGTGGGTGAGTTAGTTGCAGTCTGAAGTTGTAGTTGTAGAATGGATGTTATACTTCTTCATTAGGGAGGTGAGCATTCATCCGACTTCTGCGGCAAGCTCCTCAATCTCGGGCGTTAATGACGCATAGCCCAGCTCTTGGGCAATTTCAAGTTGATTAATAGTCTCGTAGAGAGATCCTCGAGCTATAGAAAGAAAATGACCATAATCTCGGTTGGATGCGCGTCCGGCACCTTCTGCAATGTTTGATGGAATCGAGACTACGGCACGGCGGATTTGATCTCCGAGCGCGTAGCGTTCATCCGCCGGAAGCTTTTTAACCTCGGCATAGACAAGACGAACCAACTCTTTGGCTTTCTACCAAACAATCAAGTTCCGATAACTAAAAGTCTTATCTTCCATTCCTTGGTTTTAGTCGTAGTATCAAGTTGTAGTGGTAGAGCGGAATCTCAAACATCCTTTCTACAACTACAACTTCCCACTACAACTAATTTTTCGCTACATATTTATCGTTTGTCAAGAGCATTTTGCTAAATAAAATTACAAATCGACGAGAAAAATCCAAAATTAATGCACACCAAAAGACAATTGTGGCAACTACAATGTAAGTCAAGAAACAATTAATCCCACAATCAACAACAAAATAATGACTCAACCTTTCAATCCATTTAAATCCAAATTCGTTCGTATGAATAAGATAAACCGAGAACATTGAAGGTCCAAGCCAAACGGCAATAGACCCAACAATCCGATGAATCCTTACTTTCTTAAACACCAAAAACATCGCAAAAGCAAGGCCAAAGGCAAACGGCGAATTATAATCGCCAAGCCCAATTCCTGTCGCAATCCAAAGCACGGGTATTGCTACAACCAGATGCCACCATTTAATTTTTTCTACAATACCGCTCGCCTTTACCGCTCTTGTTGCCGCATAAATGCCCAGCAAAGTAATTCCGCCGTATGCATCAAGCCCTGCAGTTTTAGGCAACACCTGCGTTCCATACGGCAATGTCCGCCCAAAGCCCCAAATCCACACCATCGCCAAAAACGGCAGCAAAGCGAGATATTGCTTCCATGTATCTTTTGTCAGTATCGGCAGATCCTTCGTAACAGCATTAATAAATGGCGCCAAAATCATCATTACAGCATACGCATGCAAAAACCAAAATCCATGAATAAGCTTAAAAAATCCAGTCTTGATTGCACCAATTACGTAATTACCTTCTATCCCCCCCCCCTATGGCAGATAGAGTTCCAAACACCATCGCACAGTAAAATCCGATCCCATACAATCTCACAAGTTTCCACCAGCTAAATTTCACCCCAAACCATCCGCTAATAAACACTAAACCAACGACGCAACTGAGCAAGACATTTTGCATCCATGGCATTGAATACCCGCCAAAGCCAATAGTATGCAAAAGGCAAATGCCAAACATCAGCGCTACACGATAAACCTCAATATTCGTCTCTCGCTGTTTCATACCACTTATTTTACCACATTCCCCCACCCATGCGCAATAACCGTTTGACTCAAGTCTCACTTTCAAAACTCTAATAACTTTATTGTGATAAAAACGGTCTCGGCTCTCGCATTGCTCGGCGGTTAAGACACATTTTATCACAACTCGAATTGACTCACCGTGCTTGCAATTCATCAAAATCAGTTGTAAGTACAACTGACGCGATTATTATCTTTTGTTAAACTTCACGCATCCAAACGAAAGGAGAGATAAAATGAAATTCCATAAATGTGACATCTGTGGCAAAATGATTGGCATGGTTAAAGAGACCGCCGTTGACACTATTTGCTGTGGAGCACCTATGCGCGAGCTAATCGCTGGGTCAAGCGATGGCGCTAAAGAAAAACATGTTCCTGTCTATGTGCAAAATGGGAACGAAGTGACCGTGCAAGTAGGCTCAATTGCTCATCCAATGACGCCTGAACATCATATTGAGTGGATTGCGCTTGAAACCACAAGTGGCAATCAGCGCAAACTACTCAAAATTGGCGAAATGCCATATGTAACTTTTGCCCTAACTAAAGGCGACAAAGTTAAGCGCACTTTCGCCTACTGCAACTTACACGGCCTCTGGCAAGACTAACGCATTGCGCCGCTCATAATTACGCTAATCGCGTATAGTGCTGCAGTTTCTGCGCGTAGGATGGTAGGACCAAGTGAAACGGGAATGCCAATTCGCAGTAAGGCATCTAACTCCTCGCTCGTAAAATCCCCCTCTGGGCCAATAAAAACCGATAGTTTTTCGCCCTTTGCCTCGCTTAATGCCTCTAATAGCGGCATAGGTGGTGGCGTCGTTATCGCACCCACAAAACACGTCGTCGACTTGGCGAGTTCTACCGCCGCTTTAAAGTCCATTGGCTTAACGACTTCCGGCACCCAATACGAATGCGACTGACGCGACGCATCCTCCACAATCCGCAAATACCGCTCTCGCTTACTCTCCCGCTCCCGCTCATCTACTCTCACTATTGTGCGCTCTGAAATGACGGGTACAATCCTCCTCACCCCTAACTCCGTCGCCTTCTCAATCGTCCAATCCCACCTTGATCCTTTGGTAATGCACGCAAAAAGTGTTAGCTCCTTGCCCACTTTCGCCTCCTCCAGCCGCTCTCCCTTGCTCGTCAAACTTCCCCCTTTAAGCTCATACCTACGATACGCGCCTTTGCCATCAAAAAGCTCCAACTCTTCCCCATCTTTCACCCTCACTACCTTCAAATGTTTCATCGCCTCACGTGGCAGCGTGGGACACTCTTCATTTAAAAGTTCAGTTGCTACTTGAAAGCGATGCATTGTGATGGATAGTATATCAAATTTATGGTATAATACGCGACAATTTGGGAGATATATCTTATGCATCCTTATCGTACTCATACTTGCAACGAGCTTCGCGCCTCTGACGCGGGCAAGACCGTTAAAATTTCTGGCTGGATGTTCCGCCTGCGCGATCATGGTGGCATTCTCTTCGTCGACCTTCGCGATCACTATGGATTGACACAAGTCGTCATCCACCCTTCGCGGAGCTTCTTTGGGCTCATCGAAAAGGCCCACCTCGAGTCGGTAATTACCGTTCTTGGCGAAGTCAAACTCCGCACGCCCGATACCATCAACCACGACCTTCCTACAGGCGAGATTGAAATCGAGGCCAACGAGTTAGTTATGGAGTCATCCAGTGCCGCCACCCCCATTTACGTCCCCGATGAAAAGGCCGACGAGAGCGAAGATGTGCGCCTTAAGCACCGCTATCTTGATTTGCGTCGTGAGAAGTTGCACCAAAATATCATTCTACGCTCCAAGGTAATCAAATTCTTGCGTGAGCAAATGTGGAAGAAAGGTTTCAACGAGTTCCAAACCCCTATCTTAACCGCCTCCTCACCTGAAGGCGCGCGCGACTATCTCGTTCCCAGTCGCATTCACCGCGGGATGTTCTACGCGCTTCCTCAAGCGCCGCAAATGTTCAAGCAGTTGCTTATGGTCTCGGGCTTTGATCGCTACTTCCAAATCGCCCCCTGCTTCCGCGATGAAGCGGCGCGTGCCGATCGTAGTCCAGGCGAGTTTTATCAGCTCGATATTGAAATGAGCTACGTAACTCAAGATGAAATCTTTGCCGTCGTTGAAGATGTCGTTGGCGCCACTTTCAAGGAATTCTCCAAGTGGACGTGCAACAGCGCACCTTGGCCACGCATCAAGTATCGCGACGCGATGATGACTTACGGCTCGGACAAGCCCGACCTTAGAAACCCCTTGAAGTGGTTTGATATGTCGGAATTCTTCGCCAAGGCCGACTTCAAGGCGTTCGCCAGTTGCGTCAAATCGGGCGGATTGGTTAAAGGGCTATTAGTCAAGGGCATTGTCGGCGTTGAAACGCGTACTTGGTTTGACAAGCGTGAGGCCTTCGTCAAAGAGAACGGGGGCAAGGGCTTGGGCTACATTTCGTGGACGAAAGAGGGCGAGCTTAAAGGTCCCATTGCTAAGTTCCTCTCCACCGATCAGCTTGAGGAGATGAAAAAGCTCGCTGGCATGGAGAAAGGCGATGCACTTTTCTTTATGGCTGCAAACGTGGATGAATGCAATCGGCTTTCGGGTCTCGTTCGTACCGACATTGCCGAGCACTTAACCAACGATATTCGCGAGCACAACTGCTACAAGTTCTGCTGGATTGTGGACTTCCCATTCTTTGAAAAGGATCCTGAAACTGGCAAGATCATCTTCTCGCACAACCCCTTCTCGATGCCCCAAGGTGGTCTTGAAGCGCTCAACACCAAAGCGCCGCTCGAGATTGAGGCGTTTCAGTACGACGTTGTTTGCAACGGCATCGAGCTTAGCTCGGGCGCCATTCGCAACCACCGCATTGACATCATGGAGAAGGCCTTCGAGATTGCCGGCTATCCCAAGGAGGTCGTCGAGAAAAAGTTCGGCTGCCTTTATAATGCGTTCCAGTATGGTGCGCCGCCTCACGGTGGTATCGCGCCTGGGGTCGACCGCATGGTAATGCTTTTGACCGACACACCTAACATTCGTGAAGTCATTGCCTTCCCCATGAACCAAAAGGCGCAAGACCTCATGATGAACGCACCCAACTATGTCACCGAACAGCAGCTTCGCGAGCTCCACATCAAGATTCGGGGCACGGACGGCGCCAAGGAAGAGCCCAAGGCGTGATTAAAAAACTAAAGACAACGCTCCTTTGGTGGCTGGGGATTACCTTAGTCACCATTGGGCTATGCTACGCCACCCAAATCGTCGCCGAGTTTTTTGGTATTGAGCTGCCCGAGCAAGCGAACTTAGATCTTGTTAAGGATTCTGCGGGGCTGAATATTAAATTCATCTCGCTTTGTGCGTACATTGCCATAATCACGCCCTGCGTTGAGGAGTTCTTCTTTCGGTATTTACTTTGGAAGTTTCCTGATCCTCGCCGGGCGTGGGCGGGAGCGATAATTTCGTCGGTCATCTTCTCGGCGGCGCATTATCTTTTCCAGCCCTTCCCCGACAATGCGTTCGTGGCTCTATTTGCGTTTGGTATGATGCAGTGTGCGCTATACAAAAAGACCGGCTCCATCTTCTCGCCGATCCTTTCTCACGCGCTCTTCAACGCCACCAACCTAATTCTACTTTTTACGCTTCCTATGTAACAATAGAGGTGATGTCGCCTTTCATGAGTCGAGTGTGGATGCGAGCGCCTTTTTGAACCTCTTTAGCGTCCTTAATCACCTTGCCCGCTTCATCGGTAGTTAACGAATATCCTCGCTCCAAGACACCATACGGTGAATACGCATTAAGCTTGGTACTTGCAAGTTCAAGCCGCCTTTCCAACCTTTCTTTGTAGCGCAATAGCGCTACTTCCATCGTCTCGCCCAACCTATCCACCCTTTGCGCATAATACTCGCCTCGACTTCTCAGTGTACTTGCCAAACTCGACAATGATGAGCATAGCTTCTCCTTCAGCTCCTCCATCACTGGCACCGCTATTTCCGCGGCAATCGATGGCGTTCCTGCTCGCACATCAGCGGCAAAATCGCAAAGCGTAAAGTCCGTCTCATGTCCCACCGCGCTTATCGTCGGTATCTTGGACGCCGCCAGCTCCCTTACTAACGCTTCATCATTAAAGCAAAACAAATCCTCAAACGATCCACCACCTCGCGCCACAATTAGCAAATCGGCGCTCCAATTGTTTTGAAAGTAACGAATCCCTTCAATGATCGATGCGCTCGCCCCCTCGCCTTGCACCAGACATGGGAACAAGCGAATCTCAATTGCCGCAAAGCGGCGCGTCAAAACCGTACACATATCGTGAATGACCGCTCCCGCTTCGCTCGTCACAATCCCAATTCGCCTCGGCAAAAACGGCAGCTCTCGCTTGCGTGAACTATCAAAAAGTCCCTCCGCCTCCAACTTCGCTTTGAGCTCCAAATATCGCTGCATCAAATCGCCCTCGCCTACAAGTTTGGCAGCCAAAACGACTAACTGGTAATTGCCTCGCGGCGGATAGACAGTCGCATTCGCATAGACTAACACTTTCGCGCCATCTTTGAGCATCGCTTTCACTTTGCACCGCTCAATGGAACTTGCAAACATCACTGCTTGTATCTGCGCCCCTTCATCTTTAAGAGTAAAGTACGCATGGCCCGAAGGATACCGCTTAAAGCCGCTAATCTCCGCCTCAACATAAATCTTGCTGAAGCGCCCTTCAATCATCGCCTTAAGCTGAGCGGTGAGTGAAGAGACGGTATAGGGAGTAGGCGTTACTTCTTCCATTTACGAGACGAGTGAATCCCCACCGAAAGAATCGTTCCTACAATGAAAAATGCACTAACTAAGTTCGTCCCACCATAGCTAAAGAATGGTAGCGCCATGCCTTTCGTCGGCAACGCCTTACATACCACTCCAATATTAAACATCGCCTGGAAGAAAATAATAAACGCCATCCCCACAACCAAGTAGCGCCCAAAGCGATCGGCGGCTTTATGCGCAATATAGATTGAAAGCGCAAAGAATAAGAGAAATAGCACTAATACGGCAATCGAAAACCCAATCCCCAACTCCTCCGCCCCAATCGCAAAGATAAAGTCGGTATGCGCCTCTGGTAAATAATAATGCTTTTGCATCGATTGCCCTAATCCTACACCCGAAAGTCCCCCATTGCCTATGGCCGCCAGCGCCATTTTAACTTGATAAAGTTTATTGTCGTCAAATAGTCGCGCCACCCGATTGGCATTGTTTAAAACAAGTACCGTAATTACACTCAACCCCCCAATGAAAAACGGAATTAAATGAGATATCTTTACCCCCGCAACAAACATAACTAAAAAACCCGCCAGCCCCACAACCATCGTCGAGCCAAAATCCGGCTCAAACAAAATGGGCGTTGCGATAATTCCAATAAAGATAGCGGGCACTACTGCACCTTTCAAAAACATTTCCACTCGCCAGCCAATTGCATCCACCCAAACCGCAATAAGTATCACAATTGCGAGCTTCGCAAATTCACTCGGCTGCAAGCGAACTGGGCCTAAAGATATCCAACGATGCGAGCCATTGATTGCTTTAAAGCCAAAAACCGCAATCAACAGCCCCAGAATAGCGAGATAAAATAGCACGGCCAGTGATGGATGATTGCGCCATATCCGATAATCAATTGACGCTGCAATAACCGCTACCACTATTCCAATTGCCAAATAAAAAAATTGACGCTTCATAAAGAAATAAGCGTCATTATGAATCCTTAAGCCATTGGCCTCGCTCGCACTTGATAAAATCACCAGCCCCATAGCCACGATAATCGTGACTACGAGGCCAAAGAAAAACAGTGCGGACTTGCGCACTTTATGCGTTACTGCTGAATATCAGCTGGCAGTTTCAAAATCTGACCTGGCACGAGCTGCGCATCTTCAGCGAGATTGTTAAGGTCGCGAATAACCGCAGCCGTAATACCCCAACGAATCGCAACTCCCGTAATGTCGTCGCCCTCCTGCACGATATACGTGACATCCTCAACTACCGTTGGAATCGTCGCATCCTCCGCTTCTGCAGGAGGTGGAGGAAGTGGATCTTCCGCAACTGGTTCGGCGATAACTGGCGCGTCGGCCTTCGGCTCCACAACTGGCTCCGCGGATTTTTCATCCACGACTGGAACTTTAAGCTTTTGTCCAATCTTAAGATTGTCCTTCTTTAAATTATTAAGTGCCTTGAGCTGACGAATATTAATCCCATGGCCATACGCAATTGCGCCCAAAGTATCACCCGACTTAACTACATACTCAAAAGTCGGTCCTTCATATGGCTTAAACGGTTTAGGCGCTGGCTTTTGCGGACGATATTCCTCTTGAACTCCCACATCAAGCTTCCCTGGGAGCATTAGCTTCTGACCCAGACGAATCTTGTCGCTCTTTAACTTGTTGAGCGCCTTAATCGTATCGATGCGAATATTGAACTTCTTGGAAATCTTTGCCAAGTAATCGCCCTTCTGCACAATATAGGTCGTGTATTCATCCGCTACTTGAGGTTGATCCTGAACTTGAGGCTCGGCGATTGGAGCTGAAATTGGCGCTACCGTCACTTCGCATTTACAATCTGGCGCACCACATTTACAGGGCGCATCATGTTTAGCGCCTGGCTTACAAGCGCAATGAATCTCGGCTGACGCATCCGCCGTGATTTCGCCTGCGCACTTCACGTCTTGGTTGATGTATCCTACTGATGCGTATGGTTTATCACCATAACCAGGATCCTTGCATCCACCCACCAATGTAACGGCAATTGCCGAAACGATTACTACTGCCTTATTCATCTTCATCCTTCTTTCTTGACAAGCTCGGCGAATTTCTCTCCGCGTTGCTCAAAGTTTTTAAACTGATCAAAACTCGCAGCGCCTGGCGATAGGAGAACCGTCTCACCGTTTACTGCTTCGCACTTCGCCTTCGCTACTGCCTTAGCTAAAGTAACGCAAATCTCGCAATCCACCTTACTCGCCCAAGCTGTCGCCAACGCTTCCGCACTCTGCCCAATAATATACACTTTTTTGACCCTCTCCGTCAAGATGGAAAGCGCATCTAACGGATTGTCGCCTTTAGGCAAACCTCCCGCAATTAGCCGTACTTTTCCCGTCTTTACCATCTTGAGTGCCGCCATCATTGCCGCAATTGAAGTCGCCTTGGAGTCGTCAATATAACTTACTCCTTTAAACACGCCCACCTCCTCCATCCGATGAGGAAGCGGACGAAACGCCAAAAACGCACGCTTAATATCTTCGTCGCTCAGTCCAGCAAGTCGCATTAACTTTATTGCGGCGCACCCATTAGGACACAAAATCTCGTTATCAAAATAACTTCCCGCCAGTAGCACTCTATCCGACGTCTCCTTTGCAAGTATGGGAGTGCGAGTAAAGTTTAAGAGTTTCCTTTTAAGCGCGTGATAAACTTCAATTGAGCCATGGCGATCTAAGTGATCGGCTTGCAAATTAAGTAGCGCTGCCGCCTCAAAAGTATCGGGTGGCAAAGTGGTCGTTTCTAACTGAAAACTTGATACTTCAATTACCGCCCACTTCGCATCTTTAACTGCACTTACTGGAAGCCCAAAATTGCCGCAAGCAACTGCGCCAATTGCATCGGCAACTAACTTAACTACACTTGATTTGCCTTTAGAACCCGTAACTGCCAAAAGCTTAACGCCTCGCGCTTTAAGCGCCTCTACGCCTAACTGAAGCTCACTTTTAACGGCTACCCCGGGACTTGTAACTACCAAATCCAATCCGTCCGCAAAAGTGACTTCGTATCCCGCAGCTTTAAGCTGTGCGGCAGCTGCTTCGCCGCTTTTGCCTTGCCCAATAACCAGCGCCTTAGCCATGAAGCTCAACGATTCCTAAATCGGAGGGTATCCACCACCCACGCAAAGAAAGTTCAAAGGGAAATACTTTAATCCCATCGGGCTGGCAGTTGCGCTTAAAGGCCTGGGTGAAAAAGCGCGTAAAGAATGTCTTTAAGCTACGCGCAATCGTCAGCTTACTAAAGCGCGCAGTAAAATACTTTTCAGCTTCCGCTTGTAGACGCTTAGGTCCCATCTCATTGACGATAAAGTTCCACAAAAAGAAATCGTGAAGCTCGTATGGCCCAATGCGCGACTCCGTCACTTGTCCCTTAATTAACTCGGGGCTTACGGGGGTTGCAATAATGTCCTTTAAGGCCTCGCCCGCCTTGCCGCCAAACTTCTCGGCATACCACGTGCATACGCGCCGAACTACCGTCTTAGGTACGCCATTATTTACTGCAAACATCGACATGTGATCGCCATTGTACGTCGACCACCCAAGCGCAATCTCCGATAAGTCTCCCGTCCCCAGAACTATCCCATTTAGCATGTTCGCCTTATCCATCAAGATGAGCGTACGAATGCGCGCTTGCGCATTTTCGTAAACGACATCGGGGGTAATCCCATCGTGCCCAATATCTCGAAAGTGTTGCGTACATGCTTTAACAATCGAAATTGTCTCCGGCAAAATCCCCAAACCCTCGCAAAGCAGTACCGCATTTCCTCTCGTGCGTCCACTTGTTCCAAAGCCAGGCATCGTGTAGACATGAATCCCCTTTAAATCGTACTTTAGCTTTTTAAAAGCTTCAACCGCAACAAGTAACGCAAGCGCCGAATCCAGTCCACCCGAAAGTCCAATAACTACACACTTGCAGTTTATCGCTACCAATCGCGCCTTAAGCCCCTCGACTTGAGTTTTAAACACTTTCTCGCTTGCCATGGGAAATGGCTCAAGCGAACCCTTCTTGGGCGCTTTGCCAAGATATGCACGATGTGTCTTAAGAGAACCTAATTCTCGCTTCATACCACTCATATTATAGCATAATTGACCACGGTCCACGAGTACGCCAAACCTCCCGCACCCTCTCAACAGTTGGCTCTACGTAAATCGGTGTTGCTTGATGGCGAAACCAAGTATCTTGTCGCTTGGCGAGTTGGCAAGTGCGCGTTAGAATCTTGTCCTTATCATCGCCTTCGCGATATCCAATTGCGAGCGCTGCCGTGCGTGACCAAGTTGGATACATTTTATGAAGATAAGCTTTTTCGGCTTCCAAACCCGCCAAAAACATTTCATCTAATCGCGCGGCAATTCGTGATCGTACGATTGCACGGTCAATCTTTAAAACGGGATACTCTGGCGCTGGATGCTCCCACCGCCGATCCAGTCCCCGAAGTAATGCCGAGAAATATAGTCCCGTTCCACCCACAATTACAATTGGGACATTTTCTGGAACCGCCTCAATCCAACTCGCTGCGCTCCTAAGCCATGCGCCCGAGGAGAACTCTTCGGCGGGAGTCACTAAATCGACTCCTCCCATATGAAACTCCTCCCGCTCAGTTTGCGAAGGTTTGGCGGTGCCAATATCCATCCCCTTATATACGAGCATCGAGTCCGCGCTTAAAATCCAAGCTCCCATCTCGCGCGCTAAGGCCGCAGCAATTGCGCTTTTGCCGCTCGCAGTAGGTCCCGCCAAAATATAAGCAAAGCGCTTCATTGCTGGACGTTTAATCGCCCCTTACCCAAAGTAAAACGCCCCCACTCAATCGCATCACCTCGGCAAAGATGATAGCAACGAAAACACGCCGTACAACTACCATCCTTTTTCCAAGTAGGATAGCCATTCTTATCAATGGTAAGCGCCGCGGTCGGACAATTCTTAACGCACTTCATACACTTAATGCATTTACCGCTCGTCAAATGAAAGCCCCGATCATTCGCAAAGAACCGATCAAAGATCGCACCAACAATTCGTGTCTTTAGCCACGGAAACATCCCACGTTTTAAGTCGCGCACTTTTTCGCGGCGAGTTAAACGTTGGCGAATTTCCTTTGCCCGCTTTTGGGCTGCTAAAAGTTTCGCTTCGCTTTCTTTGGGGGTGTCTAACTTAAAACCCGGCAAGGCGAGATAAGTATCTGGCATCACCAGTGAATAAATCGCATCCAACTTTTGTCCAATCGCACGCATTAGCGCACTATCCAGCTCTTTATCAATTAATCCTACATCATCGCCACACGTAACTACCGCCCAAATAAAATCGTACTCGCCTCGCTTAAGCTCCGCCCTAATTCGACGCCGCAGAACCTTGGGGATGCGCCACCCATAAACAGGAAATACTAAGCCCAAGGTGCGCGGCGCATCAAAGTCAATCCACTCGCTTGCACGAGCGCTCATCCCCGCACCAGAAAAAGTAATTATCATATATAAAAGCGAGCGATTAGTTTATTGACCCAAGTGCGAGGCATCAAACGAGCAAACATATCCAATAAAGCATAACCAAACCTTGGCACTTTTACAAGTGGCGGGTTTTTAGCTAATGCCAGATTAACAATTGCCCGGGCAATTACTTCTGGCGCCATTCCATTTTGTTCCGTAGTCGAAGTCCTATTTAATGCGTTCATAGCAATGTACTCATACGCTTTAAGGGTATTTGCTTCGATTTTGCGCGCCGAGGTAAAGCCCGTTTTAGTGTCCCCTGGGGTAATCACCGAAACTTTCACCCCCAATGGCGCGACCTCCAGCGCTAATGCGCTTGACCAATTTAGCAGTGCTGCCTTAGTTGCCGAATAATAGCTTTGAAATGGCAAAGGGAAAATTGCGGCTAAAGATGCTACATTAATTATCCGCCCATCTCCTTGCGCACGCATAATCGGCAAAACCTTTTGAGTGAGCGATACTGCCGCAAAAAAGTTAACTTCAAACTGCCTGCGAATAGACTCCTCGCTCGCACTTTCTGCAGGCCCAAAAGCGCCAATCCCTGCATTATTTACTAAGACATCAATCCGCCCTTCGCGAGCAATTAGCTCCTCGATAGCCCTACTAACTGCGCTTTGATTAGTAATATCCACGCCCTCACGCCGACTAAAGCTAACGACTTTATAGCCCCTCGCCTTAAATAGCGAAGTTGCGGCAAGTCCAATTCCCGACGAGCCGCCAGTTATAAGCACAACTTTACTCAAGCGTTTGTCCGCAGCGTTCTTAAGATATTGCCGAGCGAATTGATAAGATCCTTGGACTCGAAGCGGTCAATATAACCATCCACCAAAAACTTATCGAGCCGTGCAATCGTCCGATCAAATTCATCACCCGTCTTATGCTCTTCTAACCAGCGCATAACCACCCTGGCTTCGTCCGTATCCACATTGGAGTCTTGTAAGATGCCTTTAGTTAGCATCCAAAATTCTGCAGCTAATTCCTCTTTACTATAGGCCATAACATTTATCTCCTTTTGCTTAAATTATATCAAATTTTTAGCCCCTAAACTCACTCATTGTAGTTTCCCCAGGATGAGCGATATCTTTAGTCATAACTACTTTGCCAATAGTTAAAACAAGAATCTTAATATCCAAAAATAACGATTGATTATTCACGTAATCAACGTCATAGCGGAACTTAGTCTCCCAATCAAGCGCGTTGCGTCCATTTACTTGCGCCAATCCCGTAATTCCTGGACGCACTTCATGTCGACGATTTTGCTCTTTGGAATAACGCGGCAAATAGCGAATCGGAAGCGGCCTTGGGCCTACTAACGACATCTCACCTTTAAGCACATTAATCAGTTCTGGAATCTCATCTATCGAAGTGCGGCGAAGAAGCTTCCCATACGCAGTAAGCCGCTCAGCATCGCTTCCCTCGCCTAAGCGCATCGTCCGAAACTTAATAAGCTTAAATGACTTACCCTCCAAACCCGCACGCTCATCCAAAAAGAAAATCGGCCGACCCATCTTAAAGTAGGATAATATGACGAGCAAAAGTATCAACACCCCCCAAATCGGAAATGTCCCAATCACTAAAGCTAAATCTAAAAAGCGTTTCATTAGAAAAAGAGTTTGGCCAAAACGAGCATTCCTTGCTTCCAAGGAACTCGATGGCTCACTCCGCTTTTACCTTTAAACTCCGCAAGGTGCTCAACATACCAGTCGTAATTACGCACCAATGCTGCCTTATTTGAATAGCGTGGCGCATAGTTAAGGAGCTTCTCCGCCTTTTCAATCGAGACAAAAGAATCGGTGGAAGCTGTCTCATACACCCACGGATAAAGCGGCGAGAGTTTAAGCGCCTCCAAAATACGCAAGATAAAGACCAGTGGCTTAACGGGCATTGCGACAATACGCTTACCATGCCCTGCACGATCAAGAACGGCTTGATAGTCCTCTTTCATAGTGGTAAAGTCTTTCGCTCCAATATTAAACTCGCTCGCAATTATTTCGTGCGGTAAATTAAGCGCACTCCAAATCGCTTCATCCAAATCGTCAACATCCATTAGCTGATAGCGATTGTTCCCAGACCCAATCATCGGAAAACCATGTCCAGTATAAGCCCAATCATAAAAAAGCGCAAACACACCTAAGCGCTCGGGCCCCACAAAACTCTTGGGACGAATGATGGCAACTGGATACCCCTCCTGGATAGCTGCGCGGCAAATATTCTCCGCGTCTATCTTGGCTTGACCATAAGGCCCCACTCCAACAAGTGGATCGGTTTCGTAAATTGGATGCTTCTTCGGCACTCCATAGACCGCAGTCGAGGATATTTGAATCATCCGATCCAGCTTAAACTTGCGCGCCGCATTAAGAACATTCCTACATCCATCAACTTCAGTTGTATAAATATCCTCCTTTGAGTAAAGGGGTAAGGCAGCTGCGCAGTGTACTACCGCATCGCATCCTTCGCTCACCCGTTCCACCGCTGCCACATCGCGAACATCGCCTAAAGTAAACTTAAGCCACGCTTCGTGCTTTTCAGGATAATCAAACTCCGCAATATCCAAAACACGTACTTCCTCTACCCCATGCGCATGCAAAAAGCGAACAAGATTGATCCCGAGAAAACCCGAGCCTCCAGTTACAAGAACCTTTTTAAGTGCGCCCAATTTATTTCATCCTTCCAGTGTAAGCATCAATTTCTGAGTTATCAATAACTGCCTCAAAGAACTTATCCGCCGCCTTGTTGACTTCTGCATCCCAAGGACGAGGACGTCCACCGAGTTGTACGACCCAAAGTTTAAGCTCGCGTTTATGATAGTTGACCATGCAATTAGTCCCCCACGCGCCTCCATGGCCAAACCACTCATTTTCACCGTCCACTTCTGGCGCCACTAACCCAAGCGAATATCCACCCATACCCTTCGGACGCGATGAAACTGCCAAAAGATTCTTGACCGTCTCCTCTTTCAAAATTCTAACTCCATTATCCCCCACCCCCAAGTTCATTAGCATCCGATAAAACTTAAGCTGGTCATTGGCAGTCGTCCAAAGTCCTGCGCCAGCTGATGGGAAAACTCGATCATCATTATACGGACGCTGCATCGACGCAAACTCTGCGTAATATTTAGCCGGCACACCTTTTTGACACGAATAAAGATCAATTTGCGTTTTTAGCTGTTCGTCAGTCGGCCAAAACGAGCTACTGTTCATCTCCAATGGATCTAATACCCGCTTTTTAAGGAAGTCTTCCCAGCGCTCACCAGTCACCACCTCAACTATCGCAGCGCCAATATCAATGCTGACATTGGAATATTGAACACGCGTTCCGGGCTCAAAGCCAATTGGAAGTGCCGCCGCCTCTGCAGCCACATTACGCAGGGGCATTCGACGCGCCCAGCCACCTACATTGTGCGCTGGCAGCTCAAATGCAAACCCACCCGTATGATTCATCACATTGCGAATCGTTAAAACATTCTTTGCCTTAGTAAGCGTACGCACCCCATTGCTCGCCGAGGTTTGCACCCAAAGCGTCTTAAACTCAGGAAGATACTTGGCGACTGGATCGTCTAAAGAAATCTTGCCCTCTTCTATCAACATCGCAATCGTCACCCCGCAAAAGCCCTTAGTCTGCGAACATTGCATAAATACATTATCTAGCCCAATTGGTCGATTTTCGGCAACATTCGCATATCCAATGGCGCATGTCTCTACCTTGCCATCGCGTTCAAAAACGCTAATTGCGCCTGGTAATTCGCCACTTTCAATATAGGGAGTTAATGCTACACGAGCAAATTCCGTATTTGAGTCAACCTTGGAGTTGATTGACACACAACCAACCAAGCCAATTAGCCCTAATAGTACGTATAACTTTTTCATTT
The DNA here is from genome assembly GCA_045599105.1 of Kiritimatiellia bacterium. Classification (GTDB taxonomy): domain Bacteria; phylum Verrucomicrobiota; class Kiritimatiellia; order RFP12; family UBA1067; genus UBA1067. The sequence continues at coordinate 22,879 of JAZRVL010000052.1, forward strand.
GCTTCTCCTTTTTGCTGATTCTAAAGTATTAAAAAGTAGCATCGTTATGGTCATTGGCCCTACCCCGCCAGGAACCGGAGTAATTGCAAAGGCAACTTGGGCACAGCTTTCATAATCAACATCACCCACCAAGCGAAATCCTTTAGGCCTCGTCGCATCCACAATGCGATTAACTCCCACATCAATTACTACTGCTCCTGGCTTTAGCATATCCCCAGTTACCGTATTGGGACGACCAGCCGCTACAACCACAATATCCGCCTTTCGAGTAAATGCGCCAATATCAGGCGTGCCAGTATGACAGATAGTTACTGTTGCATTCGCCTGTTTGCGTGCAAGCAATAGCGCAACTGGCTTGCCTACAATGTTACTGCGCCCTACCACAACTGCGTGCTTACCATTTATATCCATCCCTGCAAACTCAATTAATTTGATAATGCCGTATGGCGTACAAGGCAAAAAGCATTCTTCTCCGATCACCATTCGCCCTACATTAATTGGCGTAAAACCATCCACATCTTTTTCAGGGGCAATCGTATTGATAATCCGCTTTTCATTGAAAGTTTTCGGCAGTGGAAGCTGAACCAAAATGCCATCAATCGCAGGGTCTTGATTAAGCTCATTAATCTTGTCAATTAATTCTTGCTCGGATATGGTCGCGGGAAAGCGAATCTCGCGTGAATACATCCCAGCTTCGCTACAGGCCTTTTCTTTGGCCGTAACATAACTCACACTGGCGGGATTATCCCCCACTAAAATTACCGCAAGCCCAGGAGTAATTCCTTTGGCCTTTAACTCCATAGCTCCTTTGGCAATCTCGGCGCGAAGATTAGCCGCCAAACTCTTTCCATCAATAATCTTGGCACTCATCAATACTCCTTCCATGAAATATAGCGGACTTTGTTGTCCTTAATATAACACTCAGCTTCAGCTTGATATCGCATATCCATTAAGGAAGAGACAATCTTCATACTAAAAACTGTACTTTCTTCTGGGCGATAAATAATATAAGATGAAGCCTCTTCACCAATCTCCTTGATTGCAAATTCATCGGAAATCCGTTTCTTTAAATCATTCCAATCCTTATACGGCCACCATTCACGCGTTTCATCGACATCATATCCCTCAGGCTTAATTGACCGGCAAGCAACAATTGCTTCCGCAATCTCACGACTCTCAGACTTGTCATCCTCGTCTACTTCATCTTCAACATATACACCAGGTACCGTCATTAGTTCCTCAACGCTACAATCGTTTGCATCTACCCTCGTTCCCCCAATTGTACCAAAAATTCCTAAATTGATTAAGCCCGTAGTAATCGTAATTTGATTTTCCTTATCTTCCCACGGATTTAGCACCCCTCCCGTAAGTATTGCAGGATATTCACGGAAGCACAAGACACGCGAAAGCTCTTTAATGTCCACAATCTCCCCATTTGATGGCTCAAAGCGATCTTCATCCGCAAAGTCATCCTTGTGCTCGTCATAATATTCAAGATAATCGGACTTTTCCGCACCCATTGCCACCCCTTCAATCGTAGTAACTGTATCATCCTCATCAACAAAATCATTCCAGCATGCAATAACGCGATATTGAAGATTGATGGATTTACCCTCCTGCGCACGAAAATCATCTTCCCGTGGCACTCCCATCATATCCAAAATCATTTGCCAACGAATAATATATGAATCATCACCGCTCTGACAAAGCTTGTTGATATTAATTCCACCACCTGTCTCAACATCGCGCATAGAAAGCTCAATCTCTAATATCCCCGAATCGGGATCTTGCTCATCAAGCACAATGGGGCCAATTGTGCATTTTGAGTCGTTTTTCAAGTTGCGCTTCTCTAAGTACCAACGATCGTCTTCATCCAACTCCTTTGGATCCTCATCCTCCGCCCAGTCCAACGCATCGCGATAGCCCAAAATCACCGTTTCCCCAATAACTCGCCCCGCATCCATCAATCGTTTAACCCGATTCTTTCCTTGCACATAGACATTAACCCCTCCTTGAAGTTTCGCTTCAAAGGAAAACGAAATTACAATAATTCCCAAGACAAGAATAATCCAAAGCACCATCAACAGCGCAGAACCCTTTCTCATCTCCGTCCTCCTCGCCGTCCATTACCATCATTGGGACGACTATTTTTGTTGCCATCGGGAAGGCTGGAACCATCTTGCGACTGCTCATGTACAGGCAATCTCACCACTCTAAGAAGTGGAATGCGCTGGGTATGTGAAGCATACTCTGGATCTTCTTTTTCCACATAAAAAGTTAATTGAACTTTATAAGGAACAGTATTGGAAGCGGCAAACTCATCCTCGTACGCGCTCTTATCTTCCTTTTTACTTTTATCTCCATCTGTAGGCTCTGTCGCTTGAATTCGGCAGTTAAATCCATCCACATCCTTGGCAACTAAAATCGGCCGATACAGTTCGTCATTGTTAAATGAATAATCTTCATCAACTGCTGAATCATCCTCTGGCATTACCTTAGACATCGGCCTTACCCGTGCATAAAGACCCGTACGTTCAATTCGCTCGCCCCACGTGCTGTCACCTTCTTCCAACACCATCACCTGAATGCGATGAACCGTGTCCCCATAAGAGCTATTGCCTAACATTGCTGGACCTTTTTTTGTCCACTCAATCACATCCGATTCGCGAGGCGAGTCACCATCGCCATTATCGATAAGCTGAAAGCCATAATCATAACTTTGTTCGCCTGAATGTGGATAGTACGCACACTTCAACCCAGAAATGAGTTGATCTAAAGCGTAGTCCGTTCGCTCCAAGCGATCAACATAATTGCGAGAAACACGCCACCCAGTAGTCACCGCCCGAAAAGTAACGATGGCTACGGTTGTCATGATTGCCAGTAGCATCACTGATAGAATAAGCTCCAAAAGAGTAAAGCCACGCTTCATTTTGAAGGATCCCTCCAAACCGTAACATAACTTTCTTCATTTCGCTCACCCACAAACCTATCCCCCCACTTCACCGTAATTCGCACTAAATGAAGATACCCTAAACGCTTTAAATCATCATCATTAATATTGGGCTCTACCCGCTCGCGCATCCACCGAAAACCGTGGTATTTTTTCTGCTGCTCATAAGTGAGCCGCGGTCCATGGTCACCTACCACAATCCGCCAAAGATCATCTACATCGCGCTCCTCTACATCCAGATCATCAACATCATTAACTTCAGAAAGCGGATATGCCATATCCCCCATATCCATCACCTCTTGTGCCGTAATTAGATCTGGCGTCGTTTGCATAAAACGCTGCGCCTGCGAAAGCGACACTAAAATCCCCGCCAATCCAAACCCCAGGATTACGGCGGCAAGCAATACTTCCAATAATGTAAAGCCCTTACGCATCCTTACATCCCATCCACATCCTTACAACGCGGCTCGCCAAAACGATCAACTTCAACACACAGCCCCTTGTCTGGCGAACTTGTTTCAGGGTAAATCCATATTTGATGAGCTGGACTCACTGTACCATTCGCCGAAAAGACTACTTGCTTAGCTTCGGTCATCTCGGACTTCTTCTTTGCTTCTACATCTTCGCCGTTAATATAAGTCCTTGACACATTGTCCGCAGTCGAAAAGATGGATATCTTGGAGCGCTTAGTTGTGCTATCATCAATTTCCAATTCCTCATTCGCATCCACCACCTTAAGCTTTAACCCCCGAACAACATCCTCACTGATTGACTGAGGCGATAGCACATCCTCCAAGGTCTCTCCATCTTTGTCTTCGCCTCCACTTTCTGACTCAACAATTACTATCCCGGCAAGATTCTTAATAGCAACTTGCGACTTGGTAGAGGAAAATAGCTTTTCGGCACGAATTTCAACTCGCGCCATTGCTTCATCCTCTACCGTTGAGTTGGCATACTCAATCACTACTGGTTTTTGTGTGACGAGCGCCACTGAACGAGCCCGTCGCACCATTGCCATCACATCCCGAGCAGCTGCAAAAAGCCGCGTACCCGAGCGCGAGGCGTTAAGACTTACAACGCCAACTGTAACCATCGCACCCATGATAGCTACGACTACCAATAGTTCGATGAGTGTAAAGGCGCGGCGCAATCAGTTTTTGGTCTTTTCGATTTTGTCGGAGCGAATGTCGTCCTCGGTGTTCGCGCTACCATCGGGACCATTGGAGATAATTACAAATCGTTTACCCTTGACCTCAATGCGATAATCATTGTCCCAAGGATCAATAAGCGCGCCCTCGCCACCCTCGATATAGGGATCTTCATCGCCACTCATGTCAATAAGCAGTTTAAGATCATTGGGCGGGGTCGATTTCTTTTTGTCAATCATATAGTTCGTTACTGCGCCCCGAAGATTATCTACCGCCGTTTTAGCCGCCGTCTTACGAGTCGTCTCCAAATGTTTGGTAACTCCTTGCAAACCAATGGTACCCAAGATACCGAGAATTGCCACCACTACGAGTAATTCCACAAGTGTAAAACCTTGACGCATCGCAGTTGTAGCTTTATTTTCTGTTGCTCTCATTTTATTTAACTCCTTCTTGATTTTATTGAAAAATACTCCGCCGCTTAGTGAACTCACGTGCACGTCGCATTGAAAAGCGCATCGTGCGATTTATTGCCCAACCTGACGCATTCAAAATAGCGCCCAAGTCACGTCTGCGCAACTTAAAGTAGGCAATAATAACGCTGGGGATAGAGACTACTAACACTATCGCCCCCAAAGCCACAAAGAACATCCACCAAGGATGAAGACCTTTAACCGCAGTAATGAGCGAAGCTGCAGCCGCACCTAACATTCCCACTCCAATACCAATCGCTGCAACTGACGATGCCATTGCTGCTCCTCCGCCAGATTGCTGTGGATTAGTTACTGATTTCTGCACGCCCTCAGTCGCTTTGAGCTGTTTCTCGCCCATGAACTTCTTAATAAGTTCGGTAATGCTCTCGCCAATCTTTTTCCATGGCGACCAAAATGCTTCTGCAAGTGAGACTTGATTTTCTACGACCTTGGTAATGACCGCTTCCCAGTCCTTGCCATCGCGATCATAAAATACACCATTGCGTCCTATATATAGCGTCCCAACGCGCCCCGTAGTTACTACTGCGCAGATCATCCGTTCAGCCTTTTCTCCTGGGCGAGTTAATTTCAAATAGATGACACAACAATTAGACTCATTAACCAACGCGGAATGCGTAGCTTCACTATCAACGTGGAAGCAAAGATTCATCTCCCGTCCATCAATTCGTAAAATACCTGTCTGAAAAATAGCATACGAATCATGATCATACAGCCGCTTCATGGTAACATAGTTTTCAAGCAACTCCCCCAAGTGAAGCTTGTATCGAAGTAGTCGCTCTTCTTCAATAAGCGCATTCTTACTATCAGGACTTGAAACTGGACGCGCATCGCGCCACGCCCGATAAGGCGCAAAAGCCGCTTTAACCTTACCATACTCCATCCGTGTAAGCATCGGCTTGTTACTACCGATAATCGGCCGTACACACTTATCCGCAAACGCAAGAATTGCCTCCAGATGTTTGGGGTTGAGATGATCTTTAAGTGGCAACTCGCGATCCGGCTCCTCAGTAACCAGCGGCATATCCTCGGGTGGAGTAAAAAACTCGTCAACCGTCTTTTCCACAGCGCTTAGCGCCGCTTCAGCATCCGCAGTTGCTTCACCTAAAATTGCAATTTCGGGCGTCTTGCCCTTTGCTTCCCATTCACTAAGCGCTGCCTTTTCAAGCTCCGATGGATCACGCTTATCTAACTCCGACTGTTTACGAATCACCTCTTCAAGCTGCTTACGAACCTCTTCGTCGGGATGATCAAGACTATCCAAATCAACGCCATTTTCCTTCAAAAACGCAAGCGCAGCTTGCACCTCAGGAGTACGCACCCGTCCATCATTATCCGTATCCATGAGCTCCAAAGTGCGCAAATCAAACCTCACCCCTGTCGTCGGGCAAGAAATCGCGTACCAATTCTTAAGGTCCTCACTAATCTTCATACTATCCGCTCCTTAGTTTATCGTTTCTAAATGTGATTGAATTGCAGCTGCGAGCACATATTTTTCACCACTTGCAAGTGTTCCTCCGCCTGGCCAATCACTAACTGGCTCTACACAGACAAACTTTTTCCAATCATCAGGTGCTTGATCTTTAGGCACTTTCTCGCCAGGATTCCAAACTACCGTCTTAGTATTGCCTGTCGAAACAAGCGCAATTGCTCGACGCAGACCTTGATCAACAATTGCAAACTCGTGCTTAGGCGCATCTGTCAAACGGAAGATATGGTCAGTAGCTTGATTCATAGTCAATTCACCCACAAGCTTATCATCTGCATTGCCCGTAACTCCGTTGAAAAAGCCAAGACCACTTAAACCACGCACTTGCACTTGGTCACGCTCGCGCAACAAGAAATAAGGATGAAAACCGCAACTAAAATCAAACGCTATTTTACCCGTATTCTTCGTAGTAAGCGCCAAATTAAGCTTCATCGAAATTGAAATCTTATATTCCAAATCAAACTCATGTGGCCAAAGTTTCAATGTCTCTTCGTCACTCTTGAGCCCCAAAGTAATCTCGGTTATTTCATCTGAATATTCCGTACCTCTAACTTCAAATATCATCTGTCGCGCAAAGCCGTGTTGCGGCAAGTCCTTAGAAAACTTATTACCAAACTGTGGCCAACAAACAGGAATCCCGCCATGAAAACTATCGCCCCTATTGTAATCCGTCTTAGTTGGTCGATAAATAACTGGCGAGTGTCCTGTAGGACGATAACTTAAAACATTCGCTCCAAGTAACGCAATCTCCGCAGATCCATACTTGTTGGCTAACGCGACGTTAGGATAGCCCGCAAAGCCCTCGCGAAACACAATTCGTCCTGGCGCGCCAAAACGAGTGTTTAATTCTTCAATTTGAACTCGCATATCACTGTTGTCCCCGTAGGTATTTTTGACTGAATATTAAAATTATCCGCAACACGTTTGGAATTAGATAGCCCCATTCCTGCGCCAAAGCCCATTGAACGAATCCAATCGTTTGCAGTTGAAGTACCATCCTGACAAGCCCACTCTACATCCTCGATGCCTGGGCCTCGATCTTTAGCAATTACCGTAGCTTTTTCGGTATCAAGAATAAAGGTAATCGTTCCCCCCAACGAATGAATACAAACATTGATTTCAAGCTCATACGCTGCAACGGCAACCCTACGCACAATCTTATTGTCAATCCCCGCATCCTTCATCATCTTCTTAATCTCATTCGCAGCTTTGCCCGCATTTTGCAGATCGTTGTGAACCACCATAAACTGGCGCATTGAATAATACGGCAATGCTCCCTCGCTCTTACTTTCAGTCTTGGGAGCGTCCACCTTGCCCTCCATGCGAGCAATTTCGCTAGTCAACTCCTTCATTAGCACGCGCATCACATCGCGTTGACTGACAATTCCTACCAAGTCCCGATTCTTGTCCAAAACTGGAAAGCGACCAAAAGTATAGTTCTGGAAAAACTTAATCGCAAATGCTAACGGCATATCCGCCTCTAAAACAACCAAATTAGTTGCCATGTGCTTTTGGCACGAATCCTCAATCCACTCTCCCTCCAAGGCCTTAATAATATCATTTACTGATACAATCCCAAAAAGTCGCTTGCCCTCTACTACTGGAACTCCCGAGATATGATTGCGCTTCATCAAGTTCTGCGCAAAGCGCATAGAGTCTGTACGTACCACCGAAATAATATCGTGGTCGCGCATTACATCCCTTACTCGCAAACGTTGCAAGAGCTCCATGATAACCAATGGCGAGTCCTCGGTCCCTGGTAATCCTGGCTCTGACACCTTATGCGGGGCTTGGGCGGCCATAATCTGGTCGTCACTTCGGCTTTCCCCGCCCGTTAAAATCTTAACCGTTGGCTTTGAGAAATTCATGTACGCGAATACAGCTTTCGTATTTGGAAAGCGGAGAAGAAATCAGCGGGATACCCAAAGTATCCGCAACTTGGCACATTGTCTGTGGCAAGGGTTTGGCATTATGTACTACCACACACATCGCACCCACGATATTCGCAGTACGAATAGCTTGATCGGATGCGAGCGAAGTTAAAAGAAGAATATCCTCCGTATCATTGAGCAAAACATCGCTCATAAGGTCGTTCGCTACAACTGCTCCGACTGTTCGATCTGATTCACCACCGGCAACTAAAGTGCCGTCCAACGTTTTTACAATATCCGCGACTTTCATGTCGCATATTATATCATAAAAACCAAATCTTCACGACTATCCAATTGGCAATAAGTGCGTAAAGATTAGCAAAAAAATCATCAATTACTATCCCGCGTCCACCAGGTAAAGCTTGCAGACGCTTACAAGGCCATAGTTTAATAATATCAAACGCACGAATAATTCCAAAAAAGATAATCATTGACCACCAAGGCAGTTCCGCTAATGGAATACCAATTAGTGCAATAGGGTAAAGCATCCATTCATCTGCAGTTATTCGTCCATCGTCTTTTATACCAAAACGTCGCTCGGCTTCTTCGCAAAACGGAACCGCCATCACTATTAAAGCGGTGCAAACAATAATTTGCAAATAAACTGGAAGCATGGTCACAAAGTATGCAAGCAAAACACCAGGAATCGACCCAATCGTTCCTGGTGCTACTGGCGCGACTAGACCCAAACCAAATCCCGTCGCAATAAACAAGGCAATCCGCTTCACTGCGGCATTGGAAGATCAATTGGAGTAGATGTTTCCGCTGCTGGCGCATTTTCTTGCGCCATCAAAGAGCGTGAATGCACAGTTGATGTAAGCCGCGCCAAAACGAGCGTATTGAGGAGGAATATCGCCCCCAAAATCGCCGTGGTCTTGATTAGCACATTGCCTGCATCTGCGCCCAAAGACGCCTCAAGCATGCCACCACCAATCGCGCCACCAAGTCCACCTTCTTTTGGCTTTTGTAACATTACCGCCAAAACCAAAAGTAGGCACACAACTACTTCAACCACATAAAGAAAACCAATCAATATTTCCATAATTATCCTTACTTATTAAACTTGTAAACATCAATCTTCTTGTAATGGGTGTGCAAGAGGCGTTCTGCAGTACCCGAGCCTGGCTCGCCCAAGAAGTTCTTGTAGAGCGCCTGCACCTCTGGATTGAGATGCGACATACGCAAAGTTGACTTCTCGTCGTCCGAATAAATGCCCTTGGTACGAAGCGCACGAACTTCATCTGTTGCTAAGCACGGCTGTCCACCACCACCAATACAACCACCACGACACGCCATCACTTCAATGAAGTCGTATCTCGGCTTTTTACCAGCATTGATATCCTCACGAACCTGATCCAAGACCTTCTCTACGTTGCCCATCTGATGCGCAACTGCGATATTGACCTTAGTGCCCTTGATATCAATTGTAGCAGTCTTAACCCCTTCCATACCACGAACTTCCTTGAAGTCAATGGCCGGTGGCTTCGCTTCCTTGGTAATAAGACAATATGCGGTACGAAGCGCAGCTTCCATAACGCCGCCCGTAACCCCAAAGATGGTACCTGCACCCGTGTATGCACCAAGCAAATCATCCGCATTCTCCTCAGGAAGATTTGCGAAGTCAATACCCGATGCCTTAATCATCCGAGCGAGTTCCCGCGTCGTCAAAACAACATCAGTATCTTGAGTGCCAGTTGAGCTCATATACTCATCACGACTAATCTCATACTTCTTGGCCGTGCAAGGCATAATTGAAGTCACATGGACCTTCTTGAAATCAACCTTGTTCTTATCCGCCCAATAGGTCTTGGCAAGTGCTGAAAGCATTTGCTGTGGAGACTTAGCCGAAGAGAAATTCTCCGTAAAATCAGGCGCATATTTCTCCATCCAGTCCGTCCACGCAGGGCAACAACTGGTAATAAGCGGAAGCTTTCCACCCTTGGTAAAGCGCTTGATAAACTCCGTACCCTCCTCCATGATAGTAACATCTGCCGAGAAGTTGGTATCGAAGACTTTATTAAAGCCAAGTTTACGTAAAGCCGCATAAATCTTACCGGTAGTAAGTTCGCCGGGTTTCATATCAAATGCTTCACCAAGCGCAACACGCACTGCTGGAGCAATCTGAACTAAGCAAACCTTTTCCGGATCTTGCAGCGCTGCCCAAACCTTCTTGGTCTCATCGTTTTCGTAAATCGCACCCACGGGGCAGTGCGCCGAGCACTGACCGCACTTAATACATGGCGACTCCGCAAGCTTAACGCCAGCTGCTGGCGCCATCACTGTCTTTTCACCACGACCAATGAATTCGAGCGCCCAAACATTCTGCATGTTCTGGCAGACATCTGCGCAGCGACCACACTTAATACACTTGTCGGGATTAAGAATAATCGAAGGCGTAGAGTTGTCTACATCATGGTGAATAACTTCCCGTGGAAATGGAATATCGCGAATACCAAAATCGGCAGCAAGCGATTGAAGTTCACAACTTCCAGAGCGTGGGCACTGCAAACAATCTTGCGGGTGATTGGAGAGAATAAGCTCCAAAACCGTCCTACGCACCTGCACGATATCTGGATCGTGAGTAATAATCTTCATTCCAGGAGTTGCCTCAGTCGTGCAAGCACGAAGTAGTTTGGGGCTAGGAACAAACTTACTCGGTTCAGTTCTACTTGGCACCAACTGTCTAACCACGCAAATACCGCAACTCGCACCTGGCTTCAAATCTGGATGATAGCAAAGCGTAGGAATCCTAATGTTCGCTGCTTTGGCCGCGGTAAGCAAGTTTGAACCTTTTGGCACACTAACTGTGATGCCGTTTACTTCGAGAGAAATCATTTCAGTTTCCATATTCATAAACCCTTTCGTTTAATTTCCCTCAACCGTGACTAATTGCGCCAAACTTGCACGTTGCTTCGCAAGCACCGCACTTCACGCACTTCGTAGAATCAATGACATGAGGGTTCTTAACTGTTCCCGAAATCGCACCTGCGGGGCACTTTTTGGCGCACATTGTGCAACCCTTGCACTTCGCAGGATCAATCTTGTAGGTAACAAGCTTAGAACACTTACCTGCGCGACACTTCTTGTCCTTAATGTGTTCCATGTATTCATCCATGAAATACTTCAAGGTTGAGCGAACCGGGTTGGACGCTGTCTGACCAAGACCGCACAAGGACGCCTTATTCATCGCATCGCAAATCTGCTGCATGTCTTCGATATCCTTCTCCGTACCCCTACCTTCGCTAATCTTCTTAAGATAGTTGAGGAGTTTGCGTCCACCAATACGACATGGTGCACATTTACCACAACTCTCATCCACCGTAAAGTCAAGATAGAACTTGGCAATATCCACAACACAATCGGTCTCATCCATAACAATAAGACCACCAGAACCCATAATTGAGCCAATCTTAGCAAGCGACTCATAATCAATTGGAGTATCAAGGAACTGTGGCGGAATAATACCACCTGAAGGACCACCTGTCTGTGCAGCCTTAAACTCATGTCCACCACGAATTCCACCACCAATGTCAAAGATGATTTCACGGAGCGTCGTGCCCATGGGCACTTCGATGAGACCCGAGTTATTAACCTTACCAGTAAGCGCAAACACTTTAGTACCCTTGGTAGTTGCCGTACCAATATTGTTAAACCAATCCGCACCCTTGTTGATGATAACTGGAATATTGGCCAGAGTCTCAACATTGTTAATGACTGTTGGACAACCCCAAAGTCCCTTGACTGCAGGGAATGGAGGACGCGGACGTGGCATACCTCTTAATCCTTCAATCGACTGCAATAGCGCCGTCTCCTCGCCGCAAACGAACGCGCCAGCGCCAAAACGAAGTTCAATATCAAACGAAAATCCGCTACCAAGGATATCGTCGCCTAAAAGGCCCAACTCCTTCGCCTGCTTGATTGCAACTTGCAAACGATGAATTGCAAGCGGATACTCCGCACGAATATAAATAAAGCCCTTTGAAGCACCAATTGCATAACCCGCAATTGTCATCGCCTCCAAAACGCTATGGGGGTCACCTTCCAAAGTAGAGCGGTCCATATATGCACCTGGATCGCCTTCGTCGGCATTACAAACCATATACTTTTGACCCTTAGGCTGAGCCAAAGCGAATTTCCACTTCATGCCAGTTGGAAATCCCGCGCCACCACGACCACGAAGACCCGACTTAAGAATCTCCTCTACGACCTGCTCCGGTGTCATCTCAAAGAGCACCTTCTCAACTGCCTTGTAGCCATCGCGCGCAATATAGTCCTCAATCTTTTCAGGATCGATGACACCGCAGTTCCTAAGAACAATACGGTACTGCTTTTGATAAAATGGAATGTTGGCCTCTGCAACGAGCTTCTTCGCCTGTTCTGGATCGTAGCAAAGGCGCTGAACAACACGTCCTTTTACGAGATGCTCGGAGACAATCTCCTTAACATCCGCTTCCTTGACCTGCACATAAAAAGTGCCCTGAGGCAAAATCTTGACGATTGGTCCTTGCTCGCAAAAGCCAAGGCAACCAGTCGCTACGACCTGCACCGTGTCATCAAGCTTTTGAGCTTTAAGCTCACGTTTAAACTCCTCAACAATTTTGGTACCACCGCCCGAGCAGCACGCGGTACCGCCACAAATAAGAACATATGATTGATAAGCCATTTTAATCGTTCCTTAAGCGTTTTTGACGATATCAATTGATGGCTTATCTAGGATCTTACCCTCAATAAGCGCATGACCAACGATGTGCTTTTCAACAATATCTTTCGCTGTAGCAGCATCAACGTGTCCATAAATCACAGTTGGCATCCCTGGCGCGATGACTTCAACAGTCGGCTCGGAATGGCAAAGTCCCATGCAACCCGTCTGACGGATAAGAACATTGGTAAGTCCCTTGGACGAAAGCATATCTACAAGCGTAGCGAAAGTATCCTTCGCACCCGCCGCAATGCCGCAAGTTCCCATACCTACGATAACTTGCACATCCTTATTGGAGTTATCACGCATCTCCATCGCCCTTTGCTTCTCTCCACGAAGCTTGCGTAAATCGTCTAATGTAAGTTTAGCCATAATTACTCCTTAACCCAGTTTACGATATTTATCAACGATGTTTTTAACATCCTTGGTTTCAAGTTTACCATGGACTTCTCCATTGACAACCACGACTGGCGCAAGACCGCAGCAACCAAGGCAACGCACAGCCTCAATCGAAAATAATCCATCGGATGTCGTTCCACCAACACCAATACCAAGTTCGCGTTCAAATTCCTTCATAAGATCATCACCACCGCGCAAATAGCATGCGGTACCAAGACAAACCTGAATAATGTACTTACCCGCCTTCTGCAACTTAAAGAAATTATAGAAGGTAACTACACCATAGATCTTCGCCAACGGCACCTCAAGCATCTCTGAGACCTCAATTGCGATATTGCGTGGAATATATCCATACGCTTGCTGAACTTGGTGGAGAACCATAATTAGGTTTCCAGGTTTAGACTTCCATTCTTCGATGAACGCCTTAAGTTCAGGTGTCATCTTTTCGATTTCGTTACTCACGCTTGTCGTCTCCTTTGTTTTAAAATCTACAACGGATTATACCATGTATACTACTTAAAAGTCAAGATTGCGAACATTGAGCGCATTATCCTCAATAAACTTACGCCGCGGTTCAACCTCATCGCCCATCAAAAGCGAAAACATTCTATCAGCAGCGGCCGCATCACTAAGTTTAACCCTGAGCATTCTGCGCTTTGTAGGATTCATGGTCGTATCAAAGAGCTCTTCTGGATCCATTTCGCCAAGACCCTTAAAGCGTACTACAGTAAGGCCTTGTTTACCATGCGCTCGTACGTCATCTAAGAGTTTTTTGAGCTCTCCACCAAACCAATCATCCATGCTATACCCATAACCCGAAAGCGACAAAAACTCTTTCTTAAGCATTGATGCGCCACTACCCTGAGTGGATTCATCTTTTAATAGCTCTTGTGCCTTAAAACCACGCTCTTCGACCATCTTGACCGTTGCTTCAATCTCTGCAAGCAACACCAAAAGCGAAGTCGCACGATCCTTGGAAATAACCACACCACTTTTATCTTTGACCTCAAAATCATCTAACCCCAATGTCAAAAGTTTCTCCGTAAGCTCACCATCTGTAAGTACATACTCCGCCTTTTTCTTGCGCTCCACTTTGTAAAGCGGTGGTTGCGCGAGATAAACATAGCCCTTTTCGATAAGTTCAGGCATCTTACGATAAAAGAAGGTCAAAAGTAGCGTCCTAATATGCGCACCATCCACATCCGCATCAGTCATAATGACAATCTTGTGATAACGAGCCTTGGAAACGTCCCACTCTTCGCCAAATCCACATCCAATCGCAGTAATGAGCGTGCGAATCTCATTATTAGCAAGCATGCGATCGACCCGCGCTTTCTCCACATTCAGCACCTTACCACGCAAAGGCAATATCGCTTGCGTTGCACGATCACGTCCTGTCTGCGCCGAGCCACCCGCCGAATCTCCCTCGACGAGAAAGAGCTCAGTTTTGGCAGGGTCACGCTCCGAGCAATCCCGTAATTTACCTGGCAAAGAAAGCCCATCCATCACGCCTTTACGCCGCGTTGACTCTCTCGCCGCCCGCGCAGCTTCACGCGCTCTTGCCGCTAAAAGCGTCTTTTCAATGACGGTTTTGGCTATTGCCGGATTTTCTTCGAAGAAGGTCATGAGCTTATCCGAAACAATTGAGCCCACAATGCCTTCAACTTCACCATTACCTAATTTAGTTTTAGTTTGTCCTTCAAACTGAGGTTGAGGAACTTTAACCGAAACAATTACCGTAAGCCCCTCGCGCATATCATCGCCAGTTAAGTTGTCATTCGCCTTAAGGAGTTTATTATCGGCGCCATACTTATTGATAGTGCGCGTGAGTGCTGCACGAAAGCCCGACAAGTGCGTACCGCCTTCAATCGTATGAATGTTATTGCAATAAGTTTGCTCAAGCGTAGAGTAGCTGTCGGTATATTGCATCGAAACTTCCGCTTGCACCATACCCGTGAGTCCTGCCTTTTCGCCCTCAAAGTGAATAATCGGCGAAAGTGGTTTCTTGCTTAAATTGAGCCATCCTACAAACTCATCAATACCACCTTCGTAGTGAAAGATCTCTTCGTGATGCGCCTCGCCTTCATCATCACGAAAGTGAATCGTCACTCCCTTATTGAGAAATGCAAGCTCCCTCAGCCGATTGCAAAGCGTCTCCCACTTAAACGCATGGCAAGAGAAAATCGTGTGATCTGGGAAAAACGTTACTTTAGTCCCAGTTTCAGCTCCACACTCATCCACGACCTCCAAAGGTTTGGTAACATGACCACGCGAAAACTCAATATGGTGAACTTTGCCAGCACGTTTAACCTCCACCTTCATCCAATCTGAAAGCGCATTAACACAGCTAACGCCTACACCATGCAAACCACCAGAAACCTTATAGTTAGAGCCATCAAACTTGCCACCCGCATGTAAAATCGTCAAAACCACTTCAATGGCCGGCTTTTTCTGGGTAGGATGCATGTCAACTGGAATACCACGCCCATTGTCTTTAACAGTAAGCGAACCATCGGGATTGATGATAACATCAATCATCGAGCAATATCCTGCCAATGCCTCATCAATCGAATTATCAACTACCTCATAAACTAAGTGATGATAACCTCGCTCACCAGTATCACCAATATACATTGCCGGACGCTTCCGCACTGCTTCCATACCCTCGAGGACTTGAATGTTCTCTGCATTGTAATTATTTGCGCTCTCGTCTGCCATAATCTTTATCCCTTAAATGTATGTTAATAACACCCTTATTCTTGCCAGCAAGGACTAACTCAGCAACTTTATCCTCTACATACTCTTGGATAGTACGCCTCAAAGGACGTGCACCCATCGCTGAATCATAGCCCCTTTCCACCAAAAAGTCCACGGACTTCTTATCTAATTTAAGCATAAGCTTGGAGGCTATAAGTCGTTTTTGGAGTTTTGCAAGCTCTATCTTGACAATCGCTTTTATGTCAAGCTTTTCTAACTTCTTAAAGACAACCATTTCATCAAAGCGATTGATTAGCTCTGGACGAAAAGCACGCTTGGCTTCATCTAAAAGCTTCTCTTTCAACACCTCATAGCTTGTCTCTGCCGTATCTTTGGCAAAGCCAAGCGTATGCCCCTCGCGAGCAAAATCAAAGCCAAGATTAGCAGTGCAGATAATAATCGTATTTCTAAAGTCAACTACCCGCCCCTGTCCATCCGTCAAGCGCCCCTCATCAAGAATCTGAAGAAGCATATTAACAACATCGCTATTGGCCTTTTCAAATTCATCAAAGAGCACTACCGAATATGGACGACGACGCACTTTTTCCGTCAACTGTCCACCCTCATCATAGCCAACATATCCAGGCGGTGCTCCTACCAAACGCGAAGAGGAATACTTCTCTTGAAACTCCGCCATATCAATAGTAATGAGCGCTTTTTCGTCCCCATATACTCTTTCTGCCAACATTTTTGCTAAATAGGTTTTACCAACTCCTGTCGGACCTAAAAAAAGGAATGATCCGATTGGACGCTTTGGGTCAGCAACTAATGCGCGACTACGCCTAAGTGCTTTAGCAATCGCATCAATTGCGGGCTTTTGACCGACAACCACCTTACTAAGCGACTTCTCCATCCCGAGCAACTTCTCGGCGGTAGTAGCATTCATCTTCTCAACTGGCACGCCGCTAATCGCTGAAACTGTGCGAGCAATCTCATTGTCATCAATCGTTATTATCGCTTCTTTATGCGTCTTACGCCACTCATTAACTGCAGCTTCAACCTTGGCCGCTTTTGCTTTAATCTCTTCTCGAATTAAAGCGGCATTATCAAAATCACCTTTGTCCACAAAGACATCTTTCTTGCCGCGCAAGGAATCAATTTCCATTTGCATATCAGTGATTGCCTTAGGCCTCGCGCTTGAAGAGGCCCTAACCCGCGCACCGGTTTCGTCAATCGCATCAATTGCTTTATCAGGAAGTTGACGTGCCGGCAAATAACGTGCAGTAAGCTCTACTGCCGCACGAATTGCACTCAAAGTATATTCAACACCATGATACTCCGCATACTTAGGTGCAATCCCCTTTATGATATCAATCGTATCTGCAATCGTAGGCTCGTCAACTTGCACGGACTGAAAACGCCGTTCCAACGCAGCATCTTTTTCAATTGACTTATGATACTCTTTGAGAGTGGTAGCGCCCACGCATTGCAACTCTCCACGCGCAAGTGCGGGCTTGAGAATATTGGCTGCGTCCATTGCGCCTTCAGCGCCACCCGCACCAACCATCGTATGAATCTCGTCTAAAAAGAGAATAATATTACCCGATCGCTTAATCTCATCAATAATCTTTTTGAGGCGCTCTTCAAACTGCCCACGATACTGCGTGCCAGCAACCACTCGCGCCATATCTAGCGCCACTACCCGCTTATCCTGCATCTTCTCAGGGACTTCACCTCGATGAATTGCTTGCGCAAGTCCCTCTACTACCGCCGTCTTGCCAACGCCTGCCTCGCCAATCAAAACGGCATTATTCTTGGTACGACGAGCAAGAATTTGGACAATGCGCTCAATCTCATGTGTCCGTCCAATTACTGGGTCAAGTTTGCCTAAACGCGCAAGCTCACTCAAATCGCGTCCATACGCATTAATCGTAGGCGTCTTGCGTTCTTTCGTCTTGGGCTCCTCAGTATGAGTAGCGCCCTTCTCCTCTCCGCCTTCAACTTCTTGCGTCCCCGCAGCAACAAACTTTTCAATGGTAAGTCCAGCATTGAAAAGTAATTGAGCGGCAATGTTCTCGCCTTCGCGTAGCATTGCGATAACGAGATGGACGGTATTAACCTTATTGCCCTTGCCAGCTTCAATC
The DNA here is from genome assembly GCA_045599105.1 of Kiritimatiellia bacterium. Classification (GTDB taxonomy): domain Bacteria; phylum Verrucomicrobiota; class Kiritimatiellia; order RFP12; family UBA1067; genus UBA1067. Next base: position 40,824 of record JAZRVL010000052.1, read on the forward strand.
TCCGACATATCAATGATCTTTTTCGTCCGACCACTAATTGGCAAATTCCCTCGTTGAATCATTGTGCTTGGCCCAGTGCCAATCATCCCCTTAAGTGATTCCGTCAAATCATCTAACAACAAGTTAAGCATCAAAAAGCGCTTACACGCCCTGCAGCCAGGTATGGCTAAAATTGACATGAGAATATGCTCCGCCCCTACGTGGTCGCTTCCTAAAGAACGCGCACAACCCTCCGCCGCATTTAATGCGTCAAGCGCATGTTTAGAGCAAATCATTTATACTCAACCTCCTCAAAACGCTGATTAATTTCATCCGCCCTCATTCCATCAATGCGATCACGCTCTTCATCCGAAAGTTTACCTTCTTTATCCGATAGATCGCTTTCGTCAATCATCGCTTCGATTTCTTGAAAGGTAATCCCATCTAATTTATCCGCAATTGACGCAAGACGCAAAGGCGACAAGACATCAAAAAGCTCGCATGGTGTAAGCAAACGGCAACTCTTAGCAATTGCCAACGCCCGACAAATGGCATCCTCAAACACCCTGGGGAGCTCCTCAACAAGAGATTTTCGAGCGTTTGCTTCATCGTTCAAAAGTCCACTAATAGCCTGCTTAGCGTCATTCAAATCACAACTATAAAAAATACGAAAAGCATGCCCCGCATCATTGAGCCCCTCTACATCAACTCCACGCAATTCAACCCCAATTCTCTTTAAGGCCTGCTTAGCGCTCTCCAATCCCCCCATTAAATGCAAGCCCTCCAAATGAATCATACCCCGCATTTGATAATCAGAATCAATACGCTCAGTCGGAAACTCGATCAACCGATTATTGTTCTTAGCTTGCGAGGAGGCTTCTTTGCGCGATTTCTCCATATCCGAAACCATATCTTGAAAAGCATTCATAAGCGCACCTACAAATGGTGGCACATCATCGCCCTCAATATCCTCGCCCGATATTTGAGTTACCGACATTTCTATACCTGGCGGCAGACCAGAAATCTTGTGTGTTTGATGAGTATGCTGCTTACGGCTCAAGCGCTCGCGCTTGGCACATTCATCACAAACATAAAGCTCTTCATCTCCCTCGCGTTGAATCGCAGTTTGTGCTTCTTTAATATGGCATAATTCACACTTCATTTTGAAGCATATATTATACCATATTTTTGTCCTATTTAGCTACTAAACCACCATCTACTAAATAGTGAGCACCCGTGCAAAAAGACGAGGCATCAGAGGCAAGAAAATAAATCATTTCCGCCATCTCTTCGCTCGTTCCCACCTTGCCACGTGAATATAAAGCATTTTCCGCTTTCCAATAATCATCTACTGAGCAATTATTCGCCTTGGCAAAATTCTCAAATAGATTATCAACTAGCGCTGTGTGAATTGTGCCTCCACAAATCGCATTAACTCGAATACCCATAGGACCTAAGTCAATTGAAAGTGAACGCGTAATTTGCCCAAGCGCACCCTTAGTAAGGCCATAAGCGAAACTATGAGCTTTGCCGACAAACCATTGATCGGAACAGTTGATGACAACCGATCCTTTTCCTGCTTCAACCAAATGCGGAACCGTTTCACGCAAAGTATTAACCGTACCATAAATATTGGTATTAATCATCAAATCCAACTCTTCATCAGTTATATCCAAAAGCGTATTACACCGATGAATTCCCGCATTAGCAATTACACTATCAAGTCCACCAAACTTCTCCACTGTTAGTTCAACCGCCCTATGAATCTCCCCTCGCTTACAAGTATTGCCAGGGATAAAAACAAGGTCGTCTCCCGCCTTCAACTCCGCACAAAGCGCTTCTCCGCCTTTGACATCAATATCCATAAAGCCAACTTGCCAGCCCGAGTTAATAAACTTCCTAACACTCGCTCGCCCGATACCTGACGAACCACCCGTAATAAATACACGTTTTTTCATTCTTTACTCCTTAATCTGCCAAAGAAAATAACTAATGCTCCGATGAAATAGAATATTGCCAGCGATGACATGCTAAGGGTCATATTTCCCATTGAACTTGCAATTATCGGCAATATTGCTGAAGACAATGAACCAAAAAGGAATGCGATACACATCATAATCCCTACCCCTGAAGCGTGATAGCGTGGGTTTACGACATCAAAAAAGCTCGCCATGAAATTGGAATCGTAGATTCCTCTAAATAGACCAAAAATAAGCATTGCTACTGCGCAAGTAAAGAACGATGAGGCATTGGCCATCCAAATGATAAATGGAATAGCAAGACCAAGCCCAATAATACCCAAATCCAGGCGAATCTTGGGATGAATTTTTACGAGTTTATCCCCAATGCGGCTACCAATTAAAATGCCAACAATCGCACCTAAGTAATGCCAAAGAACTGCATGTAAGCCATACCAACGAGAAAGAAACGGACAATCCTGCATATAGTTATCGCGCAAAAATGTCGGCATCCAATTCTTAAAGCCAATATCAACATAAATCATCATTGCTAGCCCCAAGATAACACAAATCGCTGTGGGCTTAGAAAATACTGCGCTTAGCGCTTCGCCAATGGTGGGTTTGTCGGTTATTACATTACTAACTTCGGCCTTAGTATCCTTTAATGCGAAGATCATAAAAAATGCCCATACAAGCCCAATTCCGCCGAAGATTAAAAATGACATTCGCCAGTTATCCCCACCTTCGCCTGCTAAAAATCCAGCAAGCGTGCCACACCCTACTATCCCAATATAAAGTCCCAATTGCAAAATTGACATTGCCGTAGCCCGTGAATCACGATGAAGCTGGGCGACGAGTGAACTCGCTGAAGGATAATAAAAGCTTTGCCCAAGCCCATTTAAAATGCCATAAGTTAAAATTAGCCAAGCCGCAGAAGCAATAAATCCAGAAGCAAAAATGCCTAGGCAAAAGATAGCAACTCCTATAACTACCATCCATTTGCGCCGAAATAGATCGGCGGCAATACCCGCAAAAGGCACACAAATACCATACATCATTGCAAACACACTGCCCACAACCCCTAACGCGCACATATCGCACCCAATCGAATTACAGATAGCAGGAATTGAAGGCCCAAACAATTGACGCGTTCCCTGCTGAAGGAAAAATGCTACCCAAAGTAATATCAACGCTGTCCACTTATAATCTAATTTCTTCATTATTTATGCCCTTGGATGTGCCTTAGCGTAGGCGTCTTTAAGTCGCTCAACTGAAACATGCGTATAAATTTGCGTTGTTGATAGCGAAGCATGACCTAGCATCTCTTGAACTGAACGTAAATCTGCCCCTGCATCCAAAAGATGCGTCGCAAAACTATGCCGAAGCTTATGTGGCGAAATCTCACTTGGAAGCTCCGCTTCCACCAAATATCGCTTCATTCTCCGCTCCACAAATCTCGCACTTAATGGCTTAAACGTATCACTTAAAAACACCAGCGCATCTGGTTCTACCGTATGCTTTTCGGCCAGATACTCTCTGAGCGCTTTCAGAGCCTTAATTGCTATTGACCCTAAAATCACCAATCGTTCCCTTGACCCTTTACCAACAACAATCATCGACCCTCGTTCAAAATCAATTGTCTTCCACTTTATTGGCACTACTTCACTAATTCGGCAACCAGTTGAATACAACGTTTCAAATATTGCACTATCTCTTAAAGCAGCGTACCTTGGAAGCGTCCCTTCCTTAAAATCTTTAGCTGGCCGCTCCAAAAAACGCTTCACTTCCTCGACCGACAATGTCTTCGGCAAGAGTTTCTCCTCACGTGGCCCACGCAAAAGAGAAAACGGGTTGTCAATTATAAGTTCTGAACGTTGCAAAAATCTGAAAAACATCCTTGCCGCAGCAAGTTTACGCTTAACTGTAGCCCAGCTTGCTCCTTCGCGCGTAAAACTCGAAAGGAACTTATGCGCATCATCGTCCGCATAAGCATCCCACTTGTAAGGCGCTTTTGCCCCCTCCCCCCACTTCACCGTCACTAATTGCGCCAAATCTATCGCGTATGATGAACGTGTGTGCTCTGCCAAATTGCGCTCGCCAACGAGATAACTTTCAAAACGCTTTAACTCGCCGTCTTCAAACGCAAATTGATTAGGATTAATCGCCATTAATCTAAACTTTGATATTATATAGTGAAGCTACTCGCTTAAGCGCACCCACTTGCCGATCAGAAAGCGAATTGCGACGATTAAATTGCTCGCGAATCGATTCAACAAATTCACGATCATTATATGTCCTTTTGCCCCGCTTCACCGCGGCTCGCCACTCTTTAATCGACTTAAATGCTTCCAAGATTTTCTCAATCTCAGGATCCGCTGAAGTGCGATCAAATCCACCCGAAACAAAGTCCACTAATTTCGCCTTAACATCATTCGCATCTGGCAAAGCTTCCGCACTTCCTCCTACTGCACGAGCGAGAATTTGAAACTGCTTCATTGACAAATCCTTACCCTTATCATATTGCTCTCGCAAAGAGTTAAGAAAAGGATTTTTATCCATCCCTTCAATCCTATCCATCGTCTTAAAGCAAAATTCCACCAATTCAGGATTGGCTTTCTCGACACTCGTTGTATTCTGGACCGCAAGTGACGCAGCTTTAAGATGTGCCTCGCACTCTGGAATCTGGTCAGCATACATCAATGCCATCCTAACCAAGAACTGCAACTGCCGTGCGCTAAGTGGACGCGTTTTCGCTTTCGCTTGTTCTTTGACACTTTCTACAAAAGCCTTGTCGTCGTAAATGCGCTTGCCGACCTTCTTTGCTGGCTTCCACACTTTCACCTTGTCTAACAAGTTAAAGACAATCTCAAACTTCTCTTGATCAGGTGGTGGCTCCGCCGACGAATCAATCTCCTTCAAAAGCTTCACATAAAAGCGCGAGAGCATCTCATTCATCGCAACTTTCTTTTCTGCGACCTCGTCTAACTCCGCTTCCATCTGCGCCGTATAACCCACGCTAAAAAGCGCATCCATCTTTTTAGTTAGCCAATCCGAAACCAAAATTCCTCGCTCCAAAGGAATAAGTTTCTTTTTTTCGGTCTTGGCATACTCACGCATTTTTAGCGTCTCAATAGTCGCTGCATAAGTTGATGGACGTCCTACCCCATTTTCCTCTAGCATTTTGATGAGCGATGCTTCCGAATAATGCACAGGACCACGTGTTTCTTTCTGATCAGAAAGAAATCTCATCGCCTCCAACATCTCGCCAACTTTTACTTGTGGCAAATACGCAACTTCATCCGTATCTTCATCGTCCTCGCCATCTTTAGCTTTCTTCTTTAAAGACAGCTTCATTACTTTTAGGAAGCCTTCGAAGTCAATGATAGTCGCTGATGCGCTAAAGCGATACTCATGTGCAAGCCCACTTTTTTTCGCCTCTAACACAATAGTCTTTACCGTGGTTTTCGCATCTGCCATTTGACTAGCGACAAATCTCCGCCAAATTAAATCGTAAAGTTTTAACTCTTGCGTTTCCAATTTTGACAACGCAGGCTTGAGTTTAATGTCTGTTGGACGAATTGCCTCGTGGGCTTCTTGCGCTTCCACGCCAGCCTTGGCCTTGGTGGCAAAAATATTCGGCTTTTCTGGATAAAACTTCGCCCCATACTCACTTTCGATGAACTCTTTCGTCGCTATACGCGCATCTTCCGAAATATTGACCGAATCCGAGCGCATATAGGTAATCCGCCCCTGTTCGTACAAAGCTTGGGCAAGTTTCATAGTTTTACCAGGCGAAAAGCCAAGCACACTTGAAGCCGCCTGCTGCAAAGTTGAAGTCGTAAATGGCGGCAAAGCGTGGCGCACTTTGACCTGTGCTTTTAAGTCCGCAACTTCCAACTCCGCTCCCGCAAGATCAAGAATGATCTTGTCCGCCATTTCCTTGTTCTTGATCTCTGGCTTTCCCCCATCAAACCGATTAAGCCGCGCGATAAATGTCTTTTCATCGCTCAATTTACGCGCTTCAACTCCCATCAGAAAGTAAGTCTCTGGCTTAAAGGCGTCAATCTCACGCTGACGCTCAACCAAAAGCCGCAAAGCAACCGACTGCACACGTCCCGCAGAAAGCGTACGATTGTTGGCACAATTGACACTCTTCCAAAGTAAAGGCGAAACTTTATACCCCACGAGCCGATCCAAAATTCGCCGCGCCTGTTGAGCATCCACAAGTGGCATATCAATATCGCGTGGCTCAGCAATCGCCTTCAACACCGCCCGTTTCGTGATTTCGTTGTAAGTAACTCGCTTAAACTCCTTGCCTTTTGCACTTGGAGCCAAAACCGTCTTTAAGTGCCACGCTATCGCCTCTCCCTCACGATCAGGATCACTCGCAAGATAAATTTCACTCGCACTTTTAGCAGCGCTTTTAAGCTCATTCACGACCTTGTCCTTGCCTTCGGAAACTTCATAAGTAGGATCAAACAGCCAACTGCCTGCACCCTTCTCAACAATCTTTATTGCACCCGATTCTTTGGGCAAGTCGCGAATATGTCCTACCGAACTTTTAACAACAAAGTCACTACCAAGATATTTACCGATGGTCTTCGCCTTTGCGGGCGACTCCACAATTAATAGTTTTTTCATTTAAACTCAACCTCTCTTGGATGATCGCTCGTTCCGTTGACTGGCACAAACGTTCCAATCCACTTCCATCCCCCTTGCTTTGGCAAAGTGAGCTTAACATGGTTTTTACCTTTTTTAAGATGAATGGACGTAGGCGGCCGATACCAATAGTCCTCATCTACCAGTGGTATCTCCTTGGGATTACCCCCAGTGCCTGGATGTGTCCAAGCAGGCGGGTCGATTGGCTTCCCATTTAATTCAATCGTTGCTCCATGTTTATTCCATTGACCAAGCTTGGGTGTTGGTGCATCTCGCGAGCGACCATCCGAGCGTGAAAAGCCAGTCATTCCAATCCACGCTCCAACATCTTGCTCACAAGGCGAATCAATCCATGTCTCCAAAATTACCTTGCCGTTATTTTGTGGGCAAAATGCACTTTGAAAATGCCAAAAGTGACGCGGATAAGTGGTTGCCTGTGGAATATTCTCAGCAATAACTTTGCCTGATTCATCCGTCATTTTCCAGCGCAAATTCGTCTGCGCAACATAAGGGAAAGAATGCTTTAGATTTTTAAGTACCTTATCTCGCTGGGCAATTGTACGTCGCTCCAAATCCGCTGCGAGTTCAAACCGTGGGTCATCAGGAGAAGGCAAACGCGCATACAAGGTGGGCTCGTCCCTTTCACGTCCCCGCCAGAAATTATCGGACAACATAACTACTGCAGGATAAATCGCATTCATTCGAGACACATCTTCAGTTTCCGCAATACAATCATCATGCCAAACGCCAATAATCGCCCCTAAATGTTCATCCTTATTTCCCCAGCGACATGGCTTTTGGTAAGCAGCGACAGATAGCAACTCCTCAGGATCAACATGATTAATATAAAAACTATGTTGCGAGTCAATATATGGGCACTTATCTCCGCGCGGGTCATTTGCTCCTCGCCAAAGATGTTTAATCCCTTGTCCTGGCAAACGCAAACCTGGCGACCATCCCATCAAAATACGCCCTTTATCCGTCACTTTCTTGGCCCAATAGTCGAGATGTGATTGTGGCACTTTCTCGCCCACTTCACGCGCTTCGTCAGTCCCTAAATGAATAATCGGCATATCCTTAGCATCAGCAAGCGAACATAACTCATCTATAAGTTCACCTAAAATTATTTTTGCCTCTTCAGTGGCTAAATCCTTGATCCCCATTCCCTTGCGAAAAGCAAGCGTATGCCCAGGCATATCAAGCTCAGGAATAATCATAACGCCGCGCTTTTTCGCATACGCAACCATTTCCTTAAATTCTGCTTGCGTATAATATTTCCCAATTTGCCGTGAAAATGCTTCCTTGCGCTGAAGTTCTGGATACTTTTTGGACTCCAGTCGCCAACCATAGTTATCTACGATATGCCAATGAAAAACATTCATTTTGTATTTAGCCAAGTGATCAATGATGTCACGAATGGATTCAGGAGTTTGGTAATTACGCCCACAGTCTAACAATAATCCACGATACTTAAACTCTGGCCAGTCAACAATCGTGCAATCAGGGATTTTCTCATTTCCCGCAAGGCGTTTTAACTGTCCAAAGGTCACTTTCGCATAATATCGCCCTTCTTCATCACCCGCAATCTTGGGCTCACCGTTTTTAACGCTTAGTTTATACCAACCCGCCTTGTCCTTAAATGTTTCATCCTGGATAACAGCACCCGCCTTACGCTCAACTATTCGTGGACGTGGCATTAACTCATCTAACGCATCTGCCAATGCGCCAAAGGTTATCAATCCAACTACAATCAACAATAAGTGTTTCATTTTTCTCCTAACTCTATCCATTATACCATAAATCGCTATGCCCTTGGATGATATTTTCGATGAAGACGACTAAAACTCGCATTATCAACATGAGTATAGATTTGCGTAGTTCCAATATCTACGTGCCCTAACATCTCCTGAATTGCCCTAATATCGGCTCCGCGAGCTAACATGTGTGAGGCAAATGAATGACGTAAAACATGTGGCGAGATACGCTCTACTTCAATACCAGACTCAATCGCCCGTTCCCGAATAATCTTAAAAATCGCTTGGCGAGTAAACTTTTTGCCAAATCGAGTCACAAAGATATGATTCTCATTGAGATTACCTTTCGTGAACACTCCACGGGCAGAAGCAAAATAGTCATTTAGTGCCTTGCCGGCTGCCGAGCCAATCGGCACGACTCGCTCTTTGGAACCCTTGCCATATATCCTAAGTAGCTCTCCATCGGCAACTAACGCATCAATTTTTAACTCACAAATCTCACTCACTCTAAGCCCGCAGCCATACATTACTTCAAGCATCGCCCGATCTCGCAAATCCTTGGGATCAAGTCCCTTGATATCCTCCAACAGCTTATCAACTTCTGCTTCCGACAAAGTGCGAGGCAAAGTGAAGTCCCGCTTTTGCGAATCCAAGAGGTCCGCTGGGTTGCGCTTAATTAGCTTGTGTTCTCGTAAATACTTTAGCCACATTCTTATTGCCGCTATTCGGCGAGCTCGCGTGGTACTACGCTTACCCACCTCGCGCTCTGTCTCGATAAACTCTACGATATCTTCGCGCTCAATATCATCTGCTCTTTCAATATGGCGAAGCTTAAGATACTCTGCGAAAAGTTGCAAATCCTTTTTATACGCTACGCAAGAATTTTGGGCAAGCCCTTTTTCAAGCATTAACGCACTTAAAAACAGATCAATTTCGTCTTGAATCACAACCGCGCAATAAAATCGTCAATGAGCTCACGCATCTTGGGCTTAGCGGCTTGACCAGATGCAACTACTTCTTCGTGAGTTAGTACTCGATGTGAAATCCCAGCAGCCATGTTTGTAACTAGCGAGACCCCTGCAATCTCAAATCCACAAGCACGCGCAAATACCGCTTCAGGTACAGTTGACATTCCAACTACATCCGCTCCTTGCGCACGATATGCCCTAATTTCCGCAGGGGTCTCATAGGCGGGGCCGAAGTTGAACGCATACACCCCGTCCATCGCCCGTAAATTATGCAAGTTGGCGCTCGCATGCAACATCTCCACTAAATGACGCGAATACACTTCCGACATGTCTGGGAAACGCTCACCCCACTCCGCAACGTGCGTGCCCACCAATGGGTTTTCGCTGATGAGATTGATATGATCGCGAATGAATACAAAATCGCCTGGCCGTAGTGCAGAGTTAATACCACCCGATGCATTAGTTAAAAGAACTTTTTTACACCCCATTCGCCGAAGTATCTCAATGGGTAGAACAACCCTCTCCCAACCTACGCCTTCATAATAATGGCGCCTTCCACACCAAGCGGCAATACGCTTGCCCCTACGCTTGTAAAGAATAAACTCACCCACATGACCTTTAACTGTCGACGCTCCCAAAAGCGGAATGTCAGCATACGACGAACGAAAAACAATCTCATCCATTTCCAATGCTTCACCCCAACCCGAGCCAAGCATAATCCCTAAATCTGGTGGACGGTCAAAGCAAACATCTGGAAAATATGCTACCGTTTCATCAAAAGTTTTTAACTGCATGGCCAACATCTCCATTTAGTTCCATTATAAGGCGAGTTTCTTGCCTTACTTTTGAATTGCTCAATATCAACCGCTTTTAACTCTCCAATCGCAATTCGCGTCTTAGGTAAATTGCGATCAATCCCTCGCACAATATCACACGGTAGCTTCCACCACGCCTCTGCCCACTTCTCAATACTCATTCCCTCTTCCTCAACCATCACGCCATAGGTAACCGGAATTGCCGTTTCAAGCCCCAAAATGCCATTCGCCGACTTAAGAAATCCAAGATTCTTTTTGTTCGCTGGATGAGGCGCGTGATCAGTTGCGAACATAAGTACGCCGTCTTTCACTGCTCGCCTTAGTTCTGCACGATCCTCGCGATTACCAATTGGAGGGGCCATCTTAAAAGTAGCATCATCTGCGATTATCTCTTCACATGCAAAAAGCAAGTGATGCGGAGTCGCTTCAGCACTTACTGGCAAACCTTCGCGTTGTGCATTGCGTACGAGCTCCACTCCCTCGGCCGTGGAAATATGCTGAATATGTAGCCGACATCCTGTTTCTCGACAAAGCGAAAGATCACGCCGAATGGCAGTAGTTTCCGTATCAACGGAGATTGTGGGTAAATTTAATTTACGGGCGAGTGGTGAGTCGCGAATCACCCCACCTGCAAGCTTTTTCGGATCCATCGCATGCTCTGAAACGACCATATTAAGCTCCGCAATACGTTTCATCGCCTCTTCCATCACTTTGTCATTAGCAACATACGATCCATCGTCTGTAAAAAAAGCTGCTCCCGCTTCAGCAAGCATTTCCAAGTCGGCGACCTTCTCACCTAGTCTACCCACCGTAATGCACGCCGAAGGATAAATTCTGACGTCTCCTTGCGCCCTAAGATTACGCTTTACCCACTTAACCGAATCCCCTGCTGGCGTAGTATTAGGCATCGTAACTACCGCCGCAAAGCCCCCTTGCTTAGCTGCTTCAAGTCCACTTGCAGTATCTTCGGCCTCAATCATACCAGGGTCACGAAAGTGAACGTGTACATCCACAAAACCTGGGAAAGCTAACTTTTTAGCGGACATCAATTCCCACCTCTTCAATCGCATAACGCAAGTTCGCTTTTGCTACTTGCATTGAATCGTAACGAAGCGATAGCGTCTTTTTAACAAAATTCCACTTAAGCGAAGTTGTATCTACTCCTTGATAAACCTCAATCGCCTTAACTATCTTTTGCGTTACTACCGCATTATCGCTCAAAGTAGGAAGCTCAAGTACGCACTCCTTGATATCCTCGCGCCGACATCCAATAAAGGCAAGCAAAATTGCCAAAAGCACTAACTTACGCATAAGTTGACACATCCTTTCCTGGACCAAAAGGTGAAAGTCGGCGCAATTTCGCAATGATGGGTGGTAACTTTTCTAAAACATAATCCACTTCCTCCATCGTATTATAGCGTGACAATGAAAACCTCACTGATCCATGAACTGCCGTAAATGGAACTCCCATCGCACGAATAACGTGGCTAGGATCTAACGAACCTGACGCACAAGCCGACCCCGTTGAAACGCAAATCCCTGCATCGCTTAAGTGATAAGCAATTGCCTCGCCTTCGATATATTCAAAACTCAAATTGAGCGTATTTGGCAATCGATGTGCCCTATCCCCATTGATAAGCACATTAGGGCATGCTTTTAAGATCCCTGCTTCGAGCTTATCTCGCATCGTAGTTAATGCTTTAGCTTCCTCATCCATTCCTTTTTTTGCAAGTTCACACGCCTTGGCAAGAGCAACAATATAAGGCACGTTTTCAGTCCCTGCTCTCCGCCCCTGCTCTTGATGACCGCCCAACATAAAGGGTTTTACTTTAGTCCCTCTTTTTACATAAAATATCCCAATTCCCTTGGGCGCATGAAACTTATGCCCCGACATTGATAGCATATCTACTGGCACTTGCTTTACATCAACTGGGATTTTACCTGCAACTTGCACCGCATCAGTATGCAAGAGCGCTCCTTTTTCTTTGCAAATTTTAGCAATTTCTTCAATTGGAAAAAGTACACCAGTTTCATTATTCGCCCACATTATTGAAACTAGCGTATTTGCCGTAACTTCAGCGCGTAGTTCCTCCAGATCTAATGCGCCTAAATTATTTACTTTCAGCTCAACCACCTCATGCCCTTGCGCTTTAAGTCGACGACATGGTTGCAAAACTGCAGGATGCTCAACCGCACTGGTAATCACCTTCAAGTTCTTGCCTAAATAGTCCGCAGTTCCACGAATGGCCGCATTATCCGACTCAGTTGCACACGAAGTGAAAATGATCTCTTCTGGCTCTGCATTGATGAACGAAGCCACTTCCTCACGTGCGTTTTGAACGTATCTCGCCACATCCCCACCAAAAGCGTGCATTGAGCTGGGATTGCCATACAGCTCACCAAAAAACGGCTTCATCGCCTCGATCGCTTCAGGCGCAACGCAAGTAGTCGCGTTATTATCCAAGTAAACATTCATTTAAAATAAACCCCCATTAACACTGATTACTTGCCGCGTCAAATACGCGGCTTCATCTGAAAGCAAATATCTTACCAACGAAGCAACTTCATTCGCAGTCCCAAATCTCCGCATCGGAATGGCCTTACGAATCTCCTCGGCAAACTCCAAATTTTCGGTCATTTCCGTTTCAATAACCCCAGGCGCAATGGCATTGACCGTAATTCCGCGCTTAGCTAACTCTACTGCGAGTGCCTTGGTAGCACCAATGATACCTGCTTTCGCAGCTGAGTAGTTGACTTGCCCACGATTACCCACAACCCCTGAAACTGACGAAATTGCGACAATCCGTCCTTTAATCTTTGCTGACACCATCGGCATCACACACGGCTTAAGAACATTATAAAACCCATTTAAGTCAACGTTGATGACCTCATCCCACTCCTTATCCTCCATTGCTGGAAATGCATTATCGCGATTAACTCCCGCATTGAGAATAACTCCATAGTATGGTCCATGCTTTTCAATATCCTCGCTTAATGCTTTTACCACCGCTTCACGATTGGCAATATCAAACTGCAAAGTCGTTCCTGTTGATTTTACCGAGTGCGTGACAACTTCATAACCTGCTACTTTAAGTGTCTCCGCAATCGCTTTGCCAATTCCCCTTGAGCTCCCTGTAACGAGTACCCTTTTCATGTTACTAATTTCTCCAAATCAGGTATCTTGTCCTTTAACCATTTGCGACATTGGTCCAGCACTTCTTTAGCCGTCGCCTCATCGCCCAGACTATCCGCCACTTTAAGATATTCGCTTAAATCTGCTCGTGTAAGTCGTGCAAAAAGCTTCGCCATAACTGGAATATAAGTTGCCGACATTGAAAGCATATCAATTCCCATCGCCGCCCAAAGTACACCCATAATCGGATCGGCAGCTGACTCACCACACACTCCCACGCGAATGTGATGAGTTTTAGCGGCATTAATCACATGCTTCATAAGCCTCAAAATTGCGGGATTGGTAGGCTGATAAAGATGGGCTACTGCTTCGTTACTCCTATCGGCCGCCATCGTATATTGGATAAGATCATTGGTACCAATAGAAAGGAAGTCCACTTGCCTTGCAATCGCTCCCGCATTGATTGCAGCTGCTGGTACTTCAATCATTGCCCCAAGTTTAATCTCTTTATCGTACGCAATCCCCTCTCGATCAAGTTCTGCTTTGACTTCTTCCAAAACTATTTTTGCCGCTTTAACTTCCTCTACGCACGAAATCATAGGATTCATCACATAAATTCGCCCAAATGCTGATGCCCGCAAAATAGCCCTAAGTTGCGTACGATAAACCCCACGATTAGCAAGTAAATAACGAATTGAACGATTGCCCAAAAATGGATTCGCCTCGCTAACTGAAATTCCCTTTACCAATTTATCGCCCCCAATATCGAGCGTACGAATGGTAAGGGTTGCCTCCTTAGACAAGGTAGTTACAAATTTGGCCGCCTCACGATATGCAATAAATTGCTCTTCTTCCGTCGGTTCACTTCCCCGATTTAACCAAAGATACTCACTACGATATAGTCCAATTCCTCGCGCCCCTTGCGCCTTGACATCATTTAACGGTACCCCAGGATGAATATTCGCAAAAATCAGCACCTCCTCGCCATCAGCGAGCGATCCCGCAGGACGAGTACTTATCGCCGACAAATTACTTTCCTTTTGCGCTTTTGCCAACGCCTCAAACTCTTCCACAGTTGCCACATCTGGCGAAATGATAACTGTTCCATTAGTTCCATCCAAAAGGACGGTCTCACCCGCAGTTACCGCATCCGTTATCGTTTTAAGCCCAGTTACAGCTGGCAGCCCCATCGCCCGCGATAGCAACGCCACATGGCTCGTGGGCGAGCCATCGTTCATCGCAAATCCCAAAATTTGTTCGCGAGGCATTTGCACGGTCTCGGAAGGCGTCAAATTGTCCGCCACGATAATGCTAGGCGTTTTCAACTCTTGATAGGGTGATGCGATAAAACCCGTCAATGCTTTTAAAAGTCGCCTTTCTACATCGTCAATATCTCGCACCCGCTCGCGAAAATATTCGTCATTCATCTTGGCAAACTGCTCACGCACCCTATCCGCTGTCTTACGAACTGCAGCAGCAGCATTAAGTTGATTATCCAGAATATAATACTCCGTCTCTTCATTCACGACAGGATCTTCAAGTAGCATTAAGTGGCACTCGAAAATCTTCGCATCATCCTTGTCATTTGTGCGCTCTTTTACTGCCTCGACAATTCCTTCAATCTCTTTACGGGTGATTGCCAAAGCATCATGAAATCTCTTAAGCTCTTCTTTTTCCTTGCCCTTTTCAACTGCGTACTCAGGGATAGGGATTTCACCCTCCCCACGATACACAAAAACCGGGCCGACCACAAAACCTCGCGATGTGGCAAGCCCGGATAGGGTACGATTTTTTGAGCTACTGCTCATCGGGAATGTCGAACTTACGTTCGACAAGTGCCTCCAGTTCATCTAACGCTTCTTGCGCGTCTTTACCGCTCGCAGTTATGGTAAGCTCCGTCCCGCAAATCGCCTCCAACGTCATCAGCGCCATAATCGATTTGCCAGAAACTACATTACCGTCTTTTTCAACATTGATCTCCGATTCGTAACGACTTGCTAATTTGGCAAATAGCCCTGCTGGCCGGACATGCATACCGTACTTGTTTTTAAGTGTTAGCTTACGTACTAATTTATCTGTCATGCTTAGCCACCCTTTCGTTTGTTTGAGACCTTCTTGCTTTCGTTCGTAGCTCGTTCATGTAGCCGTTCAGAAAGCGAACTTACTGGATCCATCCCTGACGATAAAAGTCGTTGTTGCATTGCCGCGGTCTCAACCAAGTTAACCAAATCACGCCCCGCAGAAACGGGAATAATGACATTAGGAATTTCCACTCCCAATATATTCTTGTAGTGGCGCGTCTGTCCAATGCGATCAATTTCGCTTTTTACATCTTCCAAACGCTTGAAAGAAATGATAAGTTGCAAGCGCTTCTCACCACGCATCGCAACAACGCCAAATAGACTTGGAATATGCATGATGCCTATTCCACGTATCTCCATATACCCTGCCGTCGAATCCGACGCTGAACCAAACAAAAGGTTATTACCAACTTCCTTACGAATACAGGTCAAATCGTCTGCGACTAAAGCACAACCCCTTTTGATGAGACCTAAAGCAGTCTCGCTCTTGCCCAACCCTGGATCACCCTCAATTAAAACACCTAAACCCGCCACCTCGACCATCGTCCCGTAAATCGATGTCGTAGGCGCCAGAACGCTTTCGATTACAAACGTGCTTTTCCGTGCAAAAACTCGCGTCTTAAGTGGCGTTGTCATGACGACCGCGCCCAGTTTGTTGGCGATGGCTATCTCTTCTTTGCGAGGTGCTTGACCATTCGTAAACACAAAGCAGAATGCCTTGCGTTCCACTATTGCCTTGACACGTTGAAAACGCGTCTTATCGTTTAGCGAGTTTAAGTATGCTGTCTCGCTCTTGCCAATCAGTTGTATTCGCTTCCACGCAAAATGCTCGTAAAAGCCCGTAAGCGCCAAGCCTGGACGGCTCACGATAGGCTCTTCAATCTTGCGATTTAGCGAGGAAGCATCACCAGCTACTAAAGTAAGCTCAAGTTCCTCACGACCCGCCTCAAAAAATTTAGCGGCCGTGAGAAAACCTTGATTGTCCACCTTAGAAGGCAGTTTTTTCATTAGTTCTTGGCTGAAGCAGCGCGTTGACGACGAACCGTGCCCTTGCGAGCTTTAACTCGCATTTTTAGTAGCTGTCTTTCGGCTCTCGCAGCTGCCGCATCAATAACGCTCTTAGCCGAAGCCGAAAACTCCTTAGCGCCTACCGCCGTCTCACCGAGGCGATTTGCGACAACCTCCGCCATATACATATGTTTTTTAACATCGACGTCAATCACAATTGCCACCTTAGTCACTTTCGGAAATTTCGCCTTCAAAAGGTTCATGCGCTTTTCCGCATACTCTTTGAGCGACTCAATTCTCACGTCGCTATGTCTCATTGTAACTTCAATACTCATCTTGTCTCTCCTTTCGTTTTTATCTCACATTCTAAAGTTTTCACCTAAATACTTTTCGCGTACTTCAGGGTCGTTAACTAATTCTTCGCTAGTTCCCTCCCTTAACAGTTTGCCATTATACACCAAATACGCACGATTGACAACACTCAAAGTTTCGCGCACATTATGATCAGTGATAATAATCCCCAAACCTCTTGCAGCCAATTTGCGGACAATCTCTTGAATTTCATTGACCGAAAGTGGATCCACGCCTGCGAATGGTTCATCCAACATCAAAATTGCAGGGTTGCGCACGAGGGCTCGTGCTATTTCCAGTTTGCGCCTTTCACCGCCCGAAAGCGTATATGCTGGTTGTTTGGCGACTTTCATCAAATCAAAAGGTGTCAAGAGCTCCTCCGCTCTTGCATTGCGCTCCTTGCGAGAGAGCGGCAAGGTCTCCAAAATCGCCATCACATTGTCCCACACCGAAAGTTTCCGAAAGATGCTCGCTTCTTGCGCGAGATACCCTAACCCCTTGCGCGCCCGCTTATAAACGGGAAGATGCGTGATGTCTTGACCATGAAAGACTACCTTGCCCGCTTCTGGCTTAACGAGTCCCACAATCATATAAAAGGTCGTCGTCTTACCTGCTCCATTGGGCCCCAAAATGCCAACGATTTCACCACACGAGCACTTCACATCCATTCCACTTACGACAGTTCTATCGCCATAAACCTTGACTAATCCCTTCGCTTCCAAATCCGTTGCATGTATGCGCTCCGCTGCCATCGCATTCATCGCCTCCATTACAATATCGCTCATAACTTTTTCAACTCCTTCCCGCTATCTTCAATAAAGATTTTTGCTCCATTAACTTGCACTTGCTCCGTATCCAACCAAAACTTAATGCGCTTGCCATGGAGCTCGTCCTTGCCATCCTCTGCCAAAATTGCGTAACCATCCTCGTTCCCATAAAGTTCAATTTCGTTTTTGCTTCGCCGAAATTGCGCCATCGCGCAAGACCCTCGCCGGAGCCCATTGGTAATTGCGACATTACCAATAGCCACAATACGCTCCAATTCATTGGATGAATTAAAAAACGCAAAAAGTTGATTGGAGTGAAGATCGTAGTTTGGCTCATACCGCACAAAAGCCTCCCCTTCAAACATAACTACCCCCGCGTCTTTATCAAGATCTCCACGCTTAGCGGTTATGAGAATGCCTTCATTACCCTTATTATCCGCGCTCTTATCCGCAAAAATGCCATCTTCTACACCAAAAAGTGACCACGCAAAAAGTGCAATTACTGGAAGTATCATAGTGGTATACCTCCGCTTTTTAGATCTTTGGACTCTATTCGCGACGAATCAAAGCTAATAATATAATTTTCTGGCGAAGAGAAATAAACTCCTTCGCCCGTAAACTCGGTTTTATCTCGAACGACCTTGGCACGCCCTTCTACCCACCCGCTTTTAGTATCTCGATCAACAACACAATTATCCGCTTCAATTCGCGACAATTCCTTGCCAGATATATCAAACTCCGTAATAACGACACCCTCAGCCCAAATAAAGCCCTCTTTGAGGAAAAACTGTGCTCTTTTAGCCGCGATTGAAAACTTAATCGCCCCATTGGGATAGGTCTCGATTGGGACTACCATTCCCTCCGCCGATTGACTGACTTGTACAAGACAATTGGTATAGGCCTCCCTTAGTCGCTCCGCTTCTCGCGTTAGCATTTCCCGCTTCCCTAACCACGCTGACGAATCAAACGCCAACGTCACGTTAGCCAAAAGTAAAGCCGCGATAAAACCTAATAACCTCAAACAATCCCCTTAATAGCAATTAGTTGCTTCCAAAGTGCTTCCACTTGACAGAGGCGAATCGCATTGGTAGCATCACTTTTTGCAACTTTAGGATTAATGTGCGTTTCCATAAATACGCCGTCCACTCCACTTGCAACTGCCGCACGCGCGATGAGCGGTGCGTACTTACCGTCGCCTCCGCTACCAGTTCCAAGTCCACCTGGATGCTGTACTGCGTGAGTTGCATCCATCACTACTGGATATCCACTTTCGCGCATAATTGCGAGTCCTCGCATATCCACTACAAGATTGCGATAGCCAAACGAGCTACCCCGCTCGCAAAGAACAATTCTCTTATTGCCCGTTGACTCCAACTTGCGCACGACCTGAGACATATCTTCCGGTGCCATAAACTGGCCCTTCTTTACGTTGACGACTGCGCCTGTCTTGCCCGCAGCGATGACAAGATCGGTTTGCCGTGCAAGAAACGCAGGGATTTGCAACACATCGCACACTTCAGCTACTACTTTCGCTTGCCATGGCTCGTGAATATCTGTTAAAACTGGAACATTATACTTCGAGCGAATCTCTGCGAGGATTTCCAAGCCCTTATCAATACCAGGCCCACGAAACGAATCAACGCTCGTACGATTGGCCTTGTCAAAGCTCGCCTTAAAAATATAAGGTGCCTTGAACTTTTTTGCAAGGCGAGTCAACTTCTCTGCGAGTTCAAGCGCCATTGCCCTTGATTCAATTACACAAGGTCCCGCGATGAAAACGAGTTTCTTATCGCCAAAGACCACACCCTTATCAACCAATACTTTTCTCATATGACAAGATTATACCATATTTCGTCAGAATATGGTATTATAAGCAATGTGAAAGAGTATTCAATAGCAGAAATTGGCGCCAAAATGGATGCGCTGGGACTTTGGGACAAACTCCTTCCCTTTAATTGGGCGATTAAGCCTAACCATACTGCACTACCTTATTTCTGCATTACCCTCAAAGACGATATGCAACCAGTCAAAGTGCGACTCTTATTTCTTGAGGGATGGCAAACTTTACATGACTTTTTACGAACCCGCGTAGATCGCAATTTCGGGGTCTACTCTTCGCCAACTGAGTTTCCCCATTATGAGCTGATAATTCTGGCAAATGGCACATGCCAAGCCTTTCGCCACGATACTGGCTATTTACCAATTGAGCTCAAAGACAATAGCGAGCGAACTTTTTTTGCCAAGCTACTTTGGCAAGCGTATGGGGTTATGCTACGGATGGAGACCGACGAGAAATTGCCCCTTCGCTTCTTTACCGACCAAGCCATCTTTTCTCGCATTGAAAACAACAAAGGCAAATGGAGCGATGAGCCACTTAATGTTTCACCGCCTCCGCCCTATGTGGAAAAAGTTTCATTCTCCAAGCCCGAGCTTCAAAAAGCCAAAGATTTGCCTATAGAGAATGACGAAGTATGGGAATTGGATTTTCGGCTAACGACCAAATACACTCTTAGCGAGCCTCGCCCGCGCTCCCTTTATTCGCTACAAGCGATAAATTCTGCGACCCATGAGAAATTGATTGATACGGGAGTTGTCTATGACAAATCGCGAGGACTTAAAGAGCTATGGATGTCGATGCCACCGCAAATTGTGCGCGAGATAATTCGCTTAGGGCGACTGCCCAGCGAAATTAAACTTGTCTCAGGACGCGTTTTCCGCCTTTTGCGTCCACTTTGCATCGAGCTTCCCTTCAAGCTTTCCATGCACGATTCTTTGCCCAATCTGGAAAAGTTATTCCACTAACCAATGAGCCCGCTAATTGATTCGCTTTCCATTATCATCGTCACCTACCACGGCGATATGCTTCTTAAAAACTGCTTGGATTCGCTTTTTAAAGTGTACGGTAAGCGCCTTGAAGTCATTGTGGTTGACAATGCTGCCATGCCTTCGACTGCCAATATCGTTCGCTCGTACAATATTGGCGTAAAGTATCTCGTGAGCAAAACCAATCTCGGCTTTGCCGGCGGCAACAATTTAGGGCTAAAAAAAGCAACTCGACCCTATCTGCTACTTCTGAATAACGATACGATTATTCATGGTGACTCGTTTTCGCCGATGCTTGAATTTCTTGCCACGCACGATAAGGTTGGCATTGTTCAAGGGACAATGAATATCCCTCGGTTAAATAATGGTCTTGATGTTTGTGGCGAGGACCTTTATCCCTGGGGGCTTTTGCGGCATCGCAATTATAGCAAACCGACTGCAACCACCCCCTTAAAGCCCAAAAAGGTCTTTGCCGCCAAAGGTGCGATGATGATGATTAAGCGGTATGTGATTGACGAATTAGGCGGTGAGCTATTTGACGCTTCTTTTAAAAACTACTTTGAAGATATTGACCTTTGTTTTCGCGCCAAAAAGCGTGGCTACGCGACATGGTTTATCCCTACCTTGCCAATTGACCACCTAAATGGCCAAACTTCTACTCATTTTAATCAAACCGAGATCTGGGCGCAGTATATTAGAAATATCTTAGTATCCTATCACCGCAACTTTGGTATACTTGGACACATATTCGTCATCCCGGTCTTCATTCTCGCTGCCCTTGTCGCCAAACCTCGCGCCTTTTTTAACGCTCTTCACCTATGTAAGTGCGATAAAAAATAGCGCTACCAATTGCAAAATAATAGCCAACTACATATCCAACCATAATTGCGATAAGCGTCAAGAGCAATGATGCGCCATAGGACACTTCAAATAATCCAAGCGCAACTAATACTAACGCCAGCCAAATTGTAAACGAAAGCCAATAGGAGCAATCAAGTCGAAGGAGTTGCCACTTCTTGCCTTTCATTCTTCTGGCGCTTTCGCGAACGCACCTAATTGCACCCCACTCAGGGTTGTCAACTTTGAGAAAAAAGACAAAGCGGTAACAGTAACAAATAAAAATACCAATGGTAATCCCAATTAAGCCAAACGCTCCACCTATGATTAGACGAGTAGTAGTGATTGCCCCATCCGCTATTATGCACATAACTACGCCTGCTGCGATAGGCAAAATAGTTAAAAGTGAAATGATAAGCGAAAAGCAAAGGTAGAGCCAGATTAAAGTAAAGGGAAACTTAAAGCCCGTAAACATCGCTTTAATACATCCCTCATCGGACGAGCGAGCACAATTAAGAAAGACTCTTGCACCACCATACGCGCCAATGGAACCAAAGATAATGACCAAAAAGCCATGAAGCATCTTCGAAAAAATGCCTTCAACCATTATAGATGTAGCGACAAAAGTAACTAATTGGCCCACAAATCCAAATAGGATAGTCGCTCCAACGATGCGCCAAAACCAGCCATTAACACCAAAGAGGCGTCCCCACGCCTCTAATCGAATCTCTTTGCAGTTTATCTTTTCCATATGCGTATTGTCTATTTAGGTAGTACCCAGCTAATTGATCGATTGCTTGGGCGCAAAATCGTACGAGCAACATCAGCAATGTCGCTTGAAGTTACCCCTTTAATCCGCTTTATTTCATCCTCATATATTGCAAGCGCATTGAATACAAGCGCATGCTGCCCATAAAAAAACAGCTTGGTAATTGACTTTTCAAATGATAGACGAAAGTTGCCAACTAAAAACTCTTTTGCTCTTCTAAGCTCTGCCTCGCCAACGGACCTTTCCTTAATGCGCATTATTTCCCTGTCAATTACCTCCAGCGCCTTTATCCCCCTCGCCGCATCGACTCCTGCACTCACCGTCCACATCCCTACATCCTTAAAGTTCTGCATCCGCGAAGCAATATCGTATGAAAGGCCTCGCTTCTCCCTTACCGCTTGAAAGAGTCTTGACGACATCCCGCGTCCCATAATTCCATCAAATACCGCCACTGCGTAGCGACGTGTATCATGCGCCCCAAAGCTACGATATCCTACTGCCAATTGCGCTTGATTAACTGACATTTTTGCAATATACTCGTTCTTTGGTTGCTTCACCTTAAGGGCGGCTGAGGGCGCCTTACCGTGCCGTAAACGTGCATTTTCAAGCTGACGCTCAATCTTGCAAAGATCAAAATCTCCCACCACTACCGCATACGTCGACTCCGCAAGATAATGCGAACGAATATATTCGCGCATAATTTTTGGCGTAAGTTTATCAAGCGTCTTTTCGCTTCCCGCGACTGGTGCGCCTAAAGGATCGCCCGCAAAAAGCGATGCTTGCAAATTCTCCATTGCGACGCTATCTGGCTCGTCACGATACATCTTAATCTCTTCAATGATGACTTTGCGCTCACGTTCAAACTCATCTTCGGGGATTGTCGCATTTTGATACATATCTAAAATGATATCTACTGCATCTGACGCGTACTCTTTAGGCAGCTGCGTATAAAAGACAGTCGACTCCTCGCTCGTACACGCATTGAAGTTGCCACCTCGCCCCTCGACCTCCCGCGTCAATTGAAGTGGCGTCCGCGATGGCGTTCCCTTAAAAAGCATGTGCTCAATAAAATGCGAAATCCCTGAATACCTCGCCTTTTCATGTCGCGAACCAGAAGCGATAAAAAGTCCAAAAGTAATTGACTCTGCTTCACATGGGACAAAGACAACCTTTAGACCGTTTTTAAGTGTCTTGACAATCGGTGAAATCATAAGCTTACTTAAAGCGAATTAAGCAATCCCCCTGCGAGAATGAGGCGACGCTCACGCTCTGAAAGCGTGGTCTTGATGGGGATATGCAATTTACCCGCCACAAGCATCGCCTCGCCATCGCCCTTGATGGATTTTTGGATATCTTTAATCTCTACTGGATCGTTAAGTTTAAGCTTCGCATAATCAGCGCTATTCTTGAAGACAAATGGCACAATTCCAAAGTTAATTAGATTGGCGCGGTGGATACGCTCGATTGATTTTGCAACTACTGCTTTTACGCCCAAATACATTGGACACAAAGCCGCATGCTCACGCGAGCTCCCTTGTCCATAGCTCTCCCCCGCAACAATGAACGAAGCAATCCCATTCGCTTTATTGGCCAACGCACGCCGAGGAAATTCGCTATCACATGGTTCAAAGACAAAGCTTGAATACTTAGGCACATTAGAGCGATAGCGAAGTCTCGCGCCAGCTGGCATGATGTGATCGGTAGTGATCTTGTCGCCAACTTTAATTGCCACTACTCCCTTTAGATTTGCGGCAAGTTGACTACTCTTTGGAACTGGCGCAATATTAGGCCCTCGCACAATCTTGACGCTCTTGATGCCTTTTCCTGCCGTCTTACGATAGAGAAATAGCTCATCATCAATTTTAAGATTCTTAGTAGGCGCAGTAAACTTGACTTTCTTAGCACTCGTAAATGTGCCCGCAAGTGCTGAAGCTGCCGCTGTTTCAGGCGAGACGAGATAAACCTTGGCAGATTTAGTCCCTGAACGCCCTTCAAAATTGCGGTTGTTAGTGCGCAATGATACCGCTTCGGTTGAGGGGCTCATATGTGCTCCAATACAAAATCCGCAAGCATTCTCCAAAATGCGACATCCCGCAGTTATGAGAGTTGCGAGCGACCCATCCTCGGCAAGCGCACGAAACACTTGCCGTGAACCACACGCAACACCCACTTCTACATCTTTACTGACGTGACGACCCTTAAGAATTGAAGCGACTGCACGAATATCCCGATAGGACGAATTGGTGCAAGATCCAATCATAATTTGATTTACCTTCACTCCCCGCATGGACTTTACCGTAATCACATTGCCTGGGCTGTGTGGAGCTGCTGCGAGTGGCTCAAGCATGGAAAGATTGACGGTAAATGTATCATCATACTTTGCTCCCTTGTCGGCAACAATCTTTCGATAATCTTTAGCCCGCTTTTGGCTCACGAGAAACTTTCGAGTCGTTTCATCCGATGGAAACACACTCGTAGTAACGCCCAACTCCGCCCCCATATTGGCAATAGTGGCACGCGAGGGGACGTCCAGCGATTTAACCCCCTCGCCAAAGTATTCAAATATCCAACCAACATTACCCTTGGTGCCAAACTTCGACAGTACTTTTAAAATCACATCCTTGGCGCTAACTCCAGCCGGAAGTCGTCCCTTAAGCTCAATTCCGCGAATCTTCGGACGGGGAATATGAAATGCTCCTCCCGCCATCGCAACCGCAACATCAATTCCACCTGCGCCAATGGCGATTTGGCCAATGCCTCCGCCAGTAGGAGTGTGGGAATCACTACCAAGCAGAGTAGTACCTGGTTTACCAAAGCGTTCAAGGTGAAGTTGATGGCAAATGCCATTGCCCGCCTTGGAATAGATAATGCCATACTTTTCGGCAATCGACGCTAAAAAGTCATGATCGTCAGCATTCTCAAAGCCGATTTGAACAGTATTATGGTCGACATAAGAAACGGCAAGATCGTTCTTAATGTGCTCAACCCCCATTGACTCAAATTGGAGATAAGCCATAGTTCCCGTAGCATCTTGGGTTAATGTTTGATCAATTCGAATCGCGAGCTCTTTGTCATCGCATTCTTCACGTACAATGTGCGAAGCTAAAATCTTCTCCGCAACCGTCAAAGCTTTTTTCGTCATAACGTCTAATATTATACCAAAAAAAACCAACCCCTATACCGCTGCGTGCAACATCTCCGTCAAACTCACTCGCCCATCATAAAGCGCCTTACCAACTATCGCTGCCCGCAAATTCTCTCTCCCCAACGCCTTCAAATTCTCCACATCATACGGCGAGCTCACCCCGCCCGATGCCGTTATTGCACATACTGGAGCCGCCTCACATATCATCACCATCTGCGTCAAATTCGGCCCCTTCATCATTCCATCTGTAGCTGTATCCGTATAAATTATCGACTTCACTCCTGCCGAGGCGACCGCCTTCGCCAAATCTACTGCCTTGACTGATGTCGCTTCTACCCACCCCTTGGTCTGCACCAATCCTTCTTTCGCGTCAATCCCAACTGTAATATGCTCCCCATATATCTCCAACGCTTCCGCCAACAACTCTGGCGCATCCAAAGCTGCCGAGCCAATTATCGCTCGCGCCGCCCCTGCTTCAATTACTGAGCGAATCGCTGCTATCGTACGCAAACCTCCACCCACTTCGACAGGCCCACCAAAAGCTTTAATAATCTTTTCAATAGCAGCTACATGTTGAGGAGTACCAGCAAATGCACCGTCCAAATCAACCACATGCAGTTCCTCGCCACCCTCATCCCGCCATCTTTTCGCTTGCTCGGCGGGATCATCACTATAAATTGTAACATCGTCCGCCTTGCCTTGGCGAAGGCGTACACATTTACCACCCTTAAGGTCAATTGCTGGAAGAATTACCATACCTTAAATAATACCCTTTGAACTGGGTACACCCTTTTCCGCAGGATCAATTTTGATGGCGGCGCGAAGTGCACGAGCAAAACTCTTAAACAATCCCTCGCAAACATGATGCACCTCATCACCATAAATCTCCCGAAGGTGGATGTTGGACCTGCTTTCGACCGAAACCGCGCGAAAGAATTCCTCCACCAATTTAACTTCAAAGTCCTTAACCATCATATGCTTCATCCCGCATTGCATAACAAGATAGGATCTACCTCCAAGATCGATGGAGGTTTCACATAAAGCTTCATCCATAGGAATAGCGGCAAAGCCGTAACGAACAATGCCCTTGCGGTCGGCAAGAGCGGCATTAAGAGCTTGACCGAGGACGAGACCAACATCCTCCACGGTATGGTGGTAATCTACTTTAATATCGCCTTGGGCTTTCACCGTCAAATCAATCAAGGCGTGTTTTTTAAGTAGCTCAAGCATATGATCAAAAAATCCAATGCCCGTATCAATGGTCCCGTCTCCCGAACCATCGAGATTCAGTTCTAGTACAATATTGGTCTCTTTTGTCTTGCGTTCAATTTTTGCACACCGCATAATCAATCTCCTTGCCCGATATTATATCATATCTACGCTGCTTTCACTGCGGCAATAATTGATTCCGCAATTTCTGGATGAGTTTTCAAATATTCCGCTGCCGCCATTTGTCCTTGCGCCAAATTATTTTCTCCGAATACAATCCAGCTACCACGTTTCTCCACAATTCCTCGGTTAATAGCCGCGTCAAGGATTGCGCCTTCGCGCGAAATTCCACACGCATAAAGAATATCAAACTCTGCATCCGTAAATGGCGCCGACACTTTATTTTTTACAACCTTAACTCGAGTACGATTGCCAATTACCACGCCACTAACATCTTTAATAGTTCCTATCCGTTGTATTTGTAATCGACACGATGCATAAAATTTAAGCGCCCTACCGCCAGGAGTGGTTTCTGGATTGCCAAACATGACACCAATCTTCTCCCTCACTTGATTTGTAAAAATACAAAGCGTTCCAGTCCGATCAAGTGTAGAGGCAAGTCTACGCATTGCTTGCGACATAAGTCGAGCTTGCAAACCCACATGAGCGTCACCAATTTCCCCGTCAATTTCTGCCTGTGGCGTTAACGCAGCTACTGAGTCAACAACAATTACCGAAATTTCTCCACTTCGCACCAATTGATCGCAAATAGTTAGCGCTTCCTCCCCGCTATTGGGTTGGGAAATAATTAAGTTTTCAAGGTCAACTCCAATTCTTTGCGCATAATCAGGATTTAACGCATGCTCAACGTCAATAAAAGCGGCTGTACCTCCAGCTTTTTGAGCATTAGCAATAACATGTAGCGCAAGTGTGGTTTTACCCGACGATTCGTGACCATAGCACTCCACTATCCTTCCACGTGGCAACCCACCAACCCCTAATGCCATATCCAACGAAAGGCATCCGGTTGGTATAACTGCGATAGACTTATCAGCATGATCGCCAAAACGCATAACCGACATCTCGCCAAACTCCTTCTTAATTACTCGCATTACTTCTTCAAGTGCCGCACCTAATTTTTTCATATCGCCTCCTTATGTTTATTTAATTCCAATTAACAAATCGTCCTTTGACGGGAAACAGATTCACTCGTTGGATGTGATCCACAATTGGCCTTCCACCTTCTGGCACCCCATAAATCTCGATTACATCAAAACGAAATGCACCTTTCCATTTCATTTGACGTCGCCACGCATTACATGCTCGACGAAGGTTAAGTCGCTTACGGTAGTCAATACTTTGAAGTCTACGCGAATACTTCGAAATTTTTGCATGCTGCTTAACCTCAACAAATACTATTGTGCTTGTTTCGCGCTCAACAGCGACAATATCAATCTCAAGCCGTCGGTCATGTCTATGTGGGCGGACATTACGCTCAATAATATCATACCCATTACAGTAAAGATAATTTACTGCAATGTCTTCACCCCAACAGCCATGCACAACACCAGGATTGTTTTGCTTAAACCATGTTTGCATTTTCACTCTCCGCACATGTTCGCTTGAAATCCTGTCGCTCGCTTGGGATACCAAACGCAACTATTCCCATGACATCGGCAATCGTCTCGCACACGCCCAATGCTTCTGCGGAAGAAAATATAAAATGAGCGCTCTCGTTTTCGCCCGATGCAGTCGTACGATACAATTCAAGCGAATACCCTGCGATCGGATCCATCATGTGACGCAAAACAATTTTCGTTGATGCTTTAGCCGTACGATGATAAAGTCCACGCCCATCTTCCAAAGATTCACACTCTCCGCGAAAAACTTGCAAAACTTTGCATAAGTCATTAAATCCAAGCCGAACGACTAACTTCTTTTCCCAGTTAAACCTAGGATATACTGGATTTGGTCCTCGCATATTGCCCGCTGTCGCTTGGTTTGCCATTTCAAGCATAATCGAACCTTCCATTTGACCAGTAGCAGGTATAAGATCCATCCGAATCGCACACCCAGTTCCCTTTCCATTAGGATGAAACAACTCCAGTTTAGGACGCAACTGGAAATTAATTTTTTGTTTATTGATCATTGCCTTATTTCCTTTCTTTTTGGTTTTACAGTTTTACATCCAATAAGAGTCTTCCCTGCCGACAAGCCGACGATAACCGATCGCCATGAGGATGTCCTCGTCACGAACCGCCTTCGCCCCTGCAAGATCGGCAATTGTCCGCGCCACTTTTAGCACTTTGTCGTATGAACGTGCCGACAAATTCAGTTTCTCAATCATTTTCACTATTCGCGCATGATCGTTGACAGTAAATTGACAAACATCCATAAGATCGCGGCTCTTTGCCTCTGCATTGGTATGAACGCCACTCATGCCACAATAACGCGCCTCTTGAATCGCTCTTACTCGCAAAACTCGTTCGCGAATGGATGCACTTGACTCTCCGTCCTTTGCTCGTGAAATTGCCTCTAATTTTACTGGCGGAACTTCAATATGAATATCAATACGATCTAAAAGTGGACCAGAAATGCGATTTTGATACCGTGCAATTGCATTCACTGTGCAATGACAGTGATGTGTATCATCACCATAATATCCGCAAGGACATGGATTCATCGCCGCCACCAACATAAATTTTGATGGAAAATTATGTGCGGCATGCGCTCTGGACACACCAACACGACCATCTTCAAGTGGTTGCCTAAGAACCTCCAAAACATTACGCGGAAACTCCGCGAATTCGTCCAAAAATAAAACACCCCGATGCGCAAGAGAGACTTCCCCTGGCATCGGGTGTGCTCCGCCACCTAACAGTCCTATTGAACTCGCCGTGTGGTGTGGCGCGCGAAAAGGCCGTTGGGTGACGAAACTATTGACACTCTTCTCTCTACCAGCAACCGAATGTATGCGTGACACTTCTAACGCCTCTTCCACCGTCAATGGCGGTAAAATTGATGGTATCCTTCGAGCGAGCATTGTCTTGCCAGATCCTGGCGAGCCAATCATCAATAAATTATGTCCACCGGCGACTGCAACTTCAATTGCTTTGCGAGCCCCTTCTTGACCCTTTACATCCGAAAAATCTTCACCTTCATCACGATTTCTCTCCAACAGCTCGGCCAAATTTGTTCGCCGCGGTTCAATCACTCGCTCTCCATTTAAGTATTGCACAACTTCTTGCAATGTCTTTACCGGAATAATATCAATCCCGTCGATCACACTCGCCTCTTCACTATTTTCAAACGGAACAAACATCATACGTCGTCCAATTCTTCGCATCTCAACAACCATCGGCAAGACCCCACGCACCCTCCTTACTTCACCCGAAAGTGCAAGCTCGCCGACAAACGCATACTCGGAAAGCTCTCTGGTATGAATTTTTCCCATTGCTTTCAAGAGACAAATCGCAATCGGCAAATCGTAGATGGGGCCTTCCTTTCTTACGTCTGCTGGCGCAAGATTCACCGTTATGTCAAATTCCCGTTTAGAGGCAAAACCCTGATTTTTAAGTGCAGTCGGGATTCGATCTTTAGCCTCTTTCACTGCGGTGTCGGGCAATCCGACAATTGCAAATTGACTTGTTCCAATTGCAGAATTCACCTCTATTTCAATCGTTCGCGCCTCTACACCAATTATCGCGCCGCTATAACACTTAGCCAACATCTATATTATCCTTTCGCCTTTCTTGGAAAACGCGAATATTATGCAATAAAATAAAAAAGACGTGGTTTGCACCACGTCAATTTATTGTATTGATTTTTTAATGAAATCTTAACAAAATCTTAACACCCTACTGCTGCATAAGCGCATATCCACATCCTATCTTATTTACTATCATATTCCCAGCCACACCAAGCTTTCGCTTTAAATTGCAGATATGAGTGCGAATTGTATTAACATCGCCAATAAAATCTTTACTATAAACTACGCTAAAAAGCGCATCTTTAGAAATATATGAGCCCTGGTTCTCTGATAGTACCTTTAAAATTACAAGCTCGCTTTTTGTAAGCTCGGCACCATGCTCGCCATTAGCAATCTCAAAAGTTCGTAAGTTAACCGATACTTTCCCAAGGCGCAAAATGCCAGCTTCACCAACCACTGCGCCACGGCCAAGTGCTCGACGTATTCGTGCAAGCATTATCGACTCACCCACATCTTTAAATATGTAATCATCTGCACCAACATCAAGCCCGCGTACTTGATCGGCTTCAGAATCTTTGGCGGTAAGAAAAATAATTGGTATTGTTTGATCTATTTTACGGATTTCTTCGCAAGCACGGAAGCCATTCATGCGCGGCATCATCACATCCAATATAACAAGCGCAGGACGTTTTTCTGAAAATTTAGCAACCGCATCCTCACCATCCTTGGCCAACCTTACCAGAAAACCCTCACCCAAAAGCATCGCCTTAATGCTTTCGCGTATTACCCGTTCATCATCAGCAAGCAGTATTTCTCTCACGCAGTAATACAAATTTGGTGGCCAAGGCCGGGATCGAACCGGCGACACGAGGATTTTCAGTCCTCTGCTCTACCAACTGAGCTACCTAGCCACATGTTCTTAATTTGGCTTCGGTGTATGGTAGGAGCACAGGGATTCGAACCCTGGACCCAGTGATTAAGAGTCACTTGCTCTACCAGCTGAGCTATGCTCCCATCCCACCTTGGCCCTCAACTTGGAGCGAGCTAAGGGACTCGAACCCTCGACAACCACCTTGGCAAGGTGGCACTCTACCAACTGAGTTAAGCTCGCCTTTCTGTCGAAAACATTGCATAGTATATCATAAACTTCCCTCGTAATGCAAGAGGGAATTTTTAAGCTTATTTATAGCTTAAGATTGTCCCACCGACTGTAACTGACTTGTATTTCTTGTCTCGCGGATCAAAGTAAGAGATTGTTCGCTTAGGTGTAGTTCTTTCTCCTTGCGCCACAAAGTATCCCTTGTACTCAATCATCGTCGGATGTCCCAACAAATCCGCTTGTCTAAACCACTCATACGCCATCCCCTCCGGCACAAACATATTTGGCACATACCCCTTTACGTGCATGCGATAAGTAATGGTTATTACATCATTAGTCGCGACCTTAAGTAAATCGCATTCTTCATTGACCCTTAAGCCCTCCGAAACTATTCCACTAAAGTTTTTGGGCTGCCCCGCTGTGTCTAACGGCTTAACCTCGATCACCATTGGCTTGGTCGTCGCCGAAAACGAATTGGAGAAGGTAAATGAAAATCTACTATTGGTCCCCGAGCGCTCTGTCTTGCCCGATACCATCCCATTTACCACAAACGCCAACTGTCCCTTAAATGGCACATCATACCTCGCGGGAATCGAAATGCGCTTAACCACATTGGAAATATTCTCGCTTTTGCCATCCGCAATTAGCTCAGCTTTCTTGGGATAGCTTAACCCAAAATTGTCCGAGGGAGTAATATTGGAAATATCTACCGAGGAAGTCTTTGGATATTCTAAAGCAACAATAAACTCAAACTCTTCGCCTACTTTGATGGGGAGCTTGCTTATCTCAAATGTCGCCTCTACCTTAACTGGCTCGCGCTTTCCGCCAAAGCCAAAGTTAAATTGCTGAAAAAGTCCTTGGCCCATGCTCGCCATCGGCAATCCTACCAAAAGCGCAAATACCGCCAAACGGCGTATTATGAAGTTTAAGCTTAGCCCAATTACACAAAGCCCCAAAAACATCCCCCCGACAATCATCACTCTACCTATCAAACTATAACGCAAAATCGGCCGCAACACTTCTCGCCATACTGGTAGCTCCGCATTGGGATTTTCGTATCTAAGCGCAAGCGCAGCTATTATCCCCTTTTCAATTTCTTCCGTTTGTCCAATTTGCCACTCCAAACGCGAATAAATTGCCATCGCCTTGCTCCAATTGCCCTCCTTAATATACATCGTCGCCTCATTCATCTTCGCTTCAGGGAAATCAAACTCACTAAACGCCACCGCCGAAGGATTACTCAGCGCCTTGCGCCAACGAAATGATTCATCATCCGTAAGCAGCAAATTAGTCTCGCTCGTTATCGCAGGTGGTAGCGGCATTCCATCCTCCGCCGACTCATCCATCCCCTCCACGACCACTTCCTCGCCCGCTACTGCATGCACGGGAATTTCATTGGACCTAACTTTCAACTCCTCGCCCGTTTCGCTTTTATAACTGAACTCTAACGCCGGAAAATACAAAACTCCCTCCCGCCGTGGGCGAATGCGATAGGTAAGGCGTCGTGCATCATTGTAAGTGTCGGTCTTGGCGCTTTTGTCGTCCAATTTCCAATCCCGCCGTTTGATATAGCGCGACAAAGCCGGCGGATGAATATCGTGAAAGTCCGCTTCGCCAATAAAGTCAATCGTAAGCATCATCGGGTCGCCCACCTTCACATTGTTGGCGTCAAAAAACGACCGCGCACGCATCTCCCCGCCCGTCACGCCCGTAAGCTCAATAATAGCCGCTAAAAGTAAACTTATCATTGTGGTAATACGGTAAACCTAACTGGCACCCCTTTGCTACTATATTTCTCGATAAATCCTGCTGGCAAGTTGGGAACTGCAAGCACTCTTGATGCGGCCGAGATGATTGTTTGATCCGCCAGCTTATCACCCGAGCTTTGATCAAGCTTGTATCTCACCACCTTGCCCCCATTGCCAAACCAAACTCTCACCACCATCGGCTTTAAAGTGTCCGTCCATGGTGGCTTACTCCACTTTGCCTCAAAGGCCGCCTTGATTAACGAATAGGCAAGTTGCTCATCACTTGCAGCCAGATTGGTCGTCCGTCCGGGCTTATAGCCCTGATTTAGAAGTTTTTGGATTTCCTTGTCGGTCAAAGTTTTCTTGTCCGTCTTGCCGTTAGTTTGCGGTCTAACTACCTTCTTTTGATTGGAAACTCTCGCCGATTCGCGCATCCGCTTCATCCGCTCATCAAGGAGCTCTTTTTTGGACTTCTCCTTGGGTTTGGACTTGGGCTTCGGCTTTGGCTTGGGCTTTTCCTCAATCTCAACCTTCTTTTCTTTCACCTCAACCTTCTCCTTAGGCTTCGGATTTACCTCAACCTTCTCCTCTGGCTTCGGCTTGGGCTTCTCTTCTTCCACCTCAACCTTCCCTTCCATCGGTGGTGGCTCATCCTCAATTCCATCTAAATTCTCAGTCACCACCACTGTAAGATCAATGGGGATAATTTGCTCCTCACTCTTAAATAAGTCGTGGCAAAGCGAGTGTATCCAAAAGATCGCGAAAAACGCGATATGCAAAACGAGTGAAATGATAAAATAGCGAGCGTTCATTGCTCGACTGAGACAAGTCCTAAATGTTTGATGTTGCAGGATTTGGCGAGCTTCACCACTTCATACACATCTCCATATCCCACGCGAACATCCCCACGCACCAAGACGTTAATTTCCTCGTCTTCGCTTACGGCGGCTTTGAGTTTGGCCTCCAATTCATCAAAGGTAATGGGCTTATCTCCCACAAATATCTTGCCCAACGAGTCCACGGTAATCGTAAAGTTTTTGCGCTTTTCATTTTGGGCTTTGGAGGTCTTGCCAATTGGCAGTAAAACATGAATTGACTGCTCTAATGCCGGCAAAGTGACGATAAAAGTAACGAGCAAGAGGAACGTCAAGTCAATGAGCGAGGTCATATCGACTGCGGCTTTTGGCTTTTCTCCTCGACGATGTCTACGGCGGAATGACATTTTAAGCGCCTCTTCCTTGGAATTCACACGCGATACGGCCGATAAGCTCGTCTGCGAAGCCCTCCATTTCGGAGTTAATGTTGGTGATGGTCGCATTCATCCGATTAAAGGCAATGACGCCTGGGATAGCAATTAAAAGTCCCACGACTGTCGTCACCAAGGCAGCGGAAATTGAAGGCGCAATTGTTGCTAAATTGGCGCTTCCAGCTGTGCCCATCTCCGCAAAAGCGTCCAAGACGCCCCACACCGTCCCCAATAGTCCAAGCATCGGCGAGAGCGCAACCACGGTTGAAATAACTCCCATCCCTCGCTCCACTCGAATCTCCTCTTCGTCCAGCACATGCTCGCAAGTGCCTCTAACCAGCTCAATCTCCCGCGCAGTCAATGCTGCTGCGCCTTCAGTTTGACGCCCAATCAGCAAAGAACGCACATCTGGCGTCAGCAGCTTGAGGAGTCGATCGCATGTCTCTTTATAAATCCCCTCCAAACCCTTCGTTGCCGTCGGCCGACGATTGAGATAATACTCAAGTACATCGTGGCATTGCGCAAAGTCCCGCAAGAATCGACGCACCGCAAGCGAAATAAACCCCAGCTCATTCGCTTTGCCGATAATTGTCGCAACCATTATTACCGACCCCAAAAGTTGTACAATCACAATCCCTTGGCCCATCAAGTTCGAGCCAAAAAATCCATTGATGAGTGAACCTGCAATTACCATAATTAATCATTCCTTTCTTTGCTGGCGGAGGCCACTTGACCCTCCGCGGGTAAATCATTGCGCGTAAAACCACACGCCTCAAGAACTTTGTCAGTCGTGCGGAAATGCGCCTTTGCGTTATTCATAAGCCACTTAACTCCATGCTCCCTAACCATTGCTTCGGCAACTTCGCTAACTCTCTTGTCGCTCGAGCCCATCGGGATGTTTTCGCCTATTTTAAGAATCTCCCGAATAAAAGTTTCCCGAGCAATTACCGAGGCGGCTGCAACTGCAATATCGCTTTCGGCTTTGTGGTGCTGGTCGATAATCGCACGTTTGCCAAGCGGCTTTAAGGCACGAAGAATCGTATTTTCAGTAGGCGCAAACTGATCAACGACAACACGCGGGCAACTGGGAATTTTAGTTAAGAGCTCATCGATCGCAGTGCCATGCGCCCAAGCAAGCAGCCGATTGATATTTTTTATCTTGGCGTAAAGCCGATTGTAGGCGGCATTGCCGAGCTTGACAATCGCATAACCTTTAGGGCTCAACAACTTGCGCAGCTTGATCCCGATAGCAAGCACTGCCTTGTCCGACATTTGCTTACAGTCCTTTACTCCGAGCTTAATCATCTTTTCGGATAATTTCTCGTCGGTATAAGCGCAGCAAACGACTAATGGTCCAAAGTAGTCGCCCTTGCCCGATTCGTCACTTCCGGCATGCGCCGAAAAGCGCTCAGGATTTAGTAACTTTTCATAGCCAAGCGTAGCCGTCCCCATGACAATGGGCTCTAACTGAAAAAGGACAAAATCCTCCGCCTTTGCGCCTTGCACACAAAGCTTGCGTAGACCATGCTTTTCTTTGGCATACAAAGTCGCATTAAAGCCATCACCCTTGATTGAATAAATTGAATAAGGAACTTCGCGCTTAACGAAGTTCCCATTCACCATCAATCCCAAGAGGAGCTCTTGTTGGTCGTTTGTGAGCTCGTAAGTAAAGACGGTCTGTCTTGGGAAATCCTCGCTCACTTCGCGCTAAAGCGAAATTCGGTAGAGGAACGATAGACTTCGCCTTTTTTCACAAACACCGTCGGCCACTGCGGTTTATTGGGCGAGTCAGGTGCGTGCTGGGTCTCCAAAGCTACTCCACAGCGGAAAGATAGATGTTCGCCACCTTTCGCGGTTTGGTCATAGCTCGCCCAGTTGGCAGTATAAACCTGCATGCACGGCTCCGTCGTCCACACTTCAACCTTGCGCCCATTTAATGGGCAGCTAACTTCGCCGGCATAGTTGAGCTTGTTGGTACGCTTCTTCGTAGCC
This sequence comes from Kiritimatiellia bacterium, assembly GCA_045599105.1. Taxonomy (GTDB): domain Bacteria; phylum Verrucomicrobiota; class Kiritimatiellia; order RFP12; family UBA1067; genus UBA1067. Next base: position 76,874 of record JAZRVL010000052.1, read on the forward strand.
ATTTCGCCCTTGTCCAAAACCCAACAGTGATCATATCCCTTGCCGATCTCCAAGTCCGCGTCTGGCGCATTGATCTTCTCGCCAATGCGCATTCCCTTGCGGAAATCAAATGGCGTACCCGCAACGCATTTTAGTTTGCCAGTAGGAATTTGTCCCTTATCCGTCGGCAAATAGTTCTTGGCAGTGATCTTCATGATGTGGTCCTCAATCGTGCCACCTGCCTCGCCCTTAAAGTTAAAGTAAACGTGCTGCGTCATATTAATGGGCGTCAACTTGTCAGTTGTCGCCTCATAGTCAACCCGCCACACATTCTTGGCGTCAAGCGTATAGGTGACCTTGACGTTTACCTGACCCGGGAAACCCTCGTCGCCATCCTTGGAAGTATGAGTAAAAACAATCCCTACCGTTGCGTCCTTGATAAAGGGCGTTGCTTTCCATACATACGCGTTCCAACCACGAGCGCCCCCGTGCAAATTGCAACCGATGCCGCCTGGCGCATTGTTGAGCGCAGGAAGTTTAATGCGCTTACCATTTAGTTTAAATACTCCGTTGGCAATGCGGTTACCATAGCGGCCAATGATACACCCCCAATATGGATCGCCATTGTCCCAACCTGCGGGCGAGTCAAAGCCGACCACTACGTCCCTTAACTTGCCATTGCGATCAGGGGTAAAGAGTTTAATAATCTTACCACCATAATCGCTAACTTCCATAACAACGCCACCAGCGCCGTTGAGAATGAATTTTTTGGCCTTTTCGCCATACTTCGTTTTTCCAAACGAAGCTACTTTATAAGAAGGTTTTTTCATAGGCAAAATTATAACACAAATATCAAGAGCCTGTCTATAATTCTTTCGCTCGCGCGCCAAGAGCAAAAAGCTTTATACCAAGAGCTTATCAATCTCAGCTATGTCGCTATCGGTGAGAACGCAAGGCGACTCGACGGCTTTGGCAGTTTCTTCAATTTGGCTGACGCTACTTGCGCCTACCAAAACGGAAGTAACTTCCTTTAAGCGAAGATCCCACTTGAGTGCCAATTCCGCAAGCGTCATTTGGCGCGATAAAGCAAACTCATTAAGCCGATTGAGCTTTTGTCGCAAAGCTTCAGTTATCGTCTCCGCTTTTAAAAAGCCATTTTTAGACGCCCTTGATCCCGATGGAATACCCGTTAAATAGCGATTGGTGAGAAGCCCTTGCGCCAATGACGAAAAGGCAATCCCTCCTACACCAAGTTGCGAAAGTGCATGAGGAAGTTTATCGCTCTCAATTCCACGCGTTAACATATTGTATCTAAACTGATGAACCAGCAATGGTGTACCATTGTGTTTTAGGATTTCGAACGCCTTAATCGTATCGGCAGCTGAATACTTAGAAATACCGACATAGAGCGCCTTGCCACTTTTAACAATATCGGATAAAGCATTCATCGTCTCTTCAAGTGGTGTATCTGGATCAGAACGATGCGAATAAAAAATATCCAAATATTCAATCCTCAGCCGCTTCAAACTTTGATCCACACTCGCAATTAGCGACTTACGCGAGCCCCAGTCCCCGTAAGGCCCATCCCACATAAGGTGACCCGCCTTAGAAGAAACTATAATTTCATCACGATGACCTTTGAGCTCTCGCTTTAAGATACGACCAAAGTTAGTCTCTGCTGATCCTGGCAATGGTCCATAGTTATTGGCTAAATCGAAATGAACTATCCCCAACTCAAAGGCGCGGCTAATCATCTTTCTCATTGCCCCGAAATCATCCATCGAACCAAAATTATGCCAAAGCCCCAACGAAAGCCGAGGAAGCTTTAAGCCACTTTCTCCACAACGAACGTAAGTCATTTCTGCCTCTTAAGAACTATTGCGGTGCGAGCAGGCAAATAAAGTTTAATTTGCTGGACAAGTTCACCTCGATCAGGGACAAGGGTTGGATTGTACTTCATCCCCTTCTCAATTCGTCCTTGCCCTCCAAAGCGCGTCTCATCCGTATCTAAGACATGCTTCCACTTCGTTGCTGGCGGGACGATAACTCCATAATCGGTGAACGAACATGTAGGATTAAAGTTAAAGATATAAAGATAATCGCCTCGTACATAGGCAAGCACCTTGTCGATCTCATTGACAAGTAACTTTATCCGCTCGCCCTGGCCGACAGCTTTGAGCATTTCGGCATCAAAATCCCCAAGACCCTTAAAGCGTAAGTCAGGATTATCACGTAGTGACCACTGACGACGAGCGTGACTATAGTCCCAACCATTCTCGGCCCGCGGGAAATCAATCCACTCAGGATGACCAAACTCATTGCCCATAAAATTAAGGTATGCTCCCCCATTAAGCGACACTGTCGCTAAACGTGCCATCTTGTGTAGCGCAATTCCCCGATCAATGATGAGATTCTCTTGAGTTACGCCCATACCATAGTAAATTTCCTTATCCACTAATTGGAAGAAAAACGTCTTGCCTCCCACGAGCGCTTGATCATGCGACTCAACGTAGCTTACCACTCGCTCCTCCGCACGCTTATTGGTAAGTTCCCAAAATATTCCACCCATCGACCAATCATCGTCTTTAACTTTTTCGGCTAACTTAAACCAAAAATCTGGCACCCCCATCGCCATACGATAATCAAACCCAATTCCGCAGTCCTCAATTGGCGCCGCCACTCCTGGCATACCCGAAACATCCTCTGCAATTGTAATGGCATAAGGTTTAACTTCATGAATAACGCGATTGGCCATTTGCAAATACACCCACGCATCATCGTCCGAGGAACCATCAAAATACATCGAGTAATTGGTGTACGCATCCCCTAATCCATGATTCCAAAAGAGCATCGAGGTTATTCCATCAAAGCGATACCCATCAAAGCCAAACTCATCCAGCCAATATTTGCAGTTAGACAAAAGAAAATGAATTACATTGGTCTTGCCATAATCAAAACACCGACTACCCCAAGCTGAATGTTGCCCTTTAGCTCCCGAATGGAAATATTGATAATCTGTACCATCAAAACGCGAAAGCCCATCACGCTCGTTGGCTACAGCGTGAGAGTGAACTAAATCCATAATCACCCTAAGCCCCATTCCATGTGCTGTATCTACCAAACTCTTAAGCTCGTCAGGTGTACCAAAGCGCGAAGAGGGCGCAAAAAATGAGCTTACGTGATAGCCAAAACTCCCATAATACGGATGCTCCATAATTGCCATAAGTTGCACCGTATTATAGCCCATCGCTTTAATCTTAGGTAAAATATTGTCACGAAACTCTACGTATGAGCCAACCTTTTCTTCTTCCGTGCCCATACCAATGTGCGCCTCATAAATAAGCGGAGTAGTTTTGGTGGGTCTAAAGCGATACTGCCAAACATAAGGCGTAGGCGGATCCCAAACACACGCCGAAAAAAGTTTAGTCTTATCGTCTTGTGTCACATACCGCGCATAGGCAGGAATGCGCTCGCTATGCCCTCCATCCCAACGCACCTCAAGGTGATACTTATCTAAATGATGAATTCGATCGACGGCAATATGGCGCTCCCAAATATCAGTCCCTTCAAGACGAAAAACCTCAAACTCACTATTAATCTTCCAACCATTAAAGTCGCCTACCAGCCACATTGAGGTTGCGTGTGGAGCCCATTCCCGAAATACCCAACCATCCTTGTCCTGATGAAGTCCAAAGTAATGGTGTGCATTGGCCCAATCACTTAGCCGCTTACCTTTAGTAAGCTCACGAGTACGATTAAACGCATTTTCCGCGCGACCACGAATCGCACATTCAAATGGTTTCAAATATTCATCATCAAGTAATTGTGCCATAATTCAATCCCCCTAAAGTACGAATAAATTATAGCATAAAATCCCACTAAAGGGAAAGAAGGACAATTAAGTGCTTGAAATAATTGCGGACAATGGTGGAGGTAGTCGGATTCGAACCGGCGACATGCTGCTTGCAAAGCAGCCACTCTACCAACTGAGTTATACCCCCAGTATGGTGGGCCAGACAAGAATCGAACTTGTGACCTCGTTCTTATCAGGGAGGCGCTCTAACCAAGTGAGCTACTAGCCCGAAAATTGTCTATGGAAGAGGCACGGAACATATGTTTATGTGAGGTTTTCACCTTCTCCTCCGTATCCCGAAGGCGTAGGAGGATAAATCTCCTTAGAAAGGAGGTGATCCAACCGCTGGTTCCCCAACGGTTACCTTGTTACGACTTCATCCCAATCACCACCCACACCTTAGGCGGACAAATGCCCGACTTCGGGTGCAGACGGCTTTCATGATGTGACGGGCGG
>JAZRVL010000053.1:0-2915 GCA_045599105.1 Kiritimatiellia bacterium
TTTTGAAGAAGTGGAATATTCCCGCTCTCTTTCTCGAGTATTGGCGCTCGAAAACAGCAGTCAAGATCGCCGGCGTCTCGCGTCCGACGATTATCGAATGGAAGCGGCGCTTGCGCACCTACTTCTTCACCAGCTACCGCGCTTGGCGCAACCTCAACTAAGCGCCAATCCTATCACCCACAACTTCATTCGACAAGCGCCGCCCTAAAAATTGCACGCGCAATCTCCTCTTCTTCTGGGTTGAATGCATAGCACCACATCCAAAAATTACCTTTGGCGAGCATATAATACTTGGCGGAAGGAATACTACGCACCTCTAGCAATTCTTCACCATCATCATCACAAACACTTGCCTTTAATCTCTTGACAACGGCTTGATTATCCCTAATCTCAACCTCTTCATCACTGCATGACGACCATATTGTCGCAAGCATCATTCTTCGCGCATCATTTGCCGTTTCCCCTCCACCGAATTTACCATACATAATGTCGGTATGATTGTCATCCGCAGCCGTAACATACATCGACCCACGCTTGTCCGTCCTCAAACAATATTCCTTATCGCCAACCACGAAATGTTTCGGCATCTTCCATTTCGTATTGCAATCATTTTCCTCTGCTTCCGGAATATTACCCCATGCCATGAGCTTTCGTCCATGCTCGCTCATAATCTCATGCTCCCTTCGGCGTTTACTTTCCATATCGCCAACTATGCGAGAAATTCCATCCCACCAACTATCACTCGCTTTACTTAAACGCGCCACCTCGTTCGTAAAAGACGCAAATTTTTCTTGAGACATGGATTTTTGCAATTCCGCCATCATATCGGCACATCTACTCAATACAGTAAACTGATACTGTCTTACTTCACATTTAATTTCGCTCACCCGTGCTTGCAACTCGCGCTCAGGCTTCAGCTCCTCAATCCTTTTATAAACACGCTTTCGTTCATTTTCATCAAAAATAACGACATTGAACATTGTGCGTGCCAAATTGTCGGGGAAGTCTACCGATTCCAAATTCCCGATATAAGCGGCGAGCTTCGTGCAAATATCAGTTGTGGCGCGATGCCTGCCAATGGTCCGTATCAATGAATCTACGATCCAACGTCTCTCCTCTATCGCAGTAGTAGACACTCCGTCGTTCACCCGATTGGTGGAAATCGTGAACTTAAAAGACGTTATTGCATCAAGCAAGTAATTGTCCAATAACTTTAACTCGTCCGCATCATCACATTGTTGGTAATCGCGGAAAAAACTCTTTCGCTCATCAAAGTCAGCAAGCCACATTCCATCGCGACCAAACATCTCCGGCGCAAACAGCCTCTTCGCCCGATTAATCAAAGAATTCTCCGTCAATGCATTAAATTGTAGACTTGCAATCATCAACAATATCAATTGTTTCATCTTGTTTACTCCATTAAATTCCTAATAGTCTTTGCATTAGACGCATCACGTCTAATTTCGTAGCCAAATTTGCGAACAGTTATAGTGCGTCCATGAAAACTATATGCACACCTCTCCACCGAATTTCTTGTATACAATATTTTAGTATCTTCACTATCGAGATTTGTACGCCAATATTGCGGTATATTATAATCAAAACTTCCCCAATTATCGTCGGAGCCAGCAACCATGTTGCTAATGCCAACCAAATCCTCAAGACCTTCGTTGTTTTCATCAATTTCAGCCCAATCGCCAGGATTGTGCCCGCCAATGTCCGTAATCTCAAATGCGCCCCTACAACCAGTAGCAGGACATTCGCCTTCTTTATGTAAAACTTTATGAAATGAAATATAATCCGGCATAACTCGCAACCCCAACACCATCCCGCACCAAGGATCCACAGGCGTCGTATTGCATCTGCGCTCCCAATCGTCCGTATACGCCTCTCGGACACTCATCACCTTCAAATATCGCGGCGCAATAGTATAAATGCTAAAATCGTAATGCGCACTGTCACACAACAATCGCATTTTACACTTCCCAGCCCGCGACCCTGCGGTAACAACATCACCGTCGAGCGTAGATGAAATACCAACGCTTGCCGCGTCTGGAGAAGCACTAAGAACTTGCCATTCGTAATCTACACACGAAGGCATGACAACAAGGTTTGCCGTCTCCAATGGGCCGAAGATATGACGATTAGTGCTTGCTCGAGGTTTACTATCCGCATTTATTGAAAACCGCACAACCGTAACCGACGAAGTGCATTCTGTAACAATTTGCGTTTCGTTTTCAATAAACCGCGCAACAATCTTTACATCATTCGTAGTTGAGCTCGGACTGACGCCGTTGCACTTCATATGAAAGCTTCTATCAGTATCATACCCTATATCAAACACCCCATCCAACAAATTATCACCAGCAATTTTACGAACAAGCTCTTGATTTATCGTTCGCATCTCCAATCTCCCTCCAAGCCCGCCACTCTTAACGCGCAAGTGAAGGTCAATAGATGTCGAACGGTTTGTCGTAACAACACCACCAGGGGAATTACAATAATCATCTTCATAAATTATTGTATTATATCCCTGGAATGCCATACCCATCCATGGTTTCAATATCGGTTCGAATTCCGCCCATTTTAAAATCGTTAATTCAGCTGGACCGCCAATGCTATTCGCGTTAAGTGTCACCGGATAATCTCTTCCGGCGATGAAGACCATGCTGCTTACGGGATTGGCTCCATTAAAATCCGCCGTAACTTTCAATACGTCCTTCGCCGGGCTTTCAAACCCCGATGTCGACGGCCAATTCATTCCGCTTCGCCCGATGTAATTCGTGGCATGATCGTCGGCATATACCTGAAACGAGTATCTTCCCGTCTTGAGCGGACGAAATGTCGCGCCGGAAATCACCACGCTAAACACGTTTGAATAATAGGGCGCGTCTTGATCATACCATGTTCCAGTC
>JAZRVL010000054.1:0-68538 GCA_045599105.1 Kiritimatiellia bacterium
TAAGATTGAATCTGGTGTTTAATCCCACTCCTAACGATACGAACCTTGAGCCGCTTCGCAAGTGAAGGATGCCGGTGGTTAAGTATCTGATGTGCAATTCAGCTGTGCCAGCGGAGGCGTACGACCCTGATCCGTCGCTCCCGTTTACGAAGCTCGACAAAGCGGGGACACACCCTAAAAAAGTCATAATTGAGGGTTATAATTGACACTGAAAATGGAAAAGGGTATAATACTCCAAGTTTCGTTGATTTAGCGAGAAATTCGGAGCGTAGCGCAGTCTGGTAGCGCGTTTGGTTCGGGACCAAAAGGCCGAGGGTTCAAATCCCTCCGCTCCGACCAATCCCGAGGAATGATTATGAAGAGATTATTTTTATTTTTAGTGATATTAGGGTTAATGACGGGTTGCTGGACATTTAACGAAAGTGAATTTCCAAAGACTGAGCTTAGCATGTCACCGAAAACCGAAAAAGGTGCGTTTTCGGTGGGCTTAAATGGCTTTGAAGCAACCGTCGTTGAGTATACGACTGCTCATGGTTATAGCACCGTATTTGTGCCTGGTTATTATGGTCGTCATCATTTTCATCCAGGTGGGTTTGAGATGATTTCAACTACTACTACCATCGCAAACAATCGGCCAACTGACATTTTCTTAAAGCGTGCAAAAGAGCGGTTGGAGGATGCGGGTTATATTATTGCTTCCTCCACGCCTGATTGGGCAATTGAAGTAAACTTTTCAGGTCCCATTATAACTTCGTCGGATCGGACCAAGAGCGCGCTTTGGATGGTATGTTCGGTATTCTTTTTGGATTATTCTACTGAACTATGGACAGCGAAATTACGAGTACGCGATAATCGTACTGGTGAATTGGTGTTTCATCGCGAGTATTCACAGCGTTATGAGACCAATGTTTTTGGACTTATTCCAATTTTTGGTATTGCGGGATGTGATGAGTCGTCGGGTAACTATATGCTTACTTGGTGTCTTTCGGCGCTAACAGATCGTGCGCTTGCAGATGCAACGAGCTTTTTAGCGAGCAAGGCGAAGTGACCGATTTTTCTCAGTTACTAAATCCTGAGCAATGTGCGGCAGCGACTGCAGCTGATGGACCATTGCTGGTCTTGGCGGCCGCAGGGACGGGCAAGACACGTACGCTCGTTCATCGGGTAGCATATCTCGTTGAGCGTGGTGTGCCAGCAGAGCGCATACTTTTACTGACTTTCACCAATCGAGCAGCCAGAGAGATGTTGGAGCGAGCGCGTCAAGTTTCGGGCGATGCAGTTGCCGCTATTTGGTCGGGCACTTTCCACTCAATTTGCGCACGTTTCTTGCGGCGCTACGGGACATTTCTTGGATTCGAGCCGAGTTTTCAGATATTAGACGAGGACGATCAAAAGAAGTTAATTGGCGATATTATTAAATCCACAGTTTCCAATCCCAAGGATTTTCCGAAGAAGGAAATCGTTGCCAAGATGATTTCTGAGGCTGCCAATGAGGAGCGTGAGATTTCGGATATCGCCTCACGTTGGCAGACTAAAGTGGCAAGCGTGGAGCCTGAAGAAATTGTTAAAGTTGCAGAGCTTTATGCTAAGCGCAAATTAGAATTGGGAGCAATGGACTTTGATGATTTATTAGTCAATGGTCTTAAACTTGTAAAGGACAAAGCCGAAGTTCGTGAACTATTACAAGAGCATTTCTTGCATGTACTTGTCGATGAATATCAAGACACCAATGGTTTACAAGCGGAGTTTACGGATATTCTTGCAGCTAAGCATCGCAATTTGATGGCAGTAGGAGACGACTTTCAGTGTATTTATACTTGGCGAGGCGCACAAATCTCCAATATTATGGAGTTTCCCAATCGTTGGCAGGGATGCAAGATTGTCAAGCTTGAGCGCAATTATCGCTCCGTCCCAGGAATATTGGAAGTTGCCAATGCAGTCATGAAGGACGCGCCAAAGCAATTTGAAAAGGTCTTGCGTCCAACTCGCACTGACTCGTTAGATAAGCCAGCGCTATCAAAAGTGTATGACGATGAAGTGCAAGCCAGCGAAATGGTGCGTACCATCAATCAGTTAAGGGATTTGGGCTACCGCTATCGAGATATTGCGGTTTTATATCGCAGTCACTTCCAGTCAATTAAGATTCAAATGATGCTCACTAAGATGCGTCTTCCGTTTCGAATTACTTCGGGAATTGGCGTTTTTGAGCAATTGCATGTAAAAGATATTCTTGCATATTTAAGGCTTTTGGTGCAACCTACGGACGAGCTTTCATTTTTGCGCTTCCTTTGTCTTTTGCCAGGTGTAGGCGAGAAGGGCGCAACAAAGATTTGGGAAAAACTATCTCATCGCTTTGATAGTAGTCGCGCCGAAGATCGCGAGGCGGTAGCTAATCTTTTGAGTGCTAAAGCCAAGCCTTATTGGAAAGTAATTGCCAAATGTTTCGAGGCGGCAGTTGAACAGTTAGAAGTGAATGCGGTCGGTGAAATTATTGAGGATTTTTGCGACTTATATTACGAGGAGCACTTAAATCGTGAGTGGGTAGAAGCGGATGCGACGGAACGGCTTAATGATATTAAGGAGCTGGCAAGCCAAATTGCGAATAACGAAAAGGGCTTAAAAGGGTTTTTGGCTGATGTAGCGCTTTTGACCAACTTGGACGATAAGCGTCTTGAGCATGATGCTGATGAAGTGACACTTTCAACTGTCCATCAAGCCAAGGGAATGGAGTGGCCAGTAGTGATGGTGCCTTGGCTTTCGGAAGGAATGTTTCCAAGCGGTAAGGCAACCGAAGAAGGTCGTATGGACGAAGAGCGACGCTTATTTTATGTAGCCCTTACTCGCGCTAAAGATCAACTTTACTTATATTCACCACAAATTCGAAAAATGGCCGATGGTGGAGTATTTCCCGTCGAGCCTTCAATTTTCTTACAAGAGATACCTGAAGAATTATTGGAAGTGCGTCGTGCACTTTACAATCCGCTCATGATGAGGAGATGGTAAAATGGTCGCAAAATTAATCTTAGATAAAAAGCGTGAGGGTCGTGCATTGGGAAGCGCGGAGATTCGTGAGTTTATCGACGGCTTTGTTAAAGGAGAGATTCCTGATTACCAAATGAGCGCATTGGCCATGGCGATTTGTTGTAAGGGGATGAACGAACGCGAGACGGCGGATCTTACCGATGCGATGATGCGTTCAGGCGCGATGTTGGAGTGGAAGGATTTGAATGAACCGACGGCGGATAAGCACTCAACGGGCGGTGTTGGCGACAAGCTCTCATTGATCATCCAACCACTTGCAGCAGCATGTGGAGTTGCGGTTCCCTCGCTTACGGGACGTGGGTTAGGAATTACTGGCGGAACTGCGGATAAACTTGAAACTATTCCTGGATATAATGCGTCGCTTACTTTAGAAGAATATAAGCGCGTTGTTGCGGAAGTTGGTTGCTCAATGACCGTGCAGACATCTGAGATTTGTCCTGCCGACAAAAAGCTTTATGCACTAAGAGATGTAACTGGCACGGTCACTTCTATTCCACTTATTTGTGGTTCGATTCTCTCGAAGAAGTGGGCAGAGGGTGCAGAAACGCTCGTCTTTGATGTAAAAACAGGTGTAGGCGCGTTCATGAAGACGACTGACGAGGCGCGGGCGCTTGCCAGTGCCATGGTCGGTGCTTCTAAAGCGGCAGGACGAAAGGCTGCCGCATTAGTAACGGATATGAACTCGCCTTTGGGCTATGCAGTTGGTAATGCCAATGAAGTTGAAGAGGCGATCAAGATTTTGCGGGGTGAAGGTGAAGCGGGGCTTAAACGAATTACCGAGCTTTGTATTGAGTTTGCTTCGCTCATGGTTTCACTTGCTAAAGATATGCCACTTGAAGCGGCACGTACACTTTGCGATGATCGCCTTAAAGACGGCTTGGCATACGCAAAGTTTGAGGCGATGGTCAAAGCGCAAGGGGGAGATTTGGAACGATTTAACAATTTACTTACCAAGCCAACTTTTAAGTTTAGGATTCAGGCAATGAAGTCTGGCTATGTGAGTGCGATTGATGCGGAGAAGGTTGGACGAGTTGCTTTGTCGCTTGGAGCGGGGCGTGAAAAAGCTGGAGACAAGATCGATCCTTTAGCAGGAATCACCCTTGCCGTACAGGTTGGTGATAAGGTGGCGGTTGGCGCACCTTTGGCAACTTTGGAGAAATCCTTCGATCCCGAAGGGCTTGAACGTGCAGCTGCCGAACTATATAAGGCGTTTGCTATTTCCACAGAAGCACCAGTAGTGGACGATCTTATTATTGAACGGATAAATTAAGGAGGTGACAACAATGCACGGAATATTGCTTGCAATTTTAACGATAGTCAAGCTTTCGCCGAATGGTGAAAATGATATGACAGCGAAGTTTATGAGTGCAGTTAAGGATAATACCTTGATTCGATTGGCTGAGGGAACGTATCATTTTTATAATACCTCAGCAGCTCATCCTTCGTTTTATATTTCCAATCACGACCAGCCCATTCCTCGCACCGTGCAGCTCCCAATTACTGGGATAAAGAACTTAACGGTAAAAGCCGAAGGTAAAGGTGCAAAGTTTATCTTTCACGGTGAGTCACTGGGTATTTTGCTTATGGATACCAATAATATCATTTTGGAAAATATCGCAATAGATTGGGCGGAAACGACGGTTAGTGAGTCTAAGATTACCGCAATTAAAAGTGATGGGAGCTTTGACATCGAATGGGTAGTCAAGGGGTGTTATGAAGAAGCGTCAATCAAGATGCTCTGGGACAAGGATACGAAATCCATTGTACCAGGGACGGGAGATAATTTCCGCAGGGAGAAAGCGAAGGTGGGCGACTATATCTCTTATCGTACAGGGCGCAGACCTGAGCCAGCGATTTGTCTATATCGCGCCAATCGCACCAAGATGGACAAGGTGTTTATCCATGCTGCACACGGCATGGGAGTGTTGGGGCAACGCTCGACGGATATCGCTTTTTTGAATGGTGGAGTTTGTCCGCGGCCGGGTTCAATTTGTTCGACTACGGCAGATGCTACGCATTTCTCAAATTGCAAGGGCAAGATTGTCTTTAAGAACTCATACTTTGCGGGGATGATGGATGATGCGATCAACGTCCACTCGACTTGTCTCAGGATTGAGGAGAAGTTGGCCGACAATAAACTTCGTTGTCGCTATGTTCATGGGCAGTCAATTGGCTTCGAGACTTTCGCACCAGGCGAGATACTGCGTTTCATTAACGCTGAGACGTTAGAAACAGGTGCGGAGTCTAAAGTGATTGCCTTTGAAATGCCCAATCCGCGTACGGCAATTATTACTATCGATGATAAAGAAGCGCTTAATAGCTATAAAGTGGGCGATGCGGTGGAAAATGCTACTTGGCAGCCATCGGTGATTTTCTCGAGCAATAAAGTTGCGAATAACCGTGCACGGGGTACGCTTTTTACGACTAATAAACCAGTCCTCATTGAGAGCAATGTCTTTGATCACGTTTCAGGAACGGCGATTTTGCTTGCCGGTGATGCAGCTGGATGGTACGAGTCAGGTGCGTGCCGAGATGTGACAATTAGAAACAACACCTTTATTGATTGCCTGACCTCGGGTTATCAATTTTGTGATGCGGTAATTACGGCTTATCCGATGGTGAAAAACTTGAGGGCGCAAAAGAAGGCGTATCATGCCAATATTACGGTAGAGAAAAATACGTTTAATTGTCCAGGAAAGAAGCTCCAATCGTGGATTTCCACGGACAATGTAGTTTGGCGTGACAATATTGAAAAATGATAAGAAAAAAATCTAGTCGAGCGGCAATTAGGGCAATTGCGCGGGAATACGAGCTAAAGCGGGCGGAGCTTACAGGAGGAGCGCCTAATCTGAAAAAGGGGCCACTTTTTTATGGGATGGTTATTTTTGTGTTGCTATTAGTGGGAGCTCTTATCCTTTCGGCGGCCAAGGATGGTAAATTGACGCTTAGCAAAGCACGAATTGAGCGTAATATGCTTAATGCGCGAAAGGCGATTGATTCGCTTTCGGTTGCGCTTGGGCGATATAAGTTTCATGTGGGAGATTATCCATCCAACGAGGAAGGCCTTAGAGTTTTGGCGCTTAAATCATACCCTAAAGTAGGGTGGGATGGACCGTACGTAAACCATATCGTCCCTGATCCTTGGGGCAACGAATATGTTTATGAGCAGCGCGAGGAGGGCGGATATCCCGTGCTTTACTCCAAGGGAGCGGATGGACGAGCAGGAACGACAGATGATGTAATGCCCAATCAGGCGAAGTTTGATGAGCCATTTGAGGATACTACTTGGACGAATAATTGGGCGCCCTATCGTCTGCGTGGTATTGTTGTCGCCCCTGATGAAGCTACTAAAAAACGAGTACAAGCGGAAATGCAGGAATACGAGTAAGTCGGGTGGCGAAGTTTGGGCAAATTTGGTATAATGCCCCTTACATTATGAAACTGACTGATACAGAATTCAAATTGGTAGCGAATACGATTCGCTGTTTGTGCGCAGATATGATTGAAAAGGCCGCCTCTGGTCATCCAGGAGCGGCCATGGGGATGGCGGATCTCGCAAGTGTCCTTTGGCTTAAACATCTTAATGTTGACCCCAAAGATCCTAAGTGGGCGGAGCGTGATCGCCTTGTATTTTCAGGCGGGCATGCATCATCTTTAGTTTATGCGCTATTTCATCTTTCAGGGATGGGCTCGCTTACGATGGATGAGCTCAAGAGTTTCCGTCAATTTGGCTCACGTTGCGCAGGACATCCTGAGCGTGGACTTATGCCTGGCGTGGAAGTGACGACTGGCCCATTGGGGCAAGGCATTGCGATGGGTATTGGACTTGCTCTTGCCGCTAAGAAAACTGCAGTTAACAATAAGACGTGGGTATTTTGTGGTGATGGCGATTTAGAAGAGGGTATCAGCCACGAGGTTTGCAGTTGGGCAGGTGCGATGAAGATCGATGATCTTATTCTCGTCTACGACTCCAATCATATTACCATTGAGGGTGACACTAAGCTCGCAATGGCGGACGATACTAAAAAGCGTTTTCAGAGCTATGGTTGGAAAGTGTTTGAAGTTGATGGACACGACCACAGGGCGATTGATGCTATTTATCGTCGTGCGAAGAAAGTAACTGGTCAACCCGTTATCATTATTGCTTCGACCCATATTGGATTTGGCGCGCCTACTAAGCAAGATACTGCTGATTGTCACGGTGCACCGCTCGGCGCAGAGGAAGTCGTTGGCGCTAAGCGTGCGTTGGGCTTTGATCCTGAAAAGAGCTTTTATGTGCCAGATGAAGTGTATGCGCTTTTTGCTACGCGTACAGCCAAATGTCATCGGTTGCGCAATAAATCGGTCAAGGCGACTAAGCTTAATGGTGCTAAGGTAAACTTCCCGACCAAGGCGGAAATTTTAAAGATGCTTCCTGCATTTGACCCTGCTAAACCTGTGGCAACACGCTCAGCTTGTGGCTCGGTTATGAATGCGATTGCACCAATCATTCCAGGACTCATTGGCGGAAGTGCGGATTTAGGGCCGTCAAACAAGACCATTTTGAAGGGTTTGGGCGATATCGCGTCAGGTTCATTTACTGGTCGCAATATTCACTTTGGTATTCGTGAGCTTGGAATGTCTGCAATCATTAACGGCATTACTGCTTTTGATGAGTCGTTTAGGGCGTATGGAGCGACATTCTTTGTGTTCTCCGATTATTGCCGTCCTGCAATTCGATTGGCGGCGCTGATGTGCATTCCGTCAATTTATATCTTCTCCCATGACAGTTATTGCGTGGGTGAGGATGGTCCTACGCATGAGCCAGTGGAGCATTTGGCCGCTTTAAGAGCTATGCCCAATGTTATGACTTGGCGTCCAGCCGATGCAAATGAGACAGCGTTTGCTTGGGCGGAGATTCTTGAGCACAAGACAGGACCGAGTTGCTTATTGACTACGCGTCAAAACGTGCCACTTTTGGAGGGTGTAAACGCCGAAGGTGTGGCCAAGGGTGGATATGCGATTTACCAGGCGGGCGAGCAAACCAAAGATACGATTCTTTTCCTTGCAACGGGCTCGGAAGTGTATTTGGCAATTGAAGCAGCCAAGCGGCTTTGGAAAGAGGACGGTCAGTCGGTTAGAGTGGCATCATTTCCCTGCGTGGAACGTTTTCATCGGGAAACGACCTCTGAATATCGTTGCTTTGTGCTTCCGCAAGAGATGCATAAGCGGGTGATTGTGGAGGCAGGTACTCGCTTTGGGCTGGATCGCTTTAGGATTGATTTTCGTTCCACGAGTTATGTAACTTTAGATCACTATGGTGCTTCTGCACCTTACAAGGTGCTTTCGGAAGCATTTGGCTTTACGGTGGACAACGTTTATAAAGCGGCTAAGGAATTGATGTAAAATGAATGAGCTTTTGGCGATAAGTCCAATCGATGGACGCTATGCATCAAAGTGTGCGGAGTTGACCGAAATCTTTTCGGAGTTTGGTTTAATTCGTCGGCGTGTACTTGTGGAGTGTGCGTGGTTGGAAGCGCTTTGTGATGAAAAGCGAATTAAGGAGTGTAAAGCGCTTTCTATGGCGGAGCGTAAAATGCTTCATCAAATTGCGGATAATTTCTCGGTCAAAGATGCTGAGCGCGTAAAGGCAATTGAAAAGACGACTAATCACGATGTGAAGGCGGTTGAGTACTTTTTGAAAGAGAAGGTTGCCAAAACTTCACTTGCCAAACGCAGTGAGTTTATTCACTTTGGTTGTACGAGCGAGGACATTAATAATATGTCGCATGCATTAATGCTTCGCGATGGAAAGCGGGTTATCCGCTCGGCAATGGACTCAATGACGCGGACGATTGTGCAAATGGCCAAGCGTTATGCCAAAGTACCAATGCTTGCGCATACTCACGGTCAGCCGGCTTCGCCAACAACAGTTGGTAAGGAGCTCGCAGTAGTTAGCCAGCGACTTAAACGTCAGGCAGCCGAGATTGATCGCTTGGTGATGCCTGCCAAGATGAATGGCGCAGTAGGTAACTTTAATGCACATCTTTCGGCGTATCCCGAGGTTAATTGGGAGAAACTTGCCAACAAGGTTATTACTTCACTTAAGCTTCGTCAAAATCGGCTCACGACGCAGATTGAGTCGCACGATGGAATTGCTGAGCTCTTTGATGCGATAGCGCGTTGGAATGGTGTGCTTTTGGACTTTGATCGCGATGTATGGATGTATGTTTCAATGGGTTACTTTAAACAGCGTACAATTAAAGGCGAGATTGGCTCGTCAACGATGCCACATAAAGTAAATCCAATTGACTTTGAAAACTCCGAAGGTAATTTAGGCTTGGCCAATGCAGTATTGGGCTTTATGGCGCGCAAACTCCAAATTTCGCGGATGCAACGCGATCTTACGGATTCGACGACTTTGCGGAATATGGGCGTGGGATTTGGCTATACGCTCATTGCGATTCGCTCAACAGAGAGGGGTCTTGGTAAGTTGGAGCTCAATCGTGAGCGGCTTATGGACGACTTAGATCATAATTGGGAAGTTCTCGCTGAGCCCATTCAAACCGTGATGCGAAAAGTTGGGATGGACCATCCTTATGAGCGGCTCAAAGAACTTACTCGCGGACGAAGGGTGAATGCCGAGATAATGCGCGAGTTTGTAAAAGTTTTACCCTTGCCCAAGTTGGATAAGGAGCGGCTACTTAAACTTACGCCAGCGAGTTACACAGGAATTGCATCAGCGTTGGCCCGTCTTGCCTAAAGGCACAAGGAGGCAGAAAATGACCTTGGATGAACTTGAAAATGCGAAAGCAAAGAGCTTAGAAGAGCTCAAGAGCGCAAAAGACTTGGCGGCAGTTGAACTTTTGCGGGTTAAGTATGTTGGTCGCAATGGTTCGATTCCTGCACTCATTAAGGCAATGAAGGATGTTCCTAAAGATGAGCGTCCAGCATTTGGCAAAGCGGTGCAATTATGGAAGGCGGAGTTTGAAGCAGCGCTCAACGAGAAATCAACATCAGGCGTTAGCGAAAAGAAATTTTCAGGCGATTTGACCTTGCCGGGAAGATGGTGGCAACTCGGGGTTAAGCATCCGCTTTCGCGGGTCATAGAGGAGACGGCGGCAATTTTTGCGCGGCTTGGCTTTACGGTTGCAGACGGCCCTGAATTGGAAAATAAGTTCAACAATTTTACGGCGCTCAACACCCCGCCACATCATCCGTCAATGGATCGAAGCGATACTTTTTGGTTTGGTGAAGATTGTCTTTTACGTACTCAGACCTCGCCCGTACAGATTCGGACGATGATGGGTAATAAGCCACCGATTAGAGTTATTTGTCCTGGTCGTACTTATCGGCGCGACACGACAGATGCTACGCATTCAGCTAACTTTCATCAGATTGAAGGGCTTTATGTGGATTATACGGACACCAAGCCAGTTTCGCTCGCAGATTTAAAGAGCGTCTTGGCGTATTTTGCCAAAGAAATGATGGGTGATGGAGTTACAGTACGTTTTCGTCCACATTTCTTCCCGTTTACCGAACCTTCAGTCGAAGTCGATTTTACTTGCCATGTTTGCAAAGGCAAGGGCTGCAATGTATGTAAGCAATCAGGTTGGATTGAAGTTGCGGGTGCAGGGATGGTAGACCCAAGAGTATTTCAGCACGTTGGTTATGATCCTGAGAAAGTTTCGGGCTATGCGTTTGGCTTTGGCGTTGAACGAATTGCGATGATTAAATACGGAATACCTGATATTCGTTGGCTATACGAAAACGACATTCGATTCTTGAGCCAGCTGGGCTAAGATAAGCGAGGTGCACCCATGATGACAATCTATCGCTGGGAAACTGGAGGGCTTAAAGAGGCCTCGGAGTTCTCTCCATCATGTTGGATAAATCTCGTCGATCCGACGACTACTGAATTGGAAGCGGTTTTAACGCATTCTCGAGTACCGCGTGACTTTTTAACCGATCCGTTGGATGCGGGCGAACGTCCGCGTTTTGACTCTGAAGATGGTGCGACCTTGCTTATTGTGCATGTGCCTCATTTAATTGAGGATGATGATAGTGTCATTCCGTATCGTACGGTGCCACTGGGTATTATTCTTTTTAATCAAACGGTAATTACGGTTTGCAGTGTGCCTACTCCAGTTACGACGGCTTTCTTGGATCAAATTCGTCGAGTTTGCCCACCTTCGGATAGCTATCGTTTTGCGTTTCGACTTTTGTGGCACGCAGGGGTGCTTTTCTTGCGTTACATTAACGACATTCATTCGCGTACAGTTGTATTGGAAGATGAGCTTCATGAGTCAATTTCTAATTCAGCGCTCTTAAAACTCTTCCAAATCGAAAAGACTTTTGTTTACTTCACTACTTCGCTCAAAGCTGATACTATCGCACTTGCGCGTGCCAATACGGCGCGACAAATTACGCTATCCGAAGATGATCGAGATTACTTGGAGGATGCAATGGTTGAATATCAGCAAGCGTTGGAGACTGCGACTATTCACGCAAACATTTTGAATGGTACTTTGGATAC
Organism: Kiritimatiellia bacterium; assembly: GCA_045599105.1. GTDB lineage: Bacteria > Verrucomicrobiota > Kiritimatiellia > RFP12 > UBA1067 > UBA1067. Next base: position 11,558 of record JAZRVL010000054.1, read on the forward strand.
TTTTGCCTCGTTGATTAACAACAACCTCAACAATGTGATGAAGTACCTAACGGCGGCAACGATTATGCTGGCGGTGCCGACTTTGATCGCTTCGCTTTATGGTATGAATATTTCGCTTCCTTTTCAGTCCAATATTCATGCTTTTTCCATTGTGATGGGGATATCGGGATTGTTGACGGTCCTCATTGGTGCGGTATTTTTCGTGCTTTCGCGTAAGCGTAAATTCTAATGGGCGGCGCAAAGGGTTTGTCCTTGATGAGTGGAGGGTTGGATAGCCAACTCGCTATTCGTTTACTTGAGCATGCAGGCGCTCAGGTGGAGGCGATTGTCTTTGAAAGTCCGTTTTTTGATTCAACGAGTGCGCGTAAGGCGGCTACGAATCTTGGGATAAAGTTGCATGTTATTGATTTTCTTAAGGACGAACTTGGACTAATTAAGAATCCGCCTCATGGTTTTGGTGGAGCGATGAATCCGTGCATTGATTGCCACGCGCTGATGATTAAACGTGCAGGGGAATTGATGAATGAACTTGGCTATGATTTTGTTGCGACTGGTGAGGTGCAAGGTCAGCGGCCAATGAGTCAAAACCGTCAATCACTTGCGGTAGTAGAAAAGTCTTCGGGCATGAAAGGTCGACTTGTTCGACCACTTTCAGCAAAACTACTTGAACCAACCATTCCCGAAATTGAAGGCAAGATCAATCGGGATAAGCTTTTAGATATTTCAGGGCGTGGTCGAGAACGGCAAATTGCGCTCGCAGAAGAATTTGGAATAGTTGACTATCCATCGCCTGCGGGCGGTTGTAAACTTACGGAAACTGGGTTTTGTAACAAGCTTAAAGATCTCATGGATCACGAGGGTTTTGATGAGCTTGCACTCGTACGGCTTTTGCCAATTGGTCGTCGTTTTCGACTTAAAGACGGAAGCAGTCTGCTTTTAGGGCGCGATCAAAGGGAAAATGCAATTTTACGGGACTATCAGCGTAACTCAACGGTGATTGAGTTTTCAGATTTGCCAGGGCCTACCGCAATGATTCCATCGCTTAAGAGCGCTGAGGACCTCATAGTTGCACACCAAATTGTGAAGGCGTGGTCGCGCGGTGGTACGGGGCGTGAAAGATTTAAGGAGTATCAATTATGTTAGAGACGATTGCTGCACATCTTGATTCGATTGCCGCTTTGGCACCAACTTGGGGCTTAGTATTTATTTTTGTCTTTATGGCAATTGAGTCGAGCTTTATACCCTTCCCGTCGGAAGTGGTGATGATTCCTGCAGGGTTTTTAGCTGCGCGTGGTGAGTTGGGATTTAGTTCTCCGATGGTAGCTACGTTGCTTGCGATTTTAGTAGGGATTTTAGGTTCGCTTGCGGGTGCGTTTGTGAACTATTATCTTGCGCTTTGGGTAGGAAAGCCTTTTTTGGAAAAGTATGGAAAATACTTTTTCATCAAACGCGAGCCCTTGGAGCGATCCTGTGAGGTCTTCAACAAGTATGGCGCAATGACAACTTTTGTTTGTAGATTAGTGCCAGTTATTCGTCAACTAATATCCATTCCAGCGGGTATTGCACGAATGAAGTTAGGACCATTTACTTTCTTTACTGCGCTTGGCGCAGGCATTTGGACGACTATCCTTACTTTTGCGGGCTATGCGATTGGCAAAAATGCGCGCGAGATAAGCTATTTGGAGCTTTGCCTTAAAGGGCGCGATATGGCAAGTGCACATTTGCCGCTCGTAATCGGTGGTGCGGTTTTGTTGGTGATTATCTATGTGCTTGCATCCAAACTTGTGATGAGGCGTAAGTAATGCTGCTAAAAGTAGATAATCTTCGTATCGCATTTAAACTTGAAGGGCGCATATCCGTTCCCGTTAGGGGAGTTTCTTTGGAAATCCCAGAAAATGGACGAGTTGCGATTGTCGGCGAATCGGGTTCAGGCAAGTCTTTAACTGCGCTTGCATTGGGCGGACTTGTAGATCGTGCGGAGATATCGGGCGCAATTATCGGTTCGCCACGTATCGCTTATATTTTTCAAAACCCTATGCAGTCTTTAAATCCAGTAATGCAAGTTGGCAATCAGATTGCGGAGGGTTTAAGGAGTGAAAAACAAAATTCAAAGGCAAAAGTGGGGGAGCTTTTGGAGTCGGTAGGACTAAAGGCGAACGATGATAGAAAGTATCCCTGCGAACTTTCAGGGGGACAACAGCAACGCGTGATGATTGCTATGGCACTTGCGCAAAACCCTGATTTGCTTATCGCAGATGAGCCAACCACTGCGCTGGATGTAACTACTCAAAAGGAAGTTTTGTCGCTTATTTATCAAATTGCTGATGAGCGCAAAATGGCAGTTGTACTTATCACCCACAATCTTGGGTTGGTTGCTACTTATTCAAAGTTTGTTTATGTGATGTATGCAGGAGAAATTGTGGAGAAAGGCGAGACTGATTTGATTCTAAAATCACCTCGTCATCCTTATACCGAAGGACTCCTTGCGGCTGTTCCACGGATTGACTCGCCGAAGGATGCGAAACTAAAAGATATCCCAGGCATGGTTCCTCCACCTTGGGCATGGCCGAGTGGATGTGCATTTCATCCTCGCTGTCCGTATGCAAAAGAAAGCTGCTCCCAAGATGTTGGGTTTTTAGGCTGTCCTAAAGTCAACGATTAGTATTACATTTTGCATTTTGGTAAAATTCATCTACTATCTATGGTAGAATAATTTTTAAAAAAGCACAATTTCCCCCTTGTCAAACCCAATAAAATATAGTAAATTATGTTTTAGACACAAGGGAATGGTTCCCAAGTGCATCACTAGTGATACAAATAAGGATCAAAAAAATGGCTAAGATTCAGACTAAGAGCGAGATTATGGCGGCGATTGCTGCTGCTGCAGAAATCAGCAAGAAGCAGGCAGTTGCTGCATACGATGAGCTCCTTAAGATTGCTTATGCTGGCGCGAAGGGCCCGAAGGGCATCGTTCTCCCAGGCCTCGGCAAGCTCATCAAGGTTAGCCGCAAGGCGCGTATGGGCCGCAATCCTGCGACCGGCGAGACGATCAAGATTGCTGCTAAGAAGGTCGTCAAGTTCCGCGTTGCGAAGGCTGCGAAGGACGCAGTTCTCGCTTAATGACAATCACGGGACTCCTTTGGGGAGTATCGTGAATTTCGTAGGCGTAGGTCAATTGACCTGCGCCTATTTTTTATAGTATAATGAAGTTATGAAAAAGTTAATCTCTATGTTGCTTGTTCCAGTGCTTGCTGGATGCCTTACTTCAAGTCCACTGGAAATTGTTGATTGGTCAATAGGTTTTGTTGATCGTGGGGAGTGCTGTCGAACTGCTTATGGGGCAGTTCGTCTACTGCAAGTCGTCGTAAATGCGCCTTACGATGTCCGTGAGTTTGCTGTTTTACGTGCTGACGGCTCGATTGCTCGCGATCCCTATAATCGTTTTGCCGCTTTGCCAGCGCAGCTTTTAAAAGGTCCTATAATCGAGGCATTTATGGCATCGAAAAAGTTCTCGCAAGTAGTGGGCTCAAGTTCGGCAGCCAAAAGTGAGATTGCAGCGGAAGTGACGATTACGCGCCTCGCATTTGATTGTCGCAAGGAATCGCATGAAGCTTTAGTAGAGCTAAGAATTAAACTTTTGAACCGCAATCGTGAGATTATTGCGATGAGTGCTGGCGCAGGTACGGCCAAGATTGAGCGCGACTACTCAGTAGCATTTAGCGAAGCATTTACTACGGCAATTACTTCGGCCTTAAAGGCGCTTTGATGCAAAAAATAGCGGAGATTGGCAAGGCAAGCGTCGAATATGTACGCAATGCGCGGGAAAGCGTCGCGTTTATTGGGGAGACGGCAGTGTCGCTATTTTCGTTAATTCGTCATCCCAAGCAATTTCGTTTTGCCGATTCAATGCTCGCATTTCAACGTGCGAGTTTTGATGGGCTGCCGATTTCAACGGGAATTGGGTTTTTGTTAGGAGTGATTCTCGCTTTTCAAAGTGCAGCGGCATTAAAGATGTTTGCAGTTGAGGTGTATGTTGCCGACTTGCTCGCAATTGGGCTGTTTCGGGAGTTAGGGCCACTTGTTACTGCCATTATCCTTGCGGGTCGTTCGGGAAGTGCGTTTGCCGCTGAGATTGGTACGATGAAAGTGGATGAAGAGCTGGATGCGTTGACTACGATGGGTCTTACACCAGTTAGATTTCTCGTTTTGCCTCGCATTTTGGCAGCTACCTTGGCAATGCCGATTCTTACTATCTTTGCGGAGGTTGCGGGATTATTTGGCGGTGCGTTAGTTTTGCAGATGATGCGAGTGCCGTCAGTAGTGTTTTGGAATCATGTAACGGCATCTTCAACTATTTTTATGATTGTCTTTGGCCTTGCCAAGAGTGCGCTTTTTGGCTTGCTCGTGGGACTAATCGGCTGTTCGGCGGGGATGCGTACAAAGTCAACCGCAGATGGTGTTGGCGTTTCGGCAACCAAAGCAGTAGTCGGTGGCATTATTGCGATTGCGATTTCAGATGGTATTTTAGCAGTACTTTCATACGTATGGAACATATAATCTCGCTAAGGCATGTTGATGCTGGGTATCCTGATGCAGTGATTTTAAAGGATGTCACCTTTGAGATTGCAAAAGGCGAGGTGTTTATTCTTTTGGGTGGATCTGGCTGTGGCAAATCAACCATTATGAAGCACATGATTGGGCTAAACCCCATTTTAGCGGGGCGCCTTACAGTTGCGGGAATGGAATGGTCGGCGCAAACGCGCGATAAACTTTTCCGCAAGATTGGCGTTATGTATCAATCGGGAGCGCTTTTTGGTTCGATGAGTTGCTTAGAGAACGTACTTCTGCCTTTGGAGGAGTTTTCTACCTTTAAAAAGGCGGAGCGTATTGCGCGGGCGATGGAGCTACTTAAAGATGTGGAGTTGGTGGACGCGGCGAATAAAATGCCCAGCGAGATTTCGGGAGGCATGCGTAAGCGCGTAGCGATTGCGCGAGCAATGGCGTTAGAGCCTGAAGTCGTATTTCTCGACGAGCCATCGGCAGGATTGGACCCCATAACCTCTTCTGCGTTAGATGATCTCATCCTTAAGCTCAGGGATGAAAAGAAAATGACTTTTGTTGTAGTTACTCATGAATTGCCCAGCATCTTCAAGATTGCTGATCGAGTGGCAATGTTCGATAAGGCGCGTCGGGGAATGATAGCGCTTGGTAAGCCCAGTGAGCTTAGAGATACGAGTGAAGATCCGTTCATAAGAAAGTTTTTCAGTAGAGGAGAATACCATGGCTAATGATAATCATGCATCTTATACCAAGATTGGGCTTGCAGTCATTGCAGGCGTTATTGCGATTGTCGGAGTACTGATTTATATCGGCAAAGCTGGCTCAAGCGAGTATGAATATATGGTTGAGACCTATTACGACAAGCCAATAAGCGGTCTTTCGGTTGGTAGCGCAGTTAATTTCCGCGGAGTTAAAATCGGGGAGGTCAAAGAAATCAACTTTGTTAGCAATCTCTACGATGTAGGGGTTGATGATGCACAGCGTATTTATATCCTAATGTCTTTCCCGAAGTCCAAAATCTTGCCATATCGATATGAAATTTCGCAAATTGATGAAATTATCCAGTCAATGGTGAAGCGTGGACTAAGAGTGTCGGTAAGCGCAAGCGGGATTACGGGATTGTCGCATATTGAAATTGACTACTATGCTAAGGATGTGGCTGACAAACCGCTGCCAATTAGTTGGGTACCACGGTACTGCTATATTCCTGCAACTGCTTCGCTTTTGGACAACTTCTCAGATTCGGCAACGCGGGTAATGAATCAGATTAACAAGATGGATTTAGACGCTGCATGGAATAATATTAGCACTTCGGTAGAGTCAATGGCACAGGCGATGGAAAGTCTGAGGATTATGGTTGAATCGCGTCAAGGTGAGTTTGAAAAGATACTGAGCGATGCGACAGAGACATCGGAGTCGGCAAAAGCGCTTATTGACGAGCTTAAAAGCAATCCCTCGCTCATTATTCGTGAGCGCATCCCATCTCCATTGCCTGAGACGGAGCGGTGATAAATCCTATTTCTTGATCTTCGCTTCCACTTGACAGTGGTTGTGACATTTTGCTACTATTTGCGTTAGTAGTTTAGGGGTAGTGGATTTGTGTGTCCGCAAATCATGACTCCGCAAACATACATTGAAAATATCTTTATGGAGGAAAAAATAATGAAAAAGGATTCGATAGTTGCAGAAGTTCGGCGCATTCGTCATCAGATTGCGAAAGAGTGCGGTTATGATTTGGAAAAGATCGTTGAGCATGCAAACGACGCTATGCGCGCTTTCCGGGAGCGGTGTGCGCTACGATCGACTAATATTGCGCTTGTGTAAATCAATTTTAAACTTAAATATGAACATTAATAATACCAAAGGAAAAGGAAAAATGAAAAAGACGATTCGTTCGTTCCTCACTGCGGCGATTGCGTAGCACTAAGGGCTGACGAATGTAGATGCTGACGATGAAGAAGAAGACAATAGAGAAGTTAAAAGTTTATCTGGAGAGCACCATCTCGGGCTATGCCACGGGGCGTACATCGTCTAATCTTGAGGTGGCGCGTAAGCAATCGTTGACTTCAAAGTGGGTAGAGCAATGGATGAAGAGGTGCGATTGTTATGTCTCGAAGTATGTGTTTGATGAAAACGAGAAAGGCGATCAAGATGCTGCCGATCGCCGATGCAAGTTTAATCAGCAAGCAAAAATGATTGATGTTGATGAGGCGCTTGTCATCTCGTTAGCAAAGAAGTTTCTTTCGCTAAAATCAATTCCTCAAAATCAGTTGACCGACGCGTTACATGTTGCGACGGCTGCAGTTTATGGTATGGATGTTCTTTTAACGTGGAATTGTACTCATATCAACAATCCGTCTACTTTGCCGGTAGTTTATGGGGAAATCGCAAAATCGGGCTATGCGGTTCCAAGGATTCTGACGCCCGAACAGTTCTTGGAGGTGTACGACAATGTGCGCTGATCCGATAGTCGCGGAATACATCAAAATTCGGCGCGACATTTCGCGTCAATTCAAGGGTGATCTTGATGCGTATTGTCAATCGCTTAAGGAAAAAACATATCCTGGATGTAGAATTGTTAAACTCAAACCGGTGAAGGTTGCCTAATCCGTTTAACCCTACCATTTGAACTTAAATATGAACATTAATAATACCAAAGGAAAAGGAAAAATGAAAAAGACGATTCGTTCGTTCCTCACTGCGGCGCTCTCGCTCGCAGCACTGTTTGCAACAGGGGGGGGGGTAGCGGCGGCGGCAACACCTGTCGCGGTGTGGAGCGGTGACTTTTTGGAGAATAGCAAAAATGGGACAGATAATAAAACATATACAATTGTGCCAAACACAGGCAATTCAATTGCCACCGATGGATCGTATATTCAAATTGGCGATTCAGCGACGCTTGGTGCGTTAATTAACATTTCGTCTGGGGTTTCAAAGCCGACTGTTGTTGTGCGCTATGAGAATATGACGATTGGCGCAAGCAAGTATGGGCTTGCGAGTTTTCAATATAACAAAGGAACGACAACATGGCCAGATGCTTTTTCTATTGCGGCTGATGGCGAAAATTCTAAAAAATTGACTGAAGTAGGATGTAACCTTTCAACAGTTGGTTTTACTCATACATTGACTCCAGATTGCACGCCTTCTGAAGGGGCTGGTTGTTATGCTGTGTGTATTGATAGTAAAAACGCAATTAGATATTATGACAATCCTTATGTAAATTCTGTACCTTCAGGGTGGGCATACAAGGGATATTGGAATACGTCTTCTTGGCAATTGACAGACAGTCTGTATAATAGCATTGCCGTTGGTGGATTCAGTGGCAGTGTTGGATCGACGAGCTATGGTGCGGTTCAGGGAATGAAAATAACTGGTATTGCCGTATTTGTTGACACGGAACCAGGAAACAACAATCCAAATTTCTTTTCAGATCTCAAATGGCCGAATAAATGGATAGGTTGTGGCAGTGGGGATTGGTCGGATCCAACCAAATGGGCACTTGGTCATGTTCCTCAAAGTGATGAGGTGGCAGTTATTGGTAACAATGATATTGTCAATGTTGATATCAATGCGGCTCCGACTGGCGTGACAATCTGTGGTTCGGGTACGGTCGTTTATGATGGTAAGTTGCCGGGAAATGAGAAGACAAGTTATCAAGCAACAGCTTGGATTGGTATTGTGTGGCTCAAGAACAAGACGACTAATGGAGAAATTCAGTTTGGTAACTATGGTAATGCATCCTCGTTTATAAAAGTCACGGATTTCTGCGGATACCTTCCAAAGGACGGGGCGGTTAGTGCAACGGTTGAGTTGGATGGAGAGAGTAGTGATTATGCCCTTAAGTTAAAGGATGGTTACTCGAGTAATTTCTTTACTTTTGCGAAACTGACTGGCTCGGGTAAACTGGTGGATGATAATACTGCTACGCAACGTATTCAAATCACGGATGGAACTGAGTTCGCCGGTGATATTGACATGCAAAAGGGCAAACAAGTTGTTTTTGGTGCGACTACCGGGAACGATGCGAAACGTATCGTGATTATGAGCGACAATGTTGCCAAAGTTGCAAATGGTAAAACATGGACGGCGACGAATGGGATTTTCGTGAACGGCACGCTTGGCGGTGCGGGGACGCTTGCGAGCGCGACGACGCTGAGTGAAGGGGCGAAGTTGAAGCCGACGAATGGTGGATTGAAGATTACTGCCGCATTGACGGCACCGAGCGGAATTACGATTGATGTGTCGGATATGGTTATTAACGACGAGCCGATACTGCCGCTCGTGACGCTGAATTCTGCGGCATCTGGCTATACGGTCAATATTGAAAACGCTCCAACTGGATATGGGGAGTTTATTAGCGGCAATGTGATTTATCTTGCGAAGACGGCTGCCATCGCAACTGATGCGGAGAGTTTCAAGGCGAAGTATGAAGCTGGCGGCGATATCATTCTCGGGGCGGATATTGCATTGTCAGAAACGATTGCGGCTGGGGATAATGCGACGATTTATCCTTTCGGTCATAGCTTGACGGGCGGAGCCCTTGACAATAACTTTTGTATGGTCACGTTCAATGTTGACGACAGTTTTGTGCTGGGTTCGACATTGACTGGTGCGATTGGTATGTTTGTTAAGGATGGCCCAGGGTTTATGCGCCATTATATTGACAGTAATACTGCGCTAATAGATAATGCGACAGTCAGCGTTAATGATGGTCGTTACACTATTGGCGAGAATAATAAGAATCCAAAGTTGGTAAATCCAGTTTTTGTTTTGAACGGTGAAAACGCTTCGCTTGAGAACTATGGTTGGCCGAATGTAACAGGTACTCTCACTATTCGCTCAAACTACGACAGGGAAATCTTTACCAATACTAACGGCGCGACAGGAATTGGTGAGAGATCAGCAGTCTTGACGGGCTCGCCAAGGTTAATAAAGAATGGTTCGGGCATTATCACAATTGGGCTTGCATGCGAGAGTCTGTCGGGATTGGAAATCGTAGATGGCGAACTAGTTGTCAGCAGCAAAGGTGGCTATGATGGGACACATCCCGCGCTTTCGTTTGTTGACAATGCGACATTTGCATTGCCGGAGGGCGGTATGACGGACAACCTGATCACCAAGGTTACTGGAACTGGTGCGCTTAACGGCACGACACATATTGCAAATATCAAGATTGGCAAAGTTGATGCTATCGTGACTTTGGTCTTCGATTCGTCCGCCAAGACGGTTTCTTATGTCCTACCGGCCAAGGCGAAACTCAGCGAAGCCGCGCTTGATTGGAGCGATACTGACACTTGGGAAGGCGGCGCAGTTCCAACTTCCGGTTTAGTCGAAATTCCTGCCGGCGCGATTGTGAATGTTGATGCGAATGCGAATATCGCGAACTGCACGATTGCTGGTGCAGGTACGATTGTGTTCATAGCGACTGATACGACTAAGACGGCTGCTCCTACGGCTCCGAGTGGTTTAACTACGAGTGCTTGGACCGGAACGGTTTGGCTTAAGGGGTATGGTAAGGGAGTGTTAAACTCAGGCAAGACTGGCGGCAATGTCGGCTTTAAGTTGGACAATTACGGCAATACGGGTTCTACTGTGGCACTTACTGGTATAGAAGGTTATTTGTTAATAAACGGTGGTAGTGCGAATGGGACAACTCAGCTCAAGAATGTCGAACTTATTGATGAAGAAAATGTTGTCGCATTTACTCAGAACAACGGCAATTCTAGTGATGTGTTTGTTTTCCCGAAACTGTCGGGCAATGGAACGTTTTCAGACGGAGCATTAAGCCCTGCAACACAAGGTATTCGCATTGTAGATGGGTCTGAATTTACGGGATCAATTAGTTTGACAATGGGGCGGCGCATTGGTTTTGGTAATAACATTGATACCAAGGGGCAAAAGTCGATTTATGTGAGTGAAGGTTCAGTTGTAACTGTTGGCGATGCGAGTATTTGGACGGCAACTGATGGTATCAAGGTTTTTGGCACGCTTGGCGGTGCGGGGACGCTTGCGAGCGCGACGACGTTCGGCGAGGGTGCGAAGATTAAGCCGGCGGTGGGTGGACTTAAGTTCGGCTCCACGATTACCGGATCGGTTACGATTGACTGCGCGGATATTGTTGCGGCTGGCGTGAATGGTTCGGCGCTGATTACGATGACGGGTTCTACGAAGACGCTGCCGACTTACACGCTTGAGAATGCAACTGGATTTGAGGCATTTGCAAAGGATGGCGCGCTCTATCTCGTGAAGAACGGAGTGCGCGACTTCTATTCACGGTTTGATAACAACCCGGCAATATTCACATGGAATGGCGGGAACGCTGACTTCGCAAACGGTAAGATACTTCTCTTTGATGGACTTTTAGGCGAGGAGGTCGTACCGAAGTTTGAAGTAACAAATAATCAATCTACAGAGGGAATACCTGGTCACACTGATGCTGTCATGCCGTGGCATCTCTTCTGCGGGTCTGGCAATTCGACCTTCGATAGTCATGTTGATCCAAACTATGTCCTTCGGGTAGAGGCAAATCATGGTGCTGATCAAAAGACGATTGACGGGTCGTATAATGATATGATATTTGGTGGACTTATTGTTGAAAGCGGTGCAACAGGGTTCTCTCTTAAGGCAAGCGGAAACCGTCCCACTCGCATTGGCGATATGCGCACTTCTGGAGGTGTGGATACATGGTTCGTCTTTAATGAATCCTTTGAGATTCAGCGTGGGCAAGCGAATAATGCCAACAGCTCGAAGTTTACGATTTTTGGTTCTGTAAACTTTGATATTGCTGCGAATAAGAATGTGACGATTAATACTAATTACACCGCTGCCTATCCGACCCTTGATACGGGAACGCATGCCGTACTCAAGATGCATGGCAGTGGTACGCTTACAGTTGCGAATCTTATTGCGGCAGGCGATGTGACGCTTGACTATTCCGCGCTTGCGAGTGATTGCGATCCGTATATCATTGGTGGTATTACGGTTGACGCGAATACGACCTTCAAGTTTCCGGCTGGATTCGAGCCAACGAGCGAAGAGGAGCCGTCGTTCTTTAAGCTTTGCAGTGGCACGATTACGGGACCTGAAAGAATATCTGGCGCGAATATTTATGTCGGAGGGGTGAAGCTTTCGGGCAAGGAGCTCATATTTGATCTTCAAAACGGTAAGGTTTCGTATCAGGATATAACTGCGCCGAAAATTACGGTAACTGAAGATATTTCAATTACCGACGTTGAAGGCCAAGTTACTTCCGGTTACACCGGTTTGGTGGAACTTGATTTTGAGTCTGATGGGCTTGCACTTATCATCGACAAGACGATTCCTTTCTCGAGCATCCTCTTGAAGTGCGATGATGGTTTGGTGACGCTTGCGGCCGAGGATAAGGATGGGGCGTATGTGCCGGTTCAAGCCGATTTCGATAAGCTTAACTGGAACGATGTTTCGGTTGCGAACAAGCGTATTTACCGTAATATCGCACCGTTTGGCTCGGCTCCGGCCGCGGGCATGACATATCGCTACGAAGGCACGAAGGCACTCGATGATATTCCGTATGCTCAGACGAGCGTTGCCGGTACAATTGAAATTGCTTGTCCAATTAGTCCCGACGAGAACGGGAAGGTGCAAGTGTTCCGCGACAAGAATATCATATTTGACGGGGATTTTGGAATTTCCGCCTCGGCGTTCATTTGCGGAAACAAGGTTACAAATGGAGATGCAAGCCCTCGGCAAATCATCACCCAGAACAAAGGTGTGATGACTTTGTCAAATAGTTATACTGGAGCTGACACAACGAGCGAGATGCCGCTTCTCTTTGCGCATTGGCCGTCAGTTTGTACGTATAATCTCGTTGGCGGCTCAATCATTGCAGAGAATGGCAATGTCATGTTCGGCAGAGACGGCACGATTGCGATGACTGTTGGCGGCGGCGCAACTGAGGCAATCTTTAAAGCGCGTGGCATCAATTGGAATACTCGCTATGACAAAGGCGATTGTTCGCTCACGATTTCCAATAACGGAGTCGTACAAGTCGGTGTCGGCGGCATTGATTTTCATGAACAGAAGAAGGTTGTCCTCAATGGCGGTACACTCGGTGCGTATGATACTGCTACGATTTCGACTACCTTACCTGTTGAAATTAACGCGAATTCAACCTTTGATGTTGCCGATAATAAGGAGTTGTCGGTTACTTCGTCGATAACAGGTTCGGGCTCGATTACGAAGACTGGCGCAGGAACGTTGAAGTTTGACAATTCGCATCTTTTCTATGGTAGCCAAATCAGTACTGGTACGGAATTGGTCATCGCTGGCGGTACGCTCGATTTGAATGGTGCCTATACATGGGCGACAGATGGCTCGGGATTCCTCACCCAAAAGCCGATTACTCTCGGAGGCGTCGGGGCGACGACTATTACGGGTGGCAATGTCACATTCTATAGCAACAATAGCAATAATATCGTCTACGATGGCGGTAATGGAGCGAATGCTCCGGCAGAATTCGCGGCTAATTGGCATGGGTCGTATTCGAATAATTCGTACACCCGCAACATCAATGTCGGCAAGGGCGCTGGCACGGATTACGACCTTTTGATTTCGGGAACAATTGGTCTTTCAGGCGCGCAGTTTAGTGGTACGATAATCCACAAGACGGGCGTCGGCACGGTCAAGATGACTGGCGAGTTCAACATACCGACGCTCTCGATTGACGCGGGTACTTGGAAGATGGGCGCGAATGGTACTTTGGCCGCTACGACCACGATTGGGGCGAACACTACGCTCGATGTCAATGGGCAGACGGCGACTGTCGCGACGTTGACTGGTGTGGGCGAAATTATCAATTCGGCTGAAACTGCCGCCTCGATTAATATTACATCGGCCGCTACCATCTCGGGTAATATCAGCGGTGTCTCGCTCGTATCGCAAGGCGGAACCATTACCGTTGCCGAGGGTGCGACTGTTGGCGAAAGCGTCGGGTTTGTGGTTGACCTTGATGAGGCCGTTATCGGCGCTACTCCGTTCGTCTTTGCCGACGATTCGCTCTACGGCAAGGTCACGACGAAGGGTGAGAGCAGCGCATTGGCGTATGATCCTGACACCCATACGATTGTATATGGCGGGAAGAAGCTTTCTGATACGATGATTTGGCTCCCGATCGGCGATTCGATTACCGAGGGCGAGCAGTACATGGGGCATTCTAATCAAGGCAATGTGGAAACGCGCGGTGGCTATCGTTATCAGCTCTACAGCCAGTTGACGGACGCGGGTATGAGTGTTCGTTCGGTTGGTTATCGCACGGGCCACATGGCAACTGTTGAGCCAGATGACTGTCCGTGGGCTTGGCATGCGGCGCAGTATGGCGGTGTGATTGCGCATGATTCCAACGGCACACATGGAGGCGCGCTTTTCAATGTTGAAAATACCTTGCAGGTCGCTGGCTACCCGGACGTCATCACGATTCTTCTTGGCGTGAATGACCTTTCGATGAACAATCCTTCTGCGGAGAACATCTACGATTCGATGGATGCGATGGTGAAGAAGATCGCCAAGATGCGTCCGAATTCGAAGATCCTTGTTTCCACGCTGTTGCCGGCTGGTGGTAGCCGCGGCTACATCGATACCTACAACACGTTACTCCGCGAGAAGAGCGCCCAGATCGCTTCTCCGTTCGACCTTCCGAATGTCAAGCTCATTGATGTCAACAGTAAGTTCGGCGCGTATGCCGACGCCTACTTCAAGACGGATCATCTGCACCCGAATGAAGTTGGCTCAATTAAGGTTGCCAAATCGTTCATGGGCTTCGTGGCAACGGCGATAGGCGAAATCGTCGATGGCGATACGAAGATGGTCCATGTCCATAACGGGGAGAGCGGATATGTTGTCGTTCGCTTCTCGAAGGCGCTTAATAACGATGCGACGGCGACTTTGACGATTGCGGGTACGGATGTGGACGGTAATGCGGTTGAGGTTGCTTTCGAGAATGGCGCAGTCGACACTGATGACAAGCGGGTGATGCGTTTCGCGATTCCGCAGGGTACGACGTTGAAGGGCGGCGTTTACACGGCAACGCTTTCGGCGATCGATACGACAACGCTCGCGTCTGACTTCGTGGAGATCCAGGGCGCTGGTGCGGAGGAGAATATTGGCGCGGCCTATCGTGATGGATTCCTGCGCTATGGTACGGTTACGTTCTCCAATGGCACGATTATCGATGGCATTGGCTCGGGAGACAACTGGCAGGGGAACGGTCCTACGATTCAGGTCGATCGGTCCGATGTCGAGGGCGTTGATATCAAGCGCGTCGGTTATTACCTCGAGTTGAAACGCGCGAACGAGCCCTCGCAATTCGTATGGGTATCGATGGACGCGTTCAATACGAGCTTGTCGAACTTGCTCGTTCCGACTGCGGCATCGGGCGCTCACAAGGCCAAGGTGACGAATCTTCAGGTTTTCGCGAACCGTGCCAATGTGACGAATACGACGATAGACAATGGTGTTGTCGATACAACCCAGACGGGCGTCGTAGAGTTCACGCCGTGGGGTTGGAATGGGAATGAGCAGGCCGGCTATCCCAACGACATTTACTCGAGTAGGACTGGTTGGAACGATACGCTTGAGATGTCGGCCGGCACGCTCAAGGGCGGAATGCAGGTCTTCCGCTACACGGACGAGGCAACGGTCGATACCTTCACGAAGTTCGCGGCCGAAACCGTGTTCGCCGTCAACAACTTCAATTGCGATACGGCGATGGATTTGGGCATCGGCTCGTTCTCGACGCACCGCAACAATGCGGGCGGTAACAATACTATTGCGTGCACTTGGGACTGGAGCGATTTCGTAAACAATAGCAAGTACACGAAGTTCGCGGTCAACGCCTACGAGGTGAAGAAGATGGAGATTTGGGTTGTGCCGATGACGAAGACCGTTTGGACGGGCGAAGGCGCGGACAACAATTGGAATACCAAGGAAAATTGGAGCACAGGTGCGGTTCCCGCTTCGTATGCGGATGTGGAGATTCCGGCTAATGCGGAGATCGTGCTCAACGACGATATCGCAATCGCATCGCTGACCATCACTGATGCAAGTGCGTCGATTACGGGCACGGGTTCGATTAAGGTCACGAATCTCGCGGCCTCGACGCTCAAAGGCATCGCGACCATTGCCTTGCCTGAAGGAGAGATTCCGAATGCGGATTTGCGCGCTCAACTCTCGGCAAGCGACTGGAAGGGAACGATTATCATTAAGAATTATGGTAGTTTCCGCACCTCTGATAATCATGTCGGCACGGAACTTTCCAGTGACATGGTGAATTGGGGTAACGGCAACTCGAAGGTCCAGTTTACGGGTGTGTTCGCGTGTTTGCCGAATTCGGATAGTTCCGCGCTCACGATACCGTGGGAATTGGTGCTAATAGACAATGAGACACCATATTTGAATTATACCCATGCTTGGTATAATGACAACGGATATTCAAGAGATAATAGTATGCATTCGTTTGCAAAGCTTTCCGGCTCGGGTATGTTTTATGATAGTTTCAGTGGATGTACTCAAATTATCAAGTTTGGAGATGTTTCCAAGTTTACGGGCAAGATCAATATCGCCGGCAAGCGTCTAATCATAGGGAATACCGAAAAGATGACGGATGCCGGTAGCATCGCCATTGCGGATGGTGCAATCGTCAATGCCGGAGTTTTGACGGCATCGAAGATTAAGTTCGGCGCCACGATAAAGATTCCCAATGCTACGCTTGATCAGGTGTTCGTTACGGGGCTTACCGCCGAGCCGGCATCAATTCCTGGCGTGCTAAATGAAGTCGGCAATACGATTGGTCTTGCGCTTAAATATGAGGAGGGTGTTGGTGGTGCGCCGAATGAGATTCGCCTTGTTGAAGCCGGTGCCCAGACCGAGTCCGGTAAGAGCTACGAGACAATTGAAGAGGCGATTAACAGCGAAGAATCTCCGACCATCAAGGTCGCTGCGGACGCGGCTCCGCTCGCAATTGAGAATATTACGGTTGGTAAGACCTTTAATGTTCATGCGGACACCAAGGCGAACTTCGACTGGGATGAAACGACTGGTAAGTATCTCGCGTTGACGACGGCTGGACTTATGATTAAGGAAGGTACGCCGGCGAACCCGACCTTTACTGGCGAGGAGGGCGCTACGAAGAAGTTGGTTGCGCTTGGCCTCGATGCTTCGAGTGAGACCGATAAGCCGTTCCTCAAGCAAGTGGGTGGCGCCGCTGATACCATCACATTCGACTTCTTCCATGGTACGGATGGGACGGTGATTGAGGCGACTGGTATCGGCCGCTTGCCGGTCAAGTACTCGGTTGAGTATGCGGATACGTTGGACTTCACGGGTAGCCAGACGACTGGGTTCACGACCGAGTCCTTGGTTTCGGTTGAATTGCCGACGGCGAGCGACAAGAAGGTTCACTACTACCGTCCGAAGTTCTCCTTCGGTAAGTAAGCGACAAGCGCGTACGATTTGAGTGTGCCGTGCACTTGACTGAAAGAGGGGTATTGTGATATACTTTATCCCAGGTTGTTTTCATCAAAGGAAAGAGAGAAGTAAAATGGGTACAGGTCGTACACTCCGCAAGGAATCACACGTTCGTCCGTGCAAGACGCCTGCTGGTAAGGCACGTAAGAGCAAAGCGCAGCGTGCGCGGCTCGTTAAGTTCGGTATGAAGGCCGAGGATGTGAAGCTGATGGGAGACGAAGAGGTTCGCGTTTTGGTGCAGCGTCCTACGGTCGTCAAGAAGCTCGTTCAAAAGAAAGCAGCGCGCTAAAAGATATGTTTTTTGTTAGCTGTTCCATTCCGGAACGGTTTGTAAATCCCCTCTTCGAGGTATTCGATGGAGGGGATTTCATATTGACTTCCTATCGGGACATTGAAGAGCCGCTTGCAAAAATGCGGATTTTCTTTGAGCGCGAAAAGGAGCGCGAGGGTGCGGAAAGAGCGCTTAAAAGCGCTTTGGAAATCGTAGGCGTCGATTGCTCAGTTGAGTTTGGAGCGATCGCTGACGAGGATTGGAAACTGGCCTATCGTCGGCATTTCAAGACCGAGGAAATAGGAGCGCAGCTTGTAATTGTGCCTGCGTGGGAGAGTGTTCCCAATAGTGGGCGTTTGCCGATTGTTTTAGATCCTGGCATGGCGTTTGGTACTGGCAAACATGAAACTACTCGTGCGTGCTTGGAGTTTATTGACGAAGAGTCGTCAAAGGGTGGAACTTGCCTTGATATGGGATGTGGATCGGGGATTCTTTCAATTGCAGCTGAGAAGTTGGGCTTTAAGGATGTACTTGGCTTTGATGTTGATGAGGAAGCTGTTAACGCCTCGATTGAAAACGCCGAAAAGAATAAGGCCAAAGTTAAGTATGTAAAGTTTGCGCTTGGACGCAATGATGGAAGGCGAGTTTCGGATAAAAAGTACGACTTGGTGGTGGCCAATATCTTAGGCCCACTATTGATTCGCTTTGCCGATGAAATTGTTTCTTATGTCAACGATCGACTTATCATTTCAGGTATCTTGACGGAAATTTATGATGAGGTTTTGTCGGCTTATACTTCACGGGGATTTAAGGAGCTTAAACGGAAGACTATTGGGGAGTGGACGAGTGGGATTATGACACTAAAAATATGATATAATAATGACGACAAGGGAGATACAATAAATGGCACAGTTTTATGATTATACGGGTGTGGTAGAAGAGGTTATGCCGATTCAGACATTTTCCAGTGGCTTTACCAAGCGGGATTTGATTGTCGGTAATGATGTAGATTCAACTTCTAAATATCCCAATCCCGTTAAGTTCTCGTTTAAGAAGGATAATTGTTCGCTTTTAGATTCAGTCAAAAAGGGCCAGCGGGTCAAGGTGCATTTCGTAGTGGATGGTCGCAAATGGGATGGACCTAAGGGGATACAGTATTTTGTTGATTTGACGGCGCTCAAACTGGAGGTTTTAAATGGAGATGGGTCTTCAACCGAGCCCGTTCCTGAACCCGCAGAGCCTGACTTCCCCGCCGATGCCAATGACGTGGACGACATGCCTTTCTAAGGCCGCCGAATATTTAAAATCCAAGGGCGTTGAAGACGCGCAAGTTTGCGCGGAGTTACTTATGGCACGACTTTTGGGCGTGGGGCGTGGGTTTATTGTCTCTTCGCTCAATGATGAGGTTTCCGAGAAATATTTAGAGGCAATGCGCCGTGCGCTTGCGCGACTTGTTGTGGGCGAGCCGATTCAGTATGTCTTGGGCGAATGGGATTTTCGTGCGCTTACCTTGAAGTGCGATTCGCGTGCGCTCATTCCGCGTCCAGAGACGGAGGAGTTGGTAACTAAAGTGCTCGCCTACATTAAAACCTTGGATTTTACGCCAATTGTGATTGATGTAGGTACGGGCACTGGCGCGATTGCGCTTTCGCTTGCCAAGGAAGCGGATAAGGGCGTGTTTATTGCCAGTGACATTAGTGAGGCAGCGATTAATTTAGCTAAAGAAAATGCCGAGAAAACGAAGCTTGCTGGCAAGGTAAAGTTTGTGGTGATGGATGGACTGGATGATTTTGATGAGCCCAACACCTTGGATATTATCGTGGCTAATCCGCCTTATATTGAAAGTGCGGTATGTGACCAGCTTGATCGCAAAGTTAAAGATTTTGAGCCTCGACTTGCGCTGGATGGAGGAAAGGACGGGCTTAACTTTTACGAGCGGTATTTATCGGATGCGCTAAACCTTCTAAAGCCCAATGGTGCGGTATTCTTTGAAATTGGCGATAATCAAGGTGAGGCGGTTAAAAGATTGATGGCAAGTTATGGCTTTTGTGAGATAAAAATTGAAAAAGACTTTGCGCTTCACGACCGATATGCTTCGGCAATATTAAAATGAGCTCGCAAGATATAATGATGGGTTCGCGTTTAACGCATGTAAGAGAGCTTAAGGCCCAAGTAGATAAGCTAACCGAGGAGAATCATACCCTGCGGGACGAACTTGGCGCCTTAAAGGCACATCTTGATTTGGCAATGTTGGCGCTTGCGGATTTACAAGCAGGCGAGGAGTTGGAGATTTGGGACGGATGGAATCTCATCTTAAGTGCCGATAAGGTTGCAAAAAGTCGGGAGGAATTGCTTGCACAGGCAAAAGCGAGTGGCAAGCGAGTTTGGATTGTTTACGATGGGCACGATGAAAATGTGAAGGTGGATGGCAAAGTGCGCATATCGTATACGGGAGGCAAGGGTGAGCAAAGGGCGGATAAGTTTATTTGCGCATTTTTGCGATGTGTAAAGTATCTGGGCGTTGATAATAAAATCACGCTTCGCACGTTTGATAAGGCATTGCTCGCTTCAACTTCAACCCGTGGCTAATGCGAAAAGGATGGTCAAGTCCCTTGAAAAGACTTGAAATTTAATCACTATCCTTGACAACTACATACGTGGTATAATAATCAATATGAAAGTCGTTGAGATTATGCGAAGGTTGCAGAAGACGCTGAGAGACGAAATCGAAATGGGTCGGTCGTGCGGACCCTTTTACGCGGCGATTGTCGACTCGACTGGCGCAGTCGTTGCGGAAGGGGCGAACAGCGTTGTCGATTCGGACTGCAGTCATAACCACGCGGAGATGAATGTGATCGCTCGCGCAGAGAAGAAATTTGGCACATGGAATCTTGCGGGCAAGGGGCTGACGCTCTTTACAACTGCCGAGCCGTGCATGATGTGCGTCGGCGGTATTCTCTGGAGTGGCTTAGAACGCGTCGTCTACGGCGTTTCGACGGAGGCGGTTGAGCGTATCACGGGTTTCGATGAGGGTTTCAAGGCGAATTGGCGAGAAGAATTCGCATTGCGTGGGATTTGCGTCACGGGTCCGATCTTGAGCGAACTCGGAGAAGAGGTGCTCTCCGTCTACATGAAACGCTGCGGTAACGTCTATTCGCCGAGGGTTTGCAGCAGGGACACACCCCAAAAAAGTCATGTTGAGCTTTTCTGTGGGAGTAAGAGTGGGTGACATATTTGGGAAAGATAGCAAGCTGCGGAAGATAGATGGTGCGGTCAAGGAGCGCGATGATGGCGTTCATGTAAGCGATGTGGTCGAAAGTCAGGCGGCGCGTCCAGTCGTATTTGTGGGGATCGTAAGATTCCTCCCAAGGGCGCGGCATCATTCGCGGGAAGTTCTCGTGCAGCATCGCGTCAAGCGGGTTGGGCCATACTCCGCTAAAAGTTACGGGACCGGGAAGCGCGTTAATGCGCGCGATCGTGTTGGTGTCCGAGTCTGGCGTAACGGCGAGAAGCGCGGATTTGGCGATGGCGGTCGGAGATAAAGTAAATGAGCCGAAAGTCCAGCAATTAAACGGCCAAAGATCGCGCGATTGAATGGTAGTTGGTGAGCTTGTCCAATCGAACTCGGGAAATATCTCAATGGTTGTTGGATAAGATGGATTATATGGCAGTTTGCCAGTCGTTGACCAAAAAAGACGCGGATCAGTTGAGTTGTTGTTGCAATAGTATGGACGATATGGGAAAGCGTGAACACCTTGACCGCCATTGTCAACGAGAGTTAAAAGCGCGTTATACAGCTTTTTAAAGTTGCCGGCGCTGAGAAATCTGCGAGTGATGGATTTTTGGTAGTTGTAGTCGAGTGGTTGATAGTCAAGGAGGTTGATGTAGCTGCTGGTGGAGGTAGGGTGTTGCCACCAAAAGCGCGAGGGGATGTCTTGTGGTCCATAAAGCGCAGCATCCCAACGATTGGTAGTGTCACTCAGCGTTGGATAGTAGAGGTGCTCGAAGAATCCGTCAAAGGTGGCGGCGAAGCTTGCGAGCATAGTATCGTCAAGGCGAGGAGTCCTGGCAACGTAGTTAGTTGTAGTTGAAGTTGAAGGTTGGGCGATGTACCAGTCGTCAGAGCCAGGCGTCCATTCGCTTGCAACTTGCTCGGTGACATTTGTTGGGACCTTGATGAAGGTAAAAGGTCCATCGGATGAGATGAGGTCGGCGCGTAAGTTGAGCTGGATGAAACTTGCGCATGCGAGAGTTAAAGCTATAATTAAGCGCTTCATGAGTTGATGGATCCAAATTCTCCCATGGTGGCGTCAAGTCCGATGCGCCAGTCGCAGGTGATCGAGCCGTTCTCGTCGATGGTGTAGAGCGGAAGGATGTAGACATTAGGATCGCTTTCGCAATCGTTGAGATCCTCGAGATCGGCGCAGGTGTTGATTTCGAATACAGGTGCGCTGCCAGAAATGTCAATAAAGATGCAGAGAATGCAAGGTACATCGGCGTACATCGCCGCTTCGCAATCGGCGTCGTAGGTCTTGCCGCCGATGCGGACGAATTGGTTGGAGAGGGAGAAGTTATAGGTCGGCGACTCGCCCTCGGTCTCGGGCTCGTTGCGAGAGACGGTCAGGTCGAAGCGACCGGGGCGAGAAGGAGAGGCAGCGACTTTGCGGTCGCGGAGATTTTTGGGGATGGGAGTAAAACTGCTTGCGTTAGGGCTTTCTTGCAAGAGTTGTCTGCTCGGTACCATTAAACCAAGCGAGTTGATGCGGTCGGTTGCACCTTGAACCCACGATGCAGGCAAGGTTTGTCCTTTACTTGGAGCTGTTAGCGTCGGAAACACTTAGCTGTTTCCTCCGTTATTAACTGGTGGGCGTGTGCCTGTACAATCGTAAGGAATAGGCCAACGTGTACCGTCGGCTCCGTAGAGGTCGGGATCCCAAGTTGTCTCGCCAGTGTAGGCGTATTGCAATTTTTTAAGCCCCATCCAGCTTTCGGTACGGATCCAATCTCCGTCGGGCTGTTCTTCGCAATCGTCTTGGCACTTTACCCAGTCATAGTCGTTAATGATGTCTGCGAGGTTGCCGGGTTTGTAAACCTTTTTGGAGTCGCCCGACCCAGTTGCCGGGGTGTCGATGTAGCCGAGTTTTTCAAGGATTGTTTGAGGTGGGCGGGAGTATTGTCTGCGTTTGGTAAGCAGTGGATAAAAGCGCATTACCGACTCGACGCCATTAGAGATTTTTTGGGCAATCTTTTTGCCGTTTGAGGTGAGCTCTTGCACAGATCCGTCGTCACTTTTGAACTTATAGGCATCGGCAAGGGTTTTATTAGTTTCCTTTTGCCACATTTCAAGCGAATAGCGAGAAAAAGTGAACGCTGGGTCGCAATAGGCGAGGATTGGCAGGTCGTTGCGGATCGACCTGATAGACCAGGTTTCTTTTTTGGCTTGTTGCTCCGTGACGGATTGTGAGATGGTGGTATCTTCGGGAGTGCAGTTTATATCAAGCTTTCCCCACAGTCCGGAAAGACGGGACAGATTCCAAGAGTTGGCAATCCAATTACCTGATATGACGTCACCGCGCGCAATTGCGTCGGCAGCGGTTTTAAGGTCGTTGTAAGGACCTTTGAAAGAGAATGTAAAGACCTTTTGATCGTGTTCGGTAAGTCCAGTTGTGTCGGTTGGCTGGTCGATTGCGGTAGCAGGTTTAATCCAACTCATGTCAAGACGGCTCCTTTCTTGGAATTGTCGGCAATAATGCCGAGCAGTTCTGTTTGCTTATCAAGTGATCGCTGGATGTTTTGACCATGGATCCCAATCCCTCCGCCAGTAGCGTAGCCACCGATTTTAGATAGGGCATCGCCAGCGCCATACGAGGCGACGCGATATTCTTGGCGCTTGGAGAGTTGCTTTTCTCCATTGTAAACGAAGTCTTCAAGTTGAGATTGCCAGGCGCGGCTTCCATTTAGGTATCCTTGTTGGATGGCTGCCGACTCTTTATCTCCTTTTTTGTTAAAGCTCTCCATGTTTTTTTTGGCTTTTTCTTCGGCGACTTTCAGCTCTTCAAGCCGATTTTTGGCAGCGGCAATTTTCTCTTCCAACTTTTCAAAGTTGTCGCCCGTGTCGGTAAGATCGCGTAGGAACGATTTCCAGGCGCGATCTTCTTCATAGTCGTGTTCGCCACGGGCATATTCGCGCGACATATTGTTTTGGAGCGCGGTGCGGTCGAGATAAGTTTTGAGCACTCCAGCAAGTCCACCGATAGCCCCGTCGACAGGTCCACCTACCATCGCGCCCATAGATGCGCCGGTTACCGCGCTACCCGCATATTCGAGCGCGGTGCGACCAGTTGACCCTTCGCGCATGTGGCCGGCGGCGTAGGACGAAGCGAGGCCGACGGCAATGCCTGCAAACGCGCGGGTGGCGCGTTTCATATTGATATTGGTTTCGGAGGCTGCGTTAGAAAGTCCCTTTAAGGAACGGGCGGCTCCATCGGCTTCGTTCGACATGGTGCCGCCAGTGGCAGAACTGCCGCCCGACTTCTCCAATGCTTTCGCCTGGCGTTTGGCCTTGGCGGTGTCGAGCTCGACTTCAAGTTTTAGCTTTTTCGTTGCCATCGTCGATCTTTTCTATTTCCGATAGCGGGAAGATGTAGAATGATCCGTCTTTGTTTTTGCAACCTTGCCGGCGGAGGAGTGCAAGCGTTGATACTGGCGTTTGCCAGAGGATTTCTTCGAGCGACCAGTGGTAGGTGCGGGCGAAGTAGTCGATGAAAAGCGCAATCCAGCCGTCGCCTGTTTCGGGACTTTTTTTTTACTGTCGTCAACTTCAGGCACTACATCGAAAAATGCGCCCATCTGCCTGTAGGCGGCTTCTTTGATTTTTTTGACGACGTCGACGGGCTCTTGGTCGGCCCATTGCATCGCGAGGTCGAGGATGTTGCCGCGAAAGACTTCGCGCGGATCGTGGGTCAGAAGGTAGAGCGAGGGGATGAGCTCCAACGTGTCCTTCGGCTCGCGACCGGTGACGAGCGGGGAGTTGATGCGCTCCAGGGCGGCCCACATTCCAAGCGTCATCGGTTTGATGACGGCTTGGCCGGGCGGAATTAGAGCGGCAATCGCTTTGCGTGGATTGGCTTTGCTCATGGGTGATTGTTAGCTTGGCGAGTTGTCGAAGCGGTGAGCGCGGAGGTGGTAGCGCTTAAGACCGTTGTAAGTACCGGCTTCCTCGTGCGAGTCGATGTAGTACTTGACGTTGTTGTAGGTGATCTTGGCGTTTTCGCTGCCAACCGTGCCTGCGGTTTCGGTGAGTTTGGTGCCGCGATAGGTGAGGGAAAGATCGACGCGGGTGTCGTAGTAGATCTCCTTGGCTGTCGCGTTTTTCTGATCGGGTATTGGCTCGGCGAGCGGGGTTTTGGTGATGGTCTCGCTTTCGACGGTGATGCCCGATTGGTTGGTGGCGATACCGTAGGTCTCGGCGGTTGCGGTTGCGGGGGTAGTGGCCATGGCTTATTTTCCTTTTTTGGGGGGTTAGAGATAAATGGTGGTTGAGAATGTCGTTGACGCGGTAACCGTGCCGTCGTTAGATAGGGTCTGTTCGATGTCTTCGAATTGAATGTACTCGTCTTCGAGTTCGTGGGCGATGATGCCAGCCGCATCAAGAGCGCGGATGGTAAGAGAGTCTTCGCGGGCGATCGGCGGGATCTCCACGCAGCGAATGACGAGATTGGCTTCGACGGGGATGCAGCCCTGGCTGCAACCGTTGCGGGTGAATTTGGGGGTGGTAACGACAACGGCGACTTTGCCTTCGCTTAACGCTTGCTTGGCGCGATCGTAGACTTCGCGGGTGTCTTCGGCGAGAATCACGCAGCCGCCTTGTACGAGCGCTTGAACGCTCGCTAAACGCGCTTTTAACCGGTTTTGAAATTCGTGTATTGTCATGGTTAGCGAATTATTGTATACTTCTTGCATCCGAGCGGTTCAGGTCATCTCAAGCCCTTTGAGGCTCCGAGCGAGAAGTTCAGGTGATGCTCCCGCCCGGATAATTTTTTTTGAATGCTTTTCAGTCCATCTCTTCGATCGATTATGGCTAAGATATATCCTCCGTCCAGAGTGTCCAAGTCGAGCTCGAAGCGATTGGGATCTCGTGTCGGCAGTATGCGGTCGGGATTTCGCCATAGAGAAGGCAAGAGCTCGAATTCTTGTTTGGTCAAATGCTCGCCCGGTTCCTTGGGGTTTAAATGTTTGGAACCGTGTTCAATAAGAAATTGATGTGACAAACTTAGGTTCTGTCCGTTGAATCCTTTCCCCAAACGAGCGCGTTTTATGCGTCCTTCGAGGACATCTTGAATTAGGTTACCTTGCCAATTAACCTTGCTATTCTCTATTGAGATCTGGTCGCCAAATTTCTGATGGAGAATATCCGCGCAGAGCGAGTCGTTGCGAAGATTGGGTATTTCCGCGCCAAGAGCGTCGTTAAAACCGGTATCCGGGACTTTTTGCGGAGGATCGTCTTTTTTTACGAGCCCGATGGATATTGCTTCCGAAATCGAGACGTTTTCGACGCCCATTCCAGAATTGAAGTCGAAGGGAGGGTAGGGATGGCCGAAGCGGGAGATGGCCGTCCAGATAGGCGAGGTCTTGAGCGCGACCATGTCGCGAGCGCGAAGTACTCCATCGTAAGCGACAGCCGCCGCGGCAGAGTTCCAGCGCGCATGCCAATCGCGTGGAACGTTGCGAGGTTTAATTCGCACCAAGCGAAGCGCGGGAAATTCTTCAAGCGCGGATTTTGTCGTAAATTGTTTGTATTGCAGAAATCCATGCGCTTGGTCGCGATTGGTTTTAATAATCAAGTCCAATCTCGCTTTAGTGCGTAAATCCCGGAGGGATCCTTCTTTGCCTTCCGGGGCGCTATATCCTATGGTATCCAAAGCTTTGCGTATTGTCAGTCTGGCTTCGGAAGGATCGAGTTTTTGGCTTGCCACTTGAGCGACGGCTTCGCGCATCGTATGGAGAAGGCGAACGTCTTCGACAGTCGCAGAGAAAAAGGCACGGTCGCGAAGTCCGGCTTGAATGCGTGACCACTCGGTCGAGTTGATCTTCGATCCAACTAGGGCTTTTGGGAGGATTAAGTCGGCGGCGGTCATACTGCGGTTGCCTCCCCGAGTCCAAGAGTTGCAGCATTGGCGATTTCCTCGTCGGTCGGCAGAACCGACGGATCGGCGGGGATGGTTGCGCGCGGCAGAAGGATGTAGAGAATCTTGCCCGTCTCGCTGTCGCCAAGCGCGCCGCCAGGAGTTTTGAAAAGTTTGTGACCCGCTTGGGTGTATTCGCTCGGCCAGATGCCAGCAACGATTGGATCGATCGGCATGGCGAGTGATTTTTTGCGAGGGTAGATGGTGCCGCCCTCGTAGTGGAGGGCGAGGCCGCGTCCAGGAGCGTTACGCTCGGTAGAGTCGGTGCCGACGGATACGACGAATGATTTGGTGCGGACTTCGTATTTGGCGGTATCGGCCGCATCGGCGTAATAGTTGGACTTGGGCATCCCAAAGGGATTCGGCTTGGTGGCGAAGTTTTTCTTGCGCAGATGCTTGATAACGAGGTCGGTCACGCGCAACGCAGCCCGCTCGGAAGTTTGACGCTCCGAGAGGAAGTCGTTAGGGAGAATTGCGCGGACGATTTTCATTTTTCTTTTAGTCGAGGATGCGTTTAGGATTGGCGGGGGTGAAGGAGGGGAAGGTCGCCTTGTCGGTCGAGGAACCCGCTTCGGAGACGCCCTCGGGGATGAAGGAGCCCTTGCGGATCTCGTCGAAGAGCGCCTTGGCGTCTTCGTAGGCCTTGGTGCGGGATTCGTTGACGACGAGATTCATGCGAGTTAGAAGATTGAAGCGGAGATAGTGCATCGCGGGAGCGATCAGCGATTCCGGGAGCGCGTCTTCGTCGGCGGGGAACTGGAAAGCGGGATTGGCCGCGCGAATGAAGCCGCGAACGTAGGCGCAGGTCGAGCGGATTTGCCTCTCGACGGGATCGGTCTCGAAGTCGGCCGATTGGCGGAAGGCGTTAATCTCGGCGATGGAGAGGGTCGAGTTCAGATCGGATTCGAGGACTTTGCGCCACATGGGAGTGAATAGTTGGAGTTGGAGTTGGAGTTGGAGTTGTAGTGGTAGAGTGGAGTTTTAAACATCCTTTCTACAACTACAACTATTCACTACAACTCCAACTCATTGATCATTAGGCCTTGACGAGCTGGAGGTAGCCCGGCGCGCCGTTCGGGTTCGAACTCGCGTCGACTTCGCGCGTACGCTTCGCTCCGAGGAGCGCGGCGACGTTCATGAAGCGCGAGTTGCGGCCCGGAGTGCCGTGGACGAACGAGGTGATCGCGAGACCGCTCGCCTCGTCCGAAGTGGTGCCGTACTCCGTGTAGAGGCCGTCGACCGCTTCCTCGATGCCGCGACCGGCGATCGCGATCGCCGCGTCCGGAACGATGAAGCCGACGCCTTTCTCGACCGCCGCCGTCTGGCCGGCCGCCGGAGTCGAGATGTTGGAGACCTTGGCCGAGCAGAGGATCGCCTTGCAGCCGTACTTCTTGCCCAGTTCCTCGGCGATGTCCTTACCGGAGGCGATGGCCGCGTTCGAGATGTTCGCGTCGAGGAGATCGCCGTAGGTGTCGGGATCGAGGATGACGACGCAGGTCGCCGGGTCGAGATCCTTCTTCTCCGCGAGCGCGAGCGCCTTGCCGATCTTCGCGTAGGTGAAGGAGTCGAACTTGTCGAGACGGTTGGTGCAGTCGAGCTTGCCCATGATGAGCTCCTCGATCTTGCGCGCGATCGCGCGGCCACCCGCGATACCGCAGTTGCGGCTCGTAGCGGACTTGTCGACTTCGAGGAGGTCGTTCATACCAAGCTTGAACGTGACCTTGACGAGGGTGTCAAGCGAGACGTTCACGGGGATGATCGAGCCATCGGTGGTCTCGAAGTCGTTGATCGAGCCCGCCGTTTCCGAATAGACCGTCGCGCTACCGGAGAAGACCGGAACGGCAACCGTCTTGCCGACGCCCTGCAACTCGGCAGAGAAGTCGGTCGAGAAGTACTTCGCAAACGCGATACCGCGCTGCGCTTCCATGATCGCCTTGTTGGAGGCGAGAACCAAACCAGGACTGGTGAATGCCATGATTTTATTTTCCTTTCGTGTTTGTTGTTACTTCGCCTCGGCCGCGAACTCCGCGGCGTGCTCCGTGACAAATTTGATGCGAGCTTCGCCCGCCGGGAGCTTGTTGAGCTCCTTCATGAGGTCGTCGCGCTTGGGAGACTTGGCGTCCTGCTTGTTGAGGACCTGCTGGGTCTCCTTGGGTTCGGGGATGCCCTCGACGAGCGCCTTGGCGACGTCCTTGTTCGCGAGGTACTGCGCCTTAAGGACGTCCTTGTTGCACTTCTTGGAGTTCGCCTCGGCGAAGTCCTCGGCTTCCTTTTCGAGCGCCGCGGCTTCGGCCTTCTTGGCCGCTTCCTCGGCGTCCTTGTTCTTCTTGACCGAAGCGTTGATGGCGGCAAGGACGTCGTCCTCGGTCGCTTCCGGCTTCAGACCAAGAGCTTCTTTGATCTTGTCCATGGTTGGGTTTTCCTTTTCCTCAACGGATTGGTTGCCCGAATCAGCCTTGTTGAGGATAGGCTGGACGGGAATGTTAGGGGTGTTGGTAAGCGCGACCGAGATAAGCTCGACGGGCGTCACTTCGGCGGGAATGCCCTCGCTTTCGTTGAACCACTTCGTCACATCGCATTCCCAGACGGGCGAGAGGAAGCGGAGACGGCGGTTGGAGACGGCCTCAGCGCCGATATCGGTAAAAGTAAAGTCGCCGACGAGACCGAGCGTTTCGTCAAAGGCGAGGTTGGAGATCCACGCGGCGGCGGAGGTATCGGCGGAGCCGCCGTCCTCGCTTTTGTGCTCGAAGTCGCAGAGAATCTCCTTCGAGCCGTCCGCGATCCACTTCTCGACCATGGCCTTGATCGCCTCCGGGGAGACGTGCTGGATGGTGTGGCCGTTGGGCCAGTCGCCGGCGGGGGAAATCTGGACGGCTTTAAGGATATCGCCGGCTTCGAGTTTGCCCTCGGAGAGGGTGATTGGGTTCTTGTTTACGAGGTGGAGCTTGATCATTGGTTGGTTCCTTTCCTAAAACCCCCTCGAAAACGGCCGTAGGAGCGCTTGGAGGGTCAAGACGGGCAACGAGCCGTCCAAAACGCGCGGCGAGTTTTTAAACGGCATTACGCGGGGATTAAACGGGGTGGCGGGGGTGCGGCCGACGCCGCGGCCGCCGCAAGACCCTTCGGGGAGGTAAAATTGGGGGTTAGAGGGCATTGGTGGGACTGGTGGGACGGGTGGGACGAGTGGGACGGGTGGAAAGAGGAAAGATCGAGCGCATGGCGTCGGCGGCTTCAACGCCGACGTCATTTTCCGTTCCGTCCTTGAAGGTCACGTGATGGCCAACGAGGAGGCGTACCTCGCTAAGATCGATCAGGATGTCCTTAAATCTGTACAGTTCCATTTTCGCACTTGCCTTTCAGAAGTTCGTTGTGGTATAATTCGGGGCGTTCGAAGGCAACCCCCCGGAAGTACAAAGCTGAGGCACGGGGAAGTAGCTGGAGCCAGTCCGCCGAAAGGCGGCGAGTGCGACCGGGTCAGCAAAGCGGACCAGACACCCTTCGAGTTTATTCGCCTTTTTCGACAAGGTCGTTCTCCTTCCTGATTTTAGCAATAGCATTAGGATTGTCTTTGCGGTATCCGGTGATGAGGTAGTGGTTGCCGTTTTTGCTTTTTCTAAGTACTACGAGATTGTTTTTCTTTATCGCGTAGTATTTTTCGTTAACTTTATCTTCGTAGATATCTCCGTAGGCGATAACGCCAGGAATCATTTGCGCATCACCCGGATGATTCTTAAGGATGTGACAGATTCCTTCAGAGTTATCTCCCCAGATGAAATCGATCTTGCCGATAGAGTCGCGCTCCATGGCATCGAGGACGTCCTGGTGCGTCTTCGCGACTCTTTCAAAAGCGGACTTCCCGGCTTCGTGGTTCGCGGCGCGCTTGGCGCACGAGGTACACGTTCCGTCGGCTGACATTTGTCGATGGCACTTGGGACATGGATGGGTGATCGTATTCGCGAGGGGTTCGTCCGGCGCAGCGGACGACGCAGAACCAACGTCGAACTCTTTCGCCATTGCCTCGGCGAGGATGGAGGCAAGGGCGGGATCGTCGGGGAGAAGCGAGGGAAGACGCTCGAGCAAATCCTCGGCTGCCGCTTTTGAAGGGTTCTTTAAAAGCTCTTTAACGGCGTCTCCAAGCGGCGACATGTCGGAGGCGAAGGCGTCGAGGAGCTTGTCGCCACCGCGAGCGGTGACGTCGGGAGAGGGACGCTTGTTGAGGAACGGGACGCCGCTCGAAGGCGTTTCGTCCTTGACGAGCTTGAAGCCGGTCGCCTCTTCGAGGGCGTGTTGATCGACGAGGTAGCCGGCGGACTTGATCTTGCCGGCGAGCTCGGCGACTTCGGCCGGCGAGGGATTCTTTTCGGGGCCAAGTTCGAACTTGGCGGCGATTTCGCGCCCGGGGAAGTTGAGAGCGAGGAAGCGGTTAATTAGCGAACGCGCGAAGACGGCGTTGGTCAAGACCGCGTCGCGAGCGACGATCTGCTCCCAGACTTTCATCTGCGCGCCGCCGTTATTCGCTAAGCTCATTTTCCCTAGGTACCAACAGTATTTCGGCGCGCTTTTATCACAAAATATGGTATAATATAACCATTATGAAAAAACTTGCATTACTTATTGTTGGTTTGGTTGTTGTCATTAATTTTGCGTGGGGAGCAGTTCCCATGTCGAGCGCTCATGAAGCGTATCTTAAGCGTGGGATAATGGCAATTATTCACTGGGGACCAAATACTTATACGGGGCAGGAATGGGGATTTGGAAATGCTGATCCTGCAATCGTACAGCCCGCAAAATTAGATCCAGCACAATGGGTCAAGGCGATGAAAGACGGTGGAATAAAGTCGGTGGTTTTGGTTGCCAAGCATCACGATGGATTTTGCCTTTGGCCATCAGAGCTTAATCAAGATTATTCAACTGCGGCAATTCCAGGCAAATTTAAAAAAGCGAATGTTGTGCGAGCGCTTTCGCGGGCTTGTAAAAAAGAGGGACTTGCGTTTGGTGTTTATCTTTCTCCTTGGGATCGGCATCAGGGAAATTATGCAACTCCTGAATATGTTGAGTACTTTCATGCACAATGGGAGGATTTGCTCACGAACTATGGAGATATTTGTGAGATTTGGTTGGATGGAGCAAATGGGGGTGATGGTTGGTATGGTGGCGCAAATGGTGGCAAGGGTGAACGGCGCTCGCTTCCCAATGGTGAGAAGTATTACCAAAAGCCACGCTTACTAAAAAATCTCATTGATAAGCATCCAATGGCAGTTGCCTTTGGTGGACATGGAATTAACTCGGTTGCATGGTGTGGCAATGAGCGCGGTCAGTCACCGGAAGATTGGAATTATGATCGCAAAGGTGAGGACGGCAAGATGTACTTCATGCCCCCAGAGGCGGACACCCCACTTCGTGGTGGGTGGTTTTTCCATGCCAATCAACGTCCCAAATCTTTAAAGCAGATGACTGAGAGTTATTTCAATTCGGTCGGACATGGTGCAGTTCTCAATTGGGGAATTGCACCGGATAAGGATGGCCGAATTTGTGATGCGGATGTTAAGCGACTTAAGGAGTTTGGTGATTATGTGCGCTCGTTCGAAGCGTGTGATTTTGCTAAAGGCGCAAATATCGCTGCTGGTGGTAAGGATAAGACCGCCTATGTTGATTTACGTCTTGCAGGTCCAGTCAAGTTCAATGCGGTTGACTTTGGTGAAGATTTAACTATGGGACAGTTGGTCACCAGTTGGAAGGCGGAGGCGATGATCGATGGTAAGTGGCAGACTTTGGCTGAAGGACGGACGGCTACTTATCGTCGAATTGCTCGTTTTCCAGAGGTCAAGTCGGATCGTGTTCGTGTCGTTGCAACTGGCTCAGAGCGCCCCAAGATCGTTAATGTTGCCATTCGTTATGCGGCTGCTGTTAAAGACGATGGTACGGTTGATTATGGCGAGACGGATACTGCCAAGTGGATGACTGGCAAGGAAAAGGAAAAGCGGTGAGGCGACTAATCGTTATTGCGCTAATTGCGTTTTCAAATAGTGTTTTTGCCGACGATGATTTTGATCGTTGGTATGTGAAAGGAGAAGTTGCAACTATTCTTCCTCAAGGCGGCTCACGTATTAGGCATGGAGTAGGCGCTGGAGCACGTTTTGGTGCGTATATTGGGGAGCTTTGGTCAATAGAAGGCGAGGCGGTATGGCTACAAAAATCTACGGGTCTTGGCGCTAATTTACTTTGGCATTGGTGGGGGTATGAGCGTGTAGATCCATTTTTTACCGTAGGTGCGCGTTGCTTAATTGGGGATGATGTCAATCAAAGTGGCCCTAAGGCGGGGCTTGGCACTTACGTTCACCTAACCGAGCACTGCTCGCTTCGCATAGACGCAGATGTGATGCTGGGTGTAGATAGCGATGCTGAAGCGTTATATTCAATTTCATTAGGGGCGCAAATTTTCTTTTAGGGTATGAAGAATTGTCGCGAAGAGTGGTTTGATGCGAGCAAAAAAGTTGCAGTTTCAATTGTCGATGTGACCGAGGCAGCGCAGGAACTCGCACGCGGTCATTTATCAGGACCGACGAGCACTTATTTTCTATCGAAGGCGCTTGCGGCAGCTGCGCTTTTGGCGGGAGAAACTTCAGAGAAGGATGAAACGGTTATTATTCAAATGAAGTGTTTGGGGCCTTTGGGAGGATTTAATGTTGAATGTACGAGTGATGGATCACTTAGGGGATATACTGAGAAAAAAGTCCTTGATGACTTTGATGGAATGGGCAGGATAGATGATAAAAAAGTTGTGGGTGAAAAACAGCTACAAGTTACGCGTTCAGTGCCTGGTAAAATAATTTCGCAAGCAATTTCAACTTCGCTTGATTGTTACTTAGCGGGATCATTACAGCGTAAAGCGATGATTCAATTGGCGGCGGAAGTTTCCGATGAGGTGGAAGTTGCTTACGCAAGAGGAATTTTTGTAGAAGAGCTTCCAGATGGGAAAGATAGTGGGGTGTTAGGGGTTAAGCCAAAAAACCTTGCAGTATCTTCGCGTAATTTACTGAAAGAATTAGGATTGGATCGAGCTGAGCTTAAAAAGACGAGTCCGCTTAAATTTGCATGTCGCTGTTCGGCGGAGCGTGCGCTTGCGACTTTGAGTGCGCTTGGCAAAGAAGAACGTGCGACTTTGCCTGAAAAGATTGATATTACTTGTCACATGTGTGGCAAAACTTGGACGGTAAAAACAAGATGAAGCGTCGAGTAACAGTCGAAATCAATTTAGCGGCTTTAGTGCGCAATTATCGGCGAATTGCTACGCATGTAAAGCCCGCAAAAGTACTGTGCGTACTTAAAGCAAACGCGTATGGTTTAGGAGTCGTTGCGTATGCTAAGGCGCTTGCTAAAGCGGGCTGCCAAGCATTTGGAGTGGCTGAGCCATTTGAAGCTTTGGAGCTCAAAAAAGTCGTAGGTAAAAAGGTCGAGGTGCAAATTCTCTCCAGTGTTTTGCCAGATGAGATTTTAGCGATGGTAAAAGCGGGAGTTATCCTTCCCATTACTGATTATTCTACGGCAAAACTAATTAGTGCAGCTGCACGTCGATTGAAAGTGACCGCAAAAGTGCACTTTAAGATTGATACTGGTATGGGACGATTGGGAATGCCAGTTGATGGCGCTTTCGAAGTCATAAAGAAAGTTGTTAACTTAGAGCATCTTGATTGTGAGGGAATTTTTACTCATTGTGCGATGGCATACGCACCTAATGATTCGTTTACCGCACAACAGATTAAGGCATTTAAGGGATTGCTCACTAATTTAAAAAAGGTAGGGCTTACTTTCAAGAAAGTCCACATGGCCGCGTCAGATGCAATCAACAACTTTCCCGAGACTGCACGAGCCCCATTTACTTGGGTACGCACGGGCATCAATCTTCATGGGAGCTTTGATCCTAATGGGCGTAAAGTGTTGAAGCTTGAGCCAGTATTGACGTTCAAAACTCGGATTGCCCAGATTCGCGATTTGCCTGCAGGAGCGACAATAGGATATGGACGGACATGGTGTCTTAAAGAGCCAACTAAGGTAGCTACGATTTCGGCGGGTTATGCGGATGGGCTTCCACTTGCGCTTAGCAATCGGGGTTTTGTCTTTATTGGTGGCAAAAGGTGTAATATCATTGGGCGTATTTCGATGGACTATACGACAGTTGATATCTCGCAAGTACAGCAGGCAAAAGTTGGGGATGAAGTTATTTGTTTTGGAACAAGTGCTCGTGATTCAATTACACCTGATGATTGGGCTCAAATCAAGGGTACGCACGCTTATGATATAATATGTTCACTTGGTAGTCGTGTGGAACGAGTGATTAAGCAATAAGGAAAAGAAAATGTCGCAAGAATGGAATATTCGCTGTCGTGGTCATATTTGCACCATCTGCCAGCGTCCGCTCGCAGATAAAGCACCAGTTATAAGCGCGCTTAAAGAGGTCGCGGATGGGTATGAAAGGTTTGATTGTCATCCTGAATGTTGGAAGACGGCGAATCGTGATTGGGAGCCATTTTCGCAGTGGGATGGAGTTTATTTTGCGCCAGTTAAAGAAGTCAAGAGCGAACCGCTAAAGAAAGAGGATGCGGGTGAGCTTTTGCGGCAATTGGTGACGATGGATGATCCTACGATGAAGAATGTCATATATGTGCTCGCAGTTATGTTGGAGCGTTCTAAGATCCTTGTGGAGCGCGACCATAAAGAGCTTGAGGACGGGACGATTCGTCGCGTTTATGAAGACCGCAAGCAAGGGGATACGTTCGTTATCTTAGACCCGCGCATTCGTCTTGAAAATCTCGCTGAAGTTCAACAACAAGTGGTGGCACTTCTTTCAGGCACCAAGACATTAGGTGAGGTTGCACTTGAGAACGATGCGGAAAAGCCCGAAACAACTTGAGGCCTTAAGGTTAGTTGCCGACGGGGGCTTTTATCCAGTCCTTGTCAAAGAAGATGACGGATGGCACGCTCGGTGGCGTGCCATTGGCGTTGATAATGACTGGGTAGATGAGATAGTTCGCTCTTCGGTAATGAGTAGACTTACGGAGGATGCAGAAAACGATCATCACGAGACTTTGCACGACGCGTGGATGATGGCGCTTAAAAGTCGTACGGGTTTAGTTGTTTGGGGTAGTGAAGAGTGTGAAGAGTTTGCCAAAGAGTTGGAAGAGTGGGGTGGAAATGCTGATGAAGACAAAGCTTCTCGTACGGCGCTTGAATTTAATTTTATTGCTAAAGCTAATGAGCTTTCGATCGAGTGCGCGGTTCCAACTTCACGTCCAGCTTTGAAGGCGTTGGGACAAGCGGTATTTGTCTATGACCTTTTACGAGGACTTAGGCGCAAAGAAGGCAATGCCAATATGCTTGTTCTTGGTCTTTCGCATACAGAAGCAGAATTGTTCATCAAAAGGTATGCTCGTGAATTGGTGGCTACGGGCTATACAGTTAAAGGAGTTAATCTATCAGCGAAAGTGACAGCTGAGGTAATTGCAGAGGACCAAACCGAAGTACCGAAGAAGTATAAAGTAGAAATCAAGGTTGCGGGCGAACGAGTGAGTGCAGCTGAAATTCGATTTCTCTTAGATCAAGGTTCGTCGCTCGTTTATTTTCGAGACCACTGGATTGAAGTTGATCGGGGGATTCTTAAAACTGCGCTTAGAGCAATTGAGAAGGGATTGGGGAAAAACGTAAATCCTATTACCTTTGCCCTTGGTATTGGCCATATTGATGAGATTGAGGTTGAAAAGCTTAAGGCGAGTGGATATTTACGAGGCTTGGTAAATCGATTGCGCTTAAGAGGTGATAAGTTTCCCGAAGGTGAAGTAGGGCCTAAGTTTGTAGGTAAGCTTAGAGATTATCAAAAGCGGGGAGTGGCGTGGCTTAGCTTCTTAACGGAAAATGGTTTTGGTGCACTGTTGGCGGATGATATGGGACTTGGCAAAACTATTCAAACGATTGGTTTTGTCACGCACGAAATTGAAAAGCATCCCCACTTTAAGACGCTCATTATCTCGCCTCTTACTTTACTTGCCAATTGGCGACATGAGTTTGCTCAATTTGCGCCTTCGCTGAGAGTTTATGTTCACCATGGGGACAATCGACATTTGGAAAGTGGCTTCAGGCTCGCAGTTAAAGAAAACGAGATTATTCTGACGAGCTATAATTTGCTTGTGCGCGATTATAGATTGTTTTCAGAGATAAATTGGGATGCAATCGTGGTTGATGAAGCGCAAACTATCAAAAATCGGGACACGCGAAGTGCGCAAGCATTGTGTGCACTAATGCCACCGAGACGAATCGCACTTACAGGAACGCCAATTGAAAACTCGCTTGCCGATATTTGGTCGCTCGAAAATTTCCTTAACCCTGGCTTTTTAGGGAGCTTCGCTGATTTTAGGGAGCGCTTTGTTAAGCCAACGCTTTTAAATCCTAGTGCGACGCAGATGCGTCGATTGCGTCATGCGTTAGAGCCGTTTATCTTAAGGCGACTTAAGTCAGATACCAATATTGCCGCTGAACTTGGTCAAAAGTATGAGACACGCGAGTATTGTGTGCTTACTGCGAAAGCGCGTGATGAATATGAAGCAGCGCTTGCGGAATTTCGTAACCTTGAGCATTCGCGTGGAGAAATTTTTGCTTTAATCACTAAACTTAAACTTATTTGTGATGGGGTGGGCAAGTTAGAACGTTTAGTGGAGCTATTGTTGTCAATCTTTGAACGGGGTGAGTCGGCGTTAATCTTTACCCAATACACCAAAGTGGGTGAGTGGTTGGCGGAGGAACTCTTGAAACGTTTTGGTCGGCGTTTCCCATTCTTGCATGGTGAGCTTAGTCTTAATGAACGCGAAAAGGCAATTCACGAGTTTAATGCGCGTAAAGTAAATGCATTTATTCTTTCGCTTAGAGCAGGTGGTTTTGGTCTTAATCTCACCAAAGCAACGCACGTTATTCACTTTGATCGCTGGTGGAATCCTGCCGTTGAAAATCAAGCGACTGATCGAGCTCATCGAATTGGACAAAAGCGCAATGTATTGGTGCATCTTATGATTACTGAGGGAACGATTGAAGAGCATGTGGATGAAATCTTGAGGCGTAAATTGGATATTTCTTCATCCGTAATCACCGAAGCGGAGTGGTTGGAGGCGGCTAAACTCGATGAGTAAAAAACGTTATCCAATTCGTTTTCCTCGTTTTGCTGCGGGTATTCGAACGCAAGAATCGCGCTCAGGTGCGATGCGTGTTTGGTGGCATCGGCGTTGGCTGGAAATCGTTGAAGGTATGGGTAGCGGAGGGAGAATTGGACGTGGCCGTAATTATGCGATGAGTGGGCAAGTCATTAAACTAAAGCTTTGCGGGCCCAAAGTCGAAGCTGAAGTCGTGGGTTCAAGGGCTACTCCATATAAAGTGACGCTTGATTTTCGAGTGCCCGAAGGCGAATCGCGAAAAAAAATCCTCACTGAACTTAAACGTGAGCCAATGACGGTGGCGCGACTTTTAGCGGGCGACTTGCCGATGGAAGTGGAGCTTAGCTTTCGGCAAAATGGCTATAACCTATTTCCAGGCGGGAAATTGGGAAAGGGCAAGTATGATATGACATCAAGTTGTAGTTGTCCTGACTATGCAAATCCTTGTAAGCATGTAAGCGCGCTTTTACTCATTTTAGGCGAAGAAATCGCGCGACGTCCTTTTACCTTGTTGGAGCTTCGTGGATTTACAATTGAGGAGTTACTTAAATGAAGATCGACTCTCCCGTATTAAAGCGTTTAGGTCCTATTCCTTTTTGGCGGGGCAATGTGAAGTGCTTATCCGAGCTTAATCGCATTTACAAGCAAGCCAAGGTTTTCGCTGAGCAACGACTCGCGAAAATATGATATAAT
The DNA here is from genome assembly GCA_045599105.1 of Kiritimatiellia bacterium. Lineage (GTDB taxonomy): Bacteria > Verrucomicrobiota > Kiritimatiellia > RFP12 > UBA1067 > UBA1067. Next base: position 49,960 of record JAZRVL010000054.1, read on the forward strand.
TTACCCAAATGACTAAGGTCAAACTAACCAAGACCGAGCTTAAGGCACAAACGGATGCGCTCAAGCGCTTTCAGCGATTTTTGCCAATGTTGCAACTAAAGAAGCAGCAACTCCAAGGCGAGATTGCGCAAATTACCGCCAAAGCCGAGGAGACTTCTCGCAGAGAGCATCAGCTTCGTACCGAACTTGATGAGTGGGTGGGGCTTTTTGCAACTAACGAGGAGTTGATTGCTGGTTTGGTCAAGGTAAAGGATGTGCGCACGAGTGTTGCGAATATTGCGGGAGTAACGATTCCTACTTTTGAGGCAATCGATACCGAGGTTAAAGAAGTCGATCTTTGGGATACGCCTGCGTGGACAGATGATGCAGTGAAGACGACGACGGAAATTTTGTCTTTGCAATGTGAACGTGCGATTTACGAAGAGCAAAAGCGATTGGTGGAGATTGAATTAGAGCAAGCTTCGCAGCGTGTGAATCTCTTTGAGAAAGTGAAAATCCCTGCTTGCAAAGACGCGATTAGAGTTATTAAGATTGCGTTAGGCGATGAACAAACTGCGGCGGTGACTCGAGGCAAGATTGCCAAATCGCGCGTCCCGGTAGAGGAGAATGCGGCATGATTGTCAAAATGCGCCATTTGGATCTTGTTTGCGTTGCTTCGGAAAAAGAGGCAACGTTAGAAAAGCTTCGCGAGTTAGGAGCTATTCATCTTGATTTAAGCTCGGGTTTGGGCGACGGTGTGAGCAAGGCGCAAGCGGACTTTAGTGAGGCCGAAAAAGCAGTTAGACTTATCCTTAAAGCGCGAGGCAAGGCAACAAATATTAATCTTCATGAGCGGACGATTGAAGATATTGTTAAGCTTGATGCGGATGCGACGATTTTAAAGGAAGAGATTGAGCGTTTAGTAAAAGAAGTTAACTTTTACGAGCCTTTTGGTGACTTTGATCCTACGTTGGCTAAAAAGTTATTAGATGCAGGAATAGAGGAGATTAAAGCGAAACTTCCTGAGAAGCTTCCGGAAATGCGTTTAAGCCGTATTAAGGAGAAGCTCGCACGTCTTCGTAATCGACTGGCAATTGACAATGCAAAGCTTGCAGGTTCGGATGAAAGTGCGATTTTAAAGCGTTATCCCAAATTAAAAGACCAAATGGCTTTTGAGCAAGCAAAGGCGCTTTTATCGGATCATGGTGAAATCATTGCGCTTAGTGGATGGTTGCCTCATACGTTAGAAGATAGGTTTTTGGTGAAAGCACATGGCGAAGGGTGGGGAGTGCTTGTTCGTGATCCAGTTGAGGGAGAAGTCCCACCAACGCTTATTGAGCCACCTAAACTTTTCCGTCCTGTTAAAGTGCTTTTTGAGGGGTTAGGAATTGCGCCAGCGTATGACGAGGCTGATGTTTCAGTCCCATTCCTTTGTTACTTCTCGCTCTTTTTTGCGATGTTGGTTGGCGATGGGGCGTATGGTGCAATTTTCTTACTTGGCACTTTGGCGCTTAAAAAACAGTTGCCCAAAGCATGGTTTATTCTTTTAAGTGTTTTTTCTACCTCAACAATTATTTGGGGCATCCTTTCTAATACGTGGTTTGGTGCAGGTATTTCGGCATGCACCAATTGGACAACAGTTAAGTGGCTGGCAGATCCAAGTTACCACAATATGATGCTTCTTTGCTTCACGATTGGCGTATCCCACTTGATGCTTGCTCGTGTTTGGAATGGCATTTGCAAGCTCAATGATACTTCTTCGCTTGCCGAGTTTGGTTGGGCGGGGGTTCTCCTATTTATGTATTTTGTCACTAACTCAATTGTGGGAATATTTAAGGGAGTTCCTACTTGGGCGTTTTGGGTGTTTGGCGTTTCGCTTGTACTTGTGTTTGGTTTTACCATTAAGTTTGGCGAGCTTAAAACGCGAGGTGCGGAGTTGGGGATGCTTCCCTTAAATATTATGAGCGCGTTAGGCGATATTATTTCTTATGTGCGTCTTTTTGCGGTGGGGCTTGCATCTGTTAAGGTGGCCGAAAACTTTAATGCGATGGCAACTGGATTGGTTGAGGGTGAAAATGTGTGGTACGTAAAGGCGCTATTTATGCTTGCGATGGCGTTGATTTTAATTGTGGGGCATGCGCTTAACCTGGCAATGGCAGGGCTTTCGATTTTGGTTCACGCAGTCCGACTTAACACCCTTGAATTTTCAAATCATAAGGGCGTTAGCTGGGCTGGCTACGCTTTTCGTCCGTTCAAAAAAGTAAAGGAGTAAAACTATGGATGCATATATGATTGTTGCAGGCGCAATTGCTTGCTTGGGTCTCAGCGCTGCAGGTTCAGCGTTTGGTACGGGATTTGCTGCTTCGGCAGCGGTAGGTGCGTGGAAGAAGTGCTACGCTGCCAATAAGCCAGCGCCATTCTTGCTGCTCTCGTTTGTAGGTGCACCGATTACTCAGACGCTCTATGGAATGATTCTCATGTTTATCATGCTTGGCAAGGTGGAATCTGCCACTGTTGGTGCTGGATTGCCAGTTCTCGTTGCTGGAGTTTTTGCGGGATTAGCGATTGGACTTTCGGCGCTTTTTCAAGGACGTGCAGGTGCGGCTGCGTGTGATGCGCAAGCTGAAACCAATCAGGGTTTCACCAATTATCTTGCGGCGCTTGGCATAGTTGAGACAGTGGCGATTTTTGCGATGGTGTTCGCACTTATTGCGCTGGGTTCAATCGGCTAATGCGACTTAAGCCGAAAGTGGCTTACTTTCTCGCCTTCTCCGCAATTTTTGCGGGGTTGGCGATGTTCATTTTCTGGGGTACGTGGTCAACTCGGGTATCTCCCATCATGCCCGATGCACCCATCGTCTACTCTTCACAGTATTTTGAGCGAGTTGTCCATGGATTTTTGCAAGGTGGCCGATTTATCCCTGGTGATTTAACGCTTTACATTGGCTCGCCTTACTTTTGGCAAGAGCTAAAGTTTGTGATTGCACTATATCTTGCTGCTTTAGGGATGGTATATTTTTGCCGTGGGCTAAAGCTTTCGCGCCTTGCGTCTTATGGCGCAGGATTGCTTTTGGCGTTTTCGGGATATTGGTGCACGCTTTATTCTGCTGGGCACTATGGTTGGTTTCAGTGGATGAGTTATGGAGTATTTGCTTTTGGACTTATCGATCGTGCACTTACCAAAGATAAACTTCGCCATTGGCTTATGTTGGGTGCGGTAGTTGCATGGGGAAGTTTTAATCAACAAGACCTTTGGCTTTTGTTTACACTTTTTACGGCAATATATTTTCTTTATCGGATGTTTGCACTTAAAGTGTTTCCTTGGAGGGGAATCTTAATTGCGCTTATAGTATTTTTAGTTATTGAGCTTCCTAACTTTCGGACAGTTTTTTATGGGGGCGTTATTGAAGGTCGCAAAGATCAAATTGCGTCAAGCCAAATTGATCAGTGGGAGTTTGTGACTAATTGGTCACTTCCACCAGATGAGACCTTGGAGGCGGTAGTACCACGTTTAAATGGGGATACGAGCTGTCCAATGGTGCTCGCGCTCAATAAGAAAAATGGGATAAGGCCATATACTGGTGCTTTGGGTCGACCGATGAATGCCAAATCGGGTAATTATCGCCAGCATTCACTTTATATGGGAGTAATTACGGTTATTTTGGCGATTGTAGGAGTAGTGGGAGCATTCTTCCCTAAAGCAGGACACAAGGGGGAGCGGATATTCTTTTTGATTATGGCACTTATCTTTTTGGCGTTTTCGTATGGTAGGTATTTAGAGTGCGTTTATCGGCTTATCTTTGCCCTGCCGGCAGGAGATATTATTCGTTGCCCAGTTAAATGGTACCACTTGGTCGAATTTTCGATAGTCGTGCTTGCTGCTTTGGGAGTGGAAAGTATATTTAAACTAACAAGCGGGTGCTCGACGGCTAAATGGATGATTGCAGTTTTGCTTATTGCGGGAGCATTTGATTTAGCTCGCATTGATAAACTATATTGTGCACCAATAAAAACAAGTACAGCGCGAAGATATTTTGATCCTTATCCTCCACCTGTGCAGGGCGATGCACCGATTTGGCCGTTCTTTGTTTTAGGTATTCCATCTATTTTAATGACGTTAGGAGTTGTTGGCTATGCTATCAAGCGTGCTTAAATTTAATCACATTTACTCTTCGGCGCCATGGGGTGGACGGCAAGTTGCTAATTATTTTAATCGTAACGATGTGCCAGCGATTTGCTCGGAGAGTTGGGAAATATCGGGCCATCGATTTGGAATGAGTACTGTAAAAGACGGCCCTTATGCAAGAAAGGGTTTAGACGAGCTTGTCAAAGAGTTTGGGACAAGGCTCGTAGGGACTAAATCTCCGACAGTGGAGAAGTTTCCACTTTTATTTAAGCTTGTAGATGCAAGATGGCCTTTGAGTTTGCAAATTCATCCCAGTGAAAAAAGTGCATCACTTACCAATGGCGAACCCAAAACGGAAGCGTGGTATGTCATTAAGGCCTTTCCAGGTGCGGCAATTTATGCTGGGCTTAAACATCACTTTGAAGAGCGTGAACTGAGGGAGATTGTGGATAAAGGGGCAATTCTTTTGGATCAAATGAATCCAATCGTGGTCGGCGAAGGGGATATGACATACATTCCAGGAGGGATGCCTCATGCGATTGGTGGAGGGTGCTTTGTTTATGAGGTGCAGCAGTCAAGTGATACAACTTATCGCTTTTATGACTGGGATCGAGAGGACGATAATGGAGGGTATCGTCCACTCCATATTGAAGAGTTCTTCAAGACCTTGGATTACGATATTCCGCCTGCGAGATTAATTCATGCAGGAGTACTTAAGACACCTTTCTTTACGATCAAAGATGTCGTTTTAGACGCTCCACTTACTCTAACGCCTGATGGATCAAGCTTCTTTGCGCTTTTTGTGCTTAAAGGCGAAACTGATATCGCAAGCTTTGGAGAGTCGGCATTAATCCCAGCTACCGCTCAAGCGGTGACTATCACGCCTAAGATGCCTGGAACGCGGCTTTTGGTGACGACGTTATAGTGCTTGCTATTTACTAAGTGAGTGTTGATGTGCTATAATACACAAAGTATTTTGAAACTAAATCCCAGTAGGGTAAAACTCAAGGAGTAAATTAAGATGGTAAAGACACCAAAGTTCGCGAATGAAAAAGTCTTCGCGTGGGTTGACAAGTGGAACAAGATCTGCACGCCAGATAAGATTGTGGTAGTGACGGGATCGAAGAAAGAACATCTTGCAATTTGCGAGATGATGGTCAAGAAGGGCCAGTTCATTAAGCTTAATCCTAAGAAGCGTCCTGAGTGCTATCTCGCTCGCTCGCATGAAAGCGACGTGGCGCGCGTCGAGGGTCGTACCTTTATTTGCTCGAAGAAGGAAATTGACGCGGGTCCTACCAATCATTGGATGGAGCCCGAGAAGATGAAAAAGCTTATGATCAAGAGCTATACGGGTTCAATGAAGGGGCGCACGATGTATGTGATTCCTTTTGCGATGGGCCCAATCGGCAATCCCATTACCCAGTATGGTATTGAAATTACTGACTCGCCTTACGTGGTAGTCAATATGAACATTATGACTCGCACGGGCGATGCGGTGATGAAACACCTCGGCAAGGACGGAGAGTTCATTCCGTGCATTCACTCGGTCGGCGCTCCGCTTAAGAAGGGTCAGAAGGATGTCGCTTGGCCTTGTGCGAAGTCGATTGACGACAAGTTCATCACTCAATTTCCAGAAGAGCGCCAGATTTGGTCGTTCGGTTCGGGTTATGGTGGCAATGCGCTCTTGGGCAAGAAGTGCTTCGCGCTTCGTATTGCATCCAAGCTTGCCAAGGACGAAGGTTGGATGGCTGAGCACATGCTCATCTTGACGCTCACCTCGCCTCAGAAGAAGCAGTATCATGTAACTGCTGCATTCCCATCGGCTTGCGGTAAGACCAACCTTGCGATGATGCTTCCTAAGCTCCCAGGATGGAAGCTTCAGACGATTGGTGATGATATTGCGTGGCTTAAGCCAGGTGAGGATGGTCGTCTCTATGCGATTAACCCTGAAAATGGTTTCTTTGGTGTCGCGCCAGGAACGTCTAACGACTCCAATCCCAATGCGCTTGAGTCTTGCAAGAAGGGTACGATTTTCACTAACGTCGTTCTTACGCCAGACGGTGATATTTGGTGGGAAGATATGGGCGTTGACGCGCCAGTTGAAGGTATCGACTGGAAGGGTCAGAAGTGCTATCGTTGCATTGACGATAAGCGTCGCATGGGGCCAAAGCCGGGCATGACCAAGAAGGAAGTAAAGGAGCTTAAGTATGTGGCGGCGCACAAGAACTCGCGCTTCACCGCTCCTGCGATCAACTGCCCAGTTTTGGATAAGGATGGCTTTAATGGTGTTTACCAGAAAAAGCCAACCGGAGTGCCGATTGATGCAATCCTCTTTGGTGGTCGTCGTCCTTCGACAATCCCATTGGTGAACGAGGCGAAGAGCTGGACGCATGGCGTATTCATGGGTTCGGCTGCAGGATCGGAGGTTACCGCAGCTGTCATCTCTGATCAGATTGGTCAGGTTCGTCGTGATCCAATGGCGATGCTTCCGTTCTTTGGTTACAATGTTGCGGACTACTTCCAGCATTGGCTTGAGATGGAGCGCACTTCTGCGGATGCGACCAAGCTCCCTAAGATATACTTCGTTAACTGGTTCCGCAAGACCGCCAAGGGTGAGTTCATGTGGCCTGGCTTTGGTGACAATAGCCGCGTCCTTAAGTGGATTTGCCAGCGTATTGAGGGCAAGGTTGGTGCTAAGAAAACGGCAATTGGCAATCTTCCATTTGCAAAGGATATTGACCTTGCAAATAATAAGGGTAAGGACACAGTGTGTCCGAAGTTCTTGGAGGAGATTCTCAAGGTCGACAAGGCGGGCTGGATCAAGGAGATTGAGACGATTGGCGCAAGCTACGATGAGTATGACGCCAAGGCCTCTAAAGATACTACTATCTGCTCCAAGACCGCCAAGCGCGTTCCAGCAGCACTTCGTCAGGTCCTTGCGGATGTGACAGCTGCGCTCAAGAAGTGACACTAAGTGGTGCATTACCACGAGGCCTTATTGAGGTCTCGAATGAATGTCAAAAGAATTGCCTCTACTGCGGGATCAGGAGAGGCAATTCTTCGCTTATGCGCTATCGTATGAGCGAGGAGGAAGTGCTTGAGTGCGTAAATGAAGCAGTCGTACGTGGGTATCCAGCAATCGCACTTCAAGCAGGCGAAATTGAGAGCGAGAAAAATACCGCTTTTTACGAGCGCATTTTGCGAGCATTGCCTAAAGAACTGGAAGTCACTTTGTCGTTAGGTGAGCAAACCCGTGAAGTATATGCGAGATGGAAAGAAGCTGCAGGTAATCGAGTGCTTAGGTATTTACTTCGCATTGAGTCGTCAAATAAAGTATTGTACGAAAAGATTCATCCCAAAGAATGTTCGTTTGAGCGACGGGTTAAGGCGCTACGGGACTTAAAAGAACTAAAGTACATTACTGGCTCGGGAGTGATGATTGGGCTTCCAGGTCAAACGAAAGCGGATTTGGAGCGTGATTTGACGTTTTTTGAAGAAATGAAGCTTGATATGGTTGGGATGGGACCATATATTCCAGTACCGAACTCTCCAATGCCGTCTTGCACTTTAAGCGTCAAAGAGCGTTTGGAGCTATCGCTTTGGATGATAAGTGAAGTTAGACGTAAGATGCCCAAGATTAATATTGTAGCTGCAACCGCGCTTGATGCGCTTGATCCCAAGGGGCGTGAAATGGGGCTTAAGGCGGGAGCCAATGTAGTAATGCCGATTTTAACCCCCGAAAAGTACGCTACATCCTATAACCTTTACCCTGGGAAATGAGATCCTATAAGGTAAATGGCATTAAATCAAGCTCATTGGCGCTTGACTTGGGTCTTAAGGATTTGGTATTATACGCATCTCATTTGTCATCGGGGTCTAACCGTTGACGAGCAACAAAGAATAAATTAAGCGGACAAAACCCGGGATAATGGGCACAAATCCGCAAAAAAGAAGGAAAAAGAAATATGCAAAAGAGCTATCGTGCTCCGAACCCAGGCGAAAAGCGCACTTGGTTCATTGTTGACGCGAAGGATCGTCCACTTGGTCGCCTCGCTGTTCAAATCGCTAACAAACTTCGGGCGAAGGATCTACCTACATTTGATCCGTCGGTCGATGCAGGTGCGTTCGTGATTGTTAAAAACGCAGCCTTAGTCAAGCTTACAGGCAAGAAAGAAGAGCAAAAGGAATATCAGCGTTATAGTGGATATCGGGATGGTCTTAAGCGCTTTAGCGCAGCGACGATGCGTGCTGCTCACCCTGATCGAATGATCAAGGAAGCGGTTTGGGGAATGCTCCCTAAGAACAATATCGCACGCAAGATGATGACGCGGCTCAAAGTCTTCGCTGGTGAAGAAATCACTCATACCGCGCAGAAGCCGGTCGAAATCAAGCTCTAAGGAAGGATTTTAGAAAATGGCTACTAAGAAAAATGCTATTGCTGCAGGTACGGGTCGCCGTAAAACTGCGATTGCCCGCGTAAATCTCGTTGATGGCAAGGGTAACTGGACGGTTAATGGTGTTGCGCTTGAGGAATATATTCCTTCGGAAGCACTTCGCGATTATCTCAAGCAGCCAGTTGCAATTTCGGGTTATGATATTGCTAAGATTGATATTGTCGCTTTTGCAAAGGGCGGTGGTATCTCTGGTCAGGCGGGTGCTATTCGTCATGCACTTGCTCGCGCAATTGTTGTGGCTGATGAAGCAACTCGTGCAGCGCTCAAGAAGGCGGGTTGTATGACGCGCGACAGCCGTATGAAAGAACGTAAGAAACCCGGTCAGCCGGGCGCTCGTAAGCGCTTCCAGTTCTCGAAGCGTTAATCTTTCATGGCGTTCGGTTTTTTCAAGAAGCTTGTCAGAGTTTTCTCTGGCAAGCGTCCCGAGCCCACCAAAGCTAATAAGGCGAACGAAAATCGGCAGCGGGGTAGGAACAATGGTGGCAAACGTCACCATCGCCAACCCCAACGCGGTAATAATAATCAACCCAAGCGGGGCTCTAATCAGCCAAGGAACAACAATACCGCGCCCAATGTGTCTCGCCCAGGTGGAGCGATTTCCGACCGTGAAGCGGCTGCTCGTAAGGCAGTGCACGCGAAGTGGGATTTGTCTTCATTTGTGGTTGAGCCAGTTGAAGGCAAAAAGCGCTTTCACGATTTTGACCTTCCAAGCGAGGTCATGCACGGGGTTGCTGAACTTGGCTTTAAGTATTGCACCGAAATTCAAGCGCTATCACTTGAGCAGGCGTTAGCAGGCAAGAATATTGCTGGCAAAGCGCAAACTGGCTCAGGCAAGACAGCGGCTTTCTTGGTCGCTATCTTGACAAGATACTTGCGCACTCCTGAGAATCGTGCAGAGCGTGGAGGCGTGCCTCGCGCATTGGTGATTGCGCCTACGCGTGAGCTCGTTATTCAAATTTGCAAAGATGCGGATGCAATTGGCAAATATACGGGTCTAAGGTCGCTTGCAGTGTATGGTGGTATGGACTACGATCGCCAACGCACGGAAGTACTCGCTAAGACGGTAGATTTGTTAGTTGCAACGCCAGGACGACTTTTAGACTTTGTTAAGAGTCGTGTCATTGACTTAGGCAAGGTAGATACGCTTGTTATCGACGAGGCTGATCGCATGCTTGATATGGGCTTTATTCCTGATGTTCGTCGTATTATGAGCTATTTACCGGCCAAGGATAAGCGTACAACGATGCTTTATTCGGCAACGCTGGACGATACTGTAATGAAGTTGGCGATGAACTGGATGGAAGAGCCGTATATGGCCGAAGTGGAGTCTGAAACTAACGCGACTGATACCGTGAAACAAGTTGTTTACGTTATCCAAGCGAAGGATAAGTTTACGGTTCTTTACAACCACATTGCGCTTCATCCTGACTCTTCGACGATTGTTTTCTGTAACCGTAAGTCAACTACCGATGATGTTTACGAGTCGTTAAAAGTGCGGGGAGTGTCGGTTGAGATGCTTTCCGGTGATGTCAATCAAGGTAAACGCCTTAGAGTGCTTGATCGCTTCCGCGCAGGCGAGATTAAGGTTGTTGTTGCAACAGATGTAGCAGGGCGTGGAATTGATATTAAGGGACTTGAGTACGTCATTAACTTTGACTTCCCGTATGAGGCGGAGGATTATGTCCATCGCATTGGGCGCACAGGCCGTGCGGGCGAAACGGGAGTTGCGATTTCATTTGCGGATGAATACGAAAGCTGTACAATTCCAGCAATTGAAAAGTATATTAAAGAAGAACTTAAGTGCACGGTTATTGGGCCTGATGATCCACTTTTAAAGCAAGTTCCATCACGTGGTTCAAAGCTTGGAGAGGTGGATGCGGTAGCGCGCGCTTCGGTTGATGAGCGAGAGGCGGTTGGCGCACGGCAAAAAGCAGCGGCAGCTGCTGTTACTGGAATTGCGAAGATTAATCTAAGGACGGATGCTCCCAAGCGTACGTTACCTAAGTTTGAACATGCATTAGATGAAAAAACTCCACCTCCTGATGAGAGTGGTGTTTACGCCAAACCAGTTGAACAAAAGGATGCACTCGAAGAGTGGCAAGTGTGATTACACTTGGAAGTAAAGGAATGAAGGAGCTTGCTGAAGAAAAACTCGGCAAGCTCCTTTTGAAGTATTCGTGGCCTGCGTTGGTAGCGATGAGCTTGAACGCGCTTTATGCGGTCATTGATCGTTTTTATATTGGGCAGGGGTGTGGCGAAGCAGCGATGGCTGGGCTTACGCTCACTTTCCCAGTGATGATGTTATTTGGTGCGTTCGGAGTATTTATTGGTGCAGGGCATGCAGCAATTCTTTCTATTAAACTTGGGGAAGGTGACTTTGAGGCGTGTGAAAAGTTGTTAGGTGAGTTGATTGCGCTAAAGCTTCTTATTTTCTTTACGATTACACCGATTATCTTCTTTAATCTTGATACGATTATTAATTGGTGTGGAGGCGATAAGGTTTCTGTGGAAGCATTTAACGCTGCAAAAACATATCTTAAAATTGTTGTCTTTTCGCATCTTTTTTCACATCTTGCGTTTGGGCTTTCGGCATTAATGCGTGCAGAAGGGGGAGCGATTCGCTCAATGCTTGCGATGGTAGTGGGCTTTGGCTCCAATTTGATTTTAGATCCAATTTTTATTTTTGGCTTTAAGTTGGGAATTGAGGGTGCTGCTTGGGCAACGGATATTGCAATGATTTTAAGTTTTCTTTGGGCAGCTAAATATTATCTATTGGGGGAGACGGGGGTCACTTTTAGGTGGCGCAGAATCGGGCTTTATCGGGAGTTTATTTGGCGTACTTTTGGTGTAGGGTTTGCGCCATTCTTACAGCAACTATTGGGCTCGGCCATTAATGTTTCTTTGGCAGCTGCTTTTGCGTATTGGGCTTTAGATGAGGAGAGTGCGACCACGCAGATTGCGTCACTTGGGGTGTTTCAAAGTGTGATGATTTTGACGGTAATGCCAATTATGGGTGTTCAGCAAGGTCTGCAACCTATCTTTGGCTATAATTGGGGAGCGAAAAACTTTCGGCGAGTTAAGGATGCGCTTATCTTGGGCTTTTGGGTGACAACTATACTTTGCGTAATAGCAACTTTAGTGCAAGTAGTGCCACCGCTTCCAGAATACCTCGCGCGAATGTTTGTTTCGGCGGACAATCTTGAGCTTATCACAATTGCTGCGCATGACTTAATGATTGCTAATTGTATGATTTGGTGTATAGGGATTAATGTTGTAGCTACTACCTATTTTCAATCAATTGGCCATCCGTGGACGGCAGTTATCCTATCTACTTTGCGTCAAGGCCTTATTTTGTTGCCATGTATTTGGATATTGCCGAATTTCTTTGTCGACCATACCTTTGCGATTTGGCTGGCATTGCCGATTTCTGATGTCCTTTGCCAACTTGCCACACTTCCGCCGTTTTTTGCGCACACTCGATTTCTCTCACGTGTGCGTTCACGCAAAATTTGATATAATCTAGCCCTCATGAATAGCACTTCTACAATTCGTCAAGCTACGCTCGCAGATGCGGAGAAAATATTTGCGCTTATTAACCTCAATCGAGATCAATTAGTTCCACGTTCGATGGGTAATATTGTTGAGGCGATGGATAGATTTGTGATTGCGGAATGTATGGGCGAGATGGTGGGCTGTGCGGCTTATCAAATTCATCCTGAAATTGGCTCGCCTGAAGCAGCGACAGTAGAGATCGTTTCAGTGGCTGTAAAAAGTATGTTTCGAAAGCAGGGGATTGGGCGAAAGCTTATTGAAGCGGTGATTGATAAAACCAAGGTAATTAGCCCCAAGGAGATAGTGGTACTTACTTTTGCGCCAGGATTTTTTGAAAAATTGGGCTTTCATGAAGTTGCCAAGACTAAGATTATGCACAAACTTTATACGGGCTGCATCAATTGTACGAAGCATGCCGATCCATTTACTTGTCCAGAAATTGCAATGATAAAGGAGAAACAATGAGACCAGTAGTATTGATTATTCGTGATGGCTGGGGCGTAAATTCGCGCAAAGAGGGAAACTCAGTTTACGGTGCCAAGACACCAGTCATTGACGGCATTCGCGCGCGCTATCCACACTGCTTGTTAGATTGTTGTGGTGAGGCGGTGGGACTACCTGATGGTTATCAGGGTTCATCAGAAGTTGGACACCTTAATATGGGCGCTGGACGCATTGTTGTGCAAGAGCTCAAGCGTATTGATGATGGGCTTAGTTCGGGTGAGCTGTTTAAGAGTGAGAAGTGGACGAGATTGATTGATGCGTGGAAAACGAATAAGTCAACTTTCCATTTCTTTGGACTTTTGCAGGATGAGGGCGTGCATGCGCATCAAGAACACCTCTTCAAGCTTATGAAGCGCGCGCGTAGCGAGTACCCGGAAGGGCGCATTGTGGTACATCCTTTCCTCGATGGTCGGGACACTCCACCACGCTCAACATTGGAATATATTGCACGACTCAAAACGGAGCTTGCCGCAATTGGCAATGCGACGATTGGTACGGCAATGGGGCGCTATTATGGAATGGATCGCGTTAAAAATTGGAAGCTTACCAGTCAGGCGTATAATTGCATTGTTTCGGCCAAGGGTAAGAAGACTGCGAGCATTGAGGAGTGTGTCAAAGCGGAGTATGAAAACGGCAAGACACCTGATGGCACTCCTATGACTGATGAATATATCCCTTGTTATGTAATTGGGGATTATGCGGGAGTTAAAGATGGTGATGTTATTATGCACACCAACTATCGTCAAGATCGGGCGATTCAGCTTACGCAGGCATTTGTCGCCGATGATTATCCAGGAGAGCGCTTACTACGTCCCAACGTGAAGTTTCTTGGCTTTACGCGTTACTGGGACGAGTTTGAGGATTATCTTTTAGGCGCGATGGGAGCGGGCGGTGGAATGGATAATCTTTTGGGTGAAGTCGTAGCCAAGGCGGGTATTCGTCAGTTGCGGCTTGCTGAGACGCAAAAATTCCGTCATGTCACGAGCTTCTTTAATGGTAAGTCCACGACTCCTTCTAAAGGCGAGGATCAAGTAGAGGTTAAGAGTCGTTTTGATCCTGCGACTTTTGCGTCTCATCCTGAAATGGATGCGTACAATGTGACGGATGAGCTCCTTAAGCGAATTAAAGACAATCCGTATGGCTTTATTGTACTCAACTATGCGAACTGCGATATGGTTGGGCATACGGGTGACGAGAAGGCGGCAACTAAGGCAGTGGAAGTCACCGATGAATGCATTGGCAAGATTTTGCCTGAGCTTATGAAGCTGGATGCACACGTACTTATTTTTGCTGACCACGGTAATGCAGAGCAAATGGTTGATTACAAGTCGGGCTTGGCCAAGACATCGCATACGCTTAACTTGGTGGAGTGCTTTTATGTTGCAAATGACGCAGCAGGAGTTCGGTTGACGCCACTGGCGAAACTTTCCGCAATTGCACCGACTGCGTTACAGATGTTGAATCTTCCAATTCCGAGCGAGATGACTACACCTTCAATTCTGGCAGGCAAAGAACCTTGGTCAAAGACCGCACTTAACGTCTAACGGACTTTAAGCGGATGAAGCTTCGGCTCGTCATTACAGCCATCCTCTCTATGGGCATCATGGAGGCGGTGGCTGTAGATGCGTCCAATCGCTATCGTTCGTCGCGCAATCCTGAACGTAAGGTTCGTGAATCGACGGAGCTCATCGTATTGCATACGACTGAAGCGCCAGCACGAAGTTCGCTCAATAAACTTTCGGATCGTGGAGAGGCGCATTTTTGCGTAACCGAGGAAGGCGAGATTTATCGTATCGTCGACCGCGACAAAGAGGCCTTTCACGCAGGACGTAGTATGTGGCGAGGCAAGGAGGACGTGGATAAGTTTTCAATCGGGATTGAATGTGTGGGTTATCACGACAAGCCGATGGGGATGGTGCAACTTAAGGCAATTGCCGAGCTCGTAAGAGAGTTAAAGTCAATGTATCGACTTTCGGATGATCGAGTGGTTTGTCATGGTCATATTGCGTATGGTGCGCCCAATAAGTGGCAACGTTATAAGCACCGTGGACGTAAGCGTTGTGGGATGCTTTTTGCAACTCCTACGGTGAGAAAGATATTGGGACTTAGGTCGCGCCCTGCGTATGATCCAGATGTGCGGGCGAAACGGCTAATTATTGCAGACGATTACTTAAATCGAGTGCTTTATGGAAGCTTAGATATCATGAGTAAGCATTATAAGGTGAAGGTTAATACGCCAAGCGTGCTTAGCAAAAAATCTACCATTAATCGTCCACCGGCATCAATTGAGGAATTAAAACGACGTGGCTATATTCGCAAAGGAATGGTGACTAAAGAGATGACAGCACTTAAACTTGTTGGCGAGAGGTGGAACGATGCGAACACGTACTATACAATCAGAGACAAGGTCATTCCAGGGAATATTTTAAACCCAGCCAAGATAGAAAAAGGCATGGGAGTTTGGATAAAGCCATAGTTACATATTAAGGAATTTTTGCTATAACGCATACGTTCTTTGCGAGGAGAGGGAAAAGGAGTCGGGGGTCAAGCGGAGGTCGTGCTACACGATCAACTTTTCATGAACGAAAAGCTCGCGCCCAAAGCGGAGAATATCTTGCGTGAAAATAACGGCAAATCGGCGGTTGCCGTTTATCGGGTATGGAAAAACGAGATTGTCATTACCGATATCGAGATTGACGGGGTAAGCGTTATTGACGAGCTTTGTATCGGCGCAATGGATTGTGCCGAGGGTAAAAACATATTACCGCTGGGGTAAAGAGCTTTCCGTTAAGGGGTAAGAAGATTGTCGTTAAGGGGTAGGGAAAGAAACGCGCGCGTTTCTCGCAAAAACGTGCGCGTTACTATTGACAAACGCGCGCGTTTCTTGATATAATGCGCGCGTTTCTCTACTTACCCGTCCTCCAGGAGCTTGTTGCCCCATGGGTATAATGAGTTAACCCCAAAAGGATATTATATGATCCACAAGAAAACCGTATTGAAGCTCAAGGCATACAAGGATGCTTCGTCAGTAGCCAAGGGTTCATCATTCCAAGCAGATATTGTTCCCGTGATGACGTATGCGGGCGAGCAATTGTATCAGAAATTGGCTGAATTTATGCAATTGGCCAATTCTGCGCAAGCCGAACAGATTGTGGGTGGAATGGAGAATTTCATTAAAAGTGAGCTAAAGAATGGCAATCGGCTCGATTTCGGGCTGGTATCATTCTTTCCGCGTCTTTCGGCGGCGTTACCGACGCGCGATGCCGATCCCGCTCAAGAGGGGATTTTCGCGCGCGGCGCGGTGAAGGCGAGGAAGGTGCTTTCGGCGTCGCTTGAAGAGGATATTGACGTTGAAAATCCGCAAGCGGAGGATGCGTTGAGAATTGTCGGCGTGGTCGACAACGAGGACGATAATTTACCGTACGACGGATTCCGTCTGCATCATGAAGTAGGGATATTGAATCACGCGCTTAGAATAACCATCGATCCCTCGCACGAGGACGAGAAGATTTGGCTCGAAAAGCCGATTAAGCGCCGGCATCAAGAACGCGTTCCGTTGGCCTACGCGCAGTATCTTGGCACTAAAGACGGCTGGAAACTTCGCTGCAAATTCGCCGACGACGCGGTTCGTCCGGGCAAATACACGCTTTGCGTTTCCACTCGCGCCGGCAAAGGCCTCGATTACCGCCTTCGCATCGTCCGCCATCCGGTTAAAGTATTGGCGTAAGCTTGCCATTTCGCTTGACTTCGCGCTCAAGGCGAAATTTTGGTATAATTTAGCCATGCAAGGCGGTTCAATGGGCTGTAGTGGGGTTTGCGATAGGGATAATGATGAATAAAAAAAGATGCAAAATATGGCCAATTTTAATGGTTGTTGCGGTTGCGTTTTTGTTTGAGCGCAAAGAGACGCTTGAAATTAAAGATGGATATGTGATAATTGGGAAGGTGTCTCTATGGGGATGTCGAAAGACGGAGAATTCACGTTTACCAGTTTGCGATGTAAAAGATATAGTGGTTAAGCCAGCTTGTGTTCTACCTGGGTATGTATTATCTGTGATTGATAAACGAGAAAAGGTGTTTTTTAGATTAGACTACAAATATCCAGGTATTGGTGGAAGCCCGTTCTATGTTAAGCACATGATGCAATACGCAATCGCAAATGGTTTAGGATTTAGGGAGAGTATGCCGATGATTACAGTTTGGGTGTTTATAATATGGGCATGTCCGTTTTTATATATAATTGATAGGTATAGTAATGCATAAAGTAGATAGGTATATAATATTATTATTAATTGGAATTATAATAACATGTAGCACGTTAGTTGTTATATTTTATTATCCATCAAATAACGATAGAATAGTAGCTTATGCGCAATTTATTGCTACGCCAGTTACTAATGTTGTTGTTAAGGCGTCAGATAAATTACCTATGCGCCATTCCCAAAAAGTGAGACACCTGCGTGCTCCTTTATTCGTTGATGAGTACATTTTACAAAAACATTAGGTTTCTGTCAATTAGGCATGTCAGATTCCAGTCGATTCGTCGGGGAAGTGCCGAACCCGAAGGGTCGGGCCGAAGGCCCGAGGCACGCACACGACGACAATGCAAGTGTTTTTTCTGTAAATTCGCTCCGAGCTCATAGTTCTTTGATTGTTGTCATGTAACGATAATTAGCAGTTTCCCATTCGTCGCTGATTTCGACGCAGATCGCCGTAACGAGTCTTAGAAGCGAATCGACATTGGGGAATGCTGGAATGAGACGTGTTCGTGACTTAATTTGCTTGTTGAGGTTTTCCTCCATATTGTTGGTTCTTAAGAATTGTCTAACAGCGACGGGGAGAGCAAATACTGTGAGTCCTTCGGGAATGTTGTCCTCCATCCAAGCTGCGAGTTTCGATTGTGTTTTCGAGTATTTCTCGATGAGTTCATTAAGGATTCGTTTAGCCTCTTCAAGTGATCTAGCATTGAAGATAGATCTGATGTCAGAGGCAACTTCTCCTTTAAGAGCTTGTTTGGTCACAAACGACTGAGCGTTTTGTTGAAGGTGCATTTGGCAACGTTGCCAAGGAATCCCTGGAAGTGTCGCCTCGCGTGCAGCTCTTAGTCCATCATGACTATCGCTAACGATAAGTCTCACGCCTCTCATGCCACGATCGACGAGACCGCTTAATACCTTTCGCCAATGCACCTCATTTTCGCTAATGTCAGCATCAACTGCAAGAATCGATCGATGGCCATCCTCGAGGATGCCAGTTACGATGAATGTTGCAACAGAAACCACGACGCCATCAATCCGTGCTTTATGATAAGTCGCATCTGCAAAGAGAACTTTGACGACGCCGATTGGACGCGTGCGCCAATTCTGCAGCTCGCCATCCAACTCTTGCATCGCACGCGAGACTTGATTGGCGGTGATATTCACATCGCACAGTTCATTGAAAATCGATTGGACCTTTCGAGTCGACACGCCCTTGATATACATTTCAGCAACCGCCATGCGAAGTGCGCGGTCACTTCGGCTGCCACGCTCAAGGCTTCGAGGGTAGAATGGCCTATCTGTGTCGCGAACTTGAGGAATCTGCAATTGAATATTGCCTGCCGCGGTCTTGATGGTTTTCGGCTTGTATCCGTTGGCGTAGCCGATGCGCTCGTCCGTGCGTTCGTAGGACTTTGCGCCGAGATGCAATTCGCGCTCGAACTTCATGGCAAGATTGTAGATTCTGGCCATCACGGTCGGAAATCCTTGCATACCTTCGTTCATAAGCGTTTGCATCATTTCGATAATTTCGGTATCATTCACATCTGTCGTGTTCATAGTACTCCTTTTTTTTGACGATAAAAGAATACTACGAGCCGGCGCGGATGACAACCCCTCGGGGTTGTCATCTCTTTCTTTCGGTTATTGAAGTCCTTTCATCTTCTTTCCTTAAGAAATGAATTTACAGAAAGAATAATACACTATC
>JAZRVL010000055.1:0-74317 GCA_045599105.1 Kiritimatiellia bacterium
GATCGTTTGGTTCGGATCTTTTCAAGATTTCCTTGGCTTAGATAGGCGAACTGGTGAATACAAGCCGAAAAATATGGAGGCATTTGCCGTTGAGTGGGATTGTGTGGTGGTAGATGAATATCACTTTGGCGCATGGAGAACGGAGAATCGAGAATTTACAGGATCAATTGAAGGCGACGAAACCAAGTCGGAACTTGGTGATGAGGCGGCAGCCGAGTTTAAGGTAGAAAAGTCTCCGCTTAAGGCGCGAAATTATCTGATGCTTTCGGGAACGCCTTTCCGCGCTATTCAAAATGGAGAGTTTGACGAGTCGCAAATATTTAACTGGACATATTCGGACGAGCAGCAAGCAAAGGAAGATTGGGCAAGAGAGGCCAAACGAACCTAATCCATATGCGGCATTACCTAAAATGAATATGCTCGTTTACAAAATGCCAGATAGGATTATGCGCGTTGCCGAGCGAGAGGATGTTGGTTTCGACTTAAATGAGTTTTTCCGTGCAGAAAAGAAAAAGGGCGAGCACGCAAAGTTTATTCATGAAGACGAGGTCAGTAAGTGGCTTGATTTTATGCGTGGTGAGTTTTTCTTTGCGGAAGGGCAGAAGCCAGTCTTGCCATATTATGATTATGAAATGAAACGTGCGCTTCGCCATGTTGTTTGGTATTTGCCAAATGTTGCTTCGTGTGAGGCGATGATGGCCTTATTGCAAGAATCATATCACAGTACTTTCTTTAGGGATTACCAAATTAATCCTGCGTTTGGAAGTTATACTGGTGTAGGAAAGAAAGCATTGGAGTCAGTGGATGATGTGGTACTGTCTCCACTTGAAGCACGAAGCATTACTCTTACATGTGGAAAGCTGACTACTGGTGTGACAATACCAGCTTGGAGCGCAATTTTTATGTTGCGCAGTCTTTCAAGTCCTGAAACATATTTCCAAGCGGCGTTTCGTGTCCAAAGCCCATGGACGATGAAAAACATAGATGGTAAGAGTCCTAATGAAGTAACTGTCTTAAAAGAAAATTGCTATATCTTTGATTTTGCGCTTAATCGAGCTTTGAGGCAAATTGCTGATTATAGCGCGAATCTTTCGGATAAGTCGAGTATTCCAGCGGACAATGTGAAGAAGTTTATCAACTTCTTGCCGGTTATTTGTTACGATGGAAGTAGGATGGTTGATGTCGAGGCGGGCGAAATACTTGATCTTGCATATTCGGGAATGTCGGGTCCAGCGATGGCACGGCGTTGGAATAGCGCAGATTTGCTTAACATTACACCATCCATCATTGAAGCTATTCTTAATAATACTGAGGCATTTAATGCGGTTTCAAAGATTCAAGGGTTTGCTAACCCACGTGGCGAGTTGCAATCTTTTGTAAACCAGACAGAGAAAGTTAATGAGCTCAAGAAGCGAGCAAAGGATGGGGATAAGAAAGCGAAGAAGGAATTAACTGAAAAAGAGAAAGAGCTACGAAAACAGAGGGCGGAAATCGAAAAGAAACTTCGTAAGTTTGTAACTCGTATTCCAATTTTCATGTATCTAAGTGATTATCGAGAAAAGGCGCTTGTCGATGTTATTAAAAATCTTGAAACGAGTCTATTTACGCAAGTTACAGGATTAACACTGGAAGATTTCAATGTCTTGGTTGATGTTGGTGTTTTTAGTAGTGCGCAGATGAATTCTTGTATTTGGCAGTTTAGGGCTTATGAAGAAGAAAGCCTTGATTACCTTCATGTGCGTGAAGGGTTAGATAAAGAATCTCCACTAATTGGTGGCTGGGATGCTTCGGTTGAGAAGAAAGACGCGTATGAGTCATTAGTGAAAGTGTAATAGATATGAAAAAAGCAGGTTATGTTTATATTTTGAAAGATGATCACTGTGTAAAAAATAAGGGAATAAAAGTGTCTCAAAAATAGAGACTGGAGGTCTGACCACAAATCTCGAATTTTGAGACAGTGTAGTGCAGATATTCCGTGGTCGAAGATAATCGGAATGCGTAATGTGCTGATTCATGACTATTCGGATGTTGACTATGAAATCGCATGGGCGGTTGTAAATGGAGATATACAGAATTTGCGCGATTAGATTAAGCCGATTTTTGATGCGCTTCCGCCTGTGCCGTCCATTCCAGAAGCCGTTAAGTTGATATAAGGTGTCATAAAACCACATTTTTAAAAATGTGGTTTGGGACGTTCGAAAAAAGCCAGATGGCACCTCTATGTGGAATAGTTCTTCTTCGCCCGGAAATTTCGCACAATACAAAACTTCTCATTATGGTATAATACTTGTAACGAAAGGAATAACTAATATGAAAAGATTAATGATGTTTGCAACGATGGCAGTTGCCTTATGTGGATGTTTTACTGAAACTGGTGTAGGTGAGCCCATTAATAATTGCGAAGTGGTGTTAGCTTCGGGTACTACTTGGGATCAAGTAGTTGTAGCTGCGGGTACTCGCCGTGGCTGGGTCGTCGAGAAGCTTGCCGAGAATGAATTTCAGCTCACCATCAAGCAGCGCAGCAATATTTGTATAGTTAAAGTGGTAACCAATGGCTCGGCGTTTTCAATTCTTCCCGTTGAGAGCAATATTTCGGTTGCAAAATACAATCAGTGGGCCAACAATCTTCGTCGCGCAATCATTGCCTGTGCCACAAAGTGATTGGTGAAAGCATAGATGGCTAATGCCTGAATTACCTGAAGCTGAATCAATTACTCGTGCGCTTGATAGGGCGCTTAAGAAGCGAAAGATTACCAAAGTCGAGGTTTTCTTTCCTCGGCTTCGTACTTCGCTTTTGCCCTTAAAAGACGCCAAATTGGTTGGCCGAACATTTGTCGGCTGTCGTCGTCGTGCGCGATATGCAGTTGCCGATTTGGACGATGGTCGTGCGCTTACGATGCATTTTGGGATGAGTGGTGTTGTGCGCGTTGAGGATGCCAAGCTTCCACGACGCAAGCATGAGCATGTAATTATTCGGCTTTCGGATGGCAAGGCCTTTAAGTTTGAAGATCCACGGAGATTTGGTTTTTTGGAAGTTCAAGAGTTGGGGGAGGACGGTTGGCCGAAGTGCTTAGCGGGAATTGGCCTTGAACCACTTTCGCCCAAGTTTAATGCGAAGTTTCTTTTTGCTACTTCTCGTAAACGCCGTAAACCTGTCAAAGAGTTTATTATGGATAATCGCCTTGTTACGGGGATTGGCAATATTTATGCCGCCGAAACGCTCTTTGCTTCCAAAGTCGCACCTACGCGTTTGGCGATGAATTTGAGTATGAGCGAATGTGAGGCAATTGTCAAAAATGCCAAGCGCATTTTAAAGCTCGCAATCAAGTGGGGCGGAACCACGGTAAGTGATTATCGCAATGTTGATGGAAGCGAAGGCAAGTTTGTCCAAAAGCTCAAGATGTACGGCAAAAGTAATTGTCCAGTTTGTGGCACTAAAATCGCCAAAGTCACCTTAGCTGGACGAACGAGTTGGTATTGTCCTAAATGTCAAAAATGAAAGCGCGCCCAGTAGGATTTTTTGATAGTGGAGTAGGCGGCAAATGCATTCTTGAGGCCTTTAAGAAACTTTGTCCCGATGAGAAGACTATTTATATTGCCGACTCTCGTCATTGCCCGTATGGTAACAAATCTACCAATGAAATTATTCGTCTATCGGAAGCGTGCGTAAAAAAACTCTTAAAAAAGAATTGCAAGTTAATAGTAGTTGCTTGCAACACTGCAACTGCAGCTGCGATTGATTATTTGCGCGAAAAATATCCGCAAGTTCCTTTTGTGGGATTAGAGCCCGCCGTCAAGCCCGCCGCACTTAAATCCAAGTCTGGGGTGGTCGCAGTTTTGGCAACGCAAGGAACGTTTAACGGGCGACTTTATCGTGAGACTTCGGCTAAGTTTGTAAAAAATACTACTATCATTGCTGTTGTCGCCGATGAGTTTGTGACGATGGTAGAAAAAGGCGAGACTAAGGGCGCAAAAGCGCTTGCGTTAGTCAAGCGTCGGTTGGAGCCACTTTTATTGGCGGGCGCCGATCACATTGTTTTAGGTTGCACCCACTTTCCACATTTAAAGTCGCTTATGGAAAAGGTGGCAAAAGGTCGAGCAACGATTGTTGATCCTTCTGAGGCCGTAGCTCGTCAAGTTCAGCGAATATTAGCGAAACTATGAATCGAATCCTTTTTAAGCCCAATGAAATTAAAGCAGGACTTGTCAAGATTGGTGACGAAAGGGCGGAGCATATTTTAAAGTTTCTTCATGGGTCGGTTGGACAAATTATCAAGACGGGCGAAATCGATGGGTATATTGGAACGAGTGAAATTGTAGCAATTGAAAAGGATAAGGTGACACTTAAAGTTAGTCATACTGAAGCATCACTTGCGTCTTGGGTGGACTTAATTCTTGCGCCTCCGCGTCCACGTGTGATGAAACGGCTTTTGCCTCAGTTAGCTACGATGGGAGTAGGCAAAATCGTGCTTGTGGGAGCTAAGAAAGTCGAAAAGGATTTTTGGGGAGCAACTTTATTAAAGGAAGAAAACTATTGTCCACTTTTCATTGATGGGCTAATGCAAGGGGGTGCTTCCATCATGCCAAGTTTGATACTGCGTCGCAATTTCCGTGCTTTTGTGTGCGATGAGTTGGATACGCTTTTTCCTACCACTAATCGTATCATTGCTCATCCTTATGTTGAGCGTGCGTCTCAAGGTAGCGCCAAAGCGCGACCACTTTTGGCAATTGGCCCTGAAGGCGGATGGACGGACGAAGAAGTGGAGATGCTTAAAGCGCACAACTTTCGTGCACTTACTTTGGGTAAGCGCATTCTTAAAACGGAAACTGCGACTATTGCCGCGCTTTCACTTTTAATGGAGGCGTTTGATAAATGAAAGTACTTCTTCATACTTGTTGTGGTCCTTGCGCATCGGCCTGTGTGCCCCGCTTGAAAGCGATGGGTGAGGAAGTGACTATGCTTTTTGCGAACTCCAATATCGATACTTTAGCTGAGTTTGAAAAGCGCAAAAACGAGGCCGAGAAAGTTGCCAAGGCAGAGGGAGTTAAGTTAGTTGCTTTGCCATACGATCACGCGAAGTGGCTCAAAGAGGTTGCTTTGGGGCGTGAGAATGCACCAGAGAAGGGCGAGCGATGTGCGAAGTGTTTTAAGTTTAATCTCGCGGAAACTCAGCGTTATATGCAAGAGCATGGCTTTGATGCGTTCACGACTTCCCTTACCGTAAGCCCGCACAAGGTGAGCAAGATGATTTTTGCATCGACGAGCGATAAGCGCTTTAAGGAAATTGATTTTAAGAAAGAGGATGGATTTAAGCTTTCCTTAAAGCGCAGTGCACAGCTGGGGCTATATCGCCAAAGTTATTGTGGGTGCGAGTTTTCAAAGCGTGAGGATGAAATTATTTTAGCGAGCGCAAGTCCACGAAGAGCCAAGATACTTAAAGACTTGGGAGTTAAGTTTAAAGTGGTTAAAACTGATGCTTTAGAGACGAGTTATCCTACGGATCCTGAGCGTACAGTAAGTGAAAATGCGTTACTTAAAGGTCGTGCAGTTAACGGAAAAAGTGTACTTAGTGCGGACACGATTGTATGGTTTAATAACCGCATTTATGGTAAACCCAAAGACCTCGATGAAGCCAAAGAGTTTTTACGGGAGTTAAGCGGCAAGACGCATATTGTTTATACTGGTGTCGCATTTGATGGAGAAGTTAAACTTGCCAAAAGTGAAGTGAAGTTTCGTGCGCTTAGTGAAAGTGCGATTGACGAGTACGTAAATAAAGTTAAGCCCACTGATCGAGCGGGTGCGTATGATATTGATGAATCAGGCGATTTCATTGTAGAAAATTATGTGGGCAGCTACGAAAACATTATGGGACTACCGATTGAGCCGCTTAAAGAATGGGGAATTGTCAAATGAAACTCGTTAAGTCAAATAACGAGGGCTTAAAGGAAGCTACACAGGTTTTGAATGGTGGAGGTGTAGCAGTCATTCCAACCGATACTGTCTATGGACTTGCGGCACACCCTAATTTTCCTGAAGCGGTAAAGCGACTTTATACAATCAAAGCTCGCACCCAGAACAAGCCAATTGCCTTACTTGCAAGCGATGAAAAAGGCGCAGAGAAGTTTGTTGGAAGCGACGCTGCCAAACTTGGCGCTAAGTATTGGCCAGGTGCGCTTACCATAGTTGCCAAAGGCGAGGGTGTGCGAGTGCCTGCGCACGATTGGACGCGCAAACTCATCACTGCTTGTGGGGGTGCGCTTAGGGTTACGAGCGCCAATATTTCTGGCGGTAAGGATACGCGAGATGTGGAAAGCGCATTAAAGGAAGTGGGGCTTTCGGCCGATATCGTAGTTGATGATGGTGCATCCAAAGTTGGAGTTGCCTCGTCAGTATGGAAAGTAAATGACGACGGCTCAATCAATGTTTTGCGAGAAGGGCCTGTGAAATAATGGATTGGGTTATCCATCATAGTACGGAGACTACTTCCACCAATCTGGACGCACGTGCAGGAAAAAGTGGAGATGTGTTTACTGCCGACTATCAAACGGCGGGACGCGGGAGATTGGATCATAAGTGGATTTCGTTCAAGGGTGAGAATCTTCTTATGAGCGTAGTAGTATCCGTGGAAGGAATGAGCATAGCGGAGGCGGCAACTTTTCCTTTGGTAGTGGGGCTTGCGGTTGCTGAAACATTGGGAGGATCGATAAAGTGGCCTAATGATATTCTTATTCGGGGCAAGAAGCTATCAGGCATTTTGTGTGAACGAGTAGGCGACAAAGTGATTGCGGGTATTGGAGTAAATGTTTTAGCTACGGAGTTTCCCAAAAACATCAATGCAACTTCGTTGGTTTTGGAGAACGCTAAGGTGGTAGAAATTGATAAAGTGCGCGACCTTGTTTTGGCGCGACTAAAGGAGTTGTATTTGACTTGGAAAGAGTTTGGTTTTAAATCGCTTTATGAGCGAATTGTAAAACTTGATGTACTAAAGGGGAGAGAGATTGCAGTACTTAAAACGGATGCGGATAAAGTCCCAATACGTGGTATAGCTTATGGTATAATGAAGGACGGCTCACTTAAAGTAGGCGAAGAAAAACTTTACGCAGGTGAAGCGCATATATTATGAAAAGTGTTTTAATAACTGGAGGGACTACCAGAGTCGGCAAAGCAATTGCCGAGCGACTCTTGCAACACGGGTATCGAGTGCTTACAAGTTCGCATCGACTAAATGCCGGCGCGGATATTGTAGTTGATTTGAGCAAAGCGGATGGACCTGCCAAACTTTTTGCGGAGGCGACCGAAATCTTGCGTGGCTATCCACCAGATGCGTTAGTTAATAATGCGGCAATTTTTACGGGAAGTGACGAGGCAATGGAGGCGATTAACTTTGTAGCCCCACAAAAACTAACTACGCTTATGTCGGCACGTGAAGTAGGAGTTGGTGCAGTCGTTAATATTTTAGACTCCAAAACATATTCAAATCATTATGGTGAGACAAAACTGAAGCTTAAAGAGTGGACGAAGAAAAGTGCCGCTTTGTATGCGTCAACTTTGCGAGTAAATGCAGTGTCGCCTGGTTCGGTGCTGGCGTCAGCCGACATTCATGAAAAGGCAGCGGAGCGACTTTTGGAGCGACGTGCGACGCCCAAGGATGTAGCAAATGCGGTGGAATTTCTTTTGAATGCAGAAGCAATAACGGGAGTCGTCTTGCCAGTTGACTCGGGAAGTCATTTATTATGAATAATGTTGCAGAAAATTTAGTTGCGCTATTAAAGGCACAAAACTTGACTTGTGCAACTGCAGAAAGTTGTACCGGCGGAGGAGTGGGAGGACAAATTACTGCAGTTGCTGGTTCAAGCGCAGTTTTCTTAGGCGGAGTAATTAGTTACGCCAATGAGGTTAAGCGTGAGGTTTTGGGGGTAAAAGCATCAACCTTAAATACAGTGGGGGCAGTTTCAAGTGAGTGCGCAGCTGAAATGGCAGAGGGCGTGCGAAAATTGCTTAAAGCGGATATTGCAGTTTCACTTACAGGAATTGCAGGTCCGGATGGAGGAAGTGAAGAGAAACCCGTTGGGCTGGTTTGGTTTGGTTTGGCGACTAAGGAAGGGGTGCGTACGGAAAAAGCGATTTTCCAAGGTGATCGTGCGTATATTCGCTCCTCAGCAATCACTCATGCCCTTGGAATGCTGACAATTGCTGCTTCATAAGTTTCGTTAAAATATGATATAATACCCGCCAAGTTTCTTTTGGAGGAAAAACTACGAAACAAATCGGTGTAGGCATACTTGGCTTTGGAACCGTCGGCGCAGGAGTCGCAGACGGGCTCATTCGTCATCGGGAAGTGATGGCGGAGCGGCTTGGCGTAGATATTGTTCTCAAACGGATTGCGGACTTGGATATTACTACCGAGCGAGGTGTTGAGGTAGCGAAGGCGCTTTTAACGACGGACGCGAAATCAGTCATTGCCGATAGAAGCATTGATGTCATAGTTGAGACTATCGGTGGAACTGGGATTGCCAAGACGCTTATCTTAGAGGCAATCAATGCCGGTAAAAGCGTGGTTACCGCCAACAAAAAACTTTTGGCGGAGGCGGGCAAAGAGATTTTTGATGCGGCACGCAAGAATGGTGTGGACATTTACTTTGGCGCGGCAGTTGGCGGGGGCATCCCGATTATTCGCTCTTTGCGTGAAGGACTTGCAGGTAATGAGATTGAGTCGGTTTTAGGGATTTTAAATGGGACGAGCAATTACATTTTAACTCGTATGATTAAAGAGGGCGCCGCTTTTGATGCAGTCCTTAAAGATGCACAGCGCCTTGGGTATGCGGAGCAAGATCCTACGCTCGATATTGATGGATGGGATACTGCACATAAAGCTTGTATTCTCGCTTCAATCGCGTATGGCTTTTTCGTTTCGCCACACGATATTGAAGTGGAAGGTATTCGTTCGCTTTCCAGTTTAGATGTCCTTTACGCGCAAAAACTTGGATATACAATTAAACTTTTGGCGCATATTGCGAAAGACGGGGATAAGGTTGAAGTTGGTGTTCATCCTACACTTGTGCCTGACAATCATACGCTTTCGGCAGTCAATGGGGTATTTAATGCAGTAATGGTTCATGGGGATTTCTCAGACGATCTTATTTTCTATGGCAAGGGCGCAGGACGCAATCCTACCGCTTCAACGGTAATTGGCGACATTGGCGATATTGCTCGCAATTTAACTCAAGGTTCGGCGCGCTATGCGAGTGCGATTTCAGTGTCGGGCGAGGGACGGTTGAGTTTGGCGAGTCCAGGCGAGCTAAAGTCGGCTTATTATATTCGGTTGATGGTTGAGGATCGCTGTGGTACGCTTGGACAGTTTGGTACCATTTTTGGTAATCACCATGTCTCCATCAATTTTGCAACGAGTCACGAATTTCCCGTAGGTCAAGAAGTTGAAGGTGTCATTCCCGTCGTTGTTCGTACGCATGTAGCGCGCAAAGCGGATGCGATGGCGGCACTTGAGGAGATTGAAAAGGCGGGGATTATTCGAGGTAAACCTATCATTATGAGGATGATATAATGAAAGTTTGCAAATTTGGCGGTAGTTCACTTGCTGATGCTGGTCAACTTAACAAAGTTTTAGATATCGTTCTTGCGGATCCTGCGCGTCGAGTCGTTGTTGTATCGGCTCCAGGCAAGCGCGATAGCAAAGATACGAAAGTCACAGATCTTTTAATTAAGTTAGTGGAAGTAGTCTTATCGGGCAAGGATTTCAAAGCGGAGTTGATTGCAGTAATTGAGCGTTATGCGCAAATGTCACATGACTTAAAGCTTGGCGAGGAGATTGTAAGCTCAATTCGTGACGATTTACTTATCCGAATTAAAAAGCGTTCTTCACTTGATACAAGCGAGTTTATGGATCTTATGAAAGCTGCGGGCGAGGATAATAATGCAAAACTCGTTGCTGCAGCTTTTAATGCGCGTGGCAAGAAGGCCGTATATGCTAACCCCAAAGATACGGGAATGATTCTTAAGGGCGAGTTTGGCAATGCGGAGTTAGACGCGGAAAGCTATCCACTGCTTGCACAGTCGCTTCGTGCGATGGATGGGATTATCGTTTATCCAGGATTCTTTGGTTATACGCGAGATGGGAAAGTTGCAACTTTTCCACGCGGAGGGTCGGATATTACGGGTTCTATTCTTGCGGCAGCGCTTGAGGTAGATGTTTACGAAAACTTTACGGACGTTGACTCGGTTTATCCTGCAGACCCTCGGATTGTTCCCGAGGTTAAACAGGGCAGTGGCATCCCAGAGATGACTTATCGGGAAATGCGCGAGCTTGCGTATGCGGGATTTGGTGTATTTAATGATGATGCGGTAGTTCCAGCCGTAAGAGCGCAAATCCCCATCAATATTCGCAATACCAATCATCCTGCAGCCCCAGGGACGATGATTGTTAGGTCGCGCGAGGTCAAGCCAGGATCAATTGTGGGTGTTGCTTCGGCGGGTGGCTTTGTGGGCATTGTCATCGATAAGTATATGATGAACCACGAAATCGGCTTTGGCCGTAAGGTACTGACGATTTTGGAAGGAGAAAAGATACCTTACGAGCATATGCCTTCGGGGATTGACTCGCAGGTTGTCATTGTGCGGGAGAAGTTTTTGCCTAAAGAAGTTGAAGAACGTGTCATTAATCGCATAAAAGTAGAGCTTGCGCCTGATAAAGTAACGATTAATCGTGAGCTTGATTTGTTAATGATGGTGGGCGAAGGAATGAATCGCACTACGGATATGTTTGCTAAAGCTGCATCAGCGCTTGCAAAAGCAAATGTCAAGGTGGTAATGCTCAATCAAGGCGCGAGTGATGTTTCGTTTATGTTAGCAATTAAGTCGCCAGATCGTGCGAAGGCAGTAGAAGCTATCTATCACGCGTTCTTTGATTAAGCTTTGCTATTGACCTTAATGCAAAATTGCGATAAAATATCACCAATTCTGCAAAAAGGATAAATCTATGCTCGGGAAACTAAAAGCGCTTTTCTCAACGGATATCGGTATCGACCTTGGTACTGCTAACTCGCTTGTATATGCTAAAGATCGTGGAATTGTTTTACGTGAACCATCGGTAGTGGCAATTCAGGCTGGCTCTAAGCGCGTTTTGGCGGTCGGCGAAGAAGCTAAGCGCATGCTTGGTAGGACTCCTGGTAATATCGTGGCAATTCGCCCAATGAAGTCAGGCGTGATCGCGGACTTTGATATTACAGAGGCGATGCTTTCGTATTTCATTGACAAGGTTTGTCCCAAGCGTTTTTATTCTAAGTATGCTAAACCACGTATGGTGATTGCGGTACCTTCGGGGATTACCGAGGTTGAGAAGCGTGCAGTTGAAGACGCTGCGCATGCTGCTGGCGCTGGTGAGGTCTTTCTTATTGAAGAGCCCATGGCAGCCGCAATTGGTGTAGGGCTTCCTGTTTCTGAGCCGGCCGGTTCAATGATTGTTGATATTGGTGGTGGTACTTGCGAAGTAGCTATCATCTCGCTTGCAGGCATTGTTCATAGCTATAGTGCACGTCAAGCGGGTGGCGATGCGATGGACGAAGCAATTATGAGCTATATGAAGCGTGTTTACAACCTTCTTATTGGTGAGCGCACGGCGGAGGCGATTAAGGTTGCAATTGGTAGTGCTTATCCAATTGGCGAAGAGTCGACTTATGAGGTGCGTGGTCGTGACATTGTTGCTGGTTTGCCAAAAACTTTGACAGTGACGAGCGAAGAAATTCGTGATGCGCTTAAAGATACAGTTACATTGATTGTTGATGCGGTTCGCTCGACACTTGATCGTTGCGAGCCAGAACTTGCAGCAGATTTGGTTGATCGTGGACTTGTGCTTTCGGGTGGTAGTGCTCAATTAAGAGGCCTTGATAAGCTTCTCGCAGCTCAGACAGGACTCCCCGTAGTAGTTGCCGACGATCCGCTTTCGGCAGTTGCTGAGGGTACTGGTGTTGTCATGAATGAGCTTGATTTTCTCGCCCGCAACAAGCGTAGGTCGTGAACGCACGAGGAACCAGCGCACTAACTATTCTCGCGCTGGCAATAGTGCTGACGCTCGTCTTGGTGTCGTCGCGAGCGGCGGTAGTTGAGGCGGTTTATCCTGTTGAAAAGGCGAAGCGTACTTTCTTGGACAAGGTGTGGTCGCGAATTTCGGGATTTTTTGATGGCGCTAAAGCAAGGGCGGAAAATGTACAGTTAAAGCGTTATGTGGAGGCGCTTTCTTTAACGAGTGTAGATATAGAGCGTTTAGAGGTGGAGAATGCACGACTTAGGAGAGCTTTAGAATATACCGCTAAAACGCCTGAAGTGTGGATTGCAGCAGAAGTTCTTGCGCGTGAGGGTGGAGCTGCAGGAACGCACAAGACATTACGCGTAGATAAGGGTTCACTTGCAGGAATCAAAGAAGGCTCGGTGGTGGTCGCGCCTGAGGGATTGGTTGGGCGCGTTGATTTGGTTACGCCTCACACTTCACTTATTTCGCTTATTACTGACTCTTCGGTCAAGGTTGCGTGCGAATTTGAAGCCAATGATGGCAAACCAGCACGTGGCATTGTGACTGGAGGTAGTGAGGAGCTACTTATCGTCAAATACCTCAGAAATGAAGAATCGCTTAAACCACGTCAACGGGTAATTACTTCGGGTTTAGGCGGAATATTCCCAAAAGGATTGGTCATAGGTACTTATTTAAGTGGCGGCGAGATCTTGCCTGCAGTGGATTATTCAGCACTTGAGGACGTCTTTATCCGCCGTGAAAAATAGGCATATTCATCTTATCTTGGCAATGATTGCGCTAATCGTCGGCAGCGCATTGGAGGAAATACTTCCCAAAACCTTTGGGGTGGGATTTCCAATTTTGCTTTCACTTGCGCAATTTATGGCCGCGCGTCGCTCAGCGCTTATGATGTTCCTTTTTACGTTTGCCGCTGGCGCAATGGAGGATGCAATTTCTGCTTTACCTCCGCTTACGAGCATTAGTTACTTTTTGCTGGTTGCGATTCTTTCACGTTGGACTAGTATTCCGCGAATAGCGATGATATTTACTTATCCTTTTTATCACCTTTGGTTGACGATTTGGGTAAGTGATATTCAAGGTAATGTCTTTAGCCGGATGTTGATTGCTGTTCCTTGGGGTGTTATCACCGCTTATGTGGTAACGATGATAATTATGTTTATTGAAGAGAAAGTGGCGATTGATGAGCAAGGGTGATGATATTGTAAGTAACCTTGCTTGTTACATTACTGCGGCCATCTTTGTAATAGGGCTAAGTATCCTTTTAATGCGCCTTAAGGATGTTCAAGTTGAAGATTCGGCGAGTTACAACTATGCTTCGTCTCGCCAATCAATTCGGCGAATTCAAACGAATGGCGGACGGGGACGAATCTTTGACGCAAAAGGGCGTGTGCTTGCCGATAATGAAACTTCGATTTCCATTGTTTGTGATGCGTCGGGTTATCAAGCTAGGACATGGGATAAGACGATTAGTGATATTGCTATCGCAATTGATGAGTTAGGCGCAATTATTGGACGCAAGTCTACGCTTTTAGAGCGTGATATTCGTCGTCATGTCAATCAATCCCTTGCGCTGCCGATAGTCGTTTGGAGTGATGTTAGCGAAAAGGAGCTTGCGCGGTTTATGGAAATATCCTACCGCTATCCTGCTTTCAGTTGCGAGGAGACGGAGGTGCGTGTATATCCTTACAGCACTTTAGCCGCGCATATCATTGGATATGTAGGACGCGATCGGGGCATGGCGGTAGCAGGTGACGAGCGGTTTAATTTCTTTTTGCCAGAGATGCGCGGTCGTGCAGGATTGGAGGAATATTATAACAGCTTTTTGCGAGGAGTATCAGGCGAGCGTAGAGTGCGAGTGGATGCGCGGGGATTTGCGATTGAGGAGTGGACGGTTGCAGAGTCAAGACGGGGAGTAGATTTGCATCTTACGATTGATGCTCGAATTCAACAGGCCGTCGAAATGCAACTTAAGGGTGTGCAAGGGGGATGTGCGGTTTTAGATCCGCGTAGTGGGGATGTCTTGGCACTTGCAAGTTCGCCCACCTTTAATCTCAATGATTTTGTGCCGACGCTTTCACACGCAACTTACTCGTCTTTGTCCAAAGATCCTTTAAAACCATTGCTCAATCGTGCTTCGGGTGGTCTTTATACACCAGGCTCTATTTTTAAGCCGATAACAGCGCTTGCAGCTCTTCGCGCAGGAATTTCAGGTGAGCGCAAATATGATTGTGTGGGTGTTTTTGATCTTGGCGCTTTACACTTACGGTGCGCACGGAGATGGGGGCATGGCACGCTTGATATGCGTGAAGCAATTTGTGCGAGTTGCAATCCCTACTTTTGTAGTCTTGGGATGGAGATTGGCACTAATACACTTATTACGGCTGCGCATGAGTTTGGCTTGGGGTCTAAAACAGGGATTGATTTAGGTGTGGATGTCAAGGGAGTTGTCCCAGACGCGGAGTGGAAGATGCGTACCTATCGTGAGAAGTGGTATCCTGGAGATTTGGCGCAAATGTCGATTGGTCAAGGGATGCTGCTTGTTTCGCCTTTACAAATGGCGCGTGCGGTGGGTGCGATTGCAACTGGATATTTAGTAACGCCTCATCTTAAAAAAGATCTTCAAAGTATGCAAGTGCCAGTTGGATTTAGTGATAAAGAGCTTGCTGTAGTGCGGGAAGGAATGAGCGAAGTTGTTACCGAAGGTGGCGGACGATATGTGACAGATGGGCTTAAGGTTTCAGTTGCCGGCAAAACAGGTACAGCGGAGATTGGGCGAGGTGAAGCACGGCGCAAGAATACGTGGTTTGTCGCTTATGCGCCAGTTGAAAATCCTACAGTTGCCATTGCGATGGTCGTGGAAAATGGTGCTTCTGGTGGTGGGACGACTGCACCTAAGGTAGGAGCAGTTTTAAAGGAGATTTTTAAGTGAAGTGGCGTCAATTTAACTGGATTATGTTTGGTGCGATGCTTGTTCTGATTGTGATTGGTACAATTGCAATCTGGTCGGCGGGTAACGCACGAGCGGAAGCAGTCTTTCATGGGATGTGGGTAAACAACTTAATCACCGCCGTTGTTGGGCTGGGTCTTTATTTTGTGCTTGCACTTAATGATTATCGTAAGACCTTAGAATACTTTTCGCTACCTTGCTATATTTTGGCAATTGTGTTGTTAATTGCGGTGCTTATCTTTGGGGATATGCGATTTGGCGGACGTAGATGGATATTTGGTTTTCAGCCGAGTGAAATCTCCAAGCTCTTTGTAATTGCGATGATAGCGGAAGTCTTTGGTCGTAAGTCTGAGTTTCGCGCTTCTTTTGGCGGTTTTATGCTTGCTGTCGTTTTGTTAGGTGTGCCTTCGCTCTTAATTTTAGCTGAGCCAGATCTTGGTACTGCCTTGACACTTGTTCCAGCGGTTGTATTAATGATGTTTGCCTCTCGTGTCTGGCGCAAGGGATTGATTATTATTGCTGCGGTTGGAGCAATTCTTGCAATGTCGATATTGGGCGCAGTTTACGAGGCAGAAAAGCCAGGAACGAGCGCTGAACGACGAAACAATATCTTGCGGATGTTGCCGCTTAAAGATCATCAAATAAGGCGAGTTAAAGTATTCCTCTTTCCTGACTCGGATCCTATGGGCTCGGGGTATACTTTGCGTCAAGCAAAAATCACTATTGGCTCAGGCGGTTATGCTGGCAAGGGATTGGGCAAGGGCGAAGCCAATCATCTTAAATACTTGCCCCAATCCATCTCAATGAATGACTTCATCTTTTGTGTTTATGCTGAAGAGATGGGATATGTTGGTTCGATGATTTTGCTTGCGCTTTTTGCATTGATACTTTTGCCATGTTGTTATATCGCTTTCATTTCGGGCGATGCGCGGGGTCGGTTAATTGCACTTGGTGTGGGTACGCTTATCTTTGCGCACGTCTATATCAATATTGCGATGTCCATTGGGTTGGTGCCAATTACTGGACTTCCTTTGCCGTTTATTTCGTCTGGACGTACATTTCTTGTCACGGTGATGTGTGCGCTTGGATTAGTGCAGAGTGTTTCCTTACATCGCGAGGTGTGATATAATAGCGCTATGTCCAAAATAAAGATAATTGATGGCGGAGTTGCATCCGCAAAAGGTTTTCGAGCGTCTGGAGTTGCCGCTCAAATTAAGTACAAAGGTCGCAACGATGTCGCGTTGATTGTTGCGGATAAGCCCTGTAATGCAGCGGCAGTATTTACGACCAATAAGGTTGCGGCAGCGCCAGTTCTTTATGATCGCGAAATTATTAAGCATGGTAAAGTGCAGGCAATTCTTGCCAATAGTGGGTGCGCAAATGCGTGTACTGGTGAATTGGGACTTAGGGATGCTCGGATATCAGCGCTTACAACCGCAGGTGAGCTTGGGATAAATCCTCAGGAAGTCGTCGTTGCTTCAACCGGTGTGATTGGTCGTCCACTTCCAATGGATCGCCTTTTAGCGGGAATGAAACTTGCAGTCAAGAATTTGGGCAAAACTCGTGCGCATTCGTTGGAAGCCGAGAAAGCGGTGATGACGACCGATACTCGACCCAAGGAAGCGTGCGTAGTGGCAACTATCGGTGGACATAAGATTACGATTGGCGGGATGTCCAAGGGCTCAGGAATGATTGAGCCGAATATGGCGACAATGCTCGGCTTTATTACGACGGATGCGGCAATTAGTTCGCCCATGTTAAAGCGTGCGCTTATCCTGGCGATTTCGCGAAGCTTTAATCGTTTAGTAGTAGATGGAGATGAGTCGACCAACGATTCGGTATTTTTGCTTGCAAGTGGTGAGGCCAAGAATAAAACCATCGTCAAGGCAGGCAAGGACTTTGATGTGTTTTTAGAGGCGTTAACTTCAGTTTGCATTTCCCTTGCACGGCAAATGGCCAAGGATGGAGAGGGAGCGACTAAGTTTGTGACCGTGACTATCAAGGGGGCCAAGAGTGAGCGGGATGCCGAGCGCGCAGCACGCGCAGTAGCTAAAAGCCCGTTAACCAAGACGAGTTGGTTTGGGCGGGATCCCAACTGGGGAAGAGTGCTTGCGGCGGTTGGTTATTCAGGTGCAGAAGTAATTGACATGAAAGCTGAGGTCTATTACGACAAGGTATGGGCGTTTAAGCGGGGTAAGGTAGCGGACGCAAAACAGTTAAAGCTGCTTGAAAAGGTGCTTAAAAAAGATGAGTTCACGGTAACTGTTAATTTAGGGCTTGGTGAAAAAACGAGTACTATCTATACCTGCGACTTTTCGCTTGACTACGTTCACATTAATGCAGACTACACTACCTAATGAGAATTACTTTCTACGGCGCGGCGCAAACGACTACTGGTTCCATGCATCTCGTGGAGGCGAATGGTAAGCGGATACTTCTTGATTGCGGACTTTATCAAGGTCATCGCAAGGAAGCGTTTGAGAAAAACCGCAATTTGCCGATTGATGCGAAGACGATTGATTATGTGATTCTCTCGCATGCGCATATTGATCATTCGGGCAATTTGCCCCAATTAGTGCGTCAAGGCTTTCGTGGACGAGTTTTTGCGCGTCAATCCACGACAGATCTTTGCGATATCATGCTTAGAGATTCGTGCTTTTTGCAAAAGCGTGATTTGGAGTATATTAATAAGCGCCGCAAAAAAGAGGGCAAGAATCTTTTTGAGCCACTCTACGATGAAAGCGATGTGGATGCGCTGATGCAGCTTTTTGTGCCTACGCATATGCACGAGCCACGTGAGATTAGTCGAGGAATTACTTTAGAGTTTTTTAATGCGGGGCATATCTTGGGAAGTGCATTAGTGCAGTTAGATATTCGCGCAGACCATGGGCATAATCATCGGCTTTTATTCTCGGGCGACTTGGGTCAACCCAACCAACCGATTTTGCGTCACTACGAATATCCTTCGGGTGCGGATATATTGCTTGTCGAGTCAACTTATGCGGATAAATTCCACCCTTCAGCGGATGATGTGGAGTTGCGATTAGAGAAGTACCTTAAATACATTGATCGGCACAACTCCAAACTTCTCATTCCTGCTTTTTCGGTAGGGCGTACGCAGC
Source organism: Kiritimatiellia bacterium (assembly GCA_045599105.1). Classification (GTDB taxonomy): domain Bacteria; phylum Verrucomicrobiota; class Kiritimatiellia; order RFP12; family UBA1067; genus UBA1067. The sequence continues at coordinate 18,114 of JAZRVL010000055.1, forward strand.
AAATTATCTATTATCTCAATAAGCTACGTGAGAAAAACAAAGTACCGCGTGAAGTAAAAGTCTATATTGACTCACCACTTTCGCAAAAGGCAACGAAGATTTACGCAAGTCATCGCGAAGTTTATAACGACGAGGCCAAGGCAATGCTTGCAGCGGGTAAAGATCCATTAGAGTATCCAGGGATGATATTTGTTGGTACGCCCGAAGAGTCAATGGCGTTAAATGAAACGCCAGGGCCGATGATTATTATTGCGGCGAGCGGTATGTGTGAAGGTGGGCGAGTTTTGCATCACTTAAAGCATTGTGTGCAAGACGAAGACAATATCATTCTTATTTGTGGCTTCCAAGCGGAGAATACTCTTGGGCGTCGCATTGTGGAGAGGCATAGCCCTATTCGTATCTTTGGGGAAGAAGTGGAGCTTAAGGCAAAAGTTGAAGTCATCAATGCGCTTTCGGCGCACGCCGATAGAGCAGGACTTATTGATTGGATTGATGAAGTCAAAGACAATGTGCGCCATGCGTTTGCAGTGCATGGTGAGCCAGAAAAGGTTTCGGCTATGGAGCAAATTCTCAAAGACAGAGGAATTAAGAATGTAGTAGCTCCAGCGCCAGGGCAAACTTATCGATTTGAATAAAGGAAATTTGCGATGAGTGCGATTTTAGATAAAATTGCAGCGGATAGAGAAAAATATAATTGCAATGTTCAAACAGTAGGCGAGGCTAAAATCGTCTCGCCTGTAATGCATCATGATTTTATTGAGGATGGTCAGCGAGTGCTACTTACGGGCAATACCGAGCAATTGACGGAGTGGGAGAACAAGCTTGGGCATAAGCCGAGTTTTGAAAAGGCAGGCCCCCACAAGATGATTTTCCATGATCCTGCGTGGACACGTGTAGGGATTGTAACTGCGGGTGGACTTTGTCCTGGGCTTAATAATGTTATTAAGGGATTGGTTGAGATTTTGTCGGCGGATTATGGAATAAAGAATATCTTTGGCATCAAGTATGGCTATGCAGGGCTTTCGCCAGAGAATGGATATGCGCCAATTCCTTTGGATGTTGATTCGGTAGATACGGTGCATGAACTTGGTGGAACTATTTTGGGGTCTTCTCGTGGACAACAACCAACCGAGACGATAGTGGACACTTTAGTGAGGATGAATATCAACATTCTCTTTGCGATTGGTGGGGATGGATCGCTTAGATGTGCGCATGATGTGGCAGTAGAAATTAAGCGTAGAGGACTTAAGATATCGGTAGTTGGTATCCCCAAGACGATTGATAACGATCTTAATTTCATTGGACGTTCGTTCGGCTTTGAGACAGCAGTAGATGCGGCAACTGCAGTTATTCGTAATGCGCATATTGAAGCTAAAGGGGCGCATAATGGAATTGGGCTCGTAAAGTTAATGGGGCGCGATTCAGGATTTATTGCTGCTTATTCGTCAATGGCGAATCCTGTCGTAAATTTTTGCTTGATACCAGAGATTGATTTCGAGCTTGAAGGACCATATGGACTTTTAACTGCACTTGATCGACGCTTTCAATCGGGCAAGGATCACGCAGTGATTGTTGTTGCCGAGGGTGCAGGGCAACGTTTCTTTGAAGGGGAGAGCGAGAAAGATGCGTCGGGCAATATCTTAAAGAAGGATATCGGTGTGTATCTTAAACGGAAGATTTGTGATTATTATAAGGCCAAAGGGGTTAATCCAACGGTTAAGTATTTTGACCCGAGTTATATGATTCGCTCGGTACCAGCGAAGGGTACGGACGCGATTAGGTGCTATATGCTTGCGCGTAATGCAGTGCATGCGGCAATGGCGGGGAGGACGGATTGCGTGGTAGGGAATATGGGTGAAGATTACACCTTAGTTCCAATTGCATTGGCCACCATTGAGCGTCAACGACTTAATCTTTCTAGTGACCTTTGGCGTTGCGTAATGGACTCTACTAGCCAAGAGCGCCTCTTTGAAATATAGGTATCTTGACGCATAGACGTTAAATGTGATATACTCTGCGCTAGTTTGCTTAAGTTAAGCGAATGGAAGCGAATGATTTCCAGTATCCATCTGGGGACAAAGCGGATTAATCTAACAAAAACAAAAGGATTATAAGGAGATAACAAAATGGAAATGCCTACCTCAACCCTTACAGGTATCACCCTCAAAGATATGTTTGATGCTGGACTACATTTCGGCCATCAGACCAAGCGCTGGAATCCAAAGATGAAAGGTTACATCTTTGATAAGCGTAATGGAGTGCACATTATTGACCTTGCGCAGTCGGTTCAGCTTTTGGACGATGCAGCTGGCTTTATTCGTGAGACGATTCTTGCGGGCAAGAAGATCCTCTTTGTCGCAACCAAGAAGCAGGTTGCAGAGATGGTCAAGACCTCAGCGGTTGAGAATGATCAGTTTTATGTGACTGAGCGTTGGCTCGGCGGTACGCTCACCAATGCGAAGACGCTTCGTTCGTCGGTCAAGCGTATGCGTCAGCTTCAAGCTACGGCCAAGGCCAATGGTGGTGAACTTTCCGAGCACAAGCAGGAGAACTCCGTTCTTCGTCGTGAGCTTCAGAAGCTTGAGAAGAATTTAACTGGTGTTGCGGATATGGTGAGTGATCCAGGTGCGGTTGTTATTATCGACTGCGTCAAAGAAGCAAACGCGGTTAAGGAAGCAGCGCGTCTTCATATTCCGATTATCGCACTCGTTGATACCAATGCGGATCCTGAGCCGATTGACTATGTCATTCCTGGCAATGACGATAGCGTTCGTGGTGTGGAGCTTATTCTCAATGGTTTCACCAAGGTCATTAAGGCAGCTAACGATGAGTATGGCGCCAAGGCGGCGGAGGAGAATCGCAAGCGTGAGCAGGAGCGTGCCGAGCGTGACGCGAGCGAAAAGGCTGCTCGTGCAGAGCGCAAGGCCAAGGCAGCTGCCAATAAGCCAGCGTCTGGTGCGAAGAAACCAGCTGCTCGCAAGACCAGCTCGGTTGCGGCCAATGTGAAGGCGGCGGCACGTGCGGCTAAGGAGGCGGCGGAGACCAAGGCAAAGGCAGATCTCGCTAAGAAGCGTCAGGCAAAGGTCGTTGAGGCTGCAGCTGCAGTTGAAGCAGCGAAGGAGGAGAAGTAAGATGACAATCACTATTGATATGATTAAGCAGCTTCGTGAAGCCACTTCGGCAGGTATGGGCGCATGCAAAGAGGCGCTTGCTGCTACCGAGGGCAACATGGAGGAGTCCATCAAGTATTTGCGTGAAAAGGGCCTTGCAGTTGCGGCCAAGCGCGTGGACAAGGAATCTAAGCAGGGTATTATTGCACTCGCTGAGGCGGCCGACAAGAAGACGATGGCACTCGCAGAGGTTAATTGCGAAACCGATTTCGTCGCCAATACCGACGCTTACAAAGAGTTTTGTGCGAATGCGGCCAAGGTCGCGCTCGAGGGCAAGGATATTGAAACTACGCTTTCGGATGATTACAAGATGCTTCTCACCAAGACAGGAGAGAATGTGAAGATTCGTCGTTCGGAGCGTTATCAGCTTGAGGGTTCGGGATGCTTGTCGGGTTACATCCACATGGGTGGCAAGATTGGCGTACTCGTGGAACTCAGCTGCGATAAGCCATGTGATAAGTTGGATGAAGCGGCGCACATGATTTGTCTTCAGGTAGCGGCTAACTCGCCTAAGTATGTTAAGAGCGAGGATGTTCCGCAAGCAGAAATTGACGCTGAGCTTGAGATTAAGCTCAATGCGCTCAAGGAGCAGAAGGGCAAGCTCCCACCCGAGCAGGCGCTCGTGGGAATTAAAAAGGGTATGGCCGCTAAGTTCTGCACGCAGATTTGCTTGATTGAGCAAGAGTACGTTGCCGATAGCGAACTTACCGTCAAGAAGTATCTCGACGGCATCGCTAAAGAAATCGGTTCGCCGATTTCGGTGAAGCGGTTTGCGCGTCTCCAACTCGGAGCGTAAAATGCGCAAATTCAACGGCTTGGCGCTCGCGGTGGCAGTGATTGCTGCTATCGTGGGCGCAGTCGTTTTTATCTCACATCGTCGTGATATTGCTTCATTTGAAGCGAATGCGAAAGCGAGTGAGGAAGAGGCGGCAAACGCAAAGGCGAAGGAAGCAAAAGCACTTAAGGAAGCTGAAGAAGCCAAGCGCGAAACGGCAAAGTTGGAGTTGGAGCGTGAGAAATCACGGATTAAAGCTGCAGAAGTGGAAGTGGCATCTCAATTAGCGGCATCGGAGAATCTAAAACTTAAGTCGCGTATCGCAGAGGATGAGCGCATGACGGCGGAAGCAAAGGCAAAAGAATCAAGCGATGTGAGAGCTAAAGCAGAAGCGGAGCTTAGTTGCGCCAAGGCACTTAAAGATGCGGAAAATGCGAAATTAAAAACTGCAGAAGCCGAGGTAGTGGTGAGCGAGAATCAACGCGCCAAAGCAGAAGCTGAAACGCTTAAACTTCGTCACTCGCTTGCCGAATTAGATGGACTTAAGAGCGAATATGATGCGCGCATTGCTGAAATGGATGCATTAACTCGTGATCTTGAGGAAATGAAACGTGCTCTCACTCCTGAACGAACGATTTCAGATTTGATGACGGTTGGCGATGAAGAGTCGGTAATTACAACCAAGGTTGCCGAAGAAGATGACAAAAATACACCAAATGGCAAACGGGAACTTATCAAAGCCGAGAAGGAATTGGCATTTATTCGATCGGAGATACAGGATAATGTGCGGGAATTGCGTATTGCGAAGTTGGTTGATTTAATGAAGGCGGCGATTAAAGCCGATAAAGTCGTAGAAGCTAAGTACTATTATCGCGCAATTCGCGAAATGTATCCTGATTGGGAATACGAGGGAGATAAATGAGTTTAGCGGTTGGAATTGTGGGACTGCCGAATGTTGGTAAGTCAACGCTTTTTAACGCACTTACTAAAAAACAGCAAGCGGCTGCCGAGAATTATCCATTTTGCACAATTGAGCCTAATACGGCAGTTGTGGAAGTCAATGATGATCGTCTTATAAAGCTCGCTGAGCTTGCCAAGCCCGAGCAGATTATTCGTGCGACAGTGGGCTTTACCGACATTGCAGGACTTGTAAAGGGTGCTTCCAAGGGCGAGGGATTGGGCAATAAGTTTTTGGCTAACATTCGGGAATGCGACGCAATTCTTCATGTCGTAAGGTGTTTTGAAAATGACGATATCATCCACGTTCAAGAAGGTGGCAATAAGTCTGCGCCTATTGATCCCGTCGGTGATGCCGAAGTAATTGAGACGGAGCTTATTTTGGCGGATATGGAGCAACTTCAAAAGCGCTATGAAAAGGTGCGTAAAGAAGCGCAAGCGAAGCCACCGATGCGCCCCGAAGCGGATGCGTGCGCTGCATTGTTGAAGCATTTGGAGGGGGGTAAGCCCGTTAGGAGTTTTCCACGCAAAGAGGGTGATGCTATTTTAATCGTGCTTAAGGAGTTGAACTTTCTTACGGATAAGAAAGTTATTTATTGTGCTAATGTTGCGGATGATAATGTTACTGGTGAAGGCAATCCGCATGTGGCGGCACTTAAAGCGTACGCCGAAAAGTCAGGTGCGAATATGGTCGTTGTTTGTGCGCAGATGGAGGCGGATTTAGCAGGTCTTTCAGATGCTGAGGCAAAAGAGTTTTTGCAAAGTTATGGATTAAATGAATCCTCGTTAGATCGGACGATTAAACTCGCTTATGAGACATTAGGCCTTGCGAGCTTTTTAACCGCAGGGCCAAAGGAAGTTCGTGCGTGGACTTTTCGCAAAGGATGGAAAGCGCCTAAGTGTGCAGGCGTAATTCATACTGACTTCGAAAAGGGATTTATTCGCGCTCAAGTTATTGCGTACACGGATTACATTAAGTATGGCGGTGAAGTAGGTGCGCGTGAGCATGGAGTACTTCGCCCTGAGGGCAAGGAATACGAAATGCAAGATGGTGATGTAGTAGAGTTCATGTTTAACTAAAGCGAAAGGTGCGATAAGATGAATATTCGTCAGCTATCAATCTTTCTTGAAAATAAACCAGGACAACTTTCAGCAATTTGTAAATCGCTTGCTGACGCGGGCATTAATATTGCGACGCTCTCTTTGGCGGATACGAGCGACTTTGGGATTGTGCGAATGATTGTCGACGATCACGAAAAGGCCAAAAAAGTACTTTCGGATTGTGGGCATGTAGCCAATGTGAAAGAAGTAATTGCAGTATGCGTTCCTGACCGACCAGGTGGGATGGCGGAAGTGATGACGGTGTTGGATAGTGCCAAGGTCAATATTGAGTATAGCTATGCTTTTGCATTTCATCGTGGCGAGAAGGCAGTACTCGTGTTTCGTTTTTCGGATAACGCACACGCAGATGCAGTGCTTAGCGCAGCGGGATATACTACACTTTCGGAAAATGAAGTAATAAGGGAGAGTCGATGAAAAAAGCTACAGTTAATGGAGTTGAGATATCAAACGAGGCGGTGAGTTTTGAGCTTGATCGCCTCGTACGGTTCTACATGAGCCACGGCATGACGATGGAGGAAGTTAAAAAGAATTTACCGAAGTTAGAAGAGAAGGCGCTTGAGCAAGCGATTGGTGCGAAATTGCTTTTGGACCGTTCGCAACAGTTAGATATTCAAGTTACGACTGACGATATTGATGCGGAAGTTGCTAAAGTTGTGGCTCAAGTTGGTGGTGAAGAAAATTACAAGAAAGCTCTTGAAGCGCAAAAGATTAGCGAGCTTGATTTTCGTAAAGAGCTTGAGAAGGGTGCCAAAGTAAATAAGCTTGTGGAGCAAGCGTGTAGTAGCGTTCCAGAACCGACAGAGGAGGAGGTCTCCAAATTTTACGAGGCGCATCAGGCGGAATATGTTGAAAGCGAGCAAGTTCTTTGCCAACATATTCTGGTTAAGGGTACGAGTGCTGAGGCATTTGAGAAAATTCGGGCGATTCGCGATCGAATTGTTAAAGAGGGCGCGGATTTTGCGGAAGAGGCAAAGAAAAACTCCGATTGTCCAAGTGGCGCTGAGGGTGGAAGTTTAGGTTGGTTTGGTCGGGGAATGATGGTGAGCGAGTTTGATAAGGCGGCCTTTGGAATGAAAAAAGGCGAAATCTCCGATATCATTACTACGCAGTTTGGTTATCATATTATCTATAAAGCCGATCAGCGTGGAGGTGGCAAGCTAACGCTCGTAGACGTTCACGATCAAATCAAGGACTTTTTGCGTCATGAGGCGCGTGGTCGCGCGATGGATGTGTTCGTGGGCGAGCTCAAGGCGGCCGCCAAAATCACTTACCAGTAATGGAAATCACTTCTCCCAGCAATCCTAAGCTCAAATACGTAGTTAAACTACGTAATTGTTCAACGCGTGAAGAGTCGGGCGAGATGATTGTAGAGGGGTATCGTGAATGTCGGCGCGCGTTAGATAATGGTTATAAGCCACGGGCAATATTTTACTGCCAAGAGTTATACCTTAAAAACGAGAATGAGCCAGCGATTATCACCGAATGTGAGAAATTAGGGGCTGAAGTTTATGCGTGTAGCAAGGTGTGCTTTGAGAAGATTGCCTATAAGGAGCGTCCTGATGGGCTGTTGATGGTGGGTCCTCATGTCTCAATTAAGCTTTCGGAACTGAAGCTTCCCAAAAATGCGTTAGTCATTGTTACTGAGGCGATTGAAAAACCAGGCAATTTGGGGACTATCTTGCGCTCGGCAGATGCAGCGAAAGTGACTGCCGTCATTGTTTGCGATCGAACGACGGATATTCATAACCCCAATGTTGTTCGTGCTTCAACAGGAACGATGTTTTCGGTGCCAATTGTAGAGGCTACGAGCGATGAGGCACTTAAATTTCTTAAAGACCATAACTTTAAGATTTTAGCCGCAACTCCGCATGCGGAGAAGTTGCATTTTGAAGTTGATTTAACGGGTAATGTTGCCATTGCGCTTGGTGCGGAGCAGTATGGACTTACGGCAAAGTGGATGGACGGAGCGGAGCTTAGAGTTCGAATCCCAATGCTTGGACTTGCCGATTCGCTCAATGTTTCGGCCGCAGCTACGATTCTTGTTTATGAAGCAGTGCGTCAGCGCATTGCCCAAGGTATTGATAAGGTGCCTCAGTTTGCGCCTTGGCACGGTGAAGGCAAACACGACCATTGAGATTCGCTAATCCCATATTTCTTGTACTTGTTGCGACGGTTCCTTTGGCGGGAATTTGGTGGACGTTTCTTAAAGCGCGAAGGGAGAAGGCGCTAAATAAATTAATTGCACCTGCTTTACGGACTCGGCTTATGCCGCCTGGTGCGAACCTTTGGGGGTGGCAAGCAATTGCAATTCTTTTGGGGCTTACTCTTGTGCTACTTGCTGCATCTCGTCCACAGTGGGGCAAAACTACTGAAAAGTATGTAGAGCGTTCACGCAATGTCGTACTTGCAATTGATGTTTCACGTTCAATGCTTGCTGAAGATGTACGCCCTAATCGTTTGGAGCGCGCAAAAGCAGATGTTGCCGATCTCATTGATTCGTTGGAGGGCGATCGTTGCGCACTCGTTGCTTTTCGGCGGACAGGAGTCGTAGTTTGTCCGCTAACGACGGATCATGGATTTTTGCGGAGTGCGCTGGAGCAACTAACTCCCGATAGCGCAGCGCGAGGGGAAACCGATTTGGGCAGTGCTATTCGTGCTGCTTTGGATGCATTAGATCCTGCTGCGGACGATCATAATGTCATTATCATTATTTCTGATGGTGGAGATTTGCGTGGAGAGGCGATTGTTAATGCGGAGCTTGCTGCTAAGCGTGGGATTCCGATTTTTACAGTAGGGATTGGCGATCCGCAGCATGGCGCGGAAATACCATCTGAAGACGGCAAGTCAGTACAAAAGTTCAATGGTAGTGTGGTTAAAGTGAAATTGGAGTCGGCGGCGTTAGAAGCAATTGCAAGGGCGAGCAAGGGGAGGTATGTTCCATTGGCGACAGCTGGTACTGCGGAAACTACTCTAGGCGCTATTTATCGTAAGTTTTTGCGTCAAGTTGCAATTAAGGAGCAGAACGAAGAATCCGAGCGAGTTGCGGAACGCTATGAGGTATTTTTAATTCCAGGACTTGTTTTGCTAATTATTGGCGCAGTATTGTCCAAAGGTAGAATTATGGTATAATAGGTAGTACATATGAATACAAATACATCCTCTCTCGTTAATGTCCTCCGTTATTTAGAGCGCCCTCTGATGAGTGATGGGCGTATTGATTTAGGTGAAACCGCACTTTGCATGCGGATGATTCGTCCATTTGTGCAAGCGGGTGAACCAAGTGCGGTTGAGCTCAATCAACTTTTGTGTGATGTTCGCCAAGATGGACGGATTACGCCTGAAGAATCTGAGCGGCTTATTCGGATGCTCGCTAAACTTGCGAATGAAAATCAAGAGCTTTCGGGGTATGTTAAATGTACGCAAGTAAATGGTGTAAAGACGGTTGATACTTCAGCGATGCATGAGTCTGTAGGCGCATTTAAAGTTGCTATTAAGCAGGTCGCGGACGATTTGGTTAATACGGACTTTAGTATTGTTGGCGCACCATTTGTGGAGGGGCGAATTTGGAGCTCGGCTATTGCAACGCACATGGGCAAAGCGTTAGTTACGCGCGATGATGCGATGCTTAAAGGGGATAAAATTCTTTTAGTGGATGATGTGCTTACCGATGGTGTCAAGTTGGTCGAAGCCATCAAGCGAATTGAAGCATCTGGTGGCAAAATTGTTAAGGTGGTGGTTGTAGCTGAAGTAGAGGGATTTGGTGCGCGGATAAATGCGCTTAAAGGTTATCCAGTATTTTCTTTAGTTAAAGTTACTTTAAAATGAGCCATTCAGAGGCGGTGGTTTTTGATTTTGGTGGGGTAATGACCACCTTGACAATGCCTGAGCGCGTGCAAGCGTTTATTCGCGAAAAGGGCATAGACTGGCAAATAGTGGAAAACGGCTATGCCAAGTATCGCAAACTTATGGACGGCGGATTTATTTCTTTACGGGAGATGTATTCACTTATTTGGGCGGACAACGATATTTCCTTTAGCGAAGCTAACTATGAAACCTTACTTAGAGTTGACGCAGAAAGCTGGCTTAAAGATTATCGCAATTTTGAAACTTTGGAGTGGATGCGCGAATTAAAGGAGCGTGGGTTTAAGCTTGGTATACTTACTAATATGCCGCCTGATTTTGCGCCACTATTTCGTAGAGATTATGCTGATTTTGTATCTCTTGCAGATGCGGTAGTCATTTCTGGTGAGGAGCATATGTTTAAACCGCAACAACGCATTTATCGTTTAATGACTAAGCGGCTTGGAGTGACACCTAACGATATCACTTTTGTCGATGATGTAGAAAGCAACTGCGAAGGCGCGCGTAAGGCGGGATGGAAGGCAATATGCTTTACCACCGTTAAAGCGGCGCGAATTATGATATAATAGGAGGCGTTATGGCGGAAAAGATAGCGGTGTATCCAGGAACCTTTGATCCAATGACTTTGGGTCACTTTGACCTCATCAAGCGCTCGGCAAAACTTTACGATAAAGTTATTGTTGCGGTTGCTTCAACGAGCAAGAAGCAAGGCGCGCTATTTGATGCTAAAGAGCGCATTTCAATGATTCGTGAAGATGTCAAGAAAGCCGCGCTTAAAAATGTCATTGTCAAAGAGCTGGATTGCCTTTTGGTGGATTTTTGTCGTCGGGAGAAAGCTAAAGTCGTAATTCGGGGAGTGCGAGTTTATAGCGACTTTGAGTATGAGTTTCAGATGGCACTCACCAATCGTCGGATGGCGCCAGAAATAGAAACCCTCTTCATGATGCCGAGCGAAAATCTCGCTTATGTCACAGCTTCGACTGTGCGCGAAATTGCCGCGTATGGCGGAGATACTAAAGCGTTTGTCACTACGGCTGTCCAAAAACGGCTACTTAAATGGAAGAAAAGCTGATTATTGACTCGTCGCGCCTCGCAGATGAAGGTGAGGAATTTGCGGGCGAGGTTGATTGTGTAGGACTTGATGAGCCATTCGTCAAGTCTTTTGGTGGCGTCAGATATCAACTTAAGGTACAGCTTTTTGGAACGGAATTGCTTGTTCAGGGACGTTTAGAGCAGGATTTTGACCTTGTTTGCTCGCGTTGTGGCAAGGATTTTGACGATACAATCAAGGTCGAGGACTTTACGGCTTCCTTTGAAGTCAGTGAAAAAAGTCCCGAAGTCGATTTGACGGATGAGCTCAGAGAGAGTATAATACTCGCCCTACCGACATACCCGGTTTGCGATGAGGCATGTTTGGGGGTAATTAAGGAAACGAAGATGCCCTTAGACGATCGCTGGAGCGCATTAGACGGATTGAAGGTAGAGAAATCGAAGAAGAGACAAGTAATAAGGAAAAAGTAACATGGCAAGTCCTAAGAATAGAGTTTCAAAGCGTCGGAAACGCGAGCGCGTAGCTTCCTTGGAGAAGCCGATTATTGCTCAAGTTGGCGTTTGCCCAGCTTGTGGCGCTACGGTTCGTTCGCATCGTGCGTGCCCGAAGTGTGGTACTTATAAGGGTCGCAAGGTAGTCGCTGGAAAGTAAGATGACGCGGATTGCGTTAGACGCGATGGGGGGCGATTATGCTCCTGCTGAGATAGTTGTGGGGGCGATTGAGAGTGCCATTGGCATTCCCGATGTGAAAATCCTCTTGGTGGGACAAATGAGTCCTATCCAAGCAGAGTTGGATAAGCTCTCGCCAAAGCTCAAAGCGTCGGCGCAAGAGGCAATTGAAAAAGGGATTCTTGAAATCATCCATGCGCCGGATATTGCGGAGATGGATGACAATCCCGTTGATGCGGTTCGCAAGAAAAAGGACTGCTCAATTAACGTTGCAATGCGGCTCGTGAAAGAAAAGCGTGCTGATGTGTTTGTATCTGCTGGCAATTCTGGTGCGGTTGCAACGAGTGCGATTCTCAATTTGGGGCGCATTCCCGGGGTGAAGCGTCCTGCAATTGCGACGGTACTGCCTACGCGCACGCCTTCTCGCCCTTTGATTCTCTTGGATGCGGGCGCGAATATGGACTGCAAGCCAGAGTGGCTCGTCCAGTTTGCGATGATGGGCAATGCTTATTCCAAGGCAGTACTTAAGCGCGATACGCCGTCAATTGGACTTATTTCCATTGGAACTGAGGATTGCAAGGGCAATGAGATGACGAAAGAGACTTTCCCGTTGCTCAAGCGCGCGCGCGATCTTAACTTTGTGGGCAACATTGAGGGCAAGGATTTGTATAAAGGTCAAATTGATGTTGCAGTTTGTGATGGATTCGTCGGCAATGTCGTATTAAAGACGACTGAGTCAATCGCTAAGGCAATGGGATATTGGCTCAAGCGCGAGTGTTTTAAAGGACCATTTCGTATTTTAGGAGCGCTCTTACTTAAAGGTGCTTTCCGTTCGCTTAAGAATCAACTTGATCCAGAAATTTATGGTGGTGCGCCACTTTTGGGCGTCCCAGGAATTGTGATTATTGGACATGGTTCTTCAAGTCACAAGGCAATTTACTACGCCGTAAAAGCCGGCGTCGCTGCGGCGACCAACGACGTTTCCGGATTGATCGCAAAATCGATCGCCGAAAGCGCTGAGGATCTTAAAGAGCAATGAGCGATTATAACTTTTCCGCCATCGAGAAGCGGTGGCAGAAGTACTGGCTCGAACACAAAACCTTCAAGACCGATTCTAACGGTAAAGGTGAAAAGTTCTATTGTTTGGATATGTTTCCCTATCCATCGGGAGCAGGACTTCATGTTGGACATCCTGAGGGGTATACTGCAACGGATATTCTTTGCCGTTATAAACGAATGAAGGGCTTTAATGTTCTTCATCCAATGGGATGGGATGCGTTTGGACTTCCAGCGGAGCAGTATGCAGTTGAAACAGGGACTCATCCAGCAATTACCACAAAGAAAAATGTCGATCGCTTTCGTGAGCAAATTCGCGCACTTGGCTTTTCTTATGATTGGGATCGTGAGGTTAATACGACCGATCCTAAGTATTATAAGTGGACACAATGGATTTTTGAGCAGCTTTATAAAAAGGGTCTTGCCTATGTTGCTGAGGTTCCAGTTAATTGGTGCCCAGCGCTTGGTACGGTACTCGCGAATGAGGAAGTTATTGATGGTAGATCCGAGCGTGGCAACCATCCAGTCATTCGCAAGCCCATGCGTCAATGGATGCTTAAGATTACCGAGTATGCAGAGCGACTCTTAAAGGATTTAGATGATCTTGATTGGCCAGAGGGCATCAAGGAGATGCAACGCAATTGGATTGGGAAGTCTACTGGTGCGCTCGTCGATTTTAAGGCGACAGGTACAAGCGATATTATCACTGTTTATACGACGCGCTGTGATACGCTATTTGGTGCGACTTATATGGTGCTTTCGCCAGAGCACAAATTGATCGAAAAGTGGCTCAATGAGGGCAAGCTCAAGAATGTTGATGCGATTAAAGCGTACCAGAAGCAGGCCGCTTCCAAATCTGATTTGGAGCGTACTGAACTTAATAAGGAAAAAACCGGTGTTAAGTTAGAGGGCGTGGAGGGGATCAATCCCGTAAATAATATGGCAATTCCGATTTTCATTTCGGATTATGTCCTTGCTACTTATGGGACGGGTGCGATTATGGCGGTTCCTGCGCACGATGAACGTGACTTTGATTTTGCAAAGGTGTTTAATTTGCCGATTGTGCAAGTGGTTGCGAGTGCTGATTCAGAGGCGGCCAAGACTTGTACGCCTGATCCGGTGCCATATACGAGCGAGAGTGCTTTCACCGATATCGCAAGTGGAGTTATGGTGTCGTCGGGATTTTTGACGGGGCTTTCAGTTGACGATGCGCGCAAGAAAATGATTGAGCACCTTGAGAAAAATGGTGTTGGCAAGGCCAAGACGCAATACAAACTTCGAGATTGGCTTTTCTCGCGTCAGCGTTATTGGGGCGAGCCATTTCCGGTGATTCATTGGGAGGACGGAACGGATTCGCTCGTAGATGAAGGTGACTTGCCGCTTACCCTCCCTGAGCTTGATGACTACAAGCCGACGGGTACAGGCGAGCCACCGCTTGCCAAGGCAACTGAATGGGTGAATGTGGTTGATAAAGCAACTGGCAAGAAAGGTACACGCGAGACCAATACGATGCCACAGTGGGCGGGTAGTTGTTGGTATTATTTGAGGTACATCGATCCTACCAATGACAAGGCGTTTGCCGATCCAAAGCTTTTAAAAGAATGGCTGCCAGTTGATCTTTATGTGGGTGGAGCGGAGCATGCGGTATTGCACTTGCTTTATGCTCGCTTTTGGCACAAGGTGCTTTTTGATTTGGGCCTTGTACCAACTAAAGAACCTTTCCAAAGACTTGTTAACCAGGGAATGATTTTGGGTCTTGCCTACAGGACTAAGCGTGGCGTATTAATTCCTATGGACCAGATTGAATGGAAGGACGGTAAGCCCTTTGGACGTGAAGAAGGTGGTGAATTGGAGGAGCTTTCTGAATTCCCCGCCAAGATGTCCAAGTCGCTTAAAAACGTGGTCAATCCTGATGATGTAATTAGGGATTTTGGCGCGGATTCACTTCGTCTTTACGAGATGTTTATGGGGCCCTTGCAAGCGGTCAAACCTTGGTCTACAAAAGGCGTGGAGGGTGTGCATCGCTTCTTGAAGCGTGCGAACAAGCTTGTTACAGAGGCCAAAATTGAGGAGCGTGCGCTTACAGCATCTGAAGCTAAAAGCTTAAATCGGATGATTAAGAAAGTCTCAGAAGATTTAGAGACAATGTCCTTTAATACCGCAATTTCGGCAATGATGGTTTACATCAATGAAGCGGAGGATTTTGCAAAGATAGGGGTGCTGGCAAAAGAATATCTTGAAAAGTTTGTTCTTTGTCTTGCGCCATTTGCTCCACACTTAGGGGAAGAGCTCTGGAATTGTCTTGGGCATGTAAATACGCTTGCGTATGAAGTGTGGCCGACTTTTGATGCTAAGGCGCTTGAGGAAGCTGAAGTTGAAATTCCAGTTCAGGTTTTGGGCAAGCTTCGGGGTCGAATTACGATTCCAGTGACTGCGACTCCTGCAGAAATGGAAGAAAAAGCGAAAGCGAATAGCGATGTTGCTAAATTCCTTGAAGGCAAGACCATTGTCAAGGTTATTGCCGTGCCTAAACGTATGGTGAACTTTGTCGTTCGCTAAAAAGTGGTAGCCGAGATTCTTGAATTTGCGATGCTTTTTGCCTTCGGCTTTTCATGGCCGTTTGCTATTGCTCGCACCATAAAAGCGAGACGGGTGGACGGTAAAAGTCCAGCTTTTATGATAATTGTGATTGTTGGATATCTTTGTGGTATTGCAGCCCATATAGTTGAAGGTGCAAAGCTTTGGCTTTGCTGGGTATATGCAGTAGATATGCTTCTTGTTGCAACTGATCTCACGCTATATTTTTGGATTGATTACCACACCAAAAAGTTTCCAGAGTGAGAAAGCGCTAATTAGGCGAAGAAGATATATTTCGCTTTTTGTTGCGTTATTTGGCGTGTGCGCGAGTTTTATTGCCAAAGCAGAGAAAGCGCCTTCGGTTGAATATAAGCTGCGCTTTGTGGAAGATTTTAAGGGTAAGAAGCTGAACACAAAACTTTGGAAGCGAATTCCAGCTGGTTCGCCTGATTGGTGCAAGAATATGTCCTTGCGAGAGGATTTGGTTTCAGTTGGTAATGGGATGCTTACGCTTTATGGAATCAAAAACGATGGACGAGATCCTACGGATAAGCGAGCGGCTTCTGACCGGCGAGCCATTCAAGAACGACGATGTGACTTGCGACTTCTATCTCGAGGGACACCTTGATCCTGGCGAGTACTGGCTCGTCGTCTGCTCGCGTAGCGCCTCGAAACGCCTGCTCCGCGCCAAGCGTCTCATTCGCGTGGTGTGATAGAACAAAAACTGTTTTGGCGGGGACACGCCCCAAAAAAGTCAATAAAATCAGGCGAAAAGGAGGGTGCGTCTTAGGGGTGCGTCCCAAGTTTCCAGGTATAAATAAAAATGCCCGGCGAACCGGGCAGCAGTCTCATAACGACTTCGGCATATAGCCTTGTTGTGTTAAGACGCGTTAGTATGATACAATATTTGTGTTTAGAATGTCAATAGGAGAAGTACTATGAATAAAACACTTGGTCTTGATCTTGGTTCGAATTCGCTTGGTTGGGCAGTACTCGATGATTTAACAGGAAATATTTTAAATAAGGGTGTGGTCGTTTTTCCAGAAGGAATTGATGCAGCAAATGATACGCTTGAAACGCCTGCGGCAATTCGTCGCGCGGCGCGTATGGGACGGCGTATGAAATTTCGTCGCAAGATGCGCAAGTGGGTGCTACTTAAGGTGCTTATTGATAATAAGATGTGTCCAATGACGCATGCCGAGCTTGAGGAATGGAAAAAGACGGGAAAGTATCCAATTGGAAATAAGGCGTTTATAGAATGGCTTAAGTCAACAGATGTTACTAATCCTTATATGGATCGAGCAAGTGCGGCAAGTGGTACGGTTGAAAAGTTTGTGCTTGGACGTGCGCTTTATCATATTTGTCAACGACGTGGGTTCAAGAGTTCTCGTAAGGAAAAAATTGACACCGGTGATGAGAAGGCGGATGCAAAGGAGAATAAAAAGCGGAGCGGAAAGGTTTCAGGTGATATTGAGGCGTTAAATAAAGAAATTGTTGACGCTGGGTGTAGGACTTTGGGGCAATATTTTGCAAAAGTTATTGAGAGTCAAAAAGATTCTCTTGAAAAGCGTCGTATTCGGTGTCGTTATACTGGACGGATTGTGCACTATGAGGTTGAGTTTGCCGAAATCATGAAGGCGCAGAAAATTGATTCAAATAGTGATTTATTTAAGACCCTACATAAAGCGATTTTCTTGCAACGACCTTTGCGTTCGCAAAAGCATCTAGTTGGGTATTGCCCTCTTGAGCCAAAATCGCCTCGCTGCCGAATTTCACATCCAGCATACGAAGAATTTAGGATGTTAGCATTTGTTAATAATCTTTCTTTTGAAAAGGTTGACGTAGATGGAAATGGGACAGGTGAAAAGATTCCATTGACAGCTGAAGAGCGTGCTGCAGTTTGCAAAGTGTTTTATAAAGCAAGTCCAACTATTAAGTTTGCAGAGATTGCTAAGATTTTTAAGAAGCGATTCAAAGATGAAAGTTTAAGGTTTTATTATTATCGCGATGATGAGGCGGTTGCTTCTTGCCAAACGCGTCATAGAATTGTTAAGGCGTTTGGTGAGGTTAAGTATGACGAACAAAAGGTCTTTGATGCACTTTGTTTTTATAATGATGATGATAAGTTGGTTGCGTGGTTTAAAAAGCATTATTCAGCGTTAGGTGATGAGCAAATTGCTGCATTGATTCGTATTAGCCCGAAAGAAGGAAATGCAAAATATTCGCTTAAGGCAATAAATAAGATGTTGCCATATTTAAGGAAAGGTTTTAATTTGTTTGAAGCGCGCAATTTGGCAAAAATCACGGATCTTTTGCCAAATATTGCTGAAAAAGATATTGAGACAATTTCAATCCATCTACAAGAACTGCGTCTAAAAAACAAGCAATTGCGCGAGGAATACGATTCAACTAAGGGTATGAAAACCACTCAACCACCATTATTGGTTGAGATGTATCATGATTATTTACGTGATGAATGGGGAGTAGATGAAGAATCGTGGCAAAAGTATCTCCGATATTATCAAGGCGACGCGGTATATTCTATAGATCCAAAGAAACCAAATCGGTTGCCAGAGGTTAAGTTGGGGATGATTCGCAATCCTTTAGTTCAGCGTTCAATGACTACGCTTCGTCGATTAGTCAATTATCTTCGCGACCATGAAATTATTGATGGTGAGACGACAATTCGAATTGAGCTTGCACGAAATGTTAATGATTTTGCGACTCGTCATGCAATTCAAGCTTGGCAAAAACAGAATCAACTTGAACGTGAAGAAGCACGTATTGAAATTGTGAAGTTGAAAATTGAGCCAACTGAAGATGCCATTGATCGATATATTTTATGCAAAGAGCAAGATTGGAAATGTCTTTACACAGGTAAAACAATTAATCTGTCGGATGCGCTTAGTGGAAATAAGTTTGACATTGAGCATACAATACCGCGCTCTCGTTCGGGAGATGATTCACTTGCTAATAAGACCTTGTGCGATGCGACATATAATCGGCAAGTCAAGCAAGGAAAAATTCCGACAGAGTGTGTGGAGTGGGATGAAATTGATGTTCGGTTGGCGGCATGGAAGAAAAAAGTTGAAGAGCTTGGCAAAGTTGCTCAACGTCAGCTCAATGCTGCAAAGATGCTAAGTGATCCTACATCAAAGAGTCAATCAAAGACTAAGGCGTTGGTTACAAAGATGGAGCTTAATTATTGGCGCGATAAGCTTCGTAGATTTACAATCACCTCAGATAGGTTGACTGACTCTAAAGAAGGGCTTAGCGGGTTTAAGAAGCGTCAACTTGTGGACACGGGCATTATGTGCTCGCATGCGGTTGAATTTTTACGTTCGGTTTATCCTCAAACCTATGCAGTTAATGGAACGGCTACAGCATTTGCACGTAAGGCATGGGGCGTGCAGACGGATGCGGTAAAGGATCGTACAAATCATACTCATCATGCGAAAGACGCGATGGTGATAGCGGCGCTCACCCCAGCACGATTTAATGCAATTTGCACTGCACTTAAAGATGATGGGTCAATGGTTGGGCGGCGTGAGTGCGATGTTTGTCCTGCGCCATACGAGAATTTTGCGGAAAAAGTTCGTAAAGCGTGTGATGAGATATTGGTAAAGCATGTTCTTCGTCAGACAACATTAAAGCAGAGCTCAAAACGAAATTGCCTTGCTAAATCGCATCCTTCAAAGAAAGATCCAAAGAAGAAGGTGAGCGCAGTTTTGAGCCGGGGCGACACAGTGCGTGGGCAACTTCATAAAGAGACTTTCTATGGATGTATTATGAATCCTGATAGTGGCAAAAAGGAGTTCGTTGTCCGTAAGCCATTGGTTGGGGCAAAGATTGCAGAGGCGCTCAAAATAGCAGAAAGCATTGTGGATGCCAAGATTCGTGAAATTGTGATTAATCGTCTTAATGAACTGCAAGTAGAAGGCATAAAGAGCGTTGAAGCTGGTGCAATTAAGATGCCGTCTGGTGTGCCGGTTAATAAGGTAAGAATTGTTGCGCATACAACTAATCCTGCTGAGTTACGTGAACATGCAATGCCTTCAAAGAAAAGTTATAAGACCCCGTATTATGTCACTTCGGCAGAGGGGAGTAACTTTAGATTAGCGCTTTTCAATCTTGGTGGCAAGTATTCGGTTGAGCCAGATAATTCGCTTACGTGGGCAAAGAATCATAAAAAACACGATTATCTGCCGTTAGGCAAGAAGGATGGGTTTGTTGGCTACATTACGCCTGGATCGCTTGCGTTAACGTATGACAGGTCAGCAGATGAATTGAAGGCGATGATGCCTAATGATTTAGTTAAACGGCTTTATAAGGTTGTTAAATTTGAAAGCACAGGGCGCATAACATTTCGTTATCATAGTGAGGCTCGTGCGGCTGTAGATCTTGCTAAAGAACTCGCTGAGTGTGGCAAGCACAAGGCAGGTGAATCGTGTATTGATTATGTTAAACCACACGAATTGTTGCTTCTTAGTCCCAGCCGTTATTGTGAAAGTATGGTCTTTGAGGGTATTCACTTTAAAATGATGCTTGATGGGACAATTAAGTTCCTTAAATAAATATGCTTGCAAGAACGCTTTGCTTTTCGTCAATCGGCAAGCTTTCGGTCAAGCTTGAGCAACTTGTATGGGAAAACTCAGAAGGCGAGAAGAAAACAGTTCCTATTGAAGATATTGGATTTATCATTCTTGAATCTGAGAAGATATCGATTAGTGCAGCGTGTCTTCAATTTTTAGCAGAAAAGAATGTTGCTTTGGTTGTATGTGATAAAAGTCACACACCATCGGCTCAATTATTGCCGTATGCGGCAAACTTAACATCCCACGAAGTGATTGAGGCACAACTTTCGGCAACCGATGCAGTTCAAGGACGGCTTTGGAGGCAGATTTGTCGTCAGAAGATTCTAAATCAGGCTGGGCTTATGGAGCAATTGGGTGCAGTCGATAAGCTTACGTCGATGAAGATATTGGCGACGCAAACAAAGAATGGTGATCCTGCAAATTGTGAAGGGCAGGCTGCGCGAATATATTTTAGTTCGCTTGGACCAAAGGGATTCCATCGTGATAGAGAAGGTGCTTGGCCTAATGCAGCGCTTAATTATGGGTATGCTATTTTGCGAGCAGCGGTTGCGAGAGCATTGGTCGGTTCGGGGCTTTGCTGTTTTCGTGGCATTCATCATCACAATCGATACAATCCGTTTTGTCTTGCGGATGATGTTATGGAGCCATATAGACCTTATGTGGATCAATATGTTTTAGGCAAGGTTCGCCCATTCGATGTACCACAAAAGGAATTAACTAAGGAAATGAAAGAGCGTCTATTGCAAATGCTTACTTGTGATGTTAATTTAGGTGAGTATCGTAGACCGCTTATGGTTGCGCTTTCGTATACAACATCTTCGTTGGCAAAGTATTATCTTGGTAAGAGTGAAAGCTTGCTTTTGCCAGAGTTTAAGAAATGATTGCATCGCAAGATGCGTTAAACGCATATCGCCTTATGTGGCTTTATGTAATGTTTGATCTTCCAGTGGAAACTAAAAAGCAGCGTAAGCACGCTGCCTTGTTTCGTAAAAACCTCATGAAGGATGGGTTTGGGATGCACCAATTTTCGGTGTATATTCGTCATTGTGCGAGCGGAGAGTCGGCTGCGGTTCATATTGAGCGTGTTAAATATATGGTTCCCGAAGAAGGACAAGTATCAATCCTTAAGGTGACAGATAAGCAATTTGGTGATACAATTCAATTTGTCGGAAAGAAATCAAAGCCGATGCCACCGACGCCAAAACAGTTGGAGTTTTTCTGATAAAAACAAAAAAGGGCGGCAATAAGGCCGCCCAATCTTGTTTTTTTATGTCACAGAAATCATTGTGAAACCCTTGTAGGAAAGGCATTTGAGCCAATTCTACTGTTACACAAAAATCATTTGCATCAAAACACAACTGGTCAAATTGGAGAGAATGCTCGTGCGCTACTGTTACACAAAAATCATTTGCATCAAAACACAACAACGTTCGCCCTGAGCCTATGCGTGGCGGTACTGTTACACAAAAATCATTTGCATCAAAACACAACCCAAGACGAATAGCCGCGACGGATCGCCGCACTGTTACACAAAAATCATTTGCATCAAAACACAACAATGCGTATTGCCAGACCAATCCTTCATCACTGTTACACAAAAATCATTTGCATCAAAACACAACCTAAATTGCGTTGCGCCTCATGTTCGAGCAACTGTTACACAAAAATCATTTGCATCAAAACACAACACATTCCCGCAATTCCCGGCTACGACTTCACTGTTACACAAAAATCATTTGCATCAAAACACAACAATGTCAACGGCGGGCGCATTATCGCCACTGTTACACAAAAATCATTTGCATCAAAACACAACTCGTTTCGCGCCGGGAGCGAATCCGCTCGGACTGTTACACAAAAATCATTTGCATCAAAACACAACTAGCTGTCGATGTCAATGACCGTAAATCTACTGTTACACAAAAATCATTTGCATCAAAACACAACACAACGATCGATCTTTTGACCTCTAAGGAACTGTTACACAAAAATCATTTGCATCAAAACACAACATTACGCGTGAGCAGCGTAAGCTTTCCAAAACTGTTACACAAAAATCATTTGCATCAAAACACAACCAGAATTGCGTTGCGCGTCATGTTCGATCAACTGTTACACAAAAATCATTTGCATCAAAACACAACAAACCGAAAACTATTGGCGCATTTAAAGCACTGTTACACAAAAATCATTTGCATCAAAACACAACACATTTTATGAGAACGCTCTTAATATTGCTACTGTTACACAAAAATCATTTGCATCAAAACACAACTCATTTAGACGTCGCCTCCTCGTATATCCAACTGTTACACAAAAATCATTTGCATCAAAACACAACGCGATGGTCGCGGGAATGGCAAAGATAGCGACTGTTACACAAAAATCATTTGCATCAAAACACAACGGGTACCGCTTCGGTCGTAAGTCGTAAAGAACTGTTACACAAAAATCATTTGCATCAAAACACAACAGCATCCCATACTCCCAGAACGACAGGAGACTGTTACACAAAAATCATTTGCATCAAAACACAACACGAGTGACGAAGCCAAGACCAAACACGCACTGTTACACAAAAATCATTTGCATCAAAACACAACGATTGCGTGTAAAGGGGGTATTTTATGCTACTGTTACACAAAAATCATTTGCATCAAAACACAACAGCCCTCGCATTAGTAGCAAGTGCAGCTAACTGTTACACAAAAATCATTTGCATCAAAACACAACATTCAGATCCACACGGTGGCCAATACTTCAACTGTTACACAAAAATCATTTGCATCAAAACACAACCCTGGCGCTCATCGCGTTCATCTTCATCTACTGTTACACAAAAATCATTTGCATCAAAACACAACTGATAGGAGAGATCACTTCGATTGAGAATGACTGTTACACAAAAATCATTTGCATCAAAACACAACCGCCTGTCGTACCAGTGCCATCTTCAAGCGACTGTTACACAAAAATCATTTGCATCAAAACACAACCAAGTCGGTAGAGGATAGCTCGAAAGAAGACTGTTACACAAAAATCATTTGCATCAAAACACAACAGCGAATCGTTTTTCATTTCTTGAAAACCTACTGTTACACAAAAATCATTTGCATCAAAACACAACAGGTCATTTTCCGCATACTTCAAATAGCACACTGTTACACAAAAATCATTTGCATCAAAACACAACGGTCATGATGAACGACTTCCGCAGCGGAAAACTGTTACACAAAAATCATTTGCATCAAAACACAACGTGCTGATAACACTTACCAGCAAGGACTTGACTGTTACACAAAAATCATTTGCATCAAAACACAACTCGTCGCCTTCGTCGAGTAGCACTTGCACAACTGTTACACAAAAATCATTTGCATCAAAACACAACTCACGCATTACTTTTATTTTCGTTTTTATACTGTTACACAAAAATCATTTGTGTTTTGATTGCGCTCAATTGTCAAAGAACGGTTAAATTATATCATATTTTTGAGCAAGCGGGGACGCACCCTAAAAAAGTCAATAAAATCAGGCCTTTGGCGAAAATAGTAGATGGAAGGGTGAGATAAAAAGTGTCTCAAAAATAGAGACAGGAGGTCTGACCTATTGTCTCGAATTTTGAGACAAAGTTGCAGTTAGAAGTGGATGTGAGTTAGGCAATCAAAAAGTCGGTAGGATGGTGAGGGAGATTATGGTATAATATGCAAGTTAAATTAGATGAAGCGCAAGGTTATAATTTTGGGCTCTACGGGGTCGATTGGTACGAATGCTATTGACGTTATTCGTACGCATCAAGATGATTTTGAACTTGTTGCGTTAACTGCTCTTAGTTCAAAGGAAAAATGCGAGTGCTTGGCGAAAGAGTTTGGTGCCCGTTCTTATGTGGGGGAGGATGCCGCAATACGGGCAGTTACCGAAAATGAGGCGGATATTTGTTTAGTTGCGACTGTAGGCATGTCTGGTCTTAAGCCCACCATCCTTGCCATTGATAGGGGAATGGATATCGCGCTTGCCACCAAAGAGGTGATGGTAATGGCAGGCGAGCTGGTAACTACGCTTGCAAAACAAAAGGGCGTCAAGTTTTTGCCGGTCGATAGTGAACACTCGGCTATTTTTCAGTGTTTACAAGGCGGCGGAGAAGTCGAAAAGCTCATTCTTACTGCATCAGGCGGGCCTTTTCTTACTGAGCCCAAGGATTTGTCAAGCGTGACTATCCAAGCTGCGCTCAATCATCCAAGGTGGAAGATGGGCCCGAAAGTGACGATTGACTCCTCCACTATGATGAACAAGGGATTTGAGATTTTGGAGGCGAGGTGGCTATTTGACGTCCCAGTTGAGAAGATAGATGTCGTCGTTCATCCCGAGTCAATCGTGCATAGTTTAGTTACTTTTACGGATGGTGCGACTTTGGCGCAACTTTCTCCTCCAGATATGCGAGTTGCCATCCAATACGCACTTACCTATCCTAATCGGCTTAAGTCAGTACGCGAGACGCTCGATTTAGCGAAGATTGGTTCACTTAACTTCATTGCGCCCGATGAAACGCGCTTTCCAGCGCTAAAGCTCGTTAAACGGGCAATAACCGAGGGTGGGTGTGCGTGTGCGACACTTGCAGCCGCTGATGAGCTTGCAGTAGCGAGATTTTTGCGGGGCGAGATTAAGTGGACGGAAATAACTCAATTGGTAGAAACGGCGCTTGATAAGGCGCCAAAAATGAAATGTGACTCCTTGGAGGCGGTTTTGGCCGCAAATGATTGGGTATGGAAAGTATTATAACTACACTTTATATTATCGCTTGCGTGCTCCTTTTTGCGCTCGCAATTTTGGTGCATGAGTTTGGCCATTTTATTGTCGCTTTGAAGTTAGGCCTTAGGGTGGAGGCGTTCTCGATCGGCTTTGGGCCGGCGATTTGGAAAAAGAAGATTAACGGGGTGGAGTACCGCTTGAGCATCATTCCTTTGGGTGGATATGTTTCAATTCCCGATGTTGATCCCGAAGGCACCAAGGCGATTGAGGGTGCGAGCGCGGAAAAAGTGAAAGCGAAAATTCCTGCATGGAAGGAAATCTTGGTGGCCATTGCTGGGCCAGCGATGAATCTCGTATTGGCAGTAGTGTTAGCTGGGATGCTTTCGCTTATTCCAAGCGCTCGCTTCGGTGAAACGCCTGCAATCATCGGCAAAGTTTTGGCGGATGGTCCTGCGGAAAAAGCCGGCATTAAGGAAGGAGATATTGTTCGTGCAGTTGGTGAGCATTCAGTTACGACTTGGACGGAAATGCAAACTGAACTGCAAATCACAGGTGGTAAAGCGACTAAGTTTACGATTGAGCGCGAAGGCAAGGCGTTGGAAGTCGTCGTGGAGCCCAAACGTGATGAGGCGAGCGGTGCGTGGTATATGTTCGCTATTTCCACCACCAATCATACTGGTTCGGTAGCGTGGATGCCATCGCGCAATCCACTTAAGCAACTTGCTTGGGACGCCAACTCCATCTTTCGGGTTTTAAAGGGCTTGGTAACTCCCAAGGAAGCGAAGGCGACTGCGAGCGCATTAGGAGGTCCAGTATTGATTGCCGAGGGAATATATGGCTCGTTGCGCAAAAGCCCTTGGGATGGTCTTGGATTTTTGCGCTTTTTAAATGTTAATTTGGCAATCCTTAATTTACTGCCGATCCCTGTGCTTGATGGTGGGCTTATTCTCTTTTCGTTGATTGCGCTTATTTTCCGTCGGCGAATTCCTGATGCAATTGTAAAGCATCTATCGCTTTTATTTATGGCATTACTTTTGGCGTTAATGATTTATCTCATTGGTCACGACTCGTATCGGAGTTACAAAATTTACTCTCATGCACAATCGCAATCAGACTCGGACGCTTCACCTCGGTAAGCTCGCTTTGGGTGGAGGAGCGCCAGTAAGTGTGCAGACGATGGCCAACGTCGATCCGCATGATAAGGACGCTTTGATCGCGCAGCTTACAAGTTGCGCAGAGCTTGGGTGTGATGTATTTCGAATGACGGTGCCTGATATTGAAGCGGCAAATACGCTCAAAGAAGTTAAAAAGGCATCTCCCATACCATTGGTTGCGGATATTCACTTTGATTATCGCTTGGCATTGGCGGCAATCGAAGCTGGCGCGGATGGGCTTAGAATCAATCCTGGCAATATCGGAGCTCGTGATCGAGTACAAGCAGTCGCACGAGCGGCGAAAGCGAAGGGGATCGTGATTCGAGTAGGAGTGAATGGTGGCTCATTGGAAAAAGGCGAGACGCTGTTAAGCTCCGCTTTAAAGCACTTGAAACTTTTGGAAGATGAAGGATTTCACGATGTAGTAATTAGCGCTAAAGCGTCAAACACGGGCAAGACGATAGAAGTTTATCATCAACTTGCTGAGGCGACGGATTGCCCACTGCATTTGGGAGTTACCGAAGCGGGCACGCTTATACCTGGCACGGTTAGAAGCTCGGTCGCGCTTGGCATCTTACTTAACGAAGGGATAGGCGACACGATTCGCGTCTCACTTACTGGCAAAGTGGAAAAAGAAGTCAAAGTGGGATTGGAGATTTTGCGTTCGCTTAATTTGCGCGAAGCGGGTCCTTCAATTACAAGTTGCCCCACTTGCGGACGGACAAAAGTCGATTTGGTACGTATCGCTTCGCAGGTGGAAGAAGCTTTTGAGCGCTTGGCGAGTGATCCAAAAAGCACGCTTAAGCGGCCATTGCCCAAGATTGCGGTTATGGGCTGCGCGGTTAATGGACCTGGAGAGGCAAAAGACGCTGATATCGCACTTTGTGGAGGTAATGGTGAATTTCTCCTTTATGTAAAAGGGGAGGCGGTTGGTAAAGTAAGTGAAAACGAAGCAGTAGGAAAGGTAATTGAATATGCGATTTCTTTATGACAATTTAGCACCTATTTGTTTGGCAATAATGCTGTCGGTATTGACTTGGCTCTTTGGAGGCATGCAAGCTCCGCTATTGGTGCCTGTAGTTCCGTGGCTTTTTTTGTTTATGGTTGAAATTTTGCTACTGTTCCCGCAAAAGCGCGAAGGCGAATCGACATACGATGCGCGCAAAAGAGTATGGCGCAAGATGAAATATGATCCCATTGTTTGGACGGCAGTGGGACTTTTTGCGCTTTTGGCAATACCTTTTGCGAATAATGGTTATTGCATAAGTTGCTATCACGAGTTTCTTGCCCAAAAGGGTATTGATCCTAATCCTGTTACCAAGCTCTTGCCGTATTGCTTAGATAGAGTTACCCATCTTAATGTTTTCCTTTGGTTCGCAGTTGCTTTGCCGGCAATGTTAATTACGCGCCATTGTCTAACCAGATCAGGCAAACAATTGATGGTTGAGATCGTGATTTGGAATGGTTTCGCCTTGGCAATTGTGGGCTTTTTGCAAATTGCGACTGATGCGCCAGGTGCGCTTTGGACGAGTTTGGATTTAAAGCCAGGTGAGGTAAATCCTGAGTTTTTCTCGACTTTTTGGTATCCCAATATGGCAGGCGATTATTTCACTACGCTATTTGGGCTGGCTGCTGCAATGTGGAGATTACACCATGATGAGGTCTCGGAAATTTATCGTCATCAAAGTGGTGAAGTGATGAAGAAGTCCAAGCATAAAATTTTTTGGATGAAAAATCTTTATCTTATCCCCGCAGTCATCTTTTATTTTGCAGCAGTAAACACCCTTTCGCGAGCAGCGATTATTTTGGTGAACTTGTTGCTGGTTATTTACTTCTTACATACCTTCTTTTCGTTTACTCATAAGCTTAAGCGAGCTGAAAGAGTTAAGCGAGGTGGTTTTTGTTTGGCAACTGCTGGTATTTTGATTTTCTTTGCATCTGTCTCGGTGCCTGAGAAAATTCAAAAAGAAGTTAACACTCTTGATGCTGAGGCGGTACTTACACGAGTTACGGGCAAGGGTCAGTATCATGTTCGAGTGGCATCAGCGATTTGGCGAGACAACTTCCTTTTTGGTTGTGGAGGATGGGGATACAAGCATTTATGCATTCCAAAAATGCTCGAGACTGATACCGAAGATGAGGTGCGCAAACAATTGCAGATGGTGGGTGGGATTAACGTTCACAACGATCATTTGCAGTTTTTGGCTGAGCATGGACTTGTGGGTTTTGGTGCAATGGTGGCGATTTTAATTATGCTGATGATTCCTGTGGGAAAAACTTGGCACAAGATGGTACGACAGATTCGTTTTGTCAAAAAATCCAATTTACCACCCAAGCCAGTACAACTTTTCGTTTTGCCCGCGCCAGCATTCTTCATTTTGATGGCGCTTTTAGCCACTATTATTCATGGCTTTGGTGACTGTCCGATGCGCTCGCCCGCAGTATTATCGCTCTTTTATGTGCTTTTTGCGGCAGTTATTGGCTTTTTGCCGCGATTTGACGAGGAAAATACAGAAACTGAAGAAAAAATGGAGGAAAAATAAGATGTTACACGTTAATGAATCCTACGCTAAAGTTAAACCTACTTATCTTTTTGCGGAGATTGCTCATCGTGTAAGTGCGCATCAAGCCGCGCATCCCGAGTCGAAGATAATTAGACTGGGGATTGGTGATGTCACTGAACCGCTTGCGCCCAGTGTAATTGCGGCGATGCATAAAGCAGTCGATGACGAGGGCGGTAAAGGAGAGTTCCATGGCTATGGCCCAGAGCAAGGGTATGCGTTCTTGCGCGAAAAGATTGCTGAATTTGATTTTCGTGCGCGTGGAATTGACATCAAGGCCGATGAGATTTTGGTTTCGGATGGTGCAAAGTGCGACTGCGGAAATATTCAAGAGCTTTTTGCGAATGATGTAAAAGTCGCCGTTGGCGATCCTGTTTATCCTGTTTATGTCGACACTAACTTGATGGCTGGAAGAAGTGATATCACGCTTTTACCTTGCACTGCGGAAAATGACTTTGTGCCTACTCCAGATGGGTGTGATGCAGATGTGGTATATTTATGTTATCCTAATAACCCTACAGGCGCGGTTGCGACTTTATCACAACTACAAGCGTGGGTTGATTGGGCGAATAAAGGTAAGCACTTGATTCTCTTTGATGCGGCTTATGAAGCGTTTATTCGTACACCAAAAGTTCCACATTCAATTTATGAGTGTGAGGGTGCGCGTACCTGTGCCATTGAATTTCGTAGCTATTCCAAGACGGCAGGATTTACGGGGATTCGCTGTGGATACACGGTTGTTCCTTCGCAGCTTGTTGCCTACAATGCCGATGGCTCTACAGTGCCATTAAAGCCGATGTGGACTCGTCGGCAGACAACTAAGTTTAATGGTGCCTCTTACATCACCCAACGTGGCGCTGAAGCTATTTATTCTGAGGCTGGCCGTAAAGAGACGACAGCGACGATTGATTTCTATTTAGGCAATGCCAAGCTCATTCGCGAGGCATTAAGCGCGCTTGGATACAAGGTGACGGGAGGAGTTGATTCTCCTTATATTTGGGTCAATGTTAAGATGGATAGCTGGGAATTTTTTGATAAGCTACTTAAAGAAGCGAATGTCGTAACGACACCTGGTGCGGGATTTGGCAAGGCAGGCGAGGGCTATATTCGCATTAGTGCTTTCAATTCAAGAGAAAATGTTTTGATGGCGATTGAGCGGCTGAAGAAAGTGCTTTAACTTAAAGTATCATGGCGGATTTTGTTCATCTTCATTTGCACACCACATATTCCCTATTGGATGGGCAATGTCAGATTAATCCGCTCATCCTTAAGGCGCGCGAGTGGGGGATGCCGGCAATTGCGGTAACCGACCACGGAAATCTCTTTGCGCTTAAAGCGTTTCATGATGCGTGCCGCTTAACCGAAAAGAAGTTTGCCAAAGTTCCTCCTATTAAGCCTATTCTTGGAGTTGAGGCGTATGTTACTTCAACTGGCGATTATACGACGCGTGACAAGACCGAGCGTCGTCACCATCTTTGCCTGCATGCAAAGAATCTCGTGGGGTACCACAATCTTGTAAAGTTGATGAGTGAGGCGCATATTCATGGCTTTTACCATAATGCACGAATTGATCATAAACTGTTGGAAAAATATCACGAGGGACTCCATTGTTCGTCAGCATGTGTCGCGGGAGAAGTGCCAGATGCTATTCGCCGTGGTAATATGGGAGAAGCGGAGAAGATTGCCAAGTGGTATAAGGAATTGTTTGGAGATGATTACTCGCTCGAAGTAATGCTTCATAAGTCAACAAAGACTGCGGGTGTTCCCATAGAGGCGCGCAACGATTTTGTCGAGCTTTATGAAAGTCAAATTAAAGTACTTAAGGGTTCGTTGGAGCTTGGCAAGAAGTTGGGCATTAGAGTAATTGCGACGAATGATGTTCACTTTCTCTCTAAGGATGACGATGATTCGCATGATGCGCTTTTAGCGCTTTCGACGGGGACTACGATGGATGATCCTAAGCGGATGATTTATACCGGCGAAGAGTATTTCAAAGATGAAAATGCGATGCGCGAACTCTTTAAAGAATATCCTGAGCTTATTACTAATACGCGCGAAGTTGCTGATCGCATTGAGGAGTATCAGCTTAATTCTAAACCGATTATGCCTAAAGTTCCTATCCCGCCCGAATTTAAGAGTGAGGACGACTATTTGGATGATCTTGTTTGGCAAGGCGCGCATAGGCGGTGGGGTGAAAAGCTTCCAAAAGAAACGATTGATCGTGTACAGTTTGAATTAGAAACGATTCATCGCATGGGATTTCCAGGGTACTTTCTAATTGTTTGGGATTATATTCGAGCAGCGCGCGAGATGGGCGTATGGGTTGGCCCTGGACGGGGTAGCGCAGCGGGAAGTGCGGTTGCGTATTCGTTGGGGATTACCAATGTAGATCCACTTAAATATGATCTTCTTTTTGAGCGATTCTTAAATCCAGATCGTATTTCAATGCCAGATATTGATGTGGACTTTGATGATGCAGGGCGCGAGAATGTAATTGAATATGTGACGGATAAATATGGTGCGGATCATGTAGCGCACATTGTCACTTTTGGCCAGATGGCTGCGAAAAGCGCAATCAAGGATGTTGGGCGAGTGATGAAGTATCCGCTTGCAGACACTAATAAACTTGCTTCTTATGTTCCCAATACGCCCAAGATTGATTTCAAGAAGGCGCGTACACTTTCCCCTGACTTGGAAGCGGCGATTGAAAGTGATGATCCAATTGTTCATCAGCTCATGGATCGCGCCTTGCATTTGGAAGGATCGATTCGCCAACCAGGAGTCCACGCTTGTGGTATTATTATTTCGCGTGATCCGTTAATCGAAACACTGCCAGTGATGCCCACGCCTGAAAAAGCGGGGGCAAAGAAGGCAAAAGGTGCCGATGAAGGAAAGAAGGATCGCTTATTAACGACGCAGTACGACGGACATTTCGTTGAGCCAGTGGGATTGCTGAAGATGGATTTTTTGGGGCTCAAGACGCTGACTGTCGAAAAAGAGTGCGTTGCTTTGTTGGGCGCAAAGAATCCTCGCGTTCCAGAAAAACTGTGGGGCAAAGATGGATATCTTGATCCTGATAAGATTCCAGATGATGATACGTTAACATATAAGCTTTTTGGACGCGGAGAGACAACGGGGCTATTTCAATTTGAATCGGATGGCATGAAGAAGTGGCTCATCGCGCTTCAACCCGAACGGCTCACAGATTTAGTTGCGATGAATGCACTCTATCGACCAGGGCCGATGGAGTATATTCCTCATTTTGTCGCACGCAAGCAAGGGACGGAGGAAATCAAATACGACCATCCGTTGATGGAAAAGTATTTAAAAGATACTTATGGGGTTACGGTTTATCAAGAACAAGTGATGCTACTTTCTCGCTTGCTTGCTGGATTTACACGTGGAGAGTCTGATAAGTTACGTAAAGCGATGGGCAAGAAGTTAATGGACATCATGAACGAACTTAAAGCGAAGTTCGAAGCGGGATGTCTCATGAACAAGGATTTTCGGATTGATAAGTGGGCGGACGAGGAGGAAGCAAAGAAACTTATTGAAAAAATTTGGACGGATTGGGAAGCGTTTGCCTCATATGCGTTTAATAAATCACATGCAGTTTGCTATGCGTGGATTGCTTACCAGACAGGATATCTTAAAGCACATTATCCAGCTGAGTTTATGTGCGCACAAATTTCCTCCGAAATTGGAAACTTTGACAAACTCCCTGGCTTTGTTGCAGAGGCAAAAGAGATTGGTCTTGAATTGCTATTGCCTGATGTAAATGAGTCGGGTGTTCGATTTGTGCCAACTGCGGATTCAAAAGGTATTCGTTATGGACTTGCAGGAATTAAAGGTGTAGGCGCTGCCGCGGCCGAGGCAATCGTTGAGGAGCGTAAGGCAAATGGACCTTATAAGGGATTTGCGGATTTTACGATGCGCCTTGCAGGTTTAAATGTGGTTAATCGTAGAGTTCTGGAAAATCTTACGCGAGTAGGAGCTTTCTCTACGCTTGAGCCTAATCGGGCGAAGCTTTTCAATAATATTGATTTAGTACTTAAGAATGCACAGCAACAAGCCAAAGAACGGCTGAGTGCGCAGACAAGTTTCTTTGATTTGATGGACGGGGCAGAATTAAAAGGAGATGATAGCGTATTGGTGGATACTCCAGCTTTCTCGCCTGCTGAAGATCTCAAAAACGAACGGGACATGTTAGGAGTTTATATTTCAGGCGATCCACTTTCATCATGTCGTAAACTCTTGAATGAACTTTCAGTGGTTCGCATAGATAAAAAAGATGCAATAAATCAGCCGTTTTCTATGGCTATGATTGAACGTCGACAAGAACCCAATGAGGAAGAGGCGGGGCTTGAAGATAATGTGAGTGAGGAAAAAGAGGGAGAGCAAGAAGAACGCGCAATCGAAGCGCTTTTAAGGGAGTCGGAGGAGAAGGATTGGCCACTCAAAGCCTTGGCACGTGCGGTGGTGCGTGCGAAAGGCGAAGTGAATTGGATGGATAAACTTGCTGTAGAGAAGGCAGTACAAAAGGAAAAGCCACATCTCAAAAAGAATATCGACAAGATTCTGCTTAAAAAGTTAGATATTCGTGCAGTGGGTATTCTCGATGCGTGCTACGTAAAAACGCCCAAACCACGTGCTGATGGTAGCGTTGCTCCTAAATGGGCCATTCTTGCCGTGGATGATGGTAATGGGCGAGGAGAAGGTGCGGCATTTGCAAAAGTATGGGAGAACGCATCATCCTTAGAGAGTAAAGTAGATAATTTGGTATTGGTTTCAGGAGAGCTCGCGCACAAAGTGGTTTATGACCGCGAGGATATTCATCGTGAGCATCCGCAAGTAGGGGATCTTAGTTTTACGATTAAAGAGGCGTACGCACTTGAAGATGCGCTTCCATTGGTGTCTAAGGGTCTTAGAATTAAGATGCACTATGAGGATTCGGAAATTAAAAACAAGGTTAATACAATTCGCGAATCAATTCTAAGAAGTCCAGGTAAGCTTCCAGTCATCATTGAACTGCATTATCCTGATGGACGAATAGTGGATGTTGATTTGGGAGAAAAGTATCGAGTGGGAGTTACGCTTGCTTTTCTTTCGGAACTTGAAAAAGTTGCTCCGCAGTCTGATACCTCATTTAGACCTGAGGATAAGATATATCTCACTCCTAAACCAGCTAAACCTTGGTAGGGTTATTGAATATGCGCAAGCTTTTTATTATTGATTTGATGCCGTTCCTTTATAAGGGTCATTTTGTGTTTTTAAAAAAGCCACGCATTACAAAAAGTGGAATCAATACTTCAGCTTTGTTAGGCTTGGCAGGTGGAATAAAGTCAATTCTTAGAAGAGAAAATCCTGATTATGTAGTACTCGCAATGGATCCAGGCGGTCCAACTTTTCGGCATCATGCTTACGCACCATATAAGGCGCAACGGGAGAAAATGCCCGAGGATTTGGCCGCTTCGATTCCTTATGCTTTTGAGCTTGCGGAGGCACTCAAAATCCCCGTAGTTAAGGTGGATGGATTTGAGGCGGATGATGTGATGGGAACGCTTGCTGTCAAAGGGGCGGCTGCTGGATTTGAAGTATATCTTGCTACCCCAGATAAAGATGCTGCGCAATTAGTTGGGCCTAATATAAAACTTTATCGTCCAGCGCATGCAGGCGATGAAGCAACAATTTATGATGAGCAAGGTGTTTTGGAGCATTGGCATTTGCGCGACCCTAAGCAAATGATTGACTACCTTGCGCTTGCAGGAGATACCGCTGATAATATTCCTGGAATTAAGGGTGTAGGAGAAAAGACCGCCGCCGATTTGCTTGCGCGCTTTGGCGATGTTGAAGGCATTTTGGAAAATGTAGATAAGCTTAAAGGCAAACTTGCGGAGAAGGTTTTTAACGGACGAGAAGATGCAAAGATTTCCAAGTTCTTAACTACTATTCGCACAGACATTCCAATCAATCCTAATTGGGATGATTATCGGCGCAATGGAATCGATCATGAGAAGCTTACAGCGGTGTGTGCTAAGTTTGAGCTTACGCATTTAGCGCGTGAATTGTTAGGTGAGGTTGCTTTCGCTGAAAATGATGAGCAGCTTGCGGATATTTCAACTGTGCCTCATGATTATCAATTAGTCAAGACCGAAAGTGAAGCATTTAAATTGCTAGATGAACTTATTAAAGCGCCTCGAGTTGCCTTTGATACTGAAACAACGGGGACTAATGCACATGAGTGCAAGTTAGTTGGTTTTTCATTTGCAACTGAGAAGGGTAAGGCATGGTATGTTATTGCCGAGCTTATTGATATTTTTCGCCCACTTTTTGCGGATCCCACCAAAATTCTTATTGGTCATAATGTAAAATTTGACCGTGCTGTTTTGCATCGTTATGGAATAGGTTTTGCCAACACGCCGCATGATACGATGCTCGCGCACTATTGCTTAGATGCAGCTGCCAGGCACGGTATGGATGCGCTCGCCGAACAATATCTCAAGTATCGCCCAATCCCGATTGAGAAGCTTATCGGTGAAAAGGAACGTGGCAAGGTGCAGCTTAACATGTCTTCGCTTTCGCCAGAAGAGATTTGTGATTATGCCGCAGAAGATGCAGATGTAACTTTGCAGTTGGAAGATGCGATTCGTCCGCTCGTTAAGAATGCAAACATTTTATATTCGCTTGAGATGGTTGAAGAACTGCTGGTCAAAGTGCTATTGGAAATGGAACGCGAAGGAGTTAAGTTGGATATTGCGGCATTGGCTGAATATGGTCGTGAATTAGATAAAGAGATACTTAGCTATTTGCAAATTATTCGTTCATATGCGGATCCTGGCTTTAATGCAGACTCTCCTAAGCAATTAGGGGAGCTGCTTTTTACCAAGTTAGCACTTCCAGGTGGTAAGCGTACATCGCGCGGCCAATATGTGACTGATGAAAAGACGCTTTCTAAACTCGTTTCTGCTCATCCAATAATTCCTGCGATACTTGAATATCGTGCTTGCACCAAACTAAAATCA
Source organism: Kiritimatiellia bacterium (assembly GCA_045599105.1). GTDB lineage: Bacteria > Verrucomicrobiota > Kiritimatiellia > RFP12 > UBA1067 > UBA1067. Next base: position 53,433 of record JAZRVL010000055.1, read on the forward strand.
ACCTATGTTGATAAGTTGCCTACGCTAATTGACAGGGACGATAGAGTACATACTACATATACTCAGCATTTTGCTGAAACGGGGCGACTTACTTCTGCGGATCCTAATTTACAAAATATTCCTATTCGTACGGAACGAGGCAAAACCATTCGTAGAGCATTTGTTGCGCGAGACGATAATCATGTAATTATTTCTGCGGATTATTCGCAAATTGAGCTTCGACTTATGGCAGCGATGAGCAAAGATGAGGCGATGCTTGATGCGTTCAAAAATGGTGAAGACATTCATCGAGATACTGCAAGTAGGGTGTATGGAATAATGCCTTCGTTAGTCACGCCCGAACAACGTTCAAAATGCAAGATGGTAAACTTTGGAATTATCTATGGAATTAGTCCATTTGGGCTTGCGGAGCGACTGAAGATTTCACGCAAAGAGGCGGCGGATTTAATAAATATTTACTTTAAGCTTTATCCCAAAGTACGAGCGTTTATGAATGCGGCAATTGAAAAGGCCCGCAAAGTTGGCTACGCGGAAACAGTGTTGGGGCGGCGACGTACTTTGCGTGACATTAATTCAGCGAATGCGACTGTACGTCAAGCCGCAGAGCGCGATGCGATAAACACTCCAATTCAAGGAAGTGCGGCCGATCTTATTAAAATTGCGATGGTAAAGGTTGATAAAGCTCTAAAGGAAGCTAAGTTACGTACCAAGATGGTCTTGCAGATTCATGATGAACTTGTCTTTGATGTTCCGAAGGACGAAATTGAAGATGTTAAGTTAATTGTCCAACGGGAAATGACAAGTGCATACGATTTTGGAGTTCCTCTGGAGGTTGAAATTGGAGTGGGAGATAATTGGTTAGCTGCTCATTAATGTAGTACACTTTAGGTAAAAAATGATATAATAGAACGATATGAAGAAGTATTTAGCAATTGATATTGGTGCGAGTTCTGGACGACACATCCTTGGATCGGTTGAAAATGGTCAAATTAAACTTGAGGAAGTTTATCGTTTTACAAATTCGCAGATTGTCAAAAATGGACATGATTGCTGGGATGTTGAGGCGATAGTTAAGTCTGTAAAAGAGGGCATTGATGCGGCCCTTGAAAAAGGCCCCATTGAATCAATAGGTATTGATACTTGGGGAGTAGATTTTGTGCTTTTGGATGAGAAAGGTGAACTTTGTTCGGATGCGGTTGCATATCGCGACACACGAACAGTGGGTGTGGATAAAGAGATCGAGAAAGCAGTTATGTCTTTTGAGGAGCTTTATTCACGTACGGGCATTCAAAAGGCGGCTTATAATACTATTTATCAGCTTTGGGCGCTTAAAAAAGAAAATCCTGAAGCGTTAAAGAAAGCTGCGCATTTTTTGATGTTACCAGAGTATCTTGTATATGCGCTCACAGGAAAAGTTATTCATGAGTATACTGAGTCATCAACGACTTCACTTTTAGATGCAGTTAAAAAGACGTGGGACTTAGAGCTTATTAAAAAGTTAGGTTTGCCAGCAAAGATTTTTGGTAAGTTAGAGATGCCGGGAACACTGGCTGGCGAATATAAGGGCGTAAAAGTAATTCTTCCTGCGCTTCATGACACTGGCTCAGCTTATCTTGCAGTTCCTGCGAGAGATGACAAGGCAGTATATCTTTCAAGTGGTACATGGTCGCTATTAGGCGTGGAGACTAATAGTGCCATTACTACGCGCGAAGCGATGCAAGCCAATTTTACCAATGAAGGCGGAGCGTGGGGGCGGTATCGCTTTTTAAAGAACATTATGGGGCTTTGGATGATTCAGTCGATTCGTCGTGAGCTTAATGGAATTAGCTACGTTGAAGGTAAGAGTTCAAGCGAAATACAGAACGCTTTAAAAGCGCTTAAGGATTGGAAAAAGGACTTGAACTATTCGTTTGCGGACTTGGAGATGGCAGCGCGTTCGGACGGCGCTTATAAATTAATAGTTGATGTAAATGACAATCGTTTTCTCAATCCAAAATCAATGATTGGTGAGGTTTTAAAGGCTGCCTCGGAGCAAGGCGTTGCACCAGCTAGCATCGGCGAGCTTATGCAATGTGTCTATCGGTCGCTTGCTGAATGCTATGCTGATGCAATTCGCAATTTAGCGGAAGTAACTGGCAAGACGTATACTTCAATCAATATAGTGGGAGGTGGTAGTCAAGATCGCTATTTGAATGCACTCACTGCAGAGGCGACAGGACTAGAAGTATTTGCAGGCCCCACAGAGGGCACGGCAATCGGTAATTTAATTGTGCAAATGATCACTTCAGGCGAGTTTAAAGACCTTGGTGCTGCGCGCAAGGCAATTTAAAGGGTATAACTATGGATAAAAAACTCTACATTAACCCACCTCTTGTTAATCGTGCTTACGATTGGAGAAATGGACCTCAACCAAAAACTCGTAAAGAACTTGACAAATTCTTTAATTCGCCAGCAATCAATCAAGTCAAGGATCAGATTTGCGAAATGGGACGGCGAATCTATATGCGTGGTTACACGGATGGGAATGGGGGTAATCTTTCGGTTCGTGTAGGTAAAGATCTTGTGCTTTGTACGCCCACGCTTTGCTCTAAGGGTTTTATGAAGCGTGAAGATATTTGTCTCGTGGATATGAATGCCGGGCAACTTTGTGGTTATCGCCCGCGGACGAGCGAGGTAAAGGTGCATATTGCAATGATGCGTGATGGCGGAATGAATGCTTGTATTCACTGCCATCCACCGCATTGTAACGCATTTCTTTTTGCGGGCAAAGTGCCGCCGAGTGGCATCAATCCTGAAGCGGATATTTTCTTTAATCAAATTCCTCTTACACCATATGCGACTCCAGGGTCAAAGGAGGTTGCTGAATTTGTTGCCAAAGCGGCCAAGACCTCAAATGTAATTTTCATGGAGAATCATGGTATTGTTGCGGGAAGTGGAGATATTGAGTCAGCGGAGTGGTTTGCTGAGAACGCAGATGCTTATTGTGAGGTGTTGCTTTTGGCGGCAGGTCATGGTGGTAAATTAAATCAAGTAGGTCCTAAGAGTGTTAAGGATTTTCTCGCCATTCGTGAGGCATTAGAGCTGCCGATAGATAAAAAGCTTCCGCTTTATAATACTCATACTTTTAATGGTTACAAAATGAAAATTATATCTAAATAACGGAGGAATAAAATGGTAAATCGTATTATTCTTAATGAAACTTCGTATCATGGTGCTGGTGCAGTCAAGTCAATTGTTCCTGAGCTTGCGGCCCGTGGACTTAAAAAGCCGATTATTTTCTCTGATCCAGATTTGATTAAGTTTGGTGTTACAAAGAAAGTGACTACTATTCTTGATAAGGCCAAGATTAAGTATGCGATTTACTCAGAGATTAAGCCCAATCCAACTATTGCCAATGTCAAAAATGGAGTTAAGGCATTTAAGGCGGCGAAGGCTGATTCAATTATTGCAATCGGCGGAGGATCGTCAATGGATACGGCCAAGGCGGTTGGTATTATTATTGCTAATCCCAAGTTTGCTGATGTGCGCTCATTAGAAGGTGTTGCACCGACTAAGAATCCCTCGAAACCTATTCTTGCGGTTCCCACTACTGCAGGTACTGCAGCAGAGGTGACAATTAACTATGTGATTACCGATATTGAGAAGAAGCGCAAGTTCGTTTGCGTTGATCCGCATGACATTCCAGTAGTTGCATTCGTAGATCCAGAAATGATGTCAACTATGCCACGTGGACTGACGGCTTTCACTGGTATGGATGCACTTACACATGCGATTGAAGGGCTTATTACTAAGGCTGCGTGTCCAATGACTGATATGATGCATCTGGAGGCGATTCGTTTGATTTCGCTTTCATTACGTGATGCCGTTGCTAATAAGCCATCGGGTCGTGCAGGGATGGCACTTGGTCAGTATATTGCAGGTATGGGATTTTCGAATGTAGGTCTTGGAATTGATCACTCAATGGCGCACGGCCTTAGCGCACTTTATGATATGCCACACGGCAAGGCTTGTGCAATCTTACTGCCAACAGCGATGAAATTTAACGCATCAAAGACGGGCGAGAAGTATCGCGCAATTGCAATGGCAATGGGCGTTAAAGGTGCAGACAAATTGTCACTTGCCAAGGCACGCATTGCTGCAATTAAAGCGGTTGAAAAGCTTTCCAAGGATGTTGGGATTCCAGCGAACTTAAAGGGCGTCTTAAAGAAAGAGGATATTAATTTCCTCGCTAAGAGCGCTTATGCGGATGCGTGCCGTCCTGGAAACCCACGCGAAGTGACAATTAAGGAAATTGAAAAACTTTATCGCTCATTGATATAACCTATGGATAAATTAGCTAAAGGGTTGAACAAGGAACTTGGCGTAGCCGCTGAGTTTCTTTCACAAGCAGGCAAGCGGATGTATTTCCCTTATGAGGGGATCCTTGGCCAGGGTAACGAGGCTAAGTCTTGTGCAATTAATGCTACTATTGGCATGGCTTTCGAGGAGGATGGATCTCCGCTTGTTATAAACTCGTTTGGTAGTAATATCAAATTGGGGAAGAAAGCTTTTCTTTATGCAGGTAGTTTTGGCTTGCCGAAGCTTAGGGAGATTTGGAAGGCGATGGAGTTAAAAAAGAACCCTTCGCTAAGAGGTGTTAAGTTCTCTAATCCTGTTGTTACTAATGCATTAACGCATGGACTTAGGGTAGCGGCGGAACTTTTTGCCGATAAACAAGATGAGCTTGTTATTCCAGATTTATTTTGGGATAACTATGAACTTATTTTTAAAGAAGCGGTTGGTTGTAAAGTTCGTAAATTCAATACTTTTTCTATGGGTTTGTTTGATGCTGCTTCGCTCAAGGCGGCATTATTGACACCAGGTAAGAAAAAGCTTCTTATACTAAACTTTCCAAACAACCCTACGGGATATACGGCTACGATTAATGATGCCAAGAATATTGTTGCAGCTGTGAAAGCTGCAGCATTAAAGGGAAAGAAAATTGTGGTTATTCTTGACGACGCGTACTTTGGGCTTGTTTATGAAAAAGGTATTCATGGCGAGTCACTTTTTGCGGAGTTTGCGAAGCTTTCGCCTAATGTGCTTGCGGTGAAGCTTGATGGCACTACTAAAGAAGATTATGTTTGGGGCCTTCGGGTTGGATTTATTTCGTTTGCGTTCAAAGGTGCAAGCGAGACGCAGCTTAAAGCATTAGAGGCTAAGGCGGCAGGCAATGTTAGAAGTTGTATTTCCAATGCGTCTGCACTTGGTCAGCATCTGGCAATTGCGGCTTATGAGAACCCTAAGTATGCTAAGGAAAAGAGCGAGAAGTATACGGTTTTACATAAACGTTATCAAGAGATTCGACGGATTCTTAAAGCCCATAACGAATATCAAAAGTCATTTGAGGTGATGCCGTTTAATTCGGGGTATTTTATGTGCATTAAGCCCATTGGAGTTGATGCGGAGCATGTCCGTAGACACTTGATTGCAAAATATTCAACGGGTACTATTGTTCTTTCGGGGCTTATTCGAATTGCGTTTTCAACCATCCCTACAAAGAAGCTTGCGACGCTCTTTGCGAATGTTGCTAGCGCAATAATTGAATGCAGGTCCACGCCTACGCGAAAGTAAATTTAACGCTTGAAGTTTTCGGTAAGCGCTTGGATGGCTATCATGCTCTGAGGAGCATAGTGGCACCAATTACACTTGCTGATACAATTGAAATTGATAGGGCATCCTCGATCTCGAGTGACACGGGGTATGATGATGATTTATGCTTAAAGGCGGCGCGGGCGCTTTGCCCTAATAGAGGTGCACGTATTCATGTAGAAAAGCGCATTCCTGCGGGCGGAGGTTTGGGCGGAGGAAGCGCGGATGCAGCCGCAGTGCTAGTGGCGCTTAATGAGTTTTGGGGACTTAATAAGTCGCGTGAAGAGTTGGCTGGAATTGGTGCGCAAGTAGGAAGTGATGTTCCCGCGCTCGTTATGGGTGGTGCAGTAGTGATGGAAGGTCGTGGTGAGAGGGTGACTCCAATTAAAGGTGAGTTAAAAGCGCTTGACTTAGTTCTTGTGAATCCTAATATTCATTCATCAACCAAGGCGGTTTATGCATCTTGCACACCTCGTACTTTGCCGCATGAAGATAGCTCGCCAACCACAGAAATGATTGCGGCGCTTAAAACGGGATCTCGTGAAGTCGCAAAGTTATTAATGAACGACTTGCAATCAAGTGCGATTTCACTATATCCGGAAATTGCGGACCTTATCTTTTCTTTGCGAAGTACAAGTACATTGGGAGTATCAATGAGCGGATCTGGTTCGTCAGTTTTTGCAATCGTTGAGAATGCTTTAGTAGCTGAACATTTAGCTGAAACTTTTCGAGAGCGCGGGTTTTCTGCTTGGGCAGTGAAGAGCGTCTTTTGAATATGATATAATATAGAAAGTATGAAAAAGAAAATTGTACTCGTTATTTCTCTTGCAGTTGGCGTTCTTGCCGCTTTAATTACTCGTTTTTACCTAGCCACTCAAGAAGCAGAGGTTAAGGAGCTTAAGGATTCGTTACGTAGACGATATGGGGAAATGGATGTTCTTTGCTTTAAAAAGGATATTCCTACTGGCACAGTGATTTCGCGTTCGGACATTGGAATTAAGACAGTGCAAGCGTTAGGCATGAAAGGGCAAGCAATTGAGCCAGAATACGCAAGTGATATTATTAATCGCAAGACGCTTTTAACACATAATCGTGGAGATGTCGTTTTTTGGTCAGATATTGAAGGTGGTGATCCTCGTGCGGAGGGGCTGTCGGCTGATATTAAAAAAAATATGAGAGCTATTTCTATCAATTGTTCTGGTGCGGCTGCAGTTGCCTCAATGGTACGACCAAATGATCATGTAGATGTGATTGGGACGTTTGATTTTGATGGCACTGCTGGTAAGCGCAACTTTGTAACTTGTACGATTTTACAAAATGTGCTCGTTTTGGCAACGGGAAGTGATACTGCTAAAGATCCACACAAAGATATAGGACTTGCTGGCGGATATTCAACGGTAACCTTGGAGGTAACTCCCCGTGAGGCGGAAATGCTCGCTTTTGCCGAGCAACTTAAAGGGCGACTTATTTTATCTTTGAGAAATCGAAATGATACTTCATATGAGAAGGAACTCCCAAAAGTTGATTTCGGCAAGATTCGGGAAGAAATTGAAGCCTTAAATCTTAAGCGGCAACAACAAAAGTTAACGACTCGCTAAAAATGTATTTAACCACGCTTATCGGTGGCGTACGGGAAACGCGTGAATTAGTCGACGGGACGTATGTCATCGGACGTGGTGATGGTTGTCGAATTCGTTTTGATTCACCCGAAGTTTCTGAGCGTCATGCGATTCTTGTAGTACGTGATGGATGTGCAACCTTAGATGATTTACATAGTGCTAATGGGACGTATGTAAATGGGGAAATGATCGAAGGAGCCATTAAATTAGATGGTGGAATGGTTGTGCAAATTGCTGGCAATATGCTAAGAGTGAGTGATGATGAAGAATCATCGCCTATCGCAAATAATGCAACTTCTATAGTTACCGAACCTTCAGTAATTAAAGATTTAGAAGAAAAAGATGATTCTTTTAGGGATCTGCGACGTAGTGTTCAAGAACAAATCCAAAATGAGCTTTTGAAGAGAATGGATATGAAAAAGCTTACGGTTCAAGGCGTGGATCGTGAGGGGCTTGAAGAAAGTGCGCGCGATCATATCCATACAATTATTGATGAGGTGATTGCAAACGGGAAGTTGCCAAAGGGAATTGATGCCGTACGGTTAGAGGAAGATGTTTTTAATGAAGCTATGCGCTTGGGTCCTTTGGAAGAGTTGCTTGCCGATGAGGCGGTTAATGAAATTATGGTCAATGGACCAGACAAGGTGTATATTGAGTGCAATGGTAAATTGCAACTTTCGGATTGTCAGTTTACAGACGAGGCAAGTGTGCTGGCAGTAATTGAACGCATTGTTGCGCCTTTAGGACGCAGAATTGACGAATCTCAACCATATGTTGATGCTAGACTACCTGATGGTAGTCGTGTAAATGCGATTATTGCACCGCTTGCTTTGTCGGGACCAACGATTACTATTCGAAAGTTTGCGAAAGTAGCTTTAACAGTTGAAGATTTTATTCGCTATGGGACATGGACACATAATATTGCAGAGTTTATGAAATTATGTGTGCTTTTACGGAAGAATATTATTGTCGCTGGTGGCACCGGTTCTGGCAAGACGACTTTGCTTAATTTGCTTTCTGGCTATATCCCAGCGTCTGAACGAATTGTTACGGTAGAGGATGCTGCTGAGTTACGCTTACGTCAGCCACATGTTGTTAGATTGGAAGCACGTCCGCCAAACATAGAAGGTAAGGGTGCGGTAACAATTCGTGATTTAGTCAAGAATTGCTTACGTATGCGTCCTGACCGGATTATTGTGGGTGAATGCCGTGGTGGCGAAGCGTTAGATATGCTTCAAGCGATGAACACAGGACATGATGGGTCGCTTACAACAGTGCACGCAAATTCGCCACGTGATGTCATTTCTCGTTTGGAGACGATGGTTTTGATGAGTGGGATGGAGCTTCCTTCACGTGCAATTCGTGAGCAGATTGCAAGTGCGGTCGATATTATTATTCATGAGTCGCGACTTTCCGATGGTTCACGAAAGGTGGTTGCGATTTCGGAGGTGACGGGACTTGAGGGTAATCAAATTGTAATGCAAGATATTTTTACCTTTGAGCAAACCGGAGTGGGTGAAAAGGGCAAGATTCTCGGCGAAATGAAACCGACAGGTGCGATACCTACTTGGTTTGATCAATTGTCCGGGCGAGGGATTGTGTGTGATGCGAGAATGTTTGATCCTATGTGCAAGGAAGAATTTGAGGTAAAACTTGCATGATAAACGCAGTCTTAATCTTTCTTTTTGCCTTTGCCTTTGCGTTAGCAACTTGGGCAATTTTGTCTTCAATTAAGATTCGTGCGGGTTGGCAAAATGGTAAAAGTCCATTGGCGCGATACTTGGATAGTCGTCGTCGTGAAAAGTTTGAAGCGCAATTACCAGAAGCATTATCAACGATGTCTAATGCGCTAAGAGCGGGGTTTTCAATTTCGCAAGCATTTGACTCTGTGGTTGAGCAAGGTGAAAATCCGATGTGTGAAGAATTTGCGATTTTGCAACAACAGCTTAGGATTGGGATGGGCTTTGAGGAGGCGCTTGATTCAATGAATCAACGAGTTGGGTCGGATAGCCTTTCTCTAGTTACAACTGCAATTATTATTAGTCGTAAGACGGGGGGCAATGTGACAGAGATTTTCGATAAGATTTCAGATACTATTCGCTCAAGAATGAAAATTGAACGTAAAGTGCGAACACTTACAGCACAAGGTCGCACACAGGGAATTATTGTCTCCGCGTTGCCAATTGTTTTGGGGTTGATAATGCTTGTATTAAAACCTAAAATGATGGTTGATTTCTTAACGAGCGTTGTGGGAGTGCTTTCGTTAGTGGCGATGTTCGCGCTAATTATTCTTGGATGGCTAATTATTCGCAAAATTATTAATATTGATATTTAGTTAAAATGTTGGAAGTACGGAATATCGCTTTTGCTTATCGTAAGGCTACAGTTTTGCGAGATGTTTCTTTTGTAGTTTCTCCTGGTGAAGTAGTTACAATTGTGGGATCAAATGGGGCGGGCAAGACGACGCTTATTAAAATACTTGCAACCTTATTCACTCCTGATGCTGGTCAAGTTTTGGCGGATGGATTAGATGCTTTTACACGACCACTCAAATATCGTTCGCAGATTGGGTATCTTTCGGAAGTTCCTGCGATTTACGAGGATATGACGGTGAAAGAGTATCTCAATTATCGGGCGCACCTTAAGGGAGAATCGATTAAACGCGTGCGCAGACGCGTTGGTGATGCGGTGGAGATGTGTCGAATTTTGGATATAATGCGTACGCGTGTTGGATCTCTTTCATTGGGGCTTAAGAAACGGGTTGCGCTTGCGGATGCATTATTACTTCGTCCTCGTATTTTGTTATTGGATGATTTCCTTTCTGGGCTTGATACTAATCTACGTAGTTCTTCGGGAGAAATTCTTTCAGATGCGGCAGCATTTTCTTCGGTTATTGTAACCGGGCATGAGCTTAATGATTTTGTTAAGTGGACAACGCGCTTTTTAGTACTCAACCGTGGAGTTGTTAGCAATTCAATTGCGACAGCTGGAGTTGGGATGGCCGAGCTTAAATCTCGACTTTGTTCAGCATTGGCAGAGGATAGCATATGAGCGCGCTTAATGTTACTTTTCGGCGTACTTTTGCTTATTCACGTAATACATTTTCAAATGTCGTGATTAAAGTAGTGTTTTTAATAGTTAGTGCGGCATTTTTCTCTTTTGAATTAGAGTCTGCGGAAAACACTCGACGTACACTCGCAGATGTATGGGCAACATCAATTGCTCCGTTACTTCCGATTTTTGCATCGCTCTTGGCAATGGATTCATGGAGCGAGGAGCGGCGTACTCGTCGTATTGAATCATTAATGTCAATTGCAGTGCGTGAGCGTGATTTGGTGATTGGTAAATTTTTAGGGGTATATGTTGAGCTTGTGATTACAATTGTGCTTGCATGTATATTTGCACTTATTGCGACTGTTGCTTACGTACCTATGCCACAAGCTGGCGCTACTTTAGCTGCGTTTATGCCTGCGTTAATAGCTTTAGCTTTACAGAGCGCACTTTGGTGCTCGGTATCGATACTCATTTCATCATTGTTTATTAGCTTGGCTACAGCAGCTTGCGTTTCAATGGCCGTGCTGTTTGCCTTGCCAAGAGGCATCTATTTTGCGCTTGTTCATTTCTCGCCAGCTGGTCGTACCGCGTTTGGAGAAATGCCTTTAGATGCGTGGGTGTCTGATTTTGTGTCAGGGATGATATCGTTAGATAGTGTGGTTGGGTATTGTATATTTACGATAACGGCGCTATTTATTACAACTAAATTAATAGCTTGTTTGCGTTTTGTTGGTAGAGGTTCGCGGAACCGTCGTTATTCAACTTATTTCGCGGTTTTACTTTCAATGATAGCAGCGTTTTCGGTTGTATTGTTAGTGCGACGATCAGAGATAGTAATTGAGGTACCATTTGACGATGTTAGTATATCCTCGCCTCGGCTAGTGAATTTACTTTCTGAAGCATCGGGTAATATGACGGCAACTTGTTTTCTATCGCGAAATGATGCGCGTTTTCGTCATGTTGGTAAGTGTCTCAGATACTTAAAACGTAGTGCGGATATTGCTGGCGGATTACATGTTTCGCTAAAGTTTATTGACCCAAATTGGGATATTGGGGCTGCTGAGCGCCTAGTGCGCTTGGGTGCAACTTCTAGCGCAATTGTTTTTGAGAAGGGTCATCGAGTTGCAGTTGTAGCATTAGATGAAGGATATGATGATCGAATAATTGCTTCTGCATTGCAGCGAGTGGTAATGTCGCCTAAGCGGCGGGACATATATTGGACTTTAGGTCATGGAGAAGTTCGATTTGATGATTATGGAGTTTGGGGCATGAGTGATGTTGCGCGTGAATTATCGCGTGCGGGATATAGAAATTTGACGATAGATCTTGCCAAGCACGAATCGATTCCTACGGATTGTGCGCTTATCATTGTTGCTGGGGCAAAAAATGGTTTTTCGCGAATGGAGTTGGGCCGTATTGATGCCTATTTACGCGGAGGTGGAAGAGTATTAGTGCTGGCAAGACAGTCTACCGAGGATGGTATTGCTTCACTTTTGCCGAGTTGGGGTATTAGGTCAATGATTCTTCCACTTACGACAACTCATACTTTATCAGGATCAAATGTAATTGTTTCGGATTTTGCCGATCATGCAATATCATCTACGTTAGTGGGGCAACGAATAATTATGGATCGACCACTAATCTTTGAAAGCTCAGCGGCTGCAGATGGTGCTGGTGGTGCGGATAAAATTGAATTTTCCTCATTGGCCAAAGTAGATGGCAAAACTGTGATTGCGGCGGTTGAGCGGGGGGTTGGCGCGCGTAGTGATATTGCGGTGCGTCCGACGCGCATAGTAATTTTCGGTGATTCAACTTTTGTTATGAATGGTCAGCTTGCTTCTCGTGCCAATGCTAATCTTGATTTGTTTTTGAATGTCGCTGCTTATCTTTCAGGAACTGATGCTCATAGTGCCAGCGGAGTTGAGAGTGGTTTGCTGGTCACGGGGATGGATCGCGTGGAGCGACGTAACTTTACGTTGTTGTTGGCAGTAGTGTTGCCTTTAGTGATTTTCGTCATGATGTTGCTTTCTTTTGTGCGGAGGCATCGGCAATGAGCAATCGTAAGTCAATTCTTTTAATGTCAGTTATAGCAATTGTTGCGATTGCATTAAATGTGCTTTTATCTTTGCGCCAGCCATCGGCATCGGCAATTAGGCAACTATCGTTATTGGAACCAGATTTTTCGCCAGTGCATATTCGAATTGACAATGCTAAAGATGGCTCATTAGTGGTGTTGGAAAAGCGAGACAATTGGCGGATTGTGAAGCCATATATTGGTGTTGCGGATACGCGTCAAATTGCAAAGCTTCTTGATATGATAGAGTTTGCGCAAATCAAAGATGCGATTTCATTTGAAAACCTGAGAAGACTGGGTCATACACAAGATGAGTTTGTACCTCAAGGTGGAGTGACGATTGAGCTTGAGAATGTAGTTGGTGACAAACGAACTATCATCTTGGGTGAACTTAGTGCAGCTAAAGATGGGGTTTATGCTAAAGTTTCTGGGATTGAAGCAGTGTTGCTTTTACCTCTACCAACTTTAGATGCGCTTATGGTAAAAGCGGATGAGTTTAGAGTTCGAGATGTTTTTAATTTCACACCAGAAACTATTGCTGAGGTAGAACTTCGTCGTCCAGGTGAGGCTCCATTGACTTTTACTCGTGAAGGTGATGTTTGGAAAGTGGATACAAAATCAACATCTTCAATTATGATTGAGCAATTGTTGACACTCATTGATTCGTGTGAAGTGCAATCTTTTGTCTGGCCAACGAACATTGAAAGTGAGACAAAAGCGCTTAGTAGCTCTTTCCTTTCAGGATTTGGTCTTAATTCTGAAAATGCGGTTGTTCTCACATTGAGGTGTATCGATGGGTTAGAAAGTAGAATTGTTTTGGGTAGTGAAGCTAATGATGGCATGGTGTATGCACTTATTGATAATGGAGGAATAATCGTAACTTTAAACGCAACGCTTAAAGATGTGGCGAGCGCACCTGCAAGTCGTTTTGTTGACCAACGGATATTTCCGTTGGAAATCACTAATGTTAATTCATTTTCAATCGTTGATGATGAGACTACTTATGCTGTGGCACGGGATGCTAATGGCGAGTGGCGAATAGATTCTCCTGTGGTAGCAAAGGCCGACACGTTAATGGTTGAGACGATTTTAGGACGAATACTGTCGCTTACTGCCTTGGAGATGGCCAATAATGGTCTTAAAATTTCGGTTAATTTAGGTGCTGTTGCTGCGACTGTTAATCCCGATTTTCTATTAGATGGATTGCGACTTGAGGATTTACGTTCGCGGGAAATATTAAAATTTGATCAGGCTTTGGTGCGTCGAATAGTATCTACTACAAATGGTAAGCGTCCACGCTCAGCTTCGGTTGTTTATTCTCGTGAGCGTAGGACATGGAATATAGAGCGCAGCGATTCAAGTGGTATTGCAAATGAGAAAGTAATTCATAAATTATTAAATGCGCTTTCACCATTGACAGCGCTACGAATTGTTACATTGAGAGCAAATAGTAATGAACTTTCACGTTATGGGCTTGAAAAACCTTATCATATAGTGGCAATTGATCAAGAGCAAGGTGGAGCGGTTAGACGTAATATTTTAATTGGCGATGAAACTCGCGATGGGCGTTATGCAACGGTTGGATCATCGGAAGCGATATTTGTAATTAGTGATGACACGGTTTCGAGTTTACTTGAAGATTTAGTAGAATAAATTTAAATTTCTACTTGCACGTAAGTGTAAGAATATGTTATTATTCAACCAGAGGCCGCGGATGTTGCGTTCAAATGGACGTGCCGACGGCTCTGACTAAGAAAAGGATCAATACAATGGCTACTAAGAAGAAAGCCGTCAAGAAGCCCGCAAAGAAGGTCGAAAAGAAGCCGGCCAAGAAGTGCTGCAAAAAGTGCTGCAAGAAGGTCGAAAAGAAGCCTGTGAAGAAGGCCGCTAAGAAGCCTGCTAAGAAGGTTGCGAAGAAGGCGAAGAAGTAAGCCGACGCGATCTCAATGATCGCAGCGGGCGCGTCGGTTCCAGAAGCCGACGCGCTCTTTTTTTGATATAATATTCACTGTGATGATAAGTGAGTCCAATTGGTTTGTGAAAACCGACGATGGTAAGGTCTATGGACCGGCTAGCGTTAGTCAACTTGTTGCGTGGACTAAAGATGGTCGAATTGAGCCTACTAGTATGCTTTCTCAAGATCGAACAAATTGGTCGCCAGCTCCGCTAATGCCAGAATTAGAAATGAAGTGGATTGTTGAGACGGAGCTTGGTAGACTTTATGGACCTTTTAATTACGCAGTAGTCTCAAGACTTATCAATGATAAGATGGTCCCTCCAACCGCACGTATCTATCGTTTATACGATGGCACAGAAGAGAGCGGTGCGATTACAGTAGTTAATCCGCAGAAAGTAGCAGTTAATTCAAATGGACTATTTAGAGGCGTAAACCGTGAGCAACTTTCAGCACTTGAGGCTGCTGCTCGGCGAGAGCTATTGGCCATGAAAAAGTGCGGTGCAGTGATAAATCTATTTGGGAGCAAGAAAAAATGAACGAAGCAAAGTGGTATTTAAGAACTCAAGATGAAACGTTTGGTCCAGAGACCGAGGAACGGCTCTTAGAGTGGGCACGACTTGGGCGCATTCAGCCAGGGCAGGAAGCCTCAGATGACAATGTTGTTTGGCAAAAGGTTGAAGAGATACCTTTTCTAGATATGCGTTTTTCAATTGATCTTGGAGATGGAAATCCGCGTGGTCCATTTCATCATGATGCAGCAGAGGCGCTTTTAAAGAGTGGACGACTTCCTCCGACCGCTAAAATTATCGAGGCACGTCCGCCGTTTGCTGTGGAAGCTCCTAAAGTGGTTGAGGAGCTTAAGGAAGCAGAAATAAAGGTGGTCGAAAAAATTATAGAAGTTCCGGTTGAAAAGATTGTTGAAAAAATTGTTGAGGTTGAAAAGCGAATTGAAGTTCCTGTAGAAAAAATTGTTGAGAAGGTTGTAATTGACGATAAGCGAGTTAAAGAGCTTGAGGGGCTATTAGCGGATTCTCAAGCAAGGGTTACTAAGCTTTCGGAGCAAGTAGTTGCCTTAGAAAATGAGCTTAAACGTTTACCGCAAGCTGCTAGTGAAGTTGCGGATATTCAGGCTGCAGTATTTAAAATAATGCAAGATGAATCATTGGAGATTGCCAATCTTATTGAGAAGGAAAAGAATGAGTTTGAGGAAACCAAACGGCGTTATTTTGAGCGAGCGGATAGATTGACTGAACGTCGACGCGAACTTTTGAAACGCTCAGGTGCTAGTCTTGAGGATATGACACGTAAGGCGCTTATTGATCATCCGGAGGATCCGCGTACTGCAAGATTGCGCCATGACTATGAGGAACTTCAGCGAGTTCATGAACAAAGTGTTCAAGATTATGAACGGAAACTTACGTTGCTCAATGAGGATTTGAAGCGTAGCCAAACGGACGCCTTAAGAGAGAGTCAGGGGCTTAAGGATATAACGCAATTGCAGGCAGAGGCGCAACAGTTAAGAGAGATTCTACAGCGTACAGAGCAGGAGTTAATTGCATCTCGTCAACAATGTGAGGAGCTACGTCGTCGTGAGGCGACTAATCAACAAACACTAATGGCGCGTTTGAAAACATTAGAGTCTCCATCAATTGGCACATCTAGCACGATTGAAACCAATCAATCACGAGAGGCCAAGATGGTTAAGCTTCCCAGTTGGATGAAACTTAAACATTAATAAAATGAATTATTCAATCTTTATTGTTCTTGCGACGCTTTCGATATGGGATTATCCTGCTCGTCAACCGATGCATGAGAGACTGAGTCGTCAGTTTGTTGTTGCATCACGTTCAGGGGACACAAGTACTATGGAGGAAAGTTGCCGAAAGGGTGTTCAATTGTTACCTGAAGATCCTACTTGGCATTATAATTTCGCTTGTTCGCTTGCATACTTTAAAGATCGTGAAGAAGAAGCTTTTGATGAGCTTGAAAAGGCTATTGATCTTGGTTTTCGAAATGTTGAGGCAATTGAAAAAGATACTGATTTAAAACGACTTGCCAAGTTTTCGCGTTACCAAGAATTGATTGAGTATGCGAAGGAAATGCAGGGGCGTCCGCTTATGTTGGGGCCGATGGCAAATGTTTTGGCTACGGGCATTTTTGGTAAGTCCATTGCTCTTGGAGAGCAAAACTTTGCGTGGGATTTTGATTTTGGAGTATTTGTTGCCAAACTGAAACTTGCAAAATCTATGGAAGGTGGAAATGTCGGCGATTTATATATGAATCGAGATCGTTGGCATTCTGCAATTGCGATAACTAATTATCCAGGATTAACTGAGATAAGGCTAGACAAGGATGGGCGAGCGAGAAACTTAGATACCACTGTTCCTAATATCCTTTTTCCATATCCAGTTTTTGGCAACTCGTCGATGGCTTATACGAATGGACAATATTGGCGATCAATTTCGCGTGCCTTAATAACTACGGATGTGCAAAAACTTAAGCGGATGCAAAAGTTTTACCTTTCCAATCAGGTGTGGGTGTTCCCGTCTAATGCCGACACATTGCCAGTTGGTACTAATGGTGATGTTTTTGCTTCGATTACGCCTTATTGGATTACTACGGCTGGGCGTAGTTATTCCGATAAACCATATCTTAATGCAGCACTCAGAGCAAGTGCTGCACTAAAACCTGACGTTAAATCTGAGTTAATTCGTCGTGAACTTTTAGCGCCAACAATTATTACCCTTATTCGTAAAAATTTAGGTATGGTATTGGATGAAAATGATTATCTAACCGCTAAAGCGCATCCAACCGCATTCCCACCGCAAGGAGTCAACTTAAATCGCTTAGAAGCGGCAGCGAAATCTTTAACATGTCAAAGGATTCCGCCATTGGTGGCAATCGCAGTAAAACAAACCCCTCCTAAACATCCTGCAATCCATCCCGAGCTTACTTACGGCACCGCTTTTGCGTGGGCATTTGTGCTCAGAGCGGAGGATACTGAGCGTGAGTTCTTTATTGAGGCGAATGGTGCAAAAGAATATAAGTTCTTCCAAAGTCATGGTGAAAATATTGGTTGCAAGATAGATTCTATTGCCCCAAATGCGGTTAAGATAACTATTGATGCTACCTCACTTAATCCCACTAATCGACTTGATATCGCAGTAGTTGGACGAAATCAAAATACAGGTTGGGGTGCACCAGCATATGTTTCTTTTGCGCGTATGGATCATACAGCTCCTTACTCGGATCCTGCGCTCACATTTTTGCCACCGTCTGACGAGACGAAATAATGCGCTACTTACTTGCGCCGCTTGCAGGGTTTACGGATGCACCTTTTCGTCGTTTAGTCTACGAGGGCGGTGCAGATTTAACTTATACCGAGATGGTGAGTGCTGCGGGATTGTTTCATGGCTCTAAATCTACGCGTGAACTCATGGAGACCATGCACAACGAAGGGCCAGTTGCGCTACAGCTTTTTGGGGCTAAGGAAGACGAGCTTGCTTTCGCTGCGAGTGAAGCGCCAAAAATTTTCAAGGAAGTAAATCTCAATGCGGGTTGCCCAATGAAAAAAGTTACTGTATCGGGAGCGGGGGCGAAGCTCATGGAGGATCCAGAGAAGGTATATCGACTTTTGTGCGCAATGGTTAAGTCGACGAGCTTGCCTGTTACTTTAAAAGCGCGTTTAGGACCAAACCCGAAAAAGGTTAATATTTTTGAAATTCTTGATGCAGCTGAGCGAGCAGGCGTCAAAGGAATGATATTGCATGCGCGTTATACTTCGCAAATGCATGGCGGGCCAACGGATTTAACAACTTTAGCGGAAGTTGTCGCTAAAGCAAAAATTCCAATTACGGGAAATGGCTCAATTGTCGATACGAAAAGCGCAACTGAAATGGCAAAAACAGGAGTTGCGGCAATCATGATTGGTCGTGCAGCATTAGCTAATCCAGCAATCTTTGCAACGCTTAAAGGGCTCAAGAATCCTTTTTTAGGCATGTCAATTGTTCGCCGTCATCTTGATTATTTGTTGGAATTTCGTGAACAATTGACAAAAAAGTATGAGCATGTGCCGTCGGTGGATGGATATGCGGCAGTTAAGATGCATATTCACCTCTTTCGCTATTTTAGTGGTAGGCCAGGCGCGGCGGCTTTGCGCGCTAGGCTTAATTCCGTTAGAACGCTCGCTGAAATAAATGATATAATTTCCTCGTTATGAGGGTATGGATTGAAAGTGCTTTTGATAACTTGCCACACGAAGGATTTCGGCGGCAGCGTTATTGGTTGATGGCGGATGCGTTTGCTCAGGCGGGATGGGATGTTACTTATATTACTAGTGACTTCAATCACGGCATGAAGTCTAAACGCATCGTTAAAGCGTCCGTTGAAAGCAAGGTAAAGCTTTTAACCATTCCTACTTTTTCATACTCAAAGAATGTTTCGTTTAGGCGAGTTTGTTCACATCTTGTTTACGCAAAAACATTGGCAAGTAAGATACGCACGCTTGACAAACCAGATTTAATTATAGTTGCAACGCCACCGATTGTTTCGTCAATTGTCATGCTTAACTTTGCACGAGAAGTTGGCGCTCGCTTGGTCGTAGATATTCAAGATGCTTGGCCAGAGACTTTTTACCGGCTTTTGCCAAGGAGATTTAAGTGGATAGGAAAAATAGCCTTTGCCTCAATGCATGCGCAAGCCAAGCGCCTTTATCGGGATGCTGATTTAGTTACGGGAGTGGCTGAGCGATATCGTGCAATTGCTAATCGAGATGATTTTAAGCTCTTTCGCCATGGAATTGACGCTGATTCGGTAACAAAGCGAATGATTAATGGGCACACTAAACTTGTATATCTTGGTAATTTGGGCGAGGGTTATGATTTAGCAACAGTAATTGAAGCAGTAAATGGGGATAGTCGTTTTACCTTGGATATTGCTGGACGAGGGCCAAAGGAAGTGATGCTTAAACGTCTTGCGGGAGAGCGAGTGCGTTTTCATGGATATTTAGATAATGCAGAGTTAAAATCACTGCTTGCGAAGTGCGAAGTTGGTATCATTCCGATGCGTGATGATAGTTGGGTTGGGCTACCATATAAGTTAGGTGATTATCTTGCAGCGGGTTTAGAAATCGTAAGCTCATTGCATGGTGAGTGCGAACAGCTTATCAAGCGCGAGGGAATTGGTACTACCTACGAATATGGAGATAAAGTTTCATTTTTACATGCTTTGGAGACGCTTTTGCCGCATGAAGTTACTTTACCAAAGGAACTTGATGCAAGGATAATTTATCCTGAATATGTACGTCATGTAATGACAATTTAACCTCAAGGTGGTATAATTCTCAATATGTTAGAAATTGCTAAGTTTGTTGAAACCTTAACGAAAGCTGGCGTTGATTCGTTTTGTGGTGTTCCAGATTCGCTACTTAAGTCTTTTTGTGCGTATATAACTGACAATTGCGAGTCAAATCATCTTATTACTGCTAATGAGGGAGGCGCAATCGCCTTTGCCTCTGGGCATTATCTTGCGACCAAAAATTTAGCTTGTGTGTATATGCAAAACTCGGGTGAGGGCAATGCGATAAATCCTTTGGTATCACTTGCCGATCCTGATGTATATTCAATTCCAATGGTAGTTTTAATAGGTTGGCGTGGTGAGCCAGGAATAAAAGATGAGCCACAGCATGTAAAGCAAGGGAAAGTGACAATTTCGCTATTAGATACGCTCCAAATTCCTAATGCGACATTGCCGGAGGATGAGTATAGCGCATTTGAGATTGCGACAAATCTAATTGCGACTGCAAAAGCTGAGAGTCGTCCGGTAGCTTTGATTGTTCGTAAAGGTTTATTTGCTGAATATAAGCTTAAGAATACTTGCTCTAATATTGCTACTATTTCCCGGGAAGGTGAAATTGAAAGACTCTTGGGTACTTTCCCTGAAAATGCGGTTATTGTTTCCACAACGGGGATGATTTCTCGTGAGCTTTATGAGACGCGCATTCGGCGTAACGAAGGACACCATCGGGATTTTCTGACAGTGGGATCAATGGGGCATGCACTAATGATTGCGTTAGGAATTGCCAAAGCTCAGCCTAGACGTCCCGTTATTTGTCTTGATGGAGATGGCGCAACTATTATGCAGATGGGCAATTTGGCGATTGCTGGTCAAAGTGGATGCGCTAACTTAACGCATATTGTTCTGAATAATGCAGCTCATGATTCAGTAGGTGGTCAACCTACTGTAGGGGGCGAGATTGATTTAGTGAAGATTGCGGAGGCGTGCGGTTATAATACTGTAAATGGTCCTGTTTTTCGTGAGATTAAAGTGTCCAAGGGCGCACGCAAGGACTTGGGACGTCCTAAAGAAAAGCCACGAGAAAATAAAGTGCTTTTTATGGAGACATTAGCAAAATGACGATTAAGCGGAATATCCTTTTAAATCCAGGCCCAGCAACGACGACTGATACCGTTAAGCTTGCGCAGGTTGTGCCAGATATTTGTCCACGCGAAAAAGAATTTGCCTCGCTAATGAGGGGGCTTAGGCGGGATTT
>JAZRVL010000056.1:0-26288 GCA_045599105.1 Kiritimatiellia bacterium
GGCAGGTTGCTCACGTGTTCCTCCCCAATCCGCCACTCTCATAGCCAATTATTGCTAACCAGCTAATCCCGTTCGACTTGCATGCCTAATCCACGCTACCAGCGTTCGTTCTGAGCCAGAATCAAACTCTCAAGAAAAAAACTTGAGTAATTTATTTGAAGCTCCTCACACAAACATTTACTGTTCCATGTCTCTTCCAGAGACATGTTTCAAGCACCAATTGTCAAATATCAAAGTTGCTTTATGCGCAACGAGTGTGTAGTATATCAAAAACCCCCTTGTCGCGCAAGGGGGTTTTTTAACTTTTTTTAATGTAAGAATTTTCGCTTACATCATGCCGCCCATGTCAGGGGCACCACCGTGTCCGCCACAACCACAGCTCTCCTTCTTTTCAGGAAGATCTGTAACCATGCAGTCGGTCGTAAGAAGAAGTCCAGCAATGGACGCCGCGTTTTGCAACGCACTACGTGTCACCTTGGCAGGATCAACAACGCCAGCTTTCATAAGATCACAATACTCGCCAGTACGAACATTGTAACCATTGGTGCCAGTCGCCTTCTTGACATTGGCAATGACAAGCGCCGCTTCTTGACCAGCGTTGTTAACGAGCTTGCGTAGTGGCGCTTCAATCGCGCGTGCGATAATCGCCGCACCGACCTTCTCGTCGCCCTCAAGCTTTAGCGCATCGACTGCTTTTTGTGCACGAAGGTAAGCAACACCACCACCAGGAACGATGCCCTCTTCTACGGCTGCACGAGTCGCGTGAAGTGCATCATCAACGCGGTCTTTCTTTTCCTTCATTGCCGCCTCAGTTGCCGCGCCCACCTTAATGAGGGCAACACCACCTGCGAGTTTAGCAAGGCGCTCTTGAAGTTTTTCACGATCATAGTCCGAAGTTGTATCCTCGATCTGCTTCTTGATGACCGCAACGCGAGCATCAATATCCGCCTTCTTGCCGAGGCCTTCGACGATTGTGGTATTGTCCTTATCGACCACCACCTTCTTGGCACGACCAAGATCTGTGAGCTGAACCGACTCGAGCTTAACTCCAATATCCTCACTAATGAGCCGACCACCAGTAAGAATCGCAATATCCTCAAGAATCGCTTTGCGACGATCGCCAAAGCCAGGCGCCTTAACTGCGCAAACCTGAAAAGTACCCCTGAGTTTGTTCACAACAAGCGTTGCGAGTGCTTCACCTTCAACATCCTCAGCAATGATCATCAAAGGACGACCCGTTTTCGCGACCGCCTGCAACAGCGGAAGGAGATCTTGAAGATTGGTAATCTTCTTTTCAAAGAGAAGGACAAAAGGATTCTCAAGTTCGCACTCCATTGCCTCTGGATTGGTGACGAAGTAAGGCGAGAGATAGCCCTTATCAAATTGCATACCCTCAACAACATCAAGTGAGCTTTCAAGGGTCTTGGCCTCTTCGACAGTAATAGTACCTTCTTTACCGACTTTATCCATCGCCTCAGAAATCATCTTGCCGATTTCTTCGTCGCCATTGGCAGAAAGAGTTGCGACCTGAGCAATCTCATCTGCGCTCTTTACCTTCTTCGAGATCTTGGCAATCGCATCAACGACGGCTGCCGTCGCCTTGTCAATGCCGCGCTTAAGCGCCATGCCATTCGCCCCTGCGGTGAGGTTCTTAAGACCTTCACGATAGATTGACTCAGCGAGCAAAGTCGCCGTGGTCGTACCATCGCCTGCGACATCATTCGTCTTGGAGGCGACTTCCTTGACCATTTGTGCGCCCATATTCTCAAATGGATCAGGAAGCTCAATTTCTTTCGCTACCGTCACTCCATCCTTGGTAATCTGGGGAGAACCAAACTTCTTGTCCAAGATAACATTACGTCCGCTCGGTCCGAGCGTTGAGGTAACTGCATTGGAAAGTTTCTCTACGCCCGCGAGAATCTTCTGACGAGCGTCTGCATCAAACTTAATTTGCTTAGCCATAATAAATTATTCCTTTCTTTTACTTTTCGATGACTCCAAGGAGGTCTTCCTCGCGAACGAGCTGAAGCTTCTTGTCATTGAGCTTAACTTCCGTACCACCATACTTAGGTAGCAAGACAGTATCACCCGCTTTAACATCAAACTTCACCTCTTTGCCGTCTTTGTCGGTCTTTTTACCAACTGCGATAACCTTGCCTTGCATCGGCTTTTCCTTGGCCGAATCAGGGATGATGATACCACCAACGGTTTGTTCCTTTTCTTCGATGGGCTCCACGAGCACGCGATCACCCAATGGTCTAATTTTCATGTTTATTTCTCCTTTCTACAATTATAATGTTTACTTAAAACTTACTTCATCGTAAAGTCAGCGTCAACCACATCGTCTCCGCCCTTCTCCTTCTTGGGTGCGTCCGCTTTAGGCTCTTCCGCTGGCTTAGCACCGCCCGTAGCTTGCTGAGCTTGTTGCGCAGCTTGTGCAGAAGCGTACATTTCCTGAGCGACTGGCTCCATTGCCTTCATCAACGCCTCCTCCTTGGCCTTAATGTCGGCGATTGGTGCGGGTGGGTTCTTGGCGAGTTCATCCTTGAGTGCCTTTAATGCATCCTCAACGGGTTTCTTCTTGTCCGCCGCGATCTTATCGCCCGCATCCTTCAAAGTCTTTTCGACTTGGAACGCAAGTCCATCCGCTTTGTTGCGAGCTTCGACTTCCTCGTGACGCTTCTCGTCCTCGGCCGCATGAGCTTCCGCATCCTTGCGCATCTTCTCAATCTCTTCCTTGGAAAGACCGCCTGCTGCAGTGATGGTAATCTTTTGTTCCTTTTGCGTGCCAAGATCCTTCGCCGAGACATTAAGAATGCCATTGGCGTCAATATCAAAAGTAACTTCAATTTGCGGAACGCCACGCGGAGCCGGTGGAATGCCGTCCAAATTGAAATTACCAAGGCTCTTGTTATCGCGAGCCATTTTACGATCGCCTTGGAAAACTGCAATCGTCACTGCTGGCTGATTGTCAGCTGCCGTCGAGAAGACCTGAGACTTCTTCGTCGGAATCGTAGTATTGCGCTCAATGAGTGGAGTTAAAACTCCGCCCAAAGTCTCAATGCCGAGGGTGAGTGGAGTTACATCCAAAAGAAGCACATCTTTGACTTCACCTTTGAGAATACCACCTTGAATTGCTGCACCCATCGCAACAACTTCATCTGGATTGACACCCTTGTGAGGATCCTTATTGAAAAGCGATTTTGCCTTCTCCTGAATGAGTGGCATACGGGTTTGACCGCCTACCAAGACAACCTCATCCACATTTGCAAGCCCCGCATCGCTCATGCACTTACGGCAAGGGTCTGCCGTGCGATTGACGAGATCCATCGTGAGTGTCTCCAACTTCTGCTTGGTGAGCGAAGCCGTGAGGTGTTTAGGACCTGTCGCATCCGCCGTAATGAATGGGAGGTTGATATCGTAGCTCGTAGCACTCGAAAGCGCACACTTCGCTTTTTCCGCCTCCTCTTTGAGACGCTGAAGCGCCATCATGTCATTGCCAAGGTCAATCCCCTGCTGAGCCTTAAAGTCCTCAATCATCCACTTCATGATAGCTTGATCAAGGTCATCACCACCGAGATGAGTGTCCCCATTGGTTGCCTTGACTTCAAAGACGCCATCACCAATATCCAAAACCGAAATATCGAATGTACCACCACCGAAGTCGTAAACTGCGATCTTCTCATTTTTCTTCTTGTCAAGTCCATAAGCAAGCGACGCCGCCGTTGGCTCATTGACGATACGCTTCACATCAAGTCCAGCAATCTTACCCGCGTCCTTGGTCGCTTGGCGCTGCTGATCATTGAAGTAAGCAGGAACCGTAATTACCGCTTCGGTAATCTTCTCACCGAGATATGCCTCTGCATCCTCTTTGAGTTTACGAAGCACCATCGCAGAAATTTCCTGCGCAGTATAGACCTTATCATTGACCTTAACTGCCGCATCACCATTCGGCGCCTTTACAACTTCATAAGGCACCATCTTAATCTCATCCGTCATTTCCTCGAAGCGACGTCCAATGAAGCGCTTAATCGAGTAAATCGTTGACTTAGGATTGGTCACTGCTTGGCGCTTTGCCGCTTGACCGACGAGAATCTCGCCCGTCTTAGTAAACGCCACGATTGAAGGCGTCGTACGGGCGCCTTCCTTATTGGGGATAACTGTCGCCTCGCCACCTTCCATAACCGCCATGCAGCTATTGGTCGTTCCGAGGTCAATTCCGAGTACTTTTGCCATACCTTTTCTCTACTTTCTGTTCACCCACCATGGGCGACATAAAAAGATATAGCAAAAATCGTGCCAATTATCCCGCTTTTGGAAAAATCCCAATAAAACTAAGCTCTTTTATAATGGGAAATAAGTCTTTATTACCAAACTGTGACATATTGTCGCGACAAAATGTCACAGTTATACTATAGTGGTGTTAAGTTTAAGTGACGATTTAAGCGCTTTAGCAAGCACAGTTACACCAAAAGTCTCAGTTTCGTAGTGACCTGCGCAGATCATTTTCATTCCAATATTCTCAGCTGCGATTTTCTCTCCCCAATCGGCCTCGCCAGTAATATACAAATCACAACCAAGCAATTTCGCCTCTTCCGCAAATACCCCTGCCCCACCTGAGCATACGCCAATTTTCTTTCCGTGTTTGTTTACTCCAATAACCCCAATCACATTTCCATGATAATTAAAGGCACGCTTAAGCTTTTTAAGCCCTAAGTACTTTGCAAGATTAAAGTTATTGCCATACTTTTCATGTGCATCCAAAGGCAAATGTACGGCATAAATTGCCAAGTTTGCGTCCATTGCCGCTTTAATAACATTATAAATGCCACCCGTTAATCGTTTAACTCCACCACCCCACGAAATACCGTGATGAACCACTAAAAGTTGTGCCCCTGCCTTAGCTGATAATTTAACCGACCTTACACTCGCATCTACCGCAAAAGCGACTTTTCTCACCTCGTCACCACTGCGTGCGAGCTGAAGTCCATTATTCGATACATCGTCAAACTCATTGACCTTAAGTATCGTATTAAGATAATTAACTACTTTTTCGAGTTTCATAAAACAGCAATAATCGTTGCTCCAACTACAAATACAAAAGCGAGGAGTTTTTTCCAAACAGGAGTCTTATCGACTTCGGTCTGAATATTAAATAGTTTGGCTACTCCCCGCAAAGCAAGTGGAATTTTCCCAGGTGGAGTTGCTAGCGCAGTAGCGACACCAACTAAAATTATCACTACCGCAATTCTCGCAACTTGAAGCGCCATTTTCTTAGCCAGCAGCGCCCGAAACCGACGAAATAATCTTGATCATCGGCAGGAACATTGCAATTACAATCGTACCGACAACCACTGCAAGAACAATGATAAGCGCAGGCTCAATTGCCGCGGTCATACCTGCAACCGCATTATCAACTTCATCATCATAAGTATTGGCAATACGCGTAAGCATATCAGCGAGTGCACCTGTTTCTTCACCAACCTCAACCATTGAAACCACCATCGGCGGGAAAACTTTACACTGTGAAAGTGGCTGAGTCATCGACTCACCTTCCTTCACCGAATCATGCACATTTTGAATTGCCTTGGTGAGCACGCGATTGCCAGTAGTATCGCGAGTAATCATAAGTGACTGCAAAATCGGCACCCCCGAAGAAAGCAACGTACCTAATGTGCGTGTGAACTTTGATACTGCCGAACGCTGCGCCAAAGTACCCGTAACCGGCATCTTCAAAGAAAGCGCATCAAAGAAGTAAGCACCCACTTCAGTCTTAGCAATCATCTTCTTAATCACTACCAGCGCAACTACAATTGCCAAAATCTGCAAGCCATTCGTTTGCACAAACTTAGACGCATTAATAACTGCAACAGTGATTGGCGGCAATGCTGCGCCACCTAACATATCATTAAAGACTTGTTCAAACTTCGGAATTACCGTATAAAGCAAAAATCCCGTAATGCCGATTGCTGCAAAAAGAACAACGATAGGATAAATCATCGCGCCTTTGACTTTATTTTTAATCTTCTCGCTCTTTTCTGCAAACTCCGCAAGACGCCCTAAAACAACTTCAAGTACACCACCTGCTTCGCCCGCCTTGACCATGTTCACATAGAGCTTATCAAAAATCTTAGGATATTGCGTAAGCGACTCCGAAAACGTACCACCAGAGGCGATGTTATCCGAAATCCCATCTAACGCCTCGCGCATTTGCTGATCTTTCATCTGGCGCTTCAACACCTCAATGCCACGCATCAATGGAAGTCCTGCATTGACCAAGGTCGCAAGCTGACGCGTAAATTGGGTGAGAACTTTAGTCTTAATCTTACCCTGCAAGAATTTAGGAAGCCTAATATTGATATTAATCTCTTGATTAAGACCTGTTTTCTTCTTGGGCGTAGCTGACGTTTTTACTTTAGCTGAAGACTTAGTCTGCTGAGGCGCTGAAGCTTTCACTTCGCCAAGCGCAGTAGGCATAAGTCCCTGCGCACGTACTGCCGCAATCGCCGAGTTGCGATCGCCCGCCTCAACCGTACCGCGGCTTTCGTTACCCGCAGAGTCCTTCGCAATATACTGAAACGTCGCCATATCTCTCGCCCTTCCTATTTTGGTTGTCCCGCTTGGATTCGAACCAAGACTAAAGGTATCAAAAACCTCTGTGCGGCCACTACACCACGGGACAATTCAATTGGCGTATATTATACCACCTTATTTAGCTTAAATGCAAGAAGCTTCCTTCACTCTTCAAAAATTCTTTAAGTGCATTCCGCCAAGTGGGAGTACGATATCCTAAAAGATTTAAAACGCTTTTCTTAAGTGCCGAATTGCGTGGACGCTTAGCTGGGCGTGGAAACTCTTCGCTTGTGCAAGGGGCAACCTCCCGCTTAAGTTTTAACTCCGCAAAAATTTCCTTCGCAAATTCATACCACGAACACTGCTCCTCACAGGTGCCATGAACAATCCCCGAGACTTCAGGATGCGCAATTAAAAACTTGATAACCTCAGCTACAACTTTTGTTGATGTCGGATTGCCGCGTTGATCGTCTACGACTTTAAGCGGCACGCCTACCTCGCGTCCCAACTTTGCCATTGTATGCACAAACGAGGGGCCACCTTCACCATAAAGCCACGCAACACGCAAAATAACAAAATTATCGGCAATCATCTCAATCATTCGCTCGCCTGCCGCCTTAGACGCACCATAAACTGTTTGTGGACGAGGAATATCATTTTCACTCCACGCCCATGGCTCTTTAGGCGGTTCACCCGAAAAGACATAGTCAGTAGAAATTGCAATAAGTCTTGCCCCAACAAGTTTAGCTGCCATTGCGACATTGCGCGAGCCATCCTCATTGAGCTTAAAAGCCAACTCACGCTTCGCTTCACAATCATCAACCTTGGTCATTGCCGCACAATGAATAATTATATCGGGCTTTTCGGCTAATGTCTTTTCGGTAAAAATAGCATCGTCCGTAATATCCCAATTAGGCAAATCAGCGCTTACAATTGTATGCGCATTAAGCTCCCGACAAAGCGTGCGCCCAAGCATTCCCTCGCCACCTGTAATTAAAATCTTCACCGCGTCTTACCCTCACCATCAACATCAAATGCCTTAACCATGTTGGCGCCTAAAAGGATGATTTCCCAGCTCATATACATCCATGCCAAGACTATGGGGAAAAAGGCAAAAGATCCATAAAGCGCTGAGGATTTGGCAATCCCCACTTGCGCAATCGCGCAAACCTTAAGCCAAGTTCCAAAAAGTAGTGCCGTCACCAATCCTCCATAAATCGCATGACGAAAATACACTTTGCAGTTTGGTATCACCCAAAAGAAAAATGCAAAGGACATAGTCGCTGTACCGAGCATCACTGCGGAACGGAAAATAAATGAATCTAAAAACCAAATAAGTCCATCTGAAACCCATTTCGTAAGCGTTGTCGCCCCGATAGTGGAGGCAAGAATATCTTTTACTATACCCATCACTGGCACCGAAAAACCAACTGCCGCAAAAATTGGCAAAACTACCGCAATCAACAAATAGAGCAAAGCTCGCTTCCAAATCGGTCGTGCCTTAGGAACATCCCAAATTCCATTAAAACTAACCTCAACCATACCAATTGAGGAAATAACCGTCCATAGCAAAAATCCAAAGCCAATCCATCCTAAAGTTTTGGCATCAAACTTGGCAATCCGCTCAAAGATAGAGTTAGAGATTTTTCTTGCTTCATGCGCGAACTCTTCAGCGGCAATGCGCTTCTTTTCTCGCTCTTCATCATTCACCGCAGAGATAAACGCAACCTCCTCGTCCTGCCCATGTTCAATATTGGAAATCATCGTATCTAAATAGGAGTTAATATAATTTTGCGCGTAATCATCCACACTGCAGGCCTTAGCCGTAACCAAAACGATACAAAGGATAGGCACTAAGCCGAGCATTGAAAAATAAGTGAGTCCCGCTGCGTGCATAGAGCAATTGTTTTTCAAAAACCCACCGATAACTCGCTTAAAATAATCAACAATATTTTTCATAGCAAATATCCAGTTGTTCGCCCAAGAAATATTCCTAAGAGATAAACTGAAATCAAAATTAGTAAATTCACCTTAAACTTGCGGTTAGTACGAAAAAGGACCAGCATTCCTATTCCACTGCCTGCAAAACTTGACGCCATTAACGCCCCTGCGCTCATTGCGCCATTTGCGTACATTTGAGCACAAGCCACTGAAATCGCACAATTTGGAATAAGTCCAATTACAGCTCCAATCACCTCACCCAAATATGGACGATTCAAAGCCAACTTCTGAATCCATCCATCACCCCAAAAATATCCTGCAAGCTCAATCGCGCCCGAAACAATCAAAATAAAGAAAAAGATTTCTGCCGTATGAATAAGCGCAGGAATCATAATTCCTTTATGTTCATGACACGAACAATGACTATGCTCACAAAGTTCATCAATTCGTGGAATAGGCAAGTTTCGTCCTTTAAACACCACAATAAACGCATTAACAATAAACCCAACTGCGAGTGCAACTACCACCTTAATTGCCACAATCTTAGCAATCAGTCCCGTTGACACCCCTTTGGTACTTACAAGTACCGGTATTAGTTCATCCGAAGTCGAAAGAAATACGGCAAGTAAAGTACCAACCGTAATTACTCCTGCCGAATAAAACGATGCTGCTGCTGCCGAAACTCCACATTGCGGAAAAGCTCCTGCAGCCGCACCAATTACTGGTCCTATGGAACGTGCACGCTCGAGCATTCGCTCGAGCGCACCTCCCGCCTTCGCTTCAACCGTCTCTAAGATTAAATATGTAACAAAGAGAAACGGCAGTAAAAGCAGGTTATCTACAACAAAGTCAATCAAGCAGGAATGATTGCTTCATTCGGGCACTGAGCAGCGCACGCACCGCAATCAACGCACTTATCAGGATCAATTGCGTATGGAGTTCCTTCGGTAATCGCCTCTGCAGGACAAGCATCCTTGCAGCAACCGCAAGCAACGCACTTATCAGCTTGAATCTTATGAGCCATAATTTTTCTCCTTATTTGGGTTAAATGTTATTTGAATTATAACATTTTTACTCGAAAATCACAAATGCTGGAAGACCCTTTACGCCTTCAAACCCTTGAAGCATGCGAAGTTCCTTAATATTTTCTGCTTGAAGTTTGATAACCGTAAATGGCGTTAATGCCTTTTTAACTCTCTCATCATTTAAAACTTCACGCTCCATCGCACCACAATTTTTGCACCAAGATGCCCAGCAATCCACAAGTACTGGCTTTTTCGCTTGCGCCAACTTTTCGGCAAAAGTCGCAGGCACACAGCTATTAGTACTTTCGACTTTCATTCCCTCTCGCATAAAGCCACGTACTGCCAGCGTCCCATACCAAGCTGCAAAGCCAAAGACCAAAAGCGCGAAAAACTTATTCACCCACTTCATCCACGCGCCTGGCTTAGGCAAAACTTGCATCCCCGCACCTAAAAATGGCCAAGGCAGCGCCATACCAATGCCAAGCACAAATGGTAGCGCCAAAGCAAGCACTTCGCCCTTTGCAAAAAGATCTGAAGTTAAAAGCAATACCGAAATCAAAATTGGCGCTACACATGCGCCCGCCAAAATTGCACTAAGTACTCCCATCAAAAATGCGCCCGTACGAAAACGATACTTTGAAAAATCCATAAACCATACTCCACAAAGCGAAAGCCCTAATGCCACAAAGACAATTGCGACTACCAAATTAAAGTAGGGACTTGCTTGAATCGTACCAAATGCCATTCCACCTACTGCAGCCGCAACTCCCAATGCGCCATACGCAAGCGCAATGCCAGCACCATAAAGTAGCCCTCGCTTCGCAGACTTACCAATAATCATTAAGTTAATTGGAATCATTGGCAAAACGCATGGGGTTAGATTCATCAAAAATCCTCCCACCAAAACCAATACCAAAATAAGCAAGATGCTCTTGCCAGTAAAAGGCGAAGATACTGTTTTATTCTCCAAAAAGGCAATAAACTCGTCTGCGCTCATATATCCTTGCGCTAAACGAGTAGTAGGCACCGTATCACTAACTTGCACCTCTAACTCATCTTCAATTGGCATACACATACCATCTCTGCATTCATACTTAACTCCATCAATAATCTGTATTTCCGCATGAGCAAAAATTGCTCCTAAGGCAATTAGCCCTAAAACCAATACTTTTTTCATTTAACACCTCCCTGACGACGATGACGTGACGCATAAGCTTTAAGCGCCTTATCTAATTCCTCCTCTGAGAAATCTGGCCACAAAACTTCCGTGAAATAATACTCCGAATAAGCCGACTCCCACAAAAGAAAGTTAGAAGTGCGAAGCTCACCGCTCGTACGGATAATAAGATCTGGATCTGGCACATCAGGCGCATAAAGATATTTACGAAATGTCTCTTCCGTCACCTTCTCGCCCTTGGCAATGGCGCTATTTACCGCATCCACAATCTCTGCCCTACCCCCGTAAGAAATTGCCACAATAAACTCACGTTCAAACTCTTTAGTTACTGCTTCCAAGCGCTCAATTTCCGTAAGCACCTTACTGGGTAAATCGCCTCGTCTACCGACCATCCTAAAGCGAACTTCATTTTTAATAAACTCATTTGTCTTAGACTTTAAGGTCTTGGCAAAAAGTTTCATTAGCCCTTCTACTTCCGCTTTGGGACGCTTCCAATTTTCGGTAGAAAACGCATAAACGGTAAGATACTTTATGTCTCGCACTTTACACCACTTCAAGACCTTGCCCAAAGTTTTCGCGCCTGCTATATGCCCCTCGCCTCGCCGTTTACCACGCTCCTGAGCCCAACGCCCATTGCCATCCATGATAATAGCTACATGCTCGGGGACATGTCGAAGATATCTTACTGTTTCCATAAAAAACCTTTCTGGAGTGGATGCTCCACTCGTAACTCCCAAAGTTTTAATCCCTGTAAAATCAAGTTTCTTTACTTCATCCATTGAGCCAGCAAGAAATGCTGTCAATCTTAATTCTTTGGCAACTTCCACAAGTCGTTTGGAATTAGATGAAGTTAACGAGCCCAAGACTAATACCGCATCACCTTTAAATGCCCGCACTGCATCTTGCCGCTCCTTGGTTGCACGGCAAACCTCGGACATCGTTTCAACTTGATAATGACGCTTTAACTCTTCAACTTCTCGCTCCACCTCGTCGGCATTCATCGTCGTTTGACTTACCACCCCAATTCGCTCTCCTTCTATCAACTGACGTGGTTTAATTTCAGCAAGAATGCCCTTAACCTCCACATGCTTACTATCCCCAATAACCACAACTGGCAATCCCTTGTCCGAAAAAAATTTTGCCGCCTTATGTACTTTAGCCACAAAAGGACACGTTGTATCCACTACTTTTAGCTTACGTGCCTCAGCAATTTGTCGAGTCTTAGGGCTTACTCCATGCGCCGAAAATACAACTGTCTCCCCCATCGGGACAGCTTCAATATCCTCTACAAACTTAAACCCAAGCGCCTTTAGCTCATCAATCACAATTTCATTGTGGACAAGCTCATGCAAACAATAAACATTATTGAGCTTAAGCGCTTTGGCGATAGCGCTATTTACGCCAGCGCACATTCCATGAGGTTCTATAACAACGACCTTCACTTAATTGAATTAAGTACCCTCAAACTTGCGGAAACGTTCCGCAAAAGCTTTAGTCGCCTTTTCAAGCGCAGTCTCCGCATCAATTCCTTTGTCAGCAATCGCCTTCACAACCCGCAAAAGAAACTCCCCAGCATCGCCTTCAATCTCTATGCTTTTTAGCGCCTCTTCGTAGCCAATACGCTTGGCCTTCTCCATCGTGCGACGCGCCTTGAGTAGTGCTGGAAGTGTGCTTGGCACTCCGTCAAGCGCTGAGTGACGCGATTCTTTTTTATGCTCAAGCTGCTTAATATGCTCCCAATTTTTAAGGACGGTTGCAGGATCTTTGGCAACCACATCCCCAAAGACGTGCGGATGACGATGAACGAGTTTATCCGAGATTGCATTAGCTACATCATCAAAGCTAAAGCTCCCCTCTTGTTCTGCCATCACTGATTGGAACATAACCTGCAAAAGGACATCCCCAAGCTCTTCAATATAATTCGCTTTTTCTTTCGGATTATCCATTGCCGACAAAAGCTCGTACGTCTCCTCTAAAAGGCACGGCTTTAAGGTTTCCAAGGTTTGCACTTTATCCCACGGACATCCCGTCTCAGGATCCCTAAGACGCGTCATAATTTCGTGCAAGCGTTCAATACCGCTCATTAGTCAACTCGCAAGATTTCCAATAACTTCTTTGCCGTTGTCCCTGACAATTCCTTTACCACCTCATCCGCACCACCAAAATCTTGATAAGCGACGTGGTCAATTAAAACTGCCATTGAGCCAATTCCTGCTACTAATGCACTTTTGACACTATAGCCAGATCCTGCTACTGCGACAGTAGATATGCGATTGAGTTTGCATTTCACATAAGCCCTACGCCACGAATCCCACTTTAGCGCACCATAGCAATTTGACTCATCGTGATATAAACTTACCAATTCGCCAAGAATTGGCGCAAATGCAGATTTCAGCTTTTCATTTTCAATATCCGAGCGCGTTAAAATAACAACTTTAACGCCTTTATCTACAAGGGCTTTAATGAAGTTTTTAAATTGGGCAGTGACTGCACTATCAAGCTTTTCCGTAAGCGCATTATTAAAAGCGCAAGACAAATCCTTACCTGCCTTAGCCGCTGTCTTTTTGGTCTTGGCTACTTGAAAGTAACTCGCAAATCCACTTTGATAATCATTGCCCGCAAAATACCGTGCCTCGGTTGCCTTATCAAAAGGAAGCTTATCCAACTCCTTTAAGAAATTAGCGGTAGTCTTGTAGAGCAACTCTGCTCCCGCAAATGCAGCAAAGTCAAACTCTATAATAACGCCTTTATCGGCCATAACTCGCCTCCTTACTTATTAGCGGAGCGTTTCTTGCGCGGCTTAGGCTGGCCGATCTCCGAAAGGAGCTTACGGAATGAACCCTTACGCACATTAAAGGGCTTACCACCCTTAATGCGCGGGAACTCACACGCACGAATCTTGGCGCTTGCGTTCTCATCCGGACCAACGACTCCCGACTCACCATTAAGTGCACACGCAACTGCTGCGCGAGCACACTTTTCAATGAGTTTCAAATCCTTCTTGTTCGGAGCTGCCGCACGAGCAAAATAGCCTGACTTAAAGACTTGCACCTTCTCCGCTTTTAATAACTCACCAAAGCGCTTACCGATATATTGCCCAACATTAACCTTATCAAGCCGTGGATGGCCGAATGCGTCAACTGGCACTTCCTCGCCACGCTTTTTCATCTCTTCGATGATATCCTTAACTCCTGCACCTTCGGAAACAAAGATGTTAACTGAGTCCCACTTGTCCATCACTGCTAAAAGACGATTGGCCTCTTCCTTGAAGTTAATCTTGGACTCAGGAATATAAACTGCGTGAACATCTTGACGACCCATCGTCTGATTGAAGCTGTCAACAAAGAGCCCTTTACGCGCCATTGCCTTAAGCATCTTGCGATAATACTGTGCCGTCTTGTAGGTGAGCCATCCGCAATTACGACCCATGACCTCATGAATCGTAAGTGCGCGTGGATTGGCGCTATTCTCTTTAACAACATTCATAAAGAACTTGGCGCCCTCTTCAGCGGCCGTCCATGCACCAAGCGACTGCTTGATAGGATAAACGTCATTATCAATCGTCTTAGGAAGTCCAACTACAATAAGCGGATAGTTATTAGTTGCTAAATATGCCGCCAAATCAGCTGCTGTAGTATTAGTATCATCACCCCCGATTGTATGAAGGACATCTACGCCATCTTTGACCAACTGATCCGCTGCGACTTTAAGTGGATCTTCGCCTTCTTTCACGAGCCCACGTTTGACGCAATCTTTCACATTAGTGAGCTTAACTCGGCTATTACCAATAGGGCTGCCACCATGCTTGGTGAAAACGAGCGCATTCTTGCGCACGCAGTCTGTCACCTTAATTGAATCACCCTTAAGTAAACCCATATAGCCATTAACATAGCCAATCATCTCCACATTAGGAGCTTTTTTGGTATATTCGTCAATCAAAAATCCAATCGAGCTTGAAAGACATGGCGCAAGCCCGCCAGCAGTCAAAAACGCAACTTTCTTTACTTCTTTCATAGTCTTACTCCTTATATTCTAAATTATACATTTTAACTTCTAAATTTGCTTCAAGACATTTGCCATCTCAATGGCACTTTGCATTGCCGCAAAGCCCTTATTGCCTTGCTTGGTGCCACAGCGCTCAACGGCTTGCTCCAAATTCTCAGCAGAAACTACACCATCTAACACAGGAATACCAGTTTCTACCGAAATTTCACTAAATGCCTTAGAAGTCGTAGCATTAATAAGCTCAGCGTGAGCCGTCGCACCTTGCACCACCGCGCCTAAAGCAACAATTGCATCTACATCCTTCTCGGCAAAGCGCTTAGCCACAATAGGCAGTTCGTACGCACCAGGCACACGTACTAAAGTCAAATCCTTCTCGCTCCCGCCAAGCCGAGTATAAGCATCAAACGCACCTTTAATAAGCTCATTGGTAAGGAAACTATTAAAACGACTGGCAATAAGCACGATTTTAAGCCCCTTAGCTGTAAGTTCACCATTAATTTCTTTCATTTGCCACTTCCTTTTTTTTGAAGAAAACTCGTGTATCCTATCAAATATTGCTAAATTTGTCAAAAGCACTTATATTACCAAACATTATTTGCGTTAGTCGTCTGAACCCCGTTTTCAATAACGAGATTCTCCTTCAATCCCCTAATTGGCATTGGCTCAGTAATATCCATTTCAATTACATCAACCCTATTTTCTCCCACTTTTAGAAATGAAGCAGGACAATAAAGCGAATATTGTGGACCAATCTTCCAATATCGCCCAAGATTGTGGCCATTTACAAATAGCGTTCCCTTTGACCACTTAGACATGTCAATGAAAGTATCCGCTACCCTCGTAAGTTTAAACTTAGCCATAAAATGTCCACCTGGGCAACCACGCTGTGAAGAATCTTTCTGCGCTTTAAGAATTGAGCGTGCAGTAAGTGGTTTAGGCGCAATCTTCCAATTTTTGAGTTCTTCGCCATTCAAAGTAACCTTACCCCGAATCCCTTTATGGTCGTCTTTCATGCCACGTCCAAAGTTGATATGGCCCATACCTTCCACTAAAACGAGCAGTCTCCCCGCTTTCTTTCGCTCAGGAAGTTCAATTTTTTGCTCGCCTAATCTCCGATCAAGCGTTCCTATAAGTTCATTATCTAAAATAATATGCGCATAATCCGCAAGACGCTCAAATTTAAGCTCAGCTTTGGGGCCTGCCGGAACTTTCACCGCATAAAGTGCAAGACCTTGATTCTGGCCAAAAGCTTCAAAGTGACGTGGAGTAGTTGCCGAAAATGCTTTCCCCAGATTGCTCGTTAAAGGTGCATAAAAGCTTGGAGTAAAAGCTGGAATGTCCATCGTTGGAATTGGTTCTGGAATCGGCAAAAGCTTATCAACCCCGCCAACTTCCCGCGCAAGAATTTCCCGGTAGCGATAGTAATCCTTATTGGGAAGACCCTGCTCGGTGATAGGCGCTCCATAATCATAACTTGTCATATCTGGCTGATAACCGCCCTTTCCTCCATCATTAGCGCCAGTGGTAAAACCAAATGAGGTGCCACCGTGAATTACATAAAAACAAAAACTCTTTTTCGTATCTACAAACCACTTGACTGCGCCGGTAATGTCGCTTGGACGCCAATTTCCTTCGCCCCAGTGGCGGAGCCAGCCAGGATAGGTCTCGGCCGAGAGAATCGGTACGCCTGGATTTGCCGCTTGCGCTGCGTTCCATTGTCCATCATTCGTCCCTGGATCAAGCCCAACTGCGATATCCTTGTCGGGATAGGGAAGATTGCGAAAGAAATGCGCCCCCGCGCCGTCTGCCATGTAAAACGGAGCAAAGCCCTTCGCTTTCCAGAAGTTCTTTAGCCACGTAATATTGCCAGGTTCTTTATCGGGCCAACTACCATATTCATTCTCGACCTGAGTAAGGATAATTGGCCCACCATTCTTCCAAAGGAAAGGTTCAGCGACCTCAGCAATCGCATTAAGATACTTCTCGCACTCCCTCATATAAGCGGCGTTTTTCGAAGAACGAATTACAAAGCCCGGTTCCTCCAAAAAGCGAATGGGTAGCCCGCCGTAATCCCACTCACCGCAACAATACGGACCCGGGCGAAACAAAACCTTCATCCCTTCGTCCTTGCAAAGCTGGAAAAAAGCCGCAATATCGCGATTTCCCGTTGAGAAGTCAAATGATCCATCGGCACGTTCAAAGCCATTCCAAAAAAAGTAAGCGGAAATAGTGTTACATCCCATCGCCTTAGCCATGCGAATACGATGCCGCCAATACTCACGCGGAATGCGTTGAGGGTGCATTTCACCTCCGCGAATTAGGAAAGGCTTGCCATCAACAAGAATTTCCTCGCCCTTAAACTTGACTTCGCCTGCTTGCGCTAAAAATACTCCAACACAAAACAGACCCATAAGAATTTTCGTGCGCATTGTACAACTATTCCTTTACTTCGTTATTTCGTTGATATCGCCGGTGTGACGATGAAAAATCCTTGCTCACTTGGCGCGGGAACCTCGACTTTGTTGGTCAAGACTGGCGTCCACTCCACAGGTTTTTCGAGCGAAGAGGCGCAACTGACGACGACATCAAGCATCGCCTCGCCGTTCTTGACCTCAATGGCCGAAAAGCCGTCCGCCTTCACAAACCCAATCGCCGCGCTCGTAAATTGATCTCGCGTAAGCCCGTTGACGATTTTGAGCTTGGGAAGCGACTTGACGAGCGCCTCTGCGTTTTCCACGCCATCGTCCTTAATGAGCGTGGTGATTTCCATCGCGCTTTCCGTCCACGGCGTCGATCCAATCACGCCTATACCTTTTACGACGAGCGTATCCATGCCGCTTACATAGGCCGTAACCTTGTCCTCGTTACCAGCCGCGCCGATTTTCCATGGATTCGCCTCGCTACCCGCGGGTGCCTCGTAAACCTTCTCGCCCTCGAACCAAGTTGAGACGACCTTAGTTTCGCCGATGTCGGTCGCCGAACAGGTGAACACGTCCTGATTGGCGAGCACGAAGTCGGCCCATTTGCCGACCTTAATGCTCCCGCGCTCATTCTCGAGCCCCAGTTGCCACGCGCCGTTGATCGTCAACGCCTCAAAGACCTGCTCGCGTGTAGCAAGTTCCTTCTCGTCATACGGCAAAGTCAATTCGCCAGTCGAAGAATCCACTATCTGCCCGGTGATGGCAACTTCCATAATCCCAAACGGGTCTTGCGGGCAAGGAATATTCGCCGGGAAGTCCGAATGGGTGGAGACCCTGATGCCAGCATCAAAAAAAGACTTGATCGGATAGGCGTGGTAAATATATTCATCGTCCAAAAACTTCGACATCAAATCATCGACATCCTTATCGTTGCTTACATGCCAGGTAAGGCCAGCCGTGCAGGCAATGTTGTTCGCGGCGAAGCGCTGAAAATCCTCCTTGAGCACATTGCGAAGGTGCACGAGACAGTTGCGATGCGTTCCGTCTCCGCCCTTTATATAAGCGTCCGCCGTTTCCTTGATCGCGGCATCTCCCATGACGTGGGTATGTACGATCAGTCCCTTGGCGTTGCACTTCGCGGTAATGTCGGCGAAACGATCGACGGACCAAAAACTCTTGTAATCCGTGCCGTCCTTGTAGGGCTTTGAGAGCGCCCCAGTCTTGGACTCCACGCAACCGTCCATAAACACCTTCAGATATTCTGGCCGAACATGCCTCGTCCGATACGTCC
This sequence comes from Kiritimatiellia bacterium, assembly GCA_045599105.1. GTDB lineage: Bacteria > Verrucomicrobiota > Kiritimatiellia > RFP12 > UBA1067 > UBA1067. The sequence continues at coordinate 18,433 of JAZRVL010000056.1, forward strand.
TGTTGAGCGAGTCAAGATAGGCGATTTCCTTGTCGATGTCCTTCTGCCACGGCTCTACTTCATAGGTCATCGGGGAAACGAGCTTAAGCTCGCCATTATCGTCCAGACGCTTTGCAACTTCGTAGAACTTGTTCGTATGCAACTGATTGCTCCATCCGTCCAGCATAGCGGTATATCCCGTGGACAGTAAAAGTTCCTGCGATGCGAGGATGGCGGCCTTAGCCACTTCGTCATCAACAATTTCGTCGTAATCGATTCCGCCCATGCGCATAAAATATCCGGTGACGCGCTCGTCCGAGAATCCGGTTGGGTATCCGTCTTTATCCAACTCCAGAAGGCCGCCTTCAATCTCCTTGATAAGAACATTTCCTTCGCCGTCGATGATACCGCAGCGCTTCAAACATTCCGAGTTGCATAAAGCGTGATGTCCCGTCTGATCGAAGATCACCGTCGATATCTCGCCCGTCGCCTTATCAAGCTCCTCTAACGTCGGCTTTTCAGTTCCCCTGATGGTGATGATGTTCCAACCGAACCCGAAAAGCGAATGCTTGCCGGCCTTGCGAGTCTCGTCCACGGCCGCCTCCAGCTTTTGCAGGACTTTCTCCTTGTCGTCTTTAAGATCGAATATAACACCGCCTTTCATATTGTCGATGCTGAACTTCATGGTGTAGTGCGAGTGCCCGTCGGCGCACCCGGGCATTACCATGCCCTTGCCGCGGTGATCGACGATCCGGGTAACGCCGTCTTTGACGAACTCCGCCGCGCCGTTCTCGTCGCCGACGTACATGAACTTGCCGTCCTTGATGGCAAGGGCCTCCGCAGTCTTCTTCTCCGCGGTGCGAATCGTGCCGTATACCACCGTATCCGCATAATCAACCGTTGACGTTATCGAGAAATCGAACGGTTCGTCGTACTCCTCCTGCACGACGATGCGGAACATTTTCCTCTTGAGGTCGAAGGTCACGTTGTGCGTCGTAATCGAATATTCGCCCAGTTTGCCCGGTTCGCGGAGATCCGCAAGATGCGCATATGCGTTCTTCATGGCGGGCTGAAGCGTCTTCCACACCTCCTGCAACTTATCGAAGTTCTCCACCGCATAGACTTTCACAATGTCGTCGAGCCCCGCATTCTTCACTTCGGCGATTTCCGACATATCCGACCGGAACGTCTCTTCAAGGGGCAGATCCGCGACCCGCGAATACCGCGCCGACCGCATGAGCTCAAACATACCCTCCATGGTCTCGACTTTCGTGTAAGGCGCATCACGTAGCGTCAAGTAGCGCTCGATACCGTCGCCATGTGGCGTATAGACCTCGAGAATCTTGGCAGTGTCATTGCTGTAGACAGCGGGATTGAAGTACTTTTCCGGGCCCCAATCCGCAAATTCCTCTGGTTGGATCGCCCGCTTGTTCTGGTTGTCCCAGTTGAGATTGAAATTGGTCATGATTGGATGCTCACGAGCAACCACCTCGCCGTTGATGATTTCGACCACGAACGTCTGCTTGGCGTCGCTGATCATCCAGTGGAGATAGTAGGTGCCCGTGCCGATATTGCCGTGAATCCGGAACTTCTTCAGGTCCTCGATCACACCCACCGCGCTTTCGGCGTGGTCGAGCACATAGCGCACGACCTTCCGTGCGTGCATTGCGGGACGCTCGTCTGGCTCTTGCCCCAACTGCGGCACGTCTGTCGGAACGACGTTGACATTGATCGCGACGCCCTTCTCGTTGATGCCGTCCAGCATCCAACTCGGCAGGACGTCGAATCGGTGATCGCTTACGTCTCCCGCCTTTAGCGCCGTTTCGGAGACATCGCCCCACTGGGTCGTACCGACGGACGCGTAACGTCCCTCCCCTGCTTTCATGTGAACGACAATCGTCGCAAGATCGCTAATTCCGATATCGAGATTGCGTCCGTGGAAATTACCGACGCGCACCGACGAGCATCCGCCGAAACCCTCCACTGGCAGATCGCCAAACGGCGCGTCCTCACCTGTGAGATTGCTTTCTTCGTAGCCGTCATACCATATCTCATAAAGATACGGCTTATGACGACGAAGATCGTGATAGACCTGCGACTCTCCTGCAACCGCCACCATCGCACTCATCACGCTCGCAAAAGCCATCAGTATCTTTCTCATATCTTCTCTCTCCTTGCAAAAAACCAATAGTATTATACCAACAACACCCTCGCTTCGAGATTTATAACTTCTTTCTTCCGCGCCAAACGGCATAGGTCGCAAATGCGAGCGAGAACAAGACACCGATTATCACCGAGACGCCGTATGGAAGTCCCGCGCCCCAGACCTGCCCCTTCGCCGGTGAAGCCCAGAGGATGAAAGACATAACGACCGTGCACATGAAAATGCCCGGCAAAATCGTCACCGCCGACTTCGCGCCGCGTCCCTGCCTAATCAGCCAGACCGTCGCGGTCATCAGCATAATCGCAGCAAGAACCTGATTACCCCAGGCGAAGTAATTCCACAGGTGCCCGAAGGACTTGGCGTCCGCATTCGACCACCAAAGGAGCCCCGCAATGGCGACAATGAACGGCAATGTCGTCAAGATACGCCGCCAAGCGCTTTTTTGGTCGATGCGTAGCTCCTCCGCAAAGGTCATGCGGCCCGAGCGCAACACCGTGTCGCCCGAAGTGATGGCAAGGATGACGATGGCCGCCACGGTGACCCCGCCCATCCAGCGCCCGAGGAAGTGATTCGCGATGTTTCCGAGGACGACCGGCCCCGGAAATCCGAGATTCGCCCCGTCAATGTTGTAGATCGCAAGAGCGGCCGCCGCCCAGATCATCGCGATCACCCCTTCGATGATCATCATGCCGAAAAATGTCATTCGCGCTTGGCGCTCCGAGGCGCACGTGCGTGCGACAATCGGACTTTGGGTCGCATGAAAGCCCGAAATAATGCCACAGGCGATCGTCACGAATAGACAAGGGAAAATCGGCTGGTCAAAAGTGTCCGTTGCAAATCCAGCACAATCCGCAAGCAAGGACGGATTCTTATACGCCGCTGTCACGAGCGCAACGAAAATCGCCAGCGAGCCGACGATGAGAAGTGCGCCAAAGACGGGATATATCCGACCGATAATCTGATCTACTGGGAATAATGTCGCCACGATATAGTATACGAAGATGGCCACAGCTACCCACCAGAAGAACGAAAGGTTTGGAAACCACTGCCGATCGATGAGGTTTGCGGGCACATTGACCATGACCGCAACAGCAAGCAAAAGAAGAATCATCAATATCCAGATGAATGCACGGGCGAAGATGGCTCCAAGTTCCTCGCGAACCATCCGCGGCATATTCGCACCGTTCATACGCAGGGACATCATACCCGCCATATAATCGTGTACCGCGCCCATCAGCACGCACCCGACCGGAATGATCAAGAGCGCGATCTTCCCGAACTTGATGCCGAGGATAACGCCAATGACCGGACCGACCCCGGCGATATTGAGGAGCTGGATCAGCATGTTCTTCCACTTCGGGAGCGGCACGAAGTCGACGCCGTCGGGATTGGCTATGCATGGAGTCTTGCGGTCGTCCGGCCCCACAATTCGCTCGACAAGCCGCCCATAGGTAAAATACCCAAGAATCAAAAACGCAATACCACCAAGAAACCAACTCATTTCAAACCTCCAATCATTATCTTTTTCATATCTTCTCTCTCCTTGATTTACGGACGCAGCGCCGAGAGTGGGCAGACGATCACGCCGTCAGGGCGCGTATAGGCATACTCGCCCGTCGCCGTAAGAACCATCATGAAGGCCGGCAGCTTCATCCGAACGGTGTCGATCCGATTAGACAAGCAGCTCAGCGTCCGCGCCCCTTTCTCGACAAGAGCATCGCCACCGAGTTTGATTTCAATCAACCCATAGCAACCATTCCGCAGATGGATGACCGAATCGCACTCAAGCCCGCTCGCGTCAAGATAATGGGACACCGTTCCGTTCAAGGCCTGCGCATAGACGCGCAAATCGCGGACCGCCATCGTCTCAAACAAATACCCAAATGTCTTCACATCATTCATCAGGTCTTCCGGACTGACGCCCAAGGATGCCGCTGCAATGGACGGATCGGTGAAATATCGCGTATCCGAAGTTCGGATTACGGCCTTGGTTCTTAGGTTCGGACACCAGGCCGCCATGTCTTCAATGACAAATATCCGCTTAAGCGCATTGACATAGGAGCAAACCGTTTCCTCCGAAAACGTATGCGGCTCATTTTCCGCCAAATCGGCCTTGATGACCCTCGCTGTCGCCTGCGTACCCTGAAGCCGCGCATACGACCGCATTAACCGCCGCGCCCGCATCTCATCGCGCCTAACCCCGTCGACCCGTGAAATATCCGACTTTACAACGGCATCCAAATATGAGAAAGCACGATTGAGGGCAATGTCGCCTTTCAAGTCGCAAGCCGCTGGCCACCCACCGCGGCAAAGCATGAACGCCGTCTCCTCGAGATCTGGCTTCCGTGCTACCGCTCCAGTTTTGTCAACTCCTTTGAAAAGTTCGGTCAAACTCACCTCGCCCGAGGACTCGCCAGACTCCCAAAGACTCATCGGACGCATCCGAATCCACGAGAAACGACCGGCCCCGGAATGCTTGATTTCATCTGATGCAGGAGGCACGGACGATCCCGTAAGGATGTAACCGCCCAAATCGGAATGATCGCACCGGTATCTAATTACATCCCAAAGTGCAGGCGTCAACTGCCACTCGTCGACGAGACGTGGCGAATCCCCGTCCAGCAAACGCTCGGGCTTGGTTGTCGAAAGCAGAAGATTGGTCTCCAATTTTCCAGGTTCATCAATGTAAATTACACTTCGAGCCGCCTGTTCTGCCGTAGTTGTCTTGCCACACCACTTGGCTCCTTCGATAACAACTGCACCCGCACCTTGAAGCTCAGATGCCAGTATCTTATCACAAATTCTATTTTTATACGTTTTCACGTCGATATTATATCATTGATTGTTTTCCCTTTTCAACCACATTCCTTCGATTATCATATTTTCATTCCGGCAGTTGTAAAACTTTCGCTCCAGCAGTTGCAACTCTTCCTTTTACCCTTACCCTTTTCCTTCCACAACTCCAACTTCCAACTGCTCCCTCCAACCCATTCTCCAACTACAATTCCATCCCACCTACCTCCCATCACCGGAGCGAAGGATCATAAAACCCTTGTCGGCTTTGGCGGGAACGGGCACGACCAGTCCATGGCCATCCTCGGCTTGCTTAACCGTCGCTGGATCAAGCTTCACCTTACCCCAACTCTTGATTTCTGCCGTAAGATCAGCGTTCGTCGAAACGTTCACATCCAAATACGCCGTGCCGTCCACAACCTGAATCGTCGTCGCCTTCGCCGCCTCAATCTCCGTCTTTGAAACAAGCACCATATCTTCGGGTATGACCGGCTCGGTGGATATGTTTAACCCTGTCGAAACAAATCTAATGGCAGAAAGCACCATACCGTTAACCGTTACCGTACCAGATAGCCCTTCCCACGACTTTGCGCCAATCTTCGTAACTCCATCCGCAATCGTTACCTCTTTAATCTCCGCCGCCTTATCAGTCCACGGCACCTCATTGACATCCGCGAAGTCGTCCATCGCGCCCTCGCCGCCAACGACCAGCACGCCCTCGTCGCTCACATACGCCGTCACATCCTCGCCAACTTGCCACGGCGCGACATCCGTCCCGGGAATTCCCTCGACTTCCGGCGCGGTAACCGTGCAACTTTCAATAAGCGGCGAAGTAAGCGCTCTAACTCCGTCTTCACTCTCGCTCTTGAATTGATAATTGTGCGCCGGCGTGAAAATAACCTTCACATTCAAAGTTCCACAACCCACTTCAAAAGAGCCATCCTTGACCGCATTCGTTGCCGCCCCATCGCCGCTCGTCCATTCTGCTGTCAGATACGTCATATCTCCGCTCACCGTCACCGTCAGCACAATTTGCGTGATAACGCCGTTCTCAATCGAGAAAAAGTCCGTGATGTAGCTCTCACCGTCAAAGACCATAATCTGCTCGTCCTCGACGCCAACTACCTTGCTAATCGTCGGCGGCACCACAACCGTCTCCCCTTCCGGCAGACGCCTAATCTTAACCTCCGTCACGCCCTCATTCGGTGTAATAACCCAAACGCCATCTACCAATTTAATCGTTCCCCCTTCGCAAGCTGGACCGTCCTGTATCTTGGTGATCTTTACATACGAGTAATCATTGCCGTACATACCATCGACGACTTCGACCTTCTCCACATCCAGCGTTACCGTGCCAGGCGCGCCTTGCCTGCGGGGATTATAGTACGCGCCGCCATCGCCACCACCAATACCCGCGCCACCATTCTCAGCAGTAGCCGTCACCGTGCCGCCGTTGATCATTACCGTGCCGCCATCGCCGCCATCGCCAGTTGAGTATCCCGCGCCACCACCAATGCCTGCACCGCCTTCCCTGCCAGTCGCCGTAACCACCCCGCCGTTGATTGTGATAATTCCGCCATCACCGCCCCATGGATTACCACGACCGCCGCCGATGCCTGCGCCGCCACCGTTGCCAATCGCCGTCACATCGCCGCCATTAATCGTCAATTCACCACCAGTAGCATTCATACCGCCACCGATACCCGTGCTGCCACCGATGCCCGTCGCCTTCACCGTGCCGCCGTTAATTGTCACCTTGCCGCTCCTGCCATAACAGCCGCCGCCGATGCCCGCGCCACAGTCGAAACTTGTCGCCGTCACCGTGCCGCCGTTAATCGTTATCGTGCCGCCAGCGGATCGATGGCCACCGCCGATGCCTGCACCACAGTCGCCGCCTGTCGCCGTTATCTCGCCGCCGTTAATCGTTACCGTGCCACCCGCGATTAGATAGCTGCCGCCGATGCCCGCGCTTAAGTCGCCGCCCGTTACAATTAACTGCCCCGTACCAGCACGCTGGCAAAAGATATTGAGCTCATTACCTTCAATAACCTGAATGCCTTGGTTAACGGTCAACTTCGCCCCGTCCGCGAGAATAAGGTTCGCCACACCGCTCACTTCCAGCGCTGTTCGAGTCACCATCCCAGTCACGACATGCCAGCCATCAGACAATTTCGTTCCATAGACATCCGTTCGATGTACAATATGAACTTCGTGCGCGTTATTCGTCTCTCCGCTTGGCAACATATACTCAACATCTTCAAATATGTTTTCTATAACCTGCGGCAACGAGCTCGCATCCAGTATTTTAGACGAAAATGGATCAAGCTCAATCGAGTCCTTATCCGCGAAATGACTATCAGGGTCTATTAATGCGAATTTCACCGTTACATGCGAACCAGTCTTAAAGCCAACGGTCATAACCCCATCCTGCGTGCGCGTCTTGACGGACCCTGAACCTTCTGTGGCGGTCACTGAGGCAACACGTAGCGTAGACGGCACAGCAAAAGAAACCCACGCTTCTTCCCGATAATGATTGTCATCAATCTTAAAGACGCAAGGCGCAAGCGTCAACGACCCGCTATTCGCACCTTCATCACCTTTGCCGATACTCTGAGCCCCTTTATTACCAGCATACGCCGTTACTGACCCGCCGTTAATCGTCACGTCGCTACCTTTGCCGGCGTCGCCGCCGCCGATACCAGCGCCACCAAGGTCACCTCCCTGTGCCATCACTATACCGCCATTGATCGTCACCGTGCCCCCGCCAACGCCCTCGTTCCCGCCGCCAATGCCTGCACCCCACTGACCGCCCTTCGCCGAAACCGTGCCGCCATATATCGTCAGTGTACCCATAGTCTGTTCGTTGCCGCCACCAATGCCCGCAGTATAACAACCACCAATCGCCGTCAAGCTGCCGCTT
>JAZRVL010000057.1:0-43564 GCA_045599105.1 Kiritimatiellia bacterium
CTTTTTTTTGACGATAAAAGAATACTACGAGCCGGCGCGGATGACAACCCCTCGGGGTTGTCATCTCTTTCTTTCGGTTATTGAAGTCCTTTCATCTTCTTTCCTTAAGAAATGAATTTACAGAAAGAATAATACACTATCAAGTATCCAGTAACCAGAGTTGGCGAGGAGCAACTTGAAGGGGGCACTCCTGTGTTTCCAATGCAAGGCCCTTCTGTGATCAAAATTCCGAATAGTGTGACGGCTCTCGGCGAGTTCGCGCTTGGCGGTAACGATAATCTTAAATTCGTAACGCTTCCTTCAGCTTTGACCAGCATTCCCAGTGCGCTGTTTCTAAGGTGTAAATCGCTGTCCACGGTGAAAATTCCCAGCAGCGTGAAGAGTATCGGCGACGAGGCCTTTGCGGAGTGCGAGAAGCTGAAGTCCGTCACGATTCCGGAGGGGGGGGGGTGGAAAAGATTGGTCGCATGGTATTCCGTGATTGTCCTAGGCTTGATTCGATTACGATTCCGGCAAGCGTTACGGATATTAGCGACGATGCGTTTGTTGGCTGTCCGAAACACACCAAAATCATCGTGTCTCCTAAGAACAAATCGTATAAGAACACACCTGAGGCGTTGTATAGTAAGGATGGAAAGAGACTGATCTTTTGGTGGTCGAAAAATAGTTCTGCGAAAAAGTTGGTGATTCCAGATGGGGTGGAGGAAATCGCGGATTGGGCATTTTATTATTGCGAGGAGCTTGCCGAATTAACAGTGCCTGCCAGTGTAAAGAAGCTCAGTTGGGGTGTTATCGCCTGTCCTAAGCTTTCGGTAATCTATACCGCTCCAGGCACGGCCGAGCAGCTCAAGGAATCATTAAAGGTGGGTGTTTGCAATTTTCCACCTCAATTCGATAAACTCGAAAAAATCGAATTCAAGGAGTGGTGAGTTTAATATTCGGGGACACGCCCCGAAAAGATCAATAAAATCAAGCCTTTAGCGAAGGACTGCAGTGGGGTGCGGCTCTATTGAGAGAAAGTGTTGATAACTTTTGTGGATTTGTGCGACAAGGTGATATAGTCATTTCTAGACAAGCGGGGACAGCCCTCGCGAGAGGTGCGATAGCTCGCTGATGGCAGTTGTCTCGGGATGGGATTTATTGAATTGGATTATGGTATAATACCAAAGTTATGACTATAGTAACTAAGACCATTAAGTTTGATGCGGCGCATGTATTGACCAATCATCAAGGGCTTTGCAAGAATTTGCATGGCCACACCTATCGAGTGGATATTTCTGTGGCTGCGAACGAGCCAATCGAAGGTATGGTTATCGACTTTAAGGATTTGAAGGCGATTGCCATTTCATCGATTGTTGATAAGTTTGACCATGCCTTTATTTACAATACCACATCTAAGGGCGAGTGCGAGATTGCCTCTGTCGTGGAGAAAAATGGCATGCGGGTAGTCGCAATTCCTTTTCGCTCTACCGCTGAAAATCTTGCACATTACTTCTTTGATGTGATTAAGCCATCAATTGCTGGTTTAGTGGCAGTAAAGGTTTGGGAAACTGCCGAGAATTGCGCTGAGTATCGAACATGAGAGTTTTAGCGCAACTCTTTTGGGAGTTTTTTAAAATCTCGCTTACCGTGATTGGTGGTGGGTATGCGATTTTAGCCGTTGCTGATGGGGTGTTTGCCAAAAAAGGATGGACGAAAGAGGGCGAGATCGCTGATGAAATTCCTGTTTTTCAAATGGTACCAGGATTGATGGCGACGCATACTGCTGTTTATGTGGGGCGCAAAAAGGCGGGAATTGTGGGCGCGGTAGTAGCTGTATTTGCCGTTGCACTTCCCGCAATTGCGATATTTACCTTGGTAGCGATTTATTACGAATCAATTCCAGTTGAAAATGCGTATCTTAAATCAATTTTTGTGGGGCTACGTGCCGCGCTTACTGGAATTATCGGATCGGCGCTCATCAACAGTTGGCGACGCAATATGAAAGATGTTTTTTCGTATGGAGTAATGGTTTTAGCGGTTTTCTCCGCAATCTATATCGGCGTTGCGCCTACCATTATAATGGCAATGGTAATTGGTCTTGGTTATGAATTTGGTGCGAATAAGTTTCATTCCTCCGCATTGGCATTGCTGGTATTTCTTAAGTATGGCTTACTTTGCTTAGGTGGTGGCTTTGTTTTAATTCCAATGTATGTTGAGGATTTTGTAGGACCTACGGCGACGTTTTTAAATGCAACTGCCGAAGAATTTTCCAATGTAATGGCACTTGCGCAAATGACGCCAGGTCCGGTAGGCGTAAACGCGGCGACCTATTTTGGTTTTCGGCTTTTTGGAGTTGGTGGGGCGCTTATTGCCTCAATTTGCGTAGTGCTTCCTGGCTCGGTATTGGTCTATCTCGTTTTAAGCTCACTTGATCGCTTTCGGGAAAGTCGCATTATTAAAGGAATTTTTCAAGGGATTCGTCCAGCGGCGGTGGCGTTGATGTTGGTGGCGTTGGCGATTTTCGCCAAGGCAAGTATTTTGGGGAGTGGAAATAATTTCAACATAACCGCTACGATAATTGCTATAATATCTCTACTTATGATTATGCACAAAAAACTCAACGTCGTTTTAATAATTTTATTGTCCGCATTTGTCGCTGGCATTGCCAGGGCAGATGGCATTACGGTGGAGAAATTCCCCGATGCTGATTCTGTATTGATGGATGAGGTGGAAAGTGTTTCGTATCGTCCCGATGGAACATATAATTCGGTTGATGAATGCTGGGTAAAGATATTGACTGAGAAGGGTCGGCGCGAGGAAAGCACATTTATGCTTCACTATTCGAAGCGCTATGGCTCGGCCAAGATTCTCTATGTTGGCGCCATCAATGCCGATGGAGTTGAACGCGAGATTGATGTTTCGGCAACTACGGTGGATACGACGGACAATTCCTCGATGAAGGACAATATTTACGATCCGTTGAACCGCCGCATTTCCTGCACCATTCCAGGATTGAAAGTTGGCGACACCTTGCATCTTAAGTATACTCGTAGTAGTTTTAGTCCGCGTTGTGAGGGTACATGGGCGGATATTTCAGCTATGCAGTGGACAAGTCCCATAATTAAAAGGACTTATACTATCCTTGCGCCCAAAGAGTTGCCCATTAAGAAAATGGCCGTTCGCAATCCTTTGGGCAATGTCAAGGAAACGCACGAGACGCTAAGCGATGGCTCGATGCGTCACACTTTTGTTTGTGAAGACACTGCGCAAATTTTCCCTGAGCCCGACATGCCACCGATGGAGACGCAAGTTCAGCATATTCGCGTTTCTACCGCCGAGAGCTGGGAGGAGATTTCCAAGTGGTATTGGGATCTTTGTGCGCCGCATCTTGCGCGCACGAACGAGGCAATTACCAATAAGGTTGAAGCGATCAAGCGCAATTATACCGAATCGTCCGATAGCATGAGGGCGATTTTCAAGTTCGTTTCGCAGGAAGTTCGGTATATGGGCCTCACGATGGAGGACACTTCGCCAGGATATGCGCCACACGATGTCGATATTACTTTTAACAATCGCTATGGCGTTTGCCGTGATAAAGCGGGACTTTTGGTAGCGATGCTTAGGATCGCGGGCTTTGAGGCGTTCCCGGTTTTGATTCATGCTGGCGCTAAGCATGACTTTGAAGTTCCTCAACCATTTTTTAATCACGCGATTGTTGCAGTAGACAAGGGCAATCGCCAATATGAGCTCATGGATCCAACGAATGAGAACGCCAAAGACCTTTTCCCTGCATATCTTTGTGACAAGAGTTTTCTCGTTTGTCGTCCAGATGGCGAAACTCTCTTGACTTCACCAGTGCCGGATGCACAGCACAATTCGCTGAAAGTCGTCTCAAAGGGTCGGCTTTCAAGCGATGGAACGATGATCCTTGATAACGATATCGTGTTTGGAGGCATTAACGATACGATATATCGTCACTCGTTTGTTACGAAAAAGCCCACTGATTTGATTAAGTATTTCGAGCGGGTGGTAAAACGGCTTTCGCCAGGGGCGGAGCTTCTTAAATGCGAGATTGAGCCCAAGGATATGCGGGATACCGATAAGCCCATTCACGTTAAGTTGTCGTCAAAACTTCCCGAGATGCTACTTACGGGAGATAGTCGTGATGAACTGAGCATTCCTTATCTTAGCAGTACTATTGGAATGGCGAACTTTATCTTTACGGACAATACCTCGCTTGATAAGCGCAAATATCCGCTTAATATTGATACTACTGCGGGGCTAAATGAAACCATTGAAATCGATCTTGGTACGGCCGTTGGAGAAGCCAAGGAACTGCCTACGACTGTAGTTACGCACGGCGGATGTGAATATCGTCGTACTTTTAGTGTCAATGGGCGAATTCTTAAGTCTGAACGCAAGCTCATGATTGACAAGGTTGAGTTAACGCCAGAGGAGTATATTGCCTTAAAGGAGAATTTAAAGCTTATTGAAGCGGCCGAACGCAAGCGTCCAGTATTTACCAAGGGCTTGCTCGCAGAGGCGGATGTCCACTATACTTTGGAGCAGACCGAAGTGGATATCAAGTCCGATTATGAGTGGAAGGAAGTCGAGACCATTGAAAAGGAGATTTTGACCTACGATGGCAAGAAGAGTTCGGCCGAACTTAAGATCGGCTTTAATCCATGCGTGGAGACTATTGATATAGTCAGTGCAGTTGTCTCCAACAAGGATGGGCGGGTTTATCAAGTTTTGGATCGTGAAAAGAATGTGATGGACTGCGCGTGGGCGTCATCTGCGCCTCGTTATCCCGCTTCCAAGACATTGGTTGTCAATCTTCCTTCGGTTGAGATTGGAAGTGTTATTTCCTATACAATCGTTCACTCAGTCACTAATGCGCCATCTCCATTTTATGCGATCTTTGGATTTGATGCACACGAGCCTTTGGATCGTCGTGTGGTTCGAATTGACGATTGGAAGCGCGAAGTCGTAGGACCAAAGCAAATTGTGAATGAGCCAGGTCAGCCGTTTGGCATTCTTTGGCGTGATCAGATGGTTGTTTCGCGGGGCAAGTTTGAGCCAATTGATCTTCAAATTGGCGAGATAGAACTTGAAAGCGGCGAAAGTGATCTAAAAGATATTCGGGACTGGATGGCTCGACATATTCGGGTCGCAGGTCCTGCAATGTACGAAGTACCCTTGGCGTTGCAACTTACGGATCCGGAAGTTGTCATTAAAGAGCGTTATGGTACGCGCCTTGATTATGTGCGTACGCTATGTGCGCTTTTGCGAGGCGCGGGTTACGAGGCCGATGTAGTTTTAACGGCGGCCAATGGTGCAGATCCTGATGAAGTCAAAAATCGAATGAAGTATGAAAAGCCCGATGTACGTGCGTTCTCGATTGCACTTTGCCGTGTGCGGGTGCACGAGGGAGGTTTTTTGGGGCTTGGCGGAGAAACCAAGGAGTATTTCATTGGAACTGAATGCGAGTATACTCCGCTTGGTGCAAGTATGTATGCTGGCAGTGATTACTTCGATCCTGAGACTTGCGAGTTTGGAATAGTGACGCTTCCAGACGTGCTTTTGGGTAATCTCACAGGTGAGAAGACAATTGTCGAGGTCAAGGAGGATGGCTCGGCTGAAATGTCGATTGAGTCGGTTATTTGGGGGCATGGGGTTGGCGCTTTTCGCAAGACCTTTGCCGAAATTCTTCCTGAAGATCGCAATCGCCTTCATCAGTCGCTATTAGGTTCAATTTCGCAAGCAGCAACTGCGATGGGTGAATTGGAGGTAGATATTAGTAGCTATCCTGGCAAGCGTAAGTTTGCATGCAAAGTGCCAGATTATGCGATGGTTTCTGGGGATACAATTACATTACAAGTCCCTGCGCTTTTATCAAGCATTCCTTCGTTTCCAGGCAAGATTCGCAAGACCCCATTTGCAGTGAATGCGGCAGGTGAATCGTGGGAGGAGGTGGTACTCCGATTCCCAAATGGTTATACCACGATTGAACATCTTCCTGATTCATTCGTTTTCTCGGATCCTCATGATGTAAATCAGGTTTGGCTTACGAGCAAGGTAACTAAACGCGAGAAGGACGGAGTAGTTGAAATCAGTCTCTTTCGCAAAGCGATGGGACGCAAGTATACCTATTTTAGCCCTGATTATATTGAACTGATAAACGACCGTAGTCGCATCGCCGCTTCGCGCGCCAATCGCACGATTGTCGTGCGTAAGCCATAAAATAGGTGACTTTCGTTTATCTTTTTTCCCCTTGCAAGGCAAGGGCGGTTATGATATACTATGCGCAAATTCATTCATTCGTAAGGAGCGAATAAGCATATGGTAAAAATTAGAATGCGTCGTACTGGTTGCACTAACCATGCGACTTATCGTATCGTTGCGGCTGACGAAAGATGCCCGCGCGATGGTAAATTCCTTGAGATTCTTGGGTGGTATGATACCCAGATTAAGGAAAACAACTTCCAGCTCGATCTCGAGCGTGTTGAATATTGGCTCAAGAATGGCGCTAAGCCCTCGACTACGGTCGCTTCGCTCATTCGTCGTGCCAAGAACCCCAATTTGAAGCCTCATCATGCGGTGAAGGCCCAGCCGAAGGCAGACTCGCCCAAGGCTGAAGAAGCGCCTAAGGCATAAGGAGGTAAGTCATGGGTATTAAGCTTATTGATAAGATTAATGCGGAGCAGACTGCGTCTCTCTCGAGCAAGAATTATCCTGAGTTCAAGACGGGTGACATTGTTCGCGTTTCCATCAAGATTAAGGAAGGCGACAAGTTCCGGGTTCAGGACTTTGAGGGTAAGGTGCTTGCGATTGACAACGGCCGCAAGAATGTTTCGGGTAACTTCACGGTTAGTCGTGAGAGCTATGGCGTTCGGGTCGAAAAGCTCTTTCCTTTTGCCTCGCCTTGGATTCAAGCGATTAAACTCGTCAAGAAGGGCGAGGGTTGGCGCTCTAAACTCTACACTGAGCGCACCTTCTGTTCGCACAAGGCAGTTCGTAAGCTCGCTAAGTAAGCGGGTGTTTGGCTCACGAATGAATGAAAGGGACTTGGATCTAATAATTAGGTCCAAGTCCTTTAAGTTAAATAAGCGATGTTGGTAATTGATATAATTAGCGTCCAGCCCAAGATGTTTGAGGGCTTTCTTAACGAGTCCATAGTCGCGCGTGCAGTTAAAAAGGGCGCATGCAAAATAAACATCGTTGATTTGAGGGAGTTTGGCGAGGGGCGTTGGAAAAAGGTAGATGACAAGCCATATGGAGGCGGGCCAGGAATGCTAATGAAGTGCAAGCCGTGGTTTGATGCGGTTGAAAGTGTAAAGAAAGATGCATCAACCAAAGTAATTCTTACTTCACCCGCCGCTCGCAAGTTTTTGCAAGCTGATGCTCAGGCACTTTCTAAGTGCGCGCATTTGGTTTTTATGTGTGGGCACTATGAGGGATTTGATGCTCGAATTGAGACACTTGCCACGGACAAGTTTTCAGTAGGGGACTTTGTAATGACTGGCGGTGAGCTTGCCTCCGCATCAATGGTAGATGCAATTGTGCGACTCTTGCCTGGAGTTTTAGGCGGAGGGGCTGAAGCGACTAATTCGGAGAGCTTCTCTCAAGATGGGATTTTAGAGCATCCCCAATACACTCATCCGCCAGAGTTTAGAGGAATGAAAGTCCCCGAAGTGCTTTTGTCGGGAGATCACGCAAAGATTGAAGCTTGGCGCAAATCAGCTGCGATAAAGCGAACGCGGGAAGAGCGGCCAGACCTCGTGAAATGAATGCGCTTTTATTAGCAGTTGCGATTGTGGCGCATGAAACGGGGTATTATACTTCGCTTGCGACCCACATGGAGCGTTGGCTTAATAATGAGGGTGTAAAAGCGCAAACCGTGCAAGTAGGCGCAATGGCAAACGCACTTAAAAACGAAAAGCTTGCGTTTTTGGTAGGTTTTGATCGACCAACTGCAGGCGAGATTGCTACTTTGAAGGCGTTTCAAGCGCGAGGAGGTAAGCTGGTTGTATTTTACTCTTCATCACCAGAGCTTGCGCGGATGATGGGAGTTAAGCCACTTGGTTATCGTATGGCGGGATATGCTGGCGAGTGGAGCAGAATGGATTTTTCGGCAAATTGTCTTAAAGGAGTGCCGAGTTCAATTTTGCAAACTTCAACTGTGCTTCAGCGCATAATGCCATTATCTGGGAAAGGGCGAGTGATTGCAACTTGGAGTGATCGTGCAGGCAAGCATAGTGGAGAGGCAGCATGGGTGGCTAGCGCAGGTGGATATTGGATGAGTCATGTACTATTAGCCGACGGTGAAGAAGATAAAAAGGCGCAACTTTTAGGGGCAATCGTCGGTTCGATTGACGAGCGGCTTTGGAGTTATGAAGCGCACGTAAAGCGCAAGGAGGAGCGCCATCGTGCGCTTAGAGAATATGCGCTAAGCCAAGTTCCTGTGAAAGGTGAGATTCACGCAGTTTGGGATCATAGTGGATGTGGATTATATCCAGGGAATTGGCAGAAAACGATGCATGTTTTAAGAGAGGCGAGGGTAACGGATTTGTTTGTGAATGTTGCGGGAGCTGGATTTGCGCATTATTCGAGCGAAGTACTTCCACGTTCCAAGATATTTATGCAGGAGGGCGATCAGTTGAAGGCCGCTTTGGAAGCTGCAAGCGGAACAGGAATTAGGGTGCATGCGTGGATGCTTACTTTCTCTGCGACTCGTGCAACGCCAGATCGACTTAATGAATTTGCGAAACGTGGCTGGCGACTTAAATTTCGCAATGGCACACTTTCGGAGTATTTAGATCCAGCCAATAAAGATGTGCGGCTGTATATGCTTAAAGCAATTGAGGAAATTCAAACTCGCTATCCGGTAGCAGGGGTGCATTTAGATTTTGTGCGGTATGGGGATGGAGTGATTAAGCCAGCTAACGCCTCTACGTATGTCTCGAGCTTTGTCGCAGAAGCGCGTAGAAGAGTGAAGCGTCCTAAGTGGCTCACGACTGCAGTTTACGGAAAATATCCAGCTTGCATTGGTTCGGTCGGACAAGATTGGGATGGATGGCTGAAGATGAATTTAGTAGATTATGTAGTACCAATGGACTATACGGCTAATGAGTCAGTTTTTGCAGAGCTTTTAGCGCAGCATGCGAGCTTAACTACCCACGCACGAAAGACGATTGTTGGAATTGGAGTTACGGCCAATGAGTCGCGGCTTGATGCAAAAGGAGTGATAAATCAAATTCGTCTTACTCGCAAATACGGACTTGCAGGAAATGCGCTCTTTGATTTAGACATTACTTTAGAGCGACAAATATTTCCCTATCTCAAATTGGGCATTTGGTAAAAGCTGATAGATTGTGGTATAATATGTTCCACTTTCCCCTTATGGGGGTGATCCGGTTTCGACGGGATGTGTTGAAGTCAGGTCGCGCGTCGAGGATTCTCGTTGGCCTCGTTAAAAAACGGGAAAAACTGTAATTGCGAACAACGATTACGCTCTTGCCGCCTAAATAAAGGCCGCAATGTCGATTAGGGGACGCCCGATAACCTAAAAGGCATAATTTATCGGACCACGCTTAAGGGAGTTCCACTTGCCCGCTTAAGGGTGCCGAATCGAGTGGATGAGATTGGTTTAGCGCGTTTGTCCGCTTGCTTCTCTCGAGACTAAAGGCAGACTACACGCGTAGACACTTGGGTGATGCCGTCTCGGACAGGGGTTCGACTCCCCTCACCTCCACCATTCTTTGCGATTTGCGAATGCAAATCGGCTACGGATGGCAGGCCAAAGGAAGGTAGATGCTGTTTGCGAAGGCGAAAAGGAGGGTCAAGTCCCCGCGTGCGAAGAAGTGTGCCAAGGGTGTAGAGTAAACGTTATATAACGGTTGTGTGCGCGTTATATTACGGTTTGGCGGACGGTATATGACGCATTGACAAATGCTATATAATGCAATAGAATCTCTCATATAACAGTTTAGCCGATACCAGGAGGGGTTATGATCTACGCAAGCACGATTGGATATGCCACGACGCCGAGCAATTCTAAGTTGATGGAGGGCAAGGAGGGGCTCTCCGCCGTCAAGTGTCTCATCCGCATGGTGTGATAGAATAAAAACTGTTGCGAATAATTGCATTTGATGAAATGGTGAGATTATGATATACTATTTACAACAATTATTCCTCACAAAATCCTAACATACGGATTGTACAATATTCTTCATATGAAAGAAATAATTTCTATTTTGGTGATTGTTGGTGGTGGTCTTGGAATTTTCTTACTTGGGATGAAGCATCTGTCAGAAGGCTTGCAGGCGGTAAGCGGCTCGGGTCTTCGAAAGTTTATGTCGCTTGCAACGACGCATCGACTTGCCGGGGTTGCGACGGGCGTGGTTTCAACGACAATTGTGCAGTCCTCGTCGATTATCACAGTGATGGCGGTAGGATTTGTCTCTTCGGGGCTTATGAACCTCACGCAGGCAATTAATGTCATTATTGGATCAAACATTGGTACTACAACTACAGCTTGGATAATTGCGTTTGCGCCAGATGTGAAAATGCTGGGACTTTTTACCGTTTTGATTGGTGCTCTATTTTACTTCTTTATGAATCGCGAGCGTCTACATGATGGTGGTCTTGCTTTAATGGGACTTGGATTTATCTTTATGGGGCTTTACTGGATGAAAGAGGGGATGGAGCCCGTTCGATCCATGCCTACCGTGGTTGAAGCGTTCCGTTCGTTAGATGCAACATCGGCATGGGGACTTGTAAAGTGTGTTCTGGTTTCGCTTATTTTTACGGCAATTGTCCAATCTTCAGCGGCGACGACAGCTGTTGCAATGACGCTTGCACAGCAAGGTTTATTGAGCTTTGAGGCAGCGGCCGCTACTGTCTTTGGTATGAATATTGGTACCACAGCGACAGCATGGCTTGCGGCATTTAATGGCTCGGCAGAAGCTAGGCAAACTGCCCTCGCGCATACACTTTTTAATGTTGCAGGGACAATTTTGATTATCCCGTTCTTTGTGCCAGTACTCCTCCCAATTGCGACTTCATTTTTCCCGCATTATGCGGATGCGGTGGTGACAAATGGAGTGATCTCCTATCCAAACGTAGCTGCGCCGATGGCAGCGATTCATACACTTTTTAATCTCATCACAACTGCGGTCATTTTGCCGTTTGTGAAGCCATTTGCTAGCTTTGTCGCACGGATGATTCCCTCAGATGTTTCGGGAAAACCGCATCTAAGTGTGCTCAAAATGACAAGTCACCTCTCGCCAGTTATTGCTTGCGATCAAGCGCTAATGGAGGTTGTGTTTATGCGTGACAGCAATCTGGATATGCTTTCAAACATTCAGTGCGTTCTTGCGGGAAAATCGGATGAGAAGCAAGAAGAGCACATTGTACATCGTGAAGATGTGCTTGATAATGTTCAGCGTGAGATAACGGAATTTCTTGGAGAAATCATGATTAAGCGTGTTCCTGTTGAGGTTGCGGAGCGAGCAAGACGGCTTTTGCGCCTTTCAGACGAACTTGAATCTGTTTCTGATGAAGTTGCGACCATTCTCAAGGTGACACGTCGTTTACGCAAGGGAGGACAGGATTTTTCGGACGTCTCACGTCAGATGCTACTGGATGTTCATAATCGTATCAATGCTTTCGCTACGCGAGTGTCGGCATTATTGGCTTCGCCGATTCCCAGCTTTGATCTTGCGGCTATCCAGGTAGAATCAAAGAGTTTGCATGATCTTGTTAGAGCAAGTCGGCAGGGGCAGCTTAATCGTATTGGTCCAAATGATCCTACCTCGCCAATTCGTGTTTTAGTTGAGTTGGACATTATCAACGCCTATGAGAGGATACGCGCCTATTATCTAAATTGCGCCGAAACGCTGTTTGGTGGCAAGAAATGACTGAAGTCATTTCGGAAGTACAATTATCATCTATACTTCCGAATCCTATTTGGTCGGACTTGCGGGATTCGGACCCGCGACCCCCTCATTAAAAGTGAGATGCTCTACCAGCTGAGCTAAAGTCCGAGGTCGTAAAAGTATGAGTATTATACCATAATAAATCCGATTTGTGGTATAATAATTGAAATGAGACAAATGTCGCTGATAGAGGGGTCGGCGGGAGAGAATGCCGAAGCAGCGCCAGAACCACTGGCCGCGCGGATGCGTCCGCTTAACTTAGACGAGTTTGTTGGTCAAGAACATCTTGTAGGTGAAGGCAAAATCCTTCGCCAGATGATTGAGAACGATCGTATTCCCTCGATGATTCTTTGGGGGCCACCAGGTGTAGGCAAAACCACGCTTGCCAATGTGATTGCCAATTTGACCAAGGCAGAGTTTGTTAACTTTTCAGCAGTTACGAGTGGAATCAAAGAGATTAAAGAGATCATGGCGCGCGCTGAATCAGGTCGGCGTGTGGGCATTCGCACGGTTTTGTTTGTTGATGAAATTCATCGCTTCAACAAAGCCCAGCAAGATGCGTTTCTGCCTTATGTTGAACAAGGTTCAATTATTCTTATTGGAGCTACGACCGAAAATCCTTCCTTTGAAGTTAACTCCGCGCTCTTAAGTAGATGCAAGGTATTTGTGCTTCATGGACTTTCGGAAGATAGCCTCCTATCATTGCTTCGTCGTGCGATAGAAAGCGAACGAGGCTTTAAGAAGCTTGGGATCAAATGCACCGATGAGATGTTGAGGAAGATTGCCATTTTTGCCAATGGGGATGCGCGAAATGCTTTGGGAACGTTAGAAACTGCAGTTGCCAATGCGACTTTCAATGCTCAAGGCGAAATTGAAATTACCAAAGATACACTTGCCCAAGTAATAAGTCGCAAAGCGCTTATCTACGATAAGAATGGTGAAGAGCACTATAACATCATTTCGGCATTACACAAATCAATGCGCAATTCTGATCCAGATGCCGCAGTGTATTGGCTTGCGCGAATGTTGGAGGGCGGAGAGGATCCATTGTATATTGCACGTCGATGTGTTCGTTTTGCGAGCGAGGATGTGGGGCTTGCGGATCCCAATGCACTACTTTTGGCCAATGCAGTTTGGGATGCATGTCATAATTTAGGCGTTCCCGAGTGTAGTGTTCATTTGACGCAAATTGTCATTTACCTTGCTTTGGCGCCCAAATCCAATGCAATGGAGCAAGCATATAATGCGGCAGCCGCAGACGCAGCGGAAATGATTGCAGAACCTGTGCCTTTACATATTCGCAATGCTCCTACGCATCTTATGAAGGAGCTTAATTATGGCAAGGGTTACACCTATGCGCATGATACCGATGAGAAGATTGCGCGGATGACGTGTCTCCCTGATAAGCTTGCAGGCAAGCGCTACTATGAGCCGACGGGTCTTGGTGCAGAAGCGAAGATGAAAGCACGTCTTAAAGCAGTTAGAGACTGGCGCGAAGGCAGGAGCGAGACACCACCTTTTTCTACGGAAGCGTTTTTAAGTAAGAGCAAATGAGTGAGGTAGAACTTCTTTCGCCCGCAGGCGATTTCGAAACTGCGCTTGCCGCATTTGAAGCAGGTGCGGATGCGGTTTATTGCGGCCTCGATGATTTTTCAGCGCGAGCATTCGCCAAGAATCTTTCGGAAGCAGAGCTTAAAAGTTTAGTTGCTTACGCCCACAAAAATGGAAAAAAAGTTTACGTTACCTTTAATACCTTAATTGATGAAAGTCGGCTTGAGGATGCGCTTGAGATACTATTAACACTAAACGAGCTTAAAGTAGATGCGCTTATTGTGCAAGACCTTGGGATTGCGCAAGTTTGTCATAAACATTTTCCCAATCTTGCGCTTCATGCTTCCACGCAAATGGTTACTCATAATCTCGAGGGAGTTTTGGCCTTGCGCGAGTTGGGTTTTAAGCGAGTGGTGCTTGCGCGCGAACTTTCGTTGGCTGAAATTTCCTCTATTGTTAAACGATGTGGCGAAATGGAAATTGAGTGTTTTATCCATGGTGCACTTTGTTACTCAATTTCGGGGCTTTGCCTTTTTGGGGCAATGGAGAAAGGACGTAGTGGCAATCGGGGGGCGTGTCCATATTGCTGTCGACAACATATTGATGAGAAATATCCTTTTTCAATGCGGGATTTGCGTCTTGGAGAGGAAGTACGCAAACTTGTCGATGCAGGAGTAAAGTCGTTAAAGATTGAAGGACGTATGAAATCCTCATTATATGTAGCTTCGGTTACTCAGCATTATCGGGCGATTTTAGATGGAACAAAAGGACCTACCTGTGCAGATTTGGAGACCGTCTTTTCTCGACGCACAACTAAACTTTATCTTAATGGCAAAGATGATGCGGTTATTGATGATGAAAGTTTAGGACATGTGGGAACTGAGATTGGTGAGGTTAAAAAGGTGACCTTGGATCGAGATGGTCGAGCATTCCTTCGTTTTCACACTGCTCGGGCATTGGAAAAGCACGATGGGTTGCAGTTTGAAGCAATGGATAATGGCCGTCATTTAGGGCTGGGGATTGGTGAAATGCGCCAAACAATTTCGCGTCGTCCAGTTTTTGAGGTTAAGGCGGGTGAAGATGTCGAAGTGCTGGTTGATGAGATAATGGCTGCTACACTAAAGCCAGGGATGAAGATTTATTGCTCCATGTCCAATGCGGTAAAGCGTCAGTTTCCGCCTCCCAGTTTCCGTCCGAGCGACTATCATGGAATAAAGGGTATCAAGGTTAATTTAGTAGTTACTAAGACTCAGATTTCTGCAACGATAGAAGATATGGGCATAGCCCCAATAGTTTCAGTAAATGGCATATTTGGGCAGGCAAATGATCCTCAAAAGACACGTGAGGCGGCGGAAAAAGCATTCTCGAAGTTAGGAGGCAGTGATTATTTCCTTGAGCGGATAAGCATAGTTAATAGCGAAAAGCGATTTGTACCCGTAAGTGTGCTTAATGAGCTTAGACGTGCACTTGTAGAGAAACTTGATGCGACTTTTGAGGCATCTCGCAATGAGAAGCTTGCGCAGATATTAGCGGATGAGGACATTATTGATGAAACGCCTAAAGCGCCTTTGCGTACAATTAAGTTGCGTGCAGACCAGAAACTTCCAGTCGGCGAATGGTCGGAAGTAATTAGAGTTATGGATGCCAATGGCGATAGGGTTGCGACGCCAGTTTGGACAAGTGAGCTTGAATTTAACCACTTACGTACTGCAGTTAAAAAGCTTATTCGTGGGGGCTGTCAGAAGTGGGAGTGTTCAGATTTGGCAACGCTTAGAATGTTAAAGTCTTTAGGCGTTACTGATATCACGGCCGATTGGACGCTTTATGCGTTTAATTCACGTGCGCTCAAGGCGCTTAAGTTGCTGGGGATAAAACGCTTTGTTGCTAGCCCCGAAAATAATCGAGAGAATTTGCAATTTCTTGCGGAGAGTGGGTACTTTGTCGAGTTTTTGTCGCAGCAATCAACTCCGCTATTTATCTCGCTTACGGAGCCGAAAGCTCAGACAACTTACCAAGTCTTTAAGCGCGATGGGCTTTGGGTGACAACGACCAAGTTTCCTCGCACATTTGAACTGCCCAAAGGCGTCTCATCGCGAATTGACCTTAGTTGGGATGAATAAATGATCTTTAGACGAGTTATAAAAGCATTTAAACGGATTGCGTGGTTTTTGCCAGGATTTCTCCTTTGGGCGGCTTATCCACCTATGGGGGAAACTACGGACGTACTTTTTGCGCTTGCCCCACTTATGTATCTTGCACGACAGGGAAATGCAAAAAAGAGTGCGGTAGGTTGGTTTAAAAGCGGAATTTTCTTTTGGGTTGCGACCTTAGCTTGGATGCCAGCTATTGTCAAGAATAATGGTCCTTGGCCGTTGGTGGGGCTTGGATGGTTCGCGCTTTCAGCCTACTGTGCATTATACTTTGCTTTTTATGGTTATTTAAGTGCTGCTTCATGGTCGTGGGCCAAGGAAGGTGGTTATTTAAGACGGCTTTTAGTTGTATTGATTGTTGAGCCAGTTCTTTGGTGCGGACTTGAGCTTGTGCGTAGTCGTTTTGGTGGAGGGTTTGCATGGAATCAATTGGGAGTAGCTGTAGTTAATGCCAATTTTGGTGCACCAGCGGCGATTGGAGGGGTATATCTTTGCTCGGCAGTTGTTATTTTAATCAATGGTACACTTGCGGGAATTGCGGAGCGAATGGTTCGCAAAGCGCCAAAAATTGCGGCAATTGAAACAATACTTGCTTTTGGAATTATATTTGGCATTTATGGACTAAGTACTTTAATCTCCAAGCGCGAGACGGAGGGCGAGCTAAAAGTCGCACTAATTCAGCGCAATTTTCCATGTTGTTTTAAATCCCAAGATGAGAACCCAATTGAAATATATTCCAATCTTTTCCAAAATGTTGCGCTTTTCAGTCCTGATCTCGTCGTCCTTCCTGAAAGCGCGATGAGTGAATTTGGTTCGTTAGAGTCAAATCGTGCATTTATTTTTGGTACTCAGTGGGCGCTTGATAAGACTGGATCCAAGGGCATTCTCGCTGGCGGGACGAGATTTGGATTGCGCAAGGAGTTATACAATTCGGCAGCTCTTTATGAGCGACAGCGCATTTCAATTTACGACAAGGTCCATCTTGTTCCATTTGGAGAGTTTATTCCTGGAGATAAGTTGTTTCCCGCGTTGCAAAAGTACGCGCCAGTAGGTTCTTGCATGGCTGGGAAGCCAAAAATATTAAACTTTAACTCCATACCCTTTGGAGTTGCGATTTGCTTTGAAGATACGGATTCTGCACTTATTCGTAAATATGCGGCAATGGGGGCTAAATTCCTTTGCTTTATTACAAATGATAGTTGGTTTTCTCAATCTGACGAGGCGTTAGCTCATGCTTGGCAGGCGCGAGCACGAGCAATCGAGACGGGGCTTCCTATTGTGCGAGTGGGAAACTCTGGCGTTACTGGGACTATCTCTTCTAGTGGTGCGGTTAATTGGCTTTTAGGGCCCGATGGCCGACCTCTGGTCGATGCTCAAGGGACAATGTTTGATAAACTTCAACTGCCAGAGGATGGGACAACTCCTTATACTTATTTTGGTGACTTCCCACTTGGCATTGCGTTTTTCCTTCTCATTTCCACCATAATTGTGATAAAATACCGATATGAACGTGCAAAAAGAAACTATGTGTCCATGTAAATCAGGCAAGACCTTCGGGGAATGCTGTCAGCCAATCATCACAGGCGAGGCGAAAGCTGAAACTGCCGAGGCGGTAATGCGTGCGCGGTATACCGCTTACGTCACAGGCGATATTGAGTTTTTAAAGCAGAGTGCAACTAAGGCAGTCTGTGAACAGTTTGATGAAGCGGCAGCTCAAGCATGGAGTCGCTCAGCCGAGTGGCATGGGCTTGAAATTGTTCGTACGGAGGCGGGTGGCAAGCACGACAAGCGAGGCATCGTAGAGTTTCGTGCGCTTTATACTGCCAATGGGGAGTTTTGTAATCATCACGAGGTTTCAACCTTCGTAAAGGAAAAGGATGGTTGGAAGTTCGAGAATGGCGAGCTCGTAGGTGAAAAGCCCATTGTGCGTGAAGAGCCCAAAGTCGGGCGCAATGACCCTTGCCCTTGTGGAAGCGGCAAGAAGTACAAAAAATGTTGTGGTAAGAATAAGTGAGTAGCAATCCAGATTTTGACCGTTGGTACGCAGCTAAAAGCGCGAGGTTCTTGCTCGAGCCGAGTCATCAGCTTGAGACCTTTGGTAATACTATCGTAAATTATCATTTAGTCTCGGAATTGGATGATTATCCTGGTAAAGTGCGCATTCGTGAAGGCAAGTTTGAAGCTCATCGTCCATTGGTAATTACTTCCAATTTAAGCACGATTGAAACTGAAGGGCTTAGTGACGAAGCGCGTGAATATTTGGAATATTTACGAATGCAAAAAGAAAATATTCAATTTTTGCAGTATGGCTTTAGGCTTAAAAGCGACAACTTTTCAGAGCAGATAATTACTGAGAAGCTTTCGACGGTTGCTGAGCGAGTTAAAGCATCGGTTATTGCGTCCAATGATAAATTTGCGGCAGTCATTCAAGGCGTGGATGAGCCGTGGGATGTAGCACTGGTGGAGCTTTGGATACGTGAAGTGCGTCGTAGTGCCAAGACCAATATTGAGGAACTTACAAAGAAGGGGATTTTGAATGGCTAAAGAGACTAAAATCATCGCTATTGCAAATCAAAAGGGCGGAGTTGGTAAAACTACGACGGTAGTGAATTTGGCGGCGGCACTCTCAGCACGTAAGCGGACGGTGCTCGTAATTGATCTTGACCCGCAGGCGCATGCAACTTTGGGGTTGGGTTTGGAAAAACAAGCAGGGCTTTCAATGTATGCGGTATTAACTGGGCAAAAGGAAATTGCCGATGTCATTCAGCCGACGAAATGGAACAACTTAAATGTCATTCCCTCCGAAGTCGATCTTGCAGGGGCGGAGTTGGAGTTTGGCGCGCGCGAAGATCGTCTTACCATGATAAAGAATGCGCTTGAGCCGGTAAAAGCGTCTGGCGCATTTGACTATATTATTCTTGATTGTCCACCTTCGCTTGGCATTGTTATGACTTCGGCTTTGGTTGCGGTTGATTCAGTGCTTATTCCAATCCAAGCGGAATATTTGGCAATGGATGGTTTGGCGCTGATTACGAGTTCAATTGAACGCATTCGTCAAAGCGTAAATCCTACTTTAGTATTGAATGGCATAGTCTTTACAATGGTAAATTCTGTGGCCAAGCTTACTCAAGACGTGATTAACGAGGTGAAGACTCACTTTGGGGACAAGGTCTATGAGACGCTGATTCCACGTAATGTTCGTGTTTCGGAAGCGCCTTCAATGGGCACTCCAGTCGTATTTCTTGATCCTCACTCCAAAGGCGCAGAAGCATACAAGGCGTTTGCGTGGGAGTTTATGGCAAAGAATCCTACCCGCTTTAGTGATGAGGCTCACGGTAGTAATCCCAACCCGCAATGAAGCGGCAAATATCGCCAACGCAATCAAAGCGTTTGACGGTTTTGCGGATGAAGTAGAGATAATTGTCGTTGACAATTCATCCACTGATAATACGTGCGAAATAGCTTCGTCATTAGGTGTGAAAGTTCTAACATCTGGCCCTGAGCGTAGTGCTCAACGTAATTATGGTTGGCGTTTAGCTCAAGGGGAGTTAGTAATGTTCGTGGATGCGGATATGATTGTTAAGTCGTCAACTATTCGAGAGATTTTGGCAAGTAATGTGGATGCGCTTTATGTGCGTGAACGTCGCATTGGTGTGGGTTTTCGAGCACGTGTTCGTAACTTTGAGCGTGGTTTTTATGAGGGGACGGCAATTGATGGAGTGCGGGTAGTCAAGCGCGCTATTTTGGAGAAAGCGGGTGGCTATGATGAGTCGCTGATTGCTTGTGAGGATTGGGATCTTGATCGGCGACTAATAAATGTAGGCGCAAAGACGGCGCTTACAACTGGCTTTTTAATTCACAATGAGTGTACTCAGACTTTATTGACGTTACTAAAAAAGAAGGCGTACTACGCTAAATCAATTGCGCGTTATCGTGCTAAGTGGCCCAATGATGAGATTACGCGGCGTCAATTTGGTCTTGCTTATCGGTATTTTGGGGTTTTTGTAGAAAATGGTAAGTGGAAAAAGCTCGTCCGCCATCCGATATTGACACTTGCTATGTACTTTGAACGTATTTTAGTCGGGTTTACATATTTACTTAATTGTAAGGAATCTGCGATATGAAATTACTCGTCATCAATGGACCTAACTTAAATTTGTTAGGTCAACGTGAGCCTGCAATTTATGGCAAGTCAACGTATTCAGAGCTCGTGAAGTTTATTGAGAATAAGGCGCATGAGCTAAAAGTTCAAGTTGAAGTGCGCCAAACCAATCACGAAGGAGTGATTGTGGATTGGATTCAGGAAGCGCTTGGCAAATTCGATGGACTTATTATCAATCCTGCTGCCTATACACACACTTCAATTGCAATTTTAGATGCACTTAAGGGAACGGAAATTCCTACGATCGAGGTGCATTTGTCGGATATTGCTAAACGGGAAGACTTTCGCAAAGTTTCTTATGTCTCACTCGTTGCCAAGCATACGATTGCTGGGCTTGGATTTGAGGGATATGCAAAGGCAATGGAGATATTTGCTAAATAGATGAAAGTATTTGCGAGTTTGCGTGAACGCTTGGGTGAACTTTGGTGGTATTCACTTTGGCTTTTTGTTGCACAACGAATTGGGGATGTTATTAACTTCTTTGTGGGTGTGTGGATTGTGCCACGTTATGTGCCGATGGAGGAGTTGGGAGCTGTTTTGCCACTCGTTAATATTGTAAATGTAATTGGCTTTCCATTGGCAGTTATTTCAATTCCGTTTCTAAAGTTTATTGCCGTTTTTCGTGAAAAAGGGGAGTTAGGCAAGGCAAAAGCGCTTATTCGCGACACTTTTATTGCGACAGCGCTTTTTTCGCTCATTTCAATTCTTATTGCGTATTTTATCTTGCCGCGTTTCTTTACGAGTTTGCGGATTGACAATGGCAGTCTTGCGCTTCTTTTAATTTTAGTTGCGATTGCCTCCTCCGTGCAAGGATTGTTTGTAAATGCGGCAAGTGGGCTTAAGCTTTTTTCCGCAACTGTGTGGCTTAGCGCCTTAGCTGCGCCTTTTCGACTTATGGCGATGCTTATTTTTATGCCGTTTAGACCGCTTTCGGGCTATATGGTTGGTCAAGGCGCTGCTCCTGCGGTAGGGATTCTTGGCTCTTTATTTGCAGTTCATAGATTCTTTCGATCTTCTATTCCCTATGCGCATTACTGGAAAGAGTATGGACGCGCAATTTGGCGTTACACTTGGCCACTGGCGATTATGGCAGTAATTACAACCGCCTCGACCAATCTTGATGCGCTTGCAATTAGGTGCAATCTAAGTGAGTTTGAATCAGCAGGATATTACTTAATTACCCGCTTTTCGGATATTGCGCTTTACGTGGGGGCTGCTTTTACTGCGTTTCTCTTACCTATGTTAGCTGGCAAAAGTGCTACTGACAAGGAGTCGCGCAAGTTGATCTTGCAGACGATGCTTGCCTCCTTGGGCGGTGGAGTAGTAGTAATAATTGCACTTACCTTATTTGGCAATACATTGCTTTCTGCCAATTCTAAGTGGTCGGTTTATCTTTCGCTTTCAAGCAAGATGGCGTTACTTTCAATTAACGCAACGCTAATTATGGTTGCAAGCGCTCTGACGATGGCCTTCATTGCGCAAGGTCGCTTTGCCTTTCTTTGGTATTCGCTACCAATTATGCTGGCTAAAAGCGGTTTTGTTTATCTTTATGCTACCGATCTTGATACTGTCGTTTGGACATTTCTTGGAGCCCAAGCTTTGACTGCGGTTGTTCTTGTTACCCACACCTTTGGTCTTTATGGTATAATATGGAAGAGATGAAGCATATTGCATTACCGCTTAAATATCGCCCAATGACTTTTGAGGATGTCGTTGGTCAAGAGCATGTCGTTCGCACGCTTAGGAATGCGATTAAACTTTCACGTGTTGCCAATGCGTATCTTTTTATCGGTCCTCGAGGTATTGGCAAGACGACCCTTTCGCGCATTTTTGCCAAAGCTCTCAATTGCTCGTCACCCAATGGAGTCGAGCCTTGTGGTGAGTGCGACAATTGCAAGGAGATAGCCGAGGGACGTTCCTTGGATGTGATTGAGCTTGATGCTGCTTCACACAACAAAGTCGAAGATGTTCGTCCGATTATTGAGTCGGTACAGTTCAAGCCTACCTCTTCCAAATACAAGATTTTCATCATTGACGAATGCCACATGTTATCCAATGCGGCTTGGAATGCGATGCTCAAAACTTTGGAGGAGCCGCCCGAATATGTGCGCTTTATTTTTGCAACGACTGAAGGAGACAAGGTGCTTTCAACGATTGTTTCCCGTTGTCAGCGCTTTGACTTAAGACGCATCCAAACAGGCGATATTGTTAAGCGGTTAAAGTATGTCTGCGAAAAGGAGCAAATTACGGCCGAGGAGGATGCGCTTTTGGCAATTGCGCGCGGTGCCGAAGGCGGAATGCGTGATGCGCTTTCTTCGCTTGATCAGCTCGTCTCCTTCAAAGGTGATAAAGTGACGGAAGAGGACGCGCTCGGCGTCTTTGGGCTTGTTTCTCGAAGTGCACTTGAAGGTTTGGCAACTGCGATATTAAAAGGCGACTCGGCGTCAATTCTCTCGGCAATTGAGATGTTTGATTCTGCGGGCAAGAATATGCGCCGTTTGGCGGATGAGCTTTTGTCGCATTTCCGTGATCTTGTGGTTGTTCAAGCGTTAGGCCCTACGGCTAAGTCGCTTACTGTGACAGCCGACCAATTAAAGACGCTTAGCGAGGAGGCCAAGTTGGTGGAGCCTGCTCGCGTATTTCGAATTTGCGATCAGCTTGCGGATATGGAGGATAAGCTACGCTATGTCTTGTCGGTGCGTACGTTAATTGAGCTTACTCTTATTCGCGCCTCTCGTATTGCAACTACGGCAACGATTGATGAGTTACTTAAGGTGGTAAACGGGATGCGTGGTGCGAAAGCGCCTGCGCCTGTTTCCAATCGGGAAATGATGGATGATCCTCGGCTTAATGACGAGATTCTTTCGGCAATTCCTGGGGCAACGATAAGTGGAATCAGAAAGGAGTAATTATGTTAACTTGTGCTTGGCTTTGGATTTATGCAGGGCTTTTGTTGATACTATTGGAGCTTGTCGTCCCTGGCTTCATTCTTTGCTTCTTTGGACTTTCGGCGATTTCGGTAGGAGCGCTTCGTTTTGTCTTTGGCGGGGCTTTTGATGCGAGTTGGCAATTAGCCGCTTTCTCGGTTTTTGCGATTCTTTATATTGCGCTTTTGCGGAGGTATTTAAAGCGGACGTTTCTTGGAGGCAAGATTGACGCCAAGATCGACTTTGATAACGAATCGATAGGACGCGTGGGCAAAGTGGTCGAAGCGATCAATCCTCCTCGCACTGGGCGTGTGGCGATTGGGGACTCGGAGTGGACTGCGGATGCAGTCTCTCCCATTGCTGTGGGTAGCGATGTCAAAGTTGTTGCTCAGCAAAATCTCACGATGACTGTAGAGGCGATATAAATATATTTTCATTTATTGTACAAGAAAGGACAAATAACATGACAGGACCTATAATATTCTTTGCAATTATCGCGTTTATTACGCTAATTGCAATCATTAAGACTGCGGTGATTGTACCGCAAAAGACCGCCTATATTATAGAGCGGCTTGGCAAGTATCGTTGCACCTTAGATGCAGGCTTTCACATCCTCATCCCATTCTTGGATCGTGTTGCTTATCGCCATATATTAAAGGAGCAAGCAATTGACGTCCCGCCTCAGCAGTGCATTACCAAGGATAATATTGCGGTGGATGTAGATGGAATACTGTATATGCAGATAATGGATCCAGCCAAGGCGAGCTATGGGATCGGCAATTACCTTTTTGCGACGACTCAGCTTGCGCAAACTACGATGCGCTCTGAGATGGGCAAGCTCGATCTTGATCGCTCGTTTGAAGAGCGTACGTCAATTAATGCGGCAATTGTTGCTGCGGTTGACAAGGCGAGCGATCCTTGGGGTATTAAGGTAACGCGTTATGAGATTAAGAATATCACGCCTCCTCAATCAATTCGTGATGCGATGGAAAAGCAAATGCGAGCCGAGCGTGAAAAGCGCGCAATGATTGCCGAGTCGGAGGGCGAGCGCCAATCCAAGATCAATCGCGCCGAAGGCAAGGCCAAGGAGATTACCATTGTTGCCGAGGCGCAAGCTGCCTCCATTCGGGCGGTTGCTGATGCATTAAATGGTCCAGGCGGCAAGGAGACTATCAATATGCAACTTGCCCAACAATATCTCACTCAATTTGGTAACCTTGCTAAGACCAACAACACGATGATCGTGCCTGCGGACTTGGCAAATGTAGCTGGGATTCTCAAAGCTTGTACAAGTATAATTAAGGAGACAAAATGAAGCCAACATTAGTAGTGCTCGCTGCGGGCATGGGCTCGCGTTATGGTGGACTTAAACAGGTCGATCCTGTCGGCCCAAGTGGGGAAGCGATTCTCGATTATTCGGTCTTTGATGCGATTCGGGGTGGATTTGGTAAAGTCGTGTTTATTATTCGTTATGACTTTGAGGCGGAGTTCAAGGAGAAAGTTGGCAAGAAGTACGAGGGATTGGTCGACATTGACTATTGCTACCAAGACTTTAACGATTTGCCATCTCCCTTTAAGTTCCCCGAAGGTCGTACGAAACCTTGGGGAACGGCGCACGCAGTGAGAGCTGCGCGCGATATCGTCAAGACGCCTTTTGCAGTCATCAATGCGGATGACTTCTATGGGCGTGATGCGATGGCCAAGTTGGGCGCGTATTTAAGCTCGGTCGACCCCGGTTCGCTTAACTTTGCGATGGTCGGATATAAGCTTTCGCTTACACTTTCAGAGAATGGCTCGGTTGCTCGTGGTATTTGCGATATTGCAAGTGATGGTACGCTTAAGGGCGTCACAGAAATGACCAAGCTTGTTAAATCGGGCGATATGGCCGAAAATCGCGAAGACGAGGCAAATCCTGTCAAAGTGCCGCTTGATGCACGAGTTTCGATGAATTGCTGGGGCTTTACTCCAACGCTCTTTTCGGAGCTTGAAGA
The DNA here is from genome assembly GCA_045599105.1 of Kiritimatiellia bacterium. GTDB lineage: Bacteria > Verrucomicrobiota > Kiritimatiellia > RFP12 > UBA1067 > UBA1067. The sequence goes on from JAZRVL010000057.1 coordinate 24,703, forward strand.
GCGCTTTGTTAAGTTCTTGACGGAGCGGGCTGCGGAGATGAAGAGCGAATGGTATATTCCTTTCGTCGTTGATGAGCTCATCAAGGAAGGCAAGGCGACTTGCAAGGTATTGCCTACTGATTCTTCGTGGTTTGGCGTCACTTATCGTGAGGACAAGCCATTTGTGGTTGGCGAGATTCAAAAGCTCGTTGACGCAGGCGAGTATCCCTCAAACTTGCTTAAGAAGTGAGTATTCTTGATTTCATCTGGCCTCGTGCCTGTGAAATCTGTATGCGCCCAGTGGATCGTCCTGGGCGCTATTTATGTTCAGATTGTATAAATCGTGCAAGCGTAGTCCCGTTGGATGGACTTTGTCGAAAGTGCGGACGCGAAGCGACAGGATTGGAGGGCGAGTATTTGTGTGACAATTGTCGGATGCGTCATCCACAATTTGATCGGGTAGGGTCAGTTTTAGTATTTGAAGGGGAGATGAGGCGCGTTATCAATCGCTTTAAGTTTGAAAATGGATTTTATTTGAGGGATGATTTCGTAGACTTGATGGAGGGGCTTAGTGGTATTCGCTTTGATTTATCCGAAGTAGAGGCGGTAGTAGCAGTACCATTGGCACTTTTTCGGCGCTTTATTCGTGGGTACAATCAATGTGAGGTTTTGGCGAAAGAGTTGGCGAGGAGACTAAACAAGCCCTATTATAGGATGCTAAAGCGCATCGGCCATCCGCCTCGACAAAGCGATTTGACGGAGGATGAGCGCTGGCAGAACGTAAAAGGGACATTTGCGATAGGGCGAATGCCAAAAATATTGCCAAAGACAGTGCTATTGGTAGATGATATTATGACTACTGGTGCAACTTTATCGGAATGTGCTCGTATATTGAAAGCAGTCGGCGTCAAAACGGTCAATTGCCTCACTCTCGCCCGTCCACCCAGAAAGTAAGAATGGTTCAGATGGCGCTAAACTTTTTTCAATTTCCCATTGACAAGTATGTAGCATATAGGATACAATGTTGTTGTGAAAGTAATCCGAGAAACTAGTACCTACAAGAAGTGGTTTGAAAAACTGCGAGATACGGTTGCTAAAGCAAGAATTTTGGTGCGTTTGAGAAGCCTTAGCCTTGGAAATTATGGAGTATACCGTGATTTGGGTAATGGTGTGAATGAGTTAAAGTTTGCTTTCGGTCCTGGATATCGGGTATATTTTACTGAGCGAAATGGAGAAATTATCATATTGCTTGCTGGAGGTGATAAGTCAACACAGTCCAAAGATATTACCAAGGCAAAAGAACTTGCAAAATATTTATAAGGAGGATTCGATGAAAACCAAGACGACAATTTGGAAAGCTGAAAATAGTCTTAAAACTAAGGCTGAAAGAGAGGCCTACCTTAATGCGGCATTTGAGGACGGGGATCCAGCAGTAATTGCAGCCGCACTTGGCGATATTGCTAAAGCCGAGGGTATGAGTAAAGTTGCGAAGCTCACGGGACTTGGGCGTGAGAGTCTGTATAAATCTTTATCTTCAGATGGTAACCCAGCGTTGTCCACAATAATGAAGGTAATTAGCGCGTTTAACTTCAACCTTCGTGCAGCTTGTCTTTAATCACAGGAGACATCTTTATGGCATGGAATGGTTCAGATGGCGCTTTAGCGCCCAAAGTTGAAGAAAAAAAGCGCCCTGCAATTGGCAGAGGCCTTATTGCTGGTCTCATTGTCGTAGTTTTCGCTCTTGCTGCTTGGTTCGCTTTCCTTAATCCAAGCAATCCTGCTTCGGCAAAGGAAGACGAAAGCGCATCTAAAGCAATTGCTGATGCAATTCCAGATACCAAAGCAAGTTCGAAAATAGAGGACGGAGGAGGGGCGTTCTCGGTTTTGGTGTCAAAGGATGGTAAGCCACTTGACCTTCCAAAAGAGGTCAAAGTCGAAAAGCCCTCTCGCACCAAAGCTGAAAAGCTTGCGCCTGTAAACAATGTGCCGCCAAAGCGTCGTCGTAAGACTATGTTCAAAAACGGCACCGACCAGCTCATCTACCTTGCTGTTTTTGCTTCCAATGGTCATTCTATTCCTCCGCTTCCTCGCATCGACAAAGCCGACACCGATCGCTTCATCAATTCGCTTCGCAAACCCATTGAGATTGAGGATGATGATACCGATCAAGTCAAGGAAATGAAAAAGAGCGTAATGGAGATTCGCAATAGCATTGCTGAAATCATTGAACAAAATCCTGATATGGAGCTTTCGGACGTTCTCAACGCCCATCGTGATGAGTTTAATAATGCTCTCAATCTTCATGCAGAAGCCAAACGTGGATATGATAAGCTCATAGAGGAAGGTGATTTGGAAGCTGCTGAAATCTATCGTGAAAAGGCAAATGAAATCCTTGATGAATGTGGTGCAGTTCTCATTGAAGCTAACGAGGAATAACTATTTAATCAAAGAAAGGAACAAAGAAATGAACAAGTTAATGTTTTCACTCGTCTTGGCGATTGTTTCGGTAGCTACGTTTGCCGCTCCATCAACATCGCGTCCATCTCAAAACCACGTCCCCGAAAAGCTTGACGAGTCAATTCGTCCCTTCACTCCCAAGGCGGCCGAATGTCCGCACATCGTCCTTGTCAATGTGGACAATGCCATTCCCGAAGATGTTTGGTCAATTGCCACCACTTATGCGGTTTCGCGCCTGCAAATCAATGTTTGGACAAACTCGCTTGATAAGTCTGTTCTTGACAAACTTGTAACCAATCCCAATTATACTCCCATTGCGCTTAATAATAAGAACTCTTTAATCGGCGTCTACTTTGAGCGTCGCGAAAGTGGTTGCCCAATTATTTCTTCGCCTGCGAATTGGGCGGTCATCAATGTTGAGCCCTACCTAAGAGACGCAAAGTGTCTTCAGCAAGTTCGCGATCGCTATGCCAAACTCGTTATGAAGGGATTGGCTTTTGCTTGCGGTAGTGGCAATACGCTTGAGCCGTTTTGCTCAATGTTCTACGGTGCGCAAGATCCTGATGGTATGGACAAGTCCAATATCGCACTCGCCCCAATATGCTATTTCCCAATGCTTGAAACTCTTCGTGCCAAGGGCGGCTCGGTTATGTTGTCCCCAGCTCAAGATTAATGGCGAAGCGTGAGGTTTGATTACCAATACCGTACCAGCGCAAACGAGCTTAAGGAGGGCTCGCTTTCTGCGCCATCTCGTGATGCGGCTTATGCCATGCTGAAAAAGGACGGTATCAATCCCTCTCGTGTCGTCCTTGCTGCTGGCTTTTGGAATTATCTTGCCTCAATCGGTCGTCGTGGTTTGGCAATTGTCGTTCTCGCACTTGTTGTGCTCGGTCTTGTGCTTTATCAGTATTCTACTCCTACCTCTACGCCTATCCGCAACGCTTATCTACCTCGTCACCAAATTGCAAACCTTCCCGATAGTTGGCTTAACGAGCTCTCCAAATACTTCTCTCCTATGGACGTGTATATTGCAACCTTGGCTCAGCCAGGATGCGATGTCTCAATTGACGTAGTTCCATCGCCCGATATGTTCTCGGTTGAGTATCTTGAAGCGGAATTACCCGCTTCACTCCCGAGCGAGCCCAGGTGGGTAACCGAGCTTAAGGGTATTATCTTGGGAATAAAGGAGGAGTCATTGGCACTTATTCGTGGTGGCAAGTCGCCAAACGATGTGATTCTATGGCTTCGAGAGCGTCAGCGTATGGAGGCCGCCTATAGAGAGCAAATCCTTGGAGGAGAGGGGACTACTGAGGAAAAGGCGCTTAGGTTGCGGGCGATGGGGCTATAAAAGATATTTTCAATTTCCCATTGACAAGGAAACAATATTTTTGGTATTATTCACTTGACTTTGGAAGGGGAGTAGTTTCAAGCGTGACGTTGAGCAGGTGACTCAATGCGGATTTGAGGCGAAACTTGGACAAATAAATAAAGGAAAAATAAATATGAAAAAACTCATGTTTGCAGCAGTTGCAATGGCAGCTTGCGTGGCAATGGCGGACGGCGAAATTGCCTCAGACAATATCGTAGGATATGTTAATAAAACACCTGATGCTTTGACCTCAATTTTTGCGCCATCGTTCAACAACATTACCGATGGTACGCTCAAACTAACTGATATTAAGCCAGTTCGTTCAGGTCAAGATCCAATTGAATCTGGCGATATTAGCCTTCAAACTATGGATGAAAATGGCGCTGCCGAGGCAACAATTTATTATCTTCTCGCCGGTGAAGCCGATGTTGGCTCCCCTGAAGGTTGGTACTGGGAAACTATGGAACCATGCGATAAAGTTTTTGACTTTGGTGAAGGCATCATCATGACTTGCCCATATGAGGATGCAACTTTTAACTCGTCTGGTGAGGTTGATACTGAAACTCGTCAGTTCACTCCTCCTGCTTTGACTTGCATTTGGGGTAATACTCGTCCAGCACCAGTTGCGATTGCAGATGTTACGGTTGCGCGTACTAGCGGAGATCCAATTGAATCTGGCGATATTAGCCTTCAAACTATGGATGAAAATGGTGCTGCCGAGGCAACAATTTATTATCTTCTCGCTGGTGAAGCCGATGTTGGCTCCCCTGAAGGTTGGTACTGGGAAACTATGGAACTATGCGACAAGGAGCTTGGTATCGGCGAGGCAATCATTATGACTTGCCCATACGAGGATGCGGTCTTTACGCTTCCTGAGTTGGATACGACTCCTGTAGCGGAATAATTAAGCGATTTACAAGGTGCGCGGCATAGGGTCGCCTGCCTAAAGTAAAATAAAAAAAGGAAAAACAAATAAAATGAAGAAGTTAATGATTGCGACTTGCGCAGTTGCCTTTGCGGTAGCAGCTCATGCAGGCTGTGTCTCATGGACGATTACCAATGTCTATGCCGGCAATACGAGTGATATGGTTAGTGGTAACGCCTATCTCTTTAGTAATGCTTCTGTTGCCTCTACTGCAGTAGTTGCAGCAATTCAGGGCGCATGGGCTGGTTACACTACCGCTGGTGGTGATAGACTTACCGGCAAGGATGGCATGCTCGCTTACCTCAATGAGAATGCACTTGGTGCTGGTGGTACGGCGGTCACTTGGACTCCTACCACAGCTGGTACATATTCTGTTAACACTGGTGCTTATACCAACGAGCAGCTCGGTCTTGCAAATTCGACTGAGTATACGCTTTATGCGGTCATCTTTGATGATACCATTGCGAACTTAGACGAAGAGACCAAGATGTTCGTAACTGGCACCAAGACTGCTACTACCAAGGGTGAAGGAAGCACAAATCAACCTTTCATGATTGGCAATCAGGGGACTCGTTCACAGGATCCTGCTAACTGGAATAATGTTCCAGAGCCAACCTCGGGTCTTCTTATGCTCATCGGCATGGGTGCTCTTGCACTCCGTCGTCGTCGCGCCTAAGTCGATTAGGTTAAGCTAAAAGAACGAGCGAATCCTTGCGGGTTCGCTCTTCTTTTTTGCCTAAAGTATTTGTCTCAAAATTCGAGACAATAGTTAACCCAACGAGGCTACTAATTTAAAACGTTCTAGTATTAACTGCTTGCGCATATCAGGTTGCAACTCGGTTTGAACGAATCCCTCAACCGCATTTTCAAGGTCAGGCGATTTTAAGTATTCTGTAAACCTATTCGCCAAAAAACCCTTAAGTTCCACGCATGCAGCTATTTCCTCAACAATTGATGCCCTACCATTAAAAAGGCAAATAATATCTTCAAAGTCTGAACTCATTAGAAAATCATGCTTCCCGCGATCCTCAAATGCTTCAACTTTTAATGCTACAAAGTAAGGTGCAGAAACTACGCGAATTTGACGATTGCCTATTAAGTGCTTTTCTGCAGTTGCAAGTGCTTCATCAAACCACTTTGAATTCCATCCTAGTACATCCTCATGAATTGGCAAGACATCTACTGTCACACCCTCGTATATCCACCGACATATTGGTGCATCTTCGCGAGTATCGTGTTTAAATCCAAGTTTTTCTAGCATCTCATCCGCACGATGGTATTCGTTGCGACTGCGAATGTCCATCATAATATCCACATCCTTCGTAACTCGAATAGCATCAACGTCTAAGTCAGTTATTAAAAGCGATAAAACCGACCCGCCTAAGAAAGCAAACTTTTGGGGCACGTCAACAAGACGTTTGTCTAATTTGCAAATTGCTTCTTCAATTGGATTCATCCTATCATTTCCTTTAATTTACGCTCAGCATATTGACGCTCGCGCACGCGTCCACCACGCAGCATATCAATCAGCGCCAATCTATCGTACATCTCCCGACTGCGTTTAGCCGCAAGCGGAGCCGAAGAATATATTGGCTCAATTCCAATGCCATTTACTTCTCCTTCGGAACCGCACCACACAGGTGCACGACCAACAATCACAAATTCCTTTTCTGCAATTGGAGCGGCATACGCAGTGGGCATGCCTACACTCGATCCGCCACTCATACGCAAAGGAAAAGTATATTTAAGTGCATGCAACAAAAACTCTTCGACATTTCTCTTAATCAAATGTCGCTCAGCATTGACCAATGATGCAGCTTGCAACCGCTTAATGGATGCATGAGCCTCAGAAACGCTAAGTTGCGATTTATCAGCAAGCGCAAGATACGGAGAAGTGCCTTTTGCACTCATCAGTGCCGCTAAAACGACTATATCTTGACCTTTTATCATAAATTTATATTCGCAATTTGCGAAAACGTGATAATTGTAGCATATAACTAAATTATATGCAATAGTAATTATAATAGGCATGGGTGCTCTCGCACTCCGTCGTCGCGCCTAAGTCGATTAGGTTAAGCTAAAAGAACGAGCGAATCCTTGCGGGTTCGCTCTTCTTTTTTGCCTAAAGTATTTGTCTCAAAATTCGAGACAATAGGTCAGACCTCAAATCTCTATTTTTGAGACACTTTTATGATATAATATGCGTATGTCAAACTCTAATTATCGCGATAAGTCCTATCAAACCTATCATCATTTGATGAGCCGTATTGCTCATAAGGTTTATTTTTTGACCGATGAAGTACGCAATGATTTAATTGAAATGATTCGCCGAGCTGCTGACTTTTGCGGGATCAAGTTAATTTCATGGTGCATTATGACCAATCACTTTCATCTGCTTGTTTATCTTCCTGAACCTGAGGCTTTGGATGAAACTGAGATCCTTCGTCGATTTGGTATCCTGAAAGGGAAGCGAAGAATGAATGAATTGTCAAAAGAGCTTAATGCGATGCGTATTGTGAATGACGAGTATAGAGTACGTCAAAAGTTAGATGATATTAAAGCTTCAATGTACAATGTTGGTGAGTTTATGAAGATTGTAAAACAATGGATGACTCAAGACTATAATGCTAGATATTCTCATCGAGGAACACTTTGGGAGTCGGTCTATAAAGATGTTTTAGTTCCTAACAAGCCAAGTGAACTTGGTAAGCGTGCTGGATATATTCACCTCAATCCTATTCGTGCTGGAATAACGGATGATTTTACAGCCTATTTGTGGAGTAGCTTTACCGCTCTTAAGCGTGGAGATTTGCTTGCTTTAGAGGGAATGCGTTATATCTATGGTGAAGCGGCAGAGAAAGACGAAATAATTGATGCACATCATGAATTGATGTCCAATTTGTTAGAGCAAATGAAAATTGAAAGAGCTCGTGATATTGTTCGTAAACGTCAAGCTGGGTTTGATGTTCCGCGCGATCCGCTTACAACTGAAGCATTGATTGCGCAAGAAACCGCTCATCTAAATGAAGTAATAAATGAATCGATTGAGCATACGACAATTCAGCGCACACGTGGTCGCCCATCAAAAGCTGATAATTTGGAAATAGAAATCCGTAAGTTATTGAAGCAAAATCCAAATATGAAAGCAATGGCGATTGTTGATGCGACTGGTGCTTCGCGTGCGGCTGTATATCGTTGCCTAAAGTCTTTGTCTCAAAATTCGAGACAATAGGTCAGACCTCCAGTCTCTATTTTTGAGACACTTTCCCTCTCGCACTCCGTCGTCGTCGCGCCTAAATAAGTAAAGCTTAATCCACTTCGCTTGATTTCAAGTGTTAGGAATGGTATACTATCATAACAATCTATGTGTGTAATGAATGAGAGAATTTTTAACGCTGATTATCGTGATATGATTAAATGCCTTCAGCGCGAAGGTGTTGAATTTATGTTGGTTGGCGGTTATGCTGTGGCATTACATGGATGGTCTCGGATGACGTATGATATTGATTTTTGGATTATGGCTAATCCGCAAAATGCAGCCGCAGTAATGAGAGCGCTTAAGTTATTTGGTGCACCATTAATGGACCTGAAAGAAGAAGACTTTCATAAGCCTGGTATGGTATTCCAAATTGGAATGGAGCCACAGCGTATAGATATTCTTTCTGCTATTTCGGGATTGACGTATGAAGAAGCAATTAAGCGTGCTGTACAAGTTACAGTAGATGGTTTATTGTTGAAGATGATTTCGCTTGACGATCTTATTATTAATAAACGCGCATCTGGTCGTCCAAAAGATATTGTCGATGCAATAACCCTCGAAAAATTAAAGGCAAAGTTAAGTGGATAGAACGATAGTTAAAATGACGACGCTTAAAGAGCAAGATGAAGCATTTTGCTTGTCGCTTTCATTTTCAGAGCGGTTGCGTGTTTTGGAAGAGTTAAATCGACAAGGCCGCATCTTAGCCGGCTACCCAGCATACGCACCAATGAAAAGAATGTTACTTGGGATTAAGCCCATCACTATGCCCCTTAGTCCATCACTTTGATTTGGTGGCGCACGGTGCGAAGTGTATGGTCAAGCCCATCTCCACCACGAGTTGCAATGCAAAGCATATATGTGCCTGGTTTAACTGCACCTTTGGCAAAGCGACATTGAACTTGGTTTGACGCGTCATCCGTTCCAAGCTTTTCACCATAAGCAAGCGGAATGTGCTTTTGACTCCTATGCTTAACTGGCTTTTCCAACCATACCTTCTCGTCCTCATACTCCGCCCTAATGCTGATATATTTGCCAAAAATATCCACTATATGCCCCAAATGAAATCCATGCGTTCTCATTCTCGCTTCTGTATCATCCACATTTGTGATCACTGACCTCCGCTTGGCTTGTGGATTTACCGCTATCAACTTCGATGCTAATGATGCGGCAAGCGGCCGCTTTCCCTTAACTGCGCCCCGAACATATATTCCCTCCTCGGATGGATTAGCGTCAATCGTCGGCAACGCCTTGGATAATTTCGGGAAAAACGACACCAAACCAAAATCAAGACGATGCCCTGCTTTCAGCTCCTCCATGATAAAACTCTCAAGCGCACTAATCATTTGTTTAGCTTGATATGTATTGTGATTTCCCATATAATCCGCAAACGCTTGGTACAATTCTTCGCCTTTGTAGGTCACTTCGGGAATGATAGAGGCAGGGAACGTCCCATGTGCTGCTGGGGATGCTTTGCGATTCATACGGATATTTAGGGTCTTCTGATATGGGTACATAGCTCTTCCTCTTGGGGGTTCTTCAATTCACAATTGATTATAGCATTAAATCAATTGATTTGTCAAATAAATCAATTGAGATAAGAAGCAAATCAATTGATTATAATATGCTTCTCTGGAGGGGGGCATTAAAAATCTCCGAAGGTGGGTAAACGAGTCTCTGAAGGGAGTCAAAGGCATCTCCGTATAAAATAAGCCCGCATCCTGTAGGACGCGGGCTTGTTTTTCTGCGCTTTACTGCACGAATACTGCACGTTAAGTTAAGTAAGACTAAACCTGTTTGCAAATTTTGCATATAAAATATTGTAGGATATAAGACCTATACTCTCAGTGAGAATTACAACCTCATTGGTGTGTGCTTTGATGCGATTGGCAAGGATGTGATGGATCTTAACGAAGTGATTCCTTACAAAGATGGCTCGGGTATGACTAAAGAGTTTGCATTGGCCGATGCCGACCAGATTCAAGTTATGGGTGACGATCAAAAGTATAGTTATTACTTCCTTTCCAATGGTAAATGGGGCAAGGGTGGCAAGAACTATGAGCCCACTCTTGATGGCAAGTGGATTAAAACTGCGGGTGAAGCGTGTGAAGCACCTCTTAAGTCAGGTCAGGCATTTTGGTATATTAGCCGTACCGCCAAGACGACCCCTCATCAAATTACAATCGCTGGACAGGTTTTGCTTGCAGATGTGGATGCTAAAGAGTGCATCAATACATATAGCTTACATTCCAATCCATACGCAGCGCCAGTAAAACTTAACGGTGGTCTTGTCACAACGGCGGCAACTAAAGAGTTTGCATTGGCTGATGCCGACCAGATTCAAGTTATGGGTGACGATCAAAAATATAAGTATTATTTCCTTTCCAATGGTAAGTGGGGTAAAGGTGGTAAAAACTACGAACCTACACTTGATGGTAAGTGGATTAAGACTGCTGGTGAAGCATGCGATGATGAGATTCCTGCAGGTGCGGCATTTTGGTATATCAGCCGTGATACTTCTAATACGGTTAAGGTTCTTAATCCTATCGCAGAATAAATCAATTTACAAGGTGGGTGGCATAGGGTCATCCGCCTAAGTAATAATAAACAAAGAAAGAAATAAAATGAAAAAACTCATGATTGCGGCTTGTGCAGTTGCTATTGCAGCTTCTGCTCAGGCGGCTTCAATTATTTGGGGTGGCGATATTGGCCTTCCTCCAGATGGCGATGATTCTGTTATGACTGGATCAGTCGCTTACTTGATTAAGGGCTCAACAGCTGCCTCGGTTGCCATTACCTCCATCATTGTTGATGGCACTGATTGGAAGAAATGGACGACCAATATTGAAGGTACCACAATTGTTGCATCTCATACGTTGACAGCACTTGAAGCAGAATCAAATTATCGGTTCGATGCATTCCAACCTATCAAAGGCGATACCGACAAAGGGTTTTACGCAATTGTAGTTGTTGATGGTAAGGCAGGCGCCGATGGACTCACGGGTGCGTATGCGTACCTCGGCGAGAATACAAGTGGTAGTCCAACTGGTAAAGATGTAGATATCACTGTAGGTGATAATTGGAAGTCTGGTGAAGCACCATTCATTGGTATGAATGGCTTTGATGCAGTTGAGTTTACTGCAGCCCCAGAGCCAACCTCGGGTCTTCTTATGCTCATCGGCATGGGTGCTCTTGCACTCCGTCGTCGTCGCGCCTAAGTCGATTAGGTTAAGCTAAAAACAAACCCGCGTCCTACAGGATGCGGGTTTATTTTTAGCTTTATTGTATAAAATTGCTCTTATCCATCAATACCAAGTTTGCAACAATCTTTATCATGAGCATCGTTCTTATTTCTAGTGTATGGGTATTATCACAATTAAGCATCTTAAGTGAAAACTGTATGGCACTTTTGCGGGGAAAGTGGTATAATACTTGATATGAGCAAGAAGCTCTATATCCTTGCGGGAGCTAATGGCAGTGGGAAAAGTACTGTCTCTAGGGTGCTTTTGCCAGGTGAGGGAATCGTTTATATAAATCCCGATGATATCGCTAAATCGCTCAATCCGTTAGATCCGCCATCGGCGAAAATCGCAGCTGGTCGCGAGGCAATTCGCAAATGTCATGAATTGTTGGAATGTGGAGAGTCATTTGCAATTGAGTCCACGCTGTCGGGTTCGACCTATTTGAAGACATTGGCACGGGCAAAGGAACTCGGATACGAAACAATTATTGCCTATGTATTCGTGGATTCGCCCGAAGTTTGTATTGCGCGTATTGCCGCACGCGTAAAAAACGGTGGGCATTTTGTACCTGATGATGATGTTCGGCGGCGTTATCTGCGCAGCAAGGAGAATTTCGTCAATATTTACGCACCAGCAGCGGATCATTGGATGTTGTACTATAATGGTGGAACTGATTTTGTGTTGGTCGCTCACGGAAATGGCACCACTAATATTTTGATTCAAGAACGCTACGATGCATTTATGGAGGATGTATGCCAGAAATAGTTGAAAAGATGACCAAAATTGGCAACACTGCCGTTCATATGGCGCAAGAGGAAAATCGGCGCAATGGCGTACCCAATGTCTATGTTCTCAATGGCAAAATTGTTTGGCAGCTACCCGATGGCCGTATAACCGATGTTTGTCCAGAATAATACTGCCATATATGTTATTCGGCTTACGTCGCGCCTAAGTTAAGTACTTAAGGTAAAAACAAAGAACGCCTCGGTTTTCCGAAGCGTTCTTTTGTTTTGCTAACCTAACAGCTTAGGCGAGTTTGCGCTTGAGCGCAAGACCAGCCATACCAATGAGGAGCAAAAGCCCACTCGTTGGCTCTGGAACATTATTCCAGTTAGCAGGATCTTGCGAAGCGGTAGACTGAGTACCAATCCAAGCAAGGCTCATCGACGCATCAGACCCATCGCCCTTGGTCTGACCATCCTTCGTGGTCGAAACAAAGAACTTGGTATCACTGGTTAGATCATCAATCTGATCGTTGAAAATAACCGCATAGAATGTATACGTGGTATCGCCAGTAAGTCCAAGATCTTGGTTGCTTGGCTTCGCGTTAGTTGGAGTTGAGAACGTGCCAGGGGTAGTGTTATCGTAGTGATAAGCCGTGCCATCTGCACCAAGTGCTTTCTCATTGAGAAATGCAGTTACAGCATCCGCACCAGTAAGCGTTGCGCCGCCTTGAGTGGTGTAGCTCGTCCATGCGCCAGTAATTGCTGCTGCAACTGCAGTCTGCGCAACTGTCGCATTATTAAAGAGGAATAGCGAACCACTCGCCTTATCCTGATCGTTTCCATCATAGATGTTGGTCATCGACCACGAAACCGTGCCTGCATGAGCCGCTACCGCAAGAGCAACCGCACAAGCCGCAATCATTAGTTTCTTCATTTTATTTGTTTCTTTCTTTATTTATTTTACTTAGGCGGGCGACCCTATGCCACCCACCTTGTAAATCGTTGATTTATTCCGCTGGCGTTGGAGCGATTACTGGAGGAAGCGTGAAGATGGCATCCGTCCAATCTTCTGGAACAGTTAAAACCATTGCTTCGCCGATCTTGAAGGTATATTCATCTGGTGCAATACCTTCGCCCTGATCCCAATACCAACCAGCAGGAACACCATCACTCTCCTCAAAGTAGTTATAAATATCAACACCAACACCAGTTTCATCAAGAATCTGCATGTAGATGGACCCGCCACCGACATACTTATCATCACCAGTGCGAGAAGGAACGATATCTTGAATCGAAAGCTCAACTGGGCGAGTATTGCCGAAGATAGAGGTCTTAACAGGAAGTGGAATTACAACTGACTTTGTGTCAACCTCGCCAGCCATCTGGAAAGAAACATCAGTCCAATCTTCTGGAACCGTCAAAACCATACCTTCGCCGAAGTCAAAGGTATATTCATCTGGTGCAATACCTTCGCCCTGATCCCAATACCAACCAGCAGGAACACCATCACTCTCCTCAAAGTAGTTATAAATATCAACACCAACACCTGTCTCGTCAAGCATCTGCATATAGATGGCTCCACCGCCGACATACTTATCATCGCCCGAGCGAACTGGCTTGATGTCCTGAATCGAAAGCGTGCCACTCTGGATGTTATTCATCACCGGGCCGAACATCGAAGTCTTAACTGCCTGCTTTTGATTAACATATCCTACAATATTTGAAGTAATAAAAACCCTTGATAATAAAAGAAATTCAGACAAGATAATGGCAGAAATGGTGCAGTAAAGTGAAGTGAAATATGATATAATACTTCTACGATAACGGAGGAGAATATGGCTTGGAACAATAATGACGGCAAATCAGTAGCAGAAACAGAAGCGAAAAAGGTCCCTTTAGTTGGTAAGGGCGCCATCGCAGGCATTGTCGTAGTTGTTGGTGTGGCTATTGTAGGGTATTTTACCTTAACCTTCAATAGTGAAGTGCCTACGGTTAAGGATGAAAGTACGAGCAAGGCAATCCCTGAGGTGGTTAAGTCTGACAAGCAGACGATATCCGAGACCAATACGACTGAATCTAAGAAGTCAGAAACTGAGATAGTTAATGGTATTCCACAAAAAGGTCTATGGACGAACGATCAAGGAGTTGTTTATTTTAATGGACTCATTCTTCCGCATTCTCGTCGAAAAGATCGTCCGCGCCCAGCGTATGCTATTTTTGATAGTCAAGCCGAAAATGAAATAGCATGTTTATTGATGACTGATCCTGGAACGCAATTTTTTGGAACGCCTCGATATGGTGAGAAGTTTAAGAATGACTTTATGAAGTCTTGTGAGCATCCAATTATTATTAGTCAAAATGATTCCGATTATGTGAAGGAGTTGAAGCAACTCATGATTGACACCAAGATTGATTTGCGTAATCGTATGGCAGCAGGCGAGGATTTAGGGAAAATCATTTCAGATACTCGAGAAGAACTTCAGCGTTTAGGAATTGTTAAGCGTGATCTTCAGCTCACAATGAAAGAGATGATACACAAAGAGGCGATGAGTGAAGAGGATGTTGATAATATCATTGCCTCGGCAAATAAGATACTTGCGGACAATGGAATCGCGCCACTTAAGATGACGCCGATTCTTAAGCGTTCATTGGTTCGTATTGCTTTACGTAATAGTGAAAGTGAAAATTAAGATTTTATTTAAGAAAGGAGACAGATTATGAAGCATTTATTTATTGCAGTTACTATTGCTGCTACTTTAATTGCCAACGGTGATGAGCCAAAGAAACGGCAACAATATACTCGTGATCCAGAGAAGATTGCCGCTGCACAGATGAAAGCCTTTGGAGGATTTATTCCTGATCGACGTGAGCAAAAGGGTAAGATTGTGGTGATTAATACTCAAACTATGGTGTCTGAGGATATTTTGAAGTTGTCGGTAGATTCATTTACTAAGGAGGTTCGTGTTGATGCAACAATTGAGGGTGGTGCATTTGATATCGAAAATCCAACACTTAAGGGTGAAGCAACGCTTTTCATTATTGATAACGAGAAACTACCTATGAGTCTTGTTGCGCCAGAGGCAAAGTGGGCGATGGTTAATGTTTCAAAACTTAAGAGTGAACAGGAGGCATTTTTTAATGCGCGTATCAAAAAGGAGATTTTCCGTGCATTAGTTTATTTGTGTGGTGGTGGAGCTTCGAAGTATCCGCAGTGTATTACTGGTTGCGTGACTAAAGTAGAAGATCTTGATTATCTTGCCAAAATAAATCTGCCGCTTGAATTTAGTGCACGTTTTGAAAAATACCTTCCAGGTTATGGTATTACTCCTTATAAGCTTGTTCCTTATCGTCGTGCTTGCCAAGAGGGTTGGGCTCCTGCTCCGACGAATGAGTTTCAGAAGGCGGTTTGGGATAAAGTTCACGCTTCTCCGTCAGAGCCCATCAAAATTAAGTTCGATCCCAAGACTGATAAAGAGTGAGATAACGCTCGCTCGTGAAGTTTAACTACGAGTATCGAACCAGTGACAACTCTCGGCATACGGGAGTTGTCGATGCTATAGATGAAAAAGCGGCTTATGCTACGCTAAAAGCGCAGGGCATTCGCCCATCTCGTTTGCAGGTAGCGCCAGGGCTATTTAATTCGCTTTTTGGCAAGGGGAAGCGTTGGATTGCAATTGTAATTTTAGGCGTAGGGGTCGTATTTGCGCTACTTATTGCATTGTTTGCTCACTCTGAACTTGAAGAGACGGAAGCACGGCTTGAGGAGGCGAGATTGACCTTTGACGATACGACACGTCGTCAACCAATTGGTGATGTGGCAATCATTGAGAAGGGTATTAGAACTGGGTGGGCTGATGTCTTTGAATATGAGGGTGATCGGTTTTTGGCAGGTTTTGCCGTTCCTGGCGTTCCAGTCAGTGTGCGTAATACCACTAAAGAGGAGATAGAAGAAGCGCTTAATAGAAGAATTGAGCCAACGGAAGATGACGGGCTCGAGGTGAGGCAAATTAAGGCGATGGTTGAGGGAATGAAAGCGGAGTTGCGTGAATTTATCGCATCTGGTGGTAGTATTCTTGCTTATGGTAGGCGCTTGGTTCGTCGGCAAGACGAAGAAATTAGTTATTATACTCGCGCTTTAAATGAGATTGAACAGTTAAAAAAGGGTGGTGCAAATCAGCAAGCGTTATTTGACCTTTGGGAAAAGCGCAATGATAAATTGCGTAAAATGGGCATAAAGCTCATTTCTATGCCAGAATAGCGTTAACATGCTATACTTTTTGGGTATTATTAACCAAAAGGAGGCATTATGGCACGAGAAAAGGGAATGGGCAGTCTGCAACGCGAAAAGAGTGGTCGCTGGACGATGCGAGTTAGTATTGACGGAAAGCGCTATAGCCGTTCAACCCGTACCAAGGATCGCTTTGAAGCCGAGCGAATTTTGCAACGCTTTTTAGCTCCCCTCGGATTGGGCGAAAAGCGCATTCCGCTTGCCGAAGTGTGGTTTGAGTATGTTAAATCTCCTAATCGCAATGAACTTGCCCAATCTACATTAAGTGGAAAGCGCATTGTTTGGATGCACTTTGCACGATGGATGCAGACACATTATTTACCAGTAAGTGATCTTGCGGGAATTAATGCGGAAATGGTTTCGGAGTATCTTGCCTGTCTTAGAGTTGACCATTCAGCATCTACTTACAACGGACGCGTATGCGTTTTGAGGGAGATATTTCGTGTGCTTTCCGAAAAAGCAGGGATTATTGACGACCCATGGAAAGGGGTGCGATTGCGCCCCGACGACTCGCATAGCCGTAGAGAGCTTACTTTGGATGAGCTTAAACGACTTCTTGAGGCGGCAAAGCACATGGGTAGAGAGTGGCATACGCTATTTTTGGTGGGTATTTATACGGGGCTTCGCCTTGGGGATTGCTGTCAGCTTACTTGGGCGGAGATCGATTTGGCGCATGACATTATCCAGTGCATCCCATCCAAAACCAAGCGCCATAGTCACGGCAGGCCAATTACCATCCCAATTCACCCTATTTTGCGCATAGCTATCGGTGAGGAACCGAAAAGTGGGCCACTTTTGCCATTTATTTGCGAAAACTATCGTATTGCCCGTCCTCGGATTAGCGGGAGAATATCGACTATCTTCAAAGAAGCTGGGATTAGAACTTCCATTTTGCTTGAAGGCCGCTCGCGTTTGACGCCAGAAGCGACTTTTCACTCCTTAAGACATACTTTCGTCTCATTTGCTGCCAATGCAGGCGTGCCACTATCGGTCGTCCAGTCCATAGTTGGGCACGAGTCAACGGCAATGACGCGTCACTATTACCACGAAAGCGTCTCCGCTTTACGCCAAGCGGTATCGTCTATTCCTCAAGTATGGTAGTTTTAAGGTTAAAATACCCCCTTGCGCGAGTGATAGGGTTTATGATATACTATACGTTCGTTGCCTAAAAAAGGCGACAATCGTTCTTTGACAATCGTAAGTTGGAAATTAAAGAGAATTACAACTCGTAATACGAGATCAAGAGTTTTTTCTTGCTAAGCGTATACGGGCGCACGACGGATGCCTTGGCATCAGGAGGCGATGAAGGACGCGGAAGACTGCGATAAGCTTCGGGGAGCTGTCAACGAGCATTGATCCGGAGATTTCCGAATGGGGCAACCCAGTACTTTTAACCGAGTACTATTTTGGGATAAATTCATAGTCCCAAGAAGCTACACGTAGGGAAGTGAAACATCTCAGTACCTACACAGGAAAAGAAATCAAACGAGATAGCGTAAGTAGTGGCGAGCGAAAGCGCTTTAGCCCAAACCGAGGAGCTTGCTTTTCGGGGTTGCGGGACCAGGACGTGGAAGGGAAATAGTTAGGTGAACTTGACTGGAAGGTCAGGCCATAGCGGGTGAGAGCCCCTTAACCGAAAACTACTTTTTCTCCTACTGGTATCCCAATTAGGACGGTGCACGTGAAACGCCGTCTGAATCCGGGGGGACCACCCTCCAAGGCTGAATACTAACCGATGACCGATAGTGAACGAGTACCGCGAGGGAAAGGCGAAAAGAACCGCTGCTAGCGGAGTGAAACAGACCTGAAATCGTGCGTCCACAAGCTATGGAAGCGTCCTTTTAGGACGCGACCGTTTGCCTTTTGCATAATGAGTCCGCGAGTCAACGTAGCCGGCAAGCCTAACCGAAAGGGGAGGCGAAGCGAAAGCGAGGCCGAACAGGGCGCTTAAGTCGGTTGCGTTGGACCCGAAGCCCATGCGAGCTATCCTTGGACAGCGTGAAGCTTCCGTAACAGGGAGTGGAGGTGCGAACGAGTGACCGTTGAAAAGGTCTTCGATGAGCTGAGGATAGGAGCGAAAGACTTATCAAACTGGGTAATAGCTGGTTCTCTCCGAAATGCCTTTAGGGGCAGCCTCGGACAATACTTCCACTGGGTGTAGAGCACTGATCGATCTAGGGTCCCTACCGGGATACCGAAGTCCGTCAAACTCCGAAGACCAGTGTGATTGCATATCCGGGAGTGAGACAGTGGGGGCTAAGCTTCATTGTCGAAAGGGAAACAGCCCAAGACCGCCGAATAAGGTCCCAAATCGACGTTAAGTCACTAAGGCAGTGAGGTCTCTCAGACAGGTAGGATGTTGGCTTAGAGGCAGCCATCATTTAAACAGTGCGTAACAGCTGACTACTCGAGAGACTCCGCGCCGAAAATGATCGGGAGTCAAACGTCGAACCGAATTCGCGGGCCGTTCCTCACGGAACGACGGTAGGAGAGCGTAGTACGCAGCGTCGAAGCGGTGCGCGGAAGCGGCCGTGGAGCGGATGCTAGTGATTATGCGGACATGAGTAACGAAAAACCAAGTGAAAATCTTGGTCGCCGGAATCCCAAGGCTTCCCGGGGCA